>PNJV01000062.1 GCA_013822085.1 Isosphaera sp. | reverse complement strand
CGTGGCTCAGCGGGGCGTGGCGGTCGAGGATCCACGCAGCGAGTGCTGTGGCCAGCGGGCACGCCGGCGGGAGCCCAGCCAGCGTGGGGCAGAGCGGCTCGGGTCGGTTGGGCTCGTCGGGCGCAAGGGCGGGTTCGTTCAGCGTCGGGCCGTCCAGTCCCAGGGCGGTCAGGATGGCCACCGCGTCGGCGCGCGAGGGGTGCAGGAGCATCCGGCGGATCTCTTGGCCGATGCGCTCGCGGCTGACTCCGCCGAGCTGGCGGGCGTGCCGGGTGATCGCTGCTGCCGTGGGCGCGTCGAGGGTGAACCCCAGCCGAGCGGCAAAGCGGGCTGCGCGCAGGGCCCGCAGGTGGTCCTCGGCCAGGCGCACGTCGGGGTCGCCCACGGCCCTGACCACCCGGTCGGCCAGGTCGCGCAGGCCGGCGACGTGGTCGATGACCCGGCCGCGGACGCCGGCGGCGGGCGGGAAGACGGCGCAGGTCAGCGGGTCGGGCTGCTCCAGGGGGTCGAGGAAGAGGGCGTTGATGGTAAAGTCGCGGCGCTGGGCGTCGCCGGGGGCGTCGGCGAAGGAGACGCGGTCGGGGCGGCGCTTGTCGGTGTAGTCGCTGTCGGTGCGGAAGGTGGCCACCTCGACCACGCCCGAGCCGCGGCTTCGGGCGATGGGCACCAGCACCACGCCGAAGGCGGCGCCCACGGCGTGCGTCCCCGGGAAGAGGGCCGCGACCTGCCCCGGGTGCGCAGCGGTGGCGATGTCGTAATCGGTGGGGTGCAGGCCCAGGAGCTCGTCGCGGACGCAGCCGCCGGCGAAGTAGGCGGTGTGCCCGGCGTCGCGGAGCCGGCGGAGGATGCGCGACGCCGCGTCGCGGGCTGCATGGGGGTCGGCGTGCTGGGCCACGCGCGAGGGTATTGGGCCGCGGGGCCCTGCGCGGGGCGGGCGCGTGTTGGGGCGGGCGGGGTCAGGCGGGTGAGGTCAGGCGGGTGGGCCGGCCAGGCGAGCCCGGTCGTGCAGGCGGGCCTGGTCGAGGAAGTCGATGGCCCGGCGCAGGTGAGGGATGACGATCGAGCCGCCGACGATCAGGGCGATGTCCAGGGCCTCCCAGAGCTCCTGGTCGGAGCAGCCCTCTTTGATGCACTGATCGATGTGATAGGCCACGCAGTCGTCGCAGCGCAGCACGGCGCTTGCGACCAGGCCCAGGAGCTCCTTGGTCTTGACGTCCAGGGCGCCGGGCTGGTAGGTCTGGGTGTCGAGGGTGAAGAATCGCTTGGTGACGAGCGTGCCGCCGCTGGGGCCGAGGATGCGTTCGTTGAGCCTGGCGCGGAAGGCGTGGAACTGTGCGTAGCGGTCCTCCGCGGCGGGCGCCGGCGGAGGCTGTGTCGGGGCGGGCTGGGGGTGGGGGGGGTGGTGCGCGTGGGCCATTGCGGGGAGCCTGTGTCGGGGCGGGGCCGGCGCGGGCTCAGCGTGAGCCGGCCTGCGCGGCGCCCGAGCGGGTCGGCGGCTGCGTGGGGGGTCGCTGGAGCAGCCGGTCCAGGAAGGCGCGCTGCGACGAATCGACCTGCTGGAGGTGCTCGTTGATGCGGTCGGTGATCTGCGTGATCTGGGCGGGGTCGGCCGGTCGCCCGGTGTTGGCGGCGTCGGAGAGGAGCCCCTCGAGGGCCGCGGTGGAGGCGCGCAGGTCGCTTGCGGCGCTGGAGTATGCCCGGGCGGCGTCGAAGACGAGCTCCTGCTCGAGCTCCTTGCGGCTGGGCTGGTAGAGCAGTCGCCAGGGGTTGCGGCGGATCTCGATGAGGGAGAGCTTGAGCTGGTCTGCGGCCAGGCGGGTGTTGGCCAGCGTCTGGCGGATCACGGGCCGGGACTCGGCGGCGGCGCCGTTGAGGTTGATGGACAGGGACTCGACCTGGGCCAGGGAGCGCTCGGCGCTGCCGATGGTGCGGGCCACGCGGTCGTAGAGGTCGGTGCTGACGCGCTGGGTCAGCTCGTCGGCGTTGCGCAGGATGGAATCGAGCCGGCCCTGGACCAGGTCGGCGGTGAGGCGCGCAGCCCGGATGACCGGCTCGAACTCGTTGATGCGCAGCAGGAGCTGGGCCGTGGCGTCGTCGGCGCCGGCCAGGATCGAGTCCACGCGCGGCGACCACCGGGCGGCGCCCTGGCGCAGCGTGGAGGTGATCTGGCGGACATCGTCGGTGGCCGTGACGGCGTTGTCGATGATGGGCTCGGCGCTGCCGTCGATGACCGCCGAGACGCGCTGGAGGCGCTCGGCGATGTCGGACATGCGGCGGAGGATCACGCGGACCTGGTCGGCCTGCTCGTCGCCGTAGCCGGCCTGGGCCAGGAACGAGGGCGGGGCGAGCCTGCCCGGCACGACGTCGCCGTCGCGGATCATGCCCGGGTCCTCGGCGGGGAGGTTGAGCAGGCGCGGGTCGCCGACGAAGGAGATGTTGATGGTCGAGGAGGACCCGAGCAGCGGCTGCTGGAGCACGGGCGTGGCGTTGCGGTAGAGCGTCACGGAGCGATCGACCGAGACGCGCACGTCCACGGCCGAGACGATCGAGGTGCCGGGCTCGTTGAAGAACGAGACCCCCGTGACCTGGCCGATGCGTTGGCCGCCGACCTTGACCTGCGAGCCGGCGTCGAGGCCCTCGGCCCCGTCGGCCAGGGAGAACCGCACGACAAAGTCGCGGGTCGATTGGAGGTTGTTGCGCAGGCCGCCGAGCGTGATCAGGGCCATCACGAAGATCGCCAGCCCGGCGATGATGAAGGCGCCGAAGAGGATGTTGTTGGTGGTCGAGCGTGTGGCCATGGCGTGGCGGGGGGCGTGGCGGGGCCTGTGTTGGGAGGAGACCGGTTTAATGTAGCGCGGGGCGCAGCGGGTGGCTCGGGCCGCTCCGGCGGCGCCCCTACCAGAAGAAGAAGCGGCGCGAGCGGTCGTCCAGGGCGGTGTCCTTGCCCATCAGGTCGCTCTCGAAGCGTTCCTGCGATCGCCGCGCCGTCAGCGGGCCCTCGGGGTCGCCGCGGAGGAACTGGCGGATGATCCGGTGGTCCTCCGAGAGCGTCTCGGCCTCGGCCTGCGGGAGCTTGCGCAGGTGATCGAACCAGGCCCGCGGGCCGATGTGCAGCGCCCGGCCCTTGTCGAGCATCACCATCCGGTCGGCGATGGTGAAGGCCGAGTCCATCTCGTGGGTCACCACCACGGAGGTCACGCCCAGCTGCTTGGTCAGGTCCACGATGAGGCGGTCGATCTCGGCCGAGGTGACCGGGTCGAGCCCCGCCGAGGGCTCGTCGTAGAAGAGGATCTTGGGGTTGAGGGCCAGGGCGCGGGCCAGGCCGGCGCGTTTCTTCATGCCGCCGGAGATCTGCGAGGGGAACTTGTCGGCGTGCTCGCGCAGGCCGACCATCTCCAGCTTGATCTTGACGTCGATGGCGATGATCTCGCGGTCCAGGCCGGTGTGCTGCTCCATGGGCAGGGCGACGTTCTCGGCGATGGTCATGGAGTTGTACAGCGCGCCGGACTGGAAGAGGATGCCGAACTTCTTGCGGACCAGGTCCATCTCGGCCTCGGGCAGGTGGCAGATGTCGCGCCCGAGCATGCGGATCTGGCCCTCCTCGGGGCGCAGCGAGCCGATGAGGCAGCGCAGCAGCGTGGACTTGCCACAGCCTGAGGCGCCCATGATCACCAGCGTCTCGCCGGGGTAGACCTCCATGTTGATGCCGTCCAGGACGGTGCGGCCGTCGAAGCGTTTGACCAGCCCGCACACGGCGATGACCGGGCTGTTGGGATCGGGCAGGTCCTGGCGCAGCGCCGGCTCGGCGGGGGACGACGCCAGGGCGTCGGCTGGGCCGTCGGGCGGCGGGGTTCGACGGGAGTGTTTGCTCCGGCGGAAGATCACGCGCACACTATATATTCGGGACGGGGGGGTGGGCCGGCCGGCCCCAAGGAGCGGACCCATGCGGCAGGATCGACGGCGCGGGGCGATCGGTGGCGTGCTGTGCGCGGCCTTGGCGCTCCTGAGCGCGTCGGCGGCGCTGGGCCAGGCGACGACCAACCCCGACGCGGGCAACCCCAGCGCCGGCGCGCCGCGCGGCGCTGGCGACGGGGCCGGCCCTGGCGCCACCCGCCCGGCGCGCGAGGGGTGGTGGAACGACGCGGTCTTCTACGAGGTCTTCGTCCGCTCGTTCTACGACACGCGCGACCCCGCCGCTGGGGCCCTGGCCGGCGACGGGATCGGGGACCTGCGCGGGCTGATCGAGAAGCTGGACTATCTCAACGACGGCGACCCCGCCACGGACACGGACCTGGGCGTGACGGCCCTGTGGCTCATGCCGATCACCGAGTCGCCCTCGTACCACGGCTACGACACCACCGACTACAAAGCGATCGAGCGCGACTACGGCACCAACGAGGACTTTGCGCGCCTGATGGACGAGTGCCGCAAGCGCGGCATCCGCGTGATCATCGACCTGGTCTTGAACCACACGTCCAGCCGGCACCCGATGTTCCAGCGGGCCCTGGACCCGGCCGGGCCCGACCGCGACCTGTTCATCTGGGCCGACACCGACCCGGGGTACCGCGGGGCCTGGAACCAGCAGGTGTGGCACCGGGCCCGCGGCACCGACGGCGTGACGCGGTTCTACTTCGGCATGTTCTCCGGGCAGATGCCCGACGTGAACTACCGCCAGCCGGCGGCCACGCGCTTCGCGTTTGACGTGGTCGACTTCTGGCTCAAGGACATGAAGGTCGACGGGTTCCGGCTCGACGCGATCCGGCACCTGTTCGAGGAGGGCCAGAAGCAGGAGAACGTGCCGGCCACCTACGAATGGCTCCGCGGCTTCTTCGAGCACTACACCGCCGTCAACCCCGACGCGTACACGGTCGGGGAGGTGTGGTCGAGCACGGAGGTGGCCTCTGGGTACGTGGGCGGGATGCTGGACAACGCCTTCGAGTTCGACCTGTCGTACGCCATCGTGCGGGCGGTCAACAACCAGGACGGGGCCCAGCTGGGCGCCCAGGCGGCCAAGTCGTGGCGGGCGTACCCGCGCAACCAGTTCGCCACGTTCCTGACCAACCACGACCAGCCGCGCCTGATGACCGAGCTGACCCGCGCGCGCGTCAGCGACGCCGACGCGCGGGCCAAGCTCGCCGCTGCGGCCCTGCTGACCCTGCCGGGGGTGCCGTACCTCTACTTCGGCGAGGAGATCGGCATGGTCGGCGACAAGCCCGACGAGAACATCCGCACGCCGATGCAGTGGGAGCCCAGCCCGCGCACGGCCGGGTTTACCACCGGCAAGCCGTGGCGCGACCCGCAGAAGAACACGCAGCGCACCAACGTGCGCACCCAGCAGCAGTGGGAGTACTCGGTCCTCAAGGCGTACAAGAAGCTCATCCGCCTGCGGGTCGGCGACGGGGCGCTCCGGCGCGGCGGCTTTGTCCAGGCCCGGGCCTCGGACAAGGCCCTGGCGGCGTTCGTCCGCACCCAGGCCGGCCCGGACGGGGGCACGCAGCGGGCGGTGCTGGTGGTGCTCAACTTCTCGGATAGCCCCAAGCGCGGGTTCGTCATCGACAGCGACGCGACCGGGCTGCCCGGCGCGGCCAGCGCGCAGGACCTGCTCGCCGGCGTCCTGACCCGCCAGGCCGCTGGGGCCAAGGGGCCCGGCGTGCCCGTGCTTGTGGAGGGCAAGCTGAGCGGCTACGAGCCCGGCGTGGTGATCCCGCCGTGGGGCGGCGTGGCGATCGAGCTGGTGCCCTAAGCCGCGGGCGCGGGGCCGGGCCGGGCCGGCTGCGCGGGCCTCAGTGCCCGGCGCCCAGGACGGGGCCGCGCGGGGCGGCGTCCACGCGGCGTCGGCGGGCGTTGGCCGCGGCCCGGGCGCACATCTCAAAGACCCAGGGCCGCGTGAGCCACCCGCGGGCCCAGGCGTGGGCGACCTCCACGATCGTGTGCAGGCCCTGGGCGACCTCGGTGCGACCGGCGGCCACGGCCCCGAGCACCGAGCGGACGGTCAGCTCGGGGCAGTTCACACGCGTGTGTGCTCGGCCGACGGCGGCCCGGATGTGCGCGTCGGAGCCGCCCAGGGCGGTCAGGCCGCGGGCCCGGGCGTAGTGCATCGCGGCCCGGTTGCTGGCGCGGTCGAGGGTCTTGCTGTTGAACGCCTCGACGCCGTCCAGGTCCAGGCGGTCCATCGCGGCGGCGCCCATGCCCGAGCGCGAGCGGTCCATCGGGTGCGCCGCCACGGCCAGGGCGCCCAGGTCGTGTGCCCGCGCGATCACGTCCCGGGCGCGCACGCCCGCCGCGGCGTCGAAGGTGGCCCCGAGCACCAGCAGGTGCCCCTCCACGCACGAGACCTCGACGCCGGGCACGACCAAGAAGCCGTCCACCGGCTGCCCCGACGGGTCGGCAAGGCCCAGCGCGACCAGCCGCCGATAGCCCTGGCTGCGGTCGTGGTCGGTGATGGCGATGCCGCTGAGCCCGGCACGCTTGGCCTGCGCCACGACCGCCTCGGGCGTGTCCAGCCCGTCCGGGCTCACCCGGGTGTGGACATGGAAATCGATCGCGTGAGCGAGCATGACGAATCTATAACGGCAGGACCGCCTGGAAACGAGCGATTTCTGGCCCGCTAGTGCGCGTCTTTGTCAAGCTTTGACGCGCCCTTGATCGTGTGCTCATGATTCTGGCCGTTGGGGGAGGGGATCAGGGCGTGGCGGCGGGGCGTGGCCTCAGCGGCGGGCCGAGCGCGGGGGAGCACGACGACGGGGGCCCGCTGGGTCGGGTCGGCGTCGGCGGAGCGATCGTCCCCGCGGGCGGGGGGCGTGTCGCCCAGCGCCGCCAGCCGGTCGCGCATCATGCGTCCCATCTTGAAGCGCACCGCGCCGTGGGCGGGGATGGTCACGCCGACGCCGGTGCGCGGGTTCTGGGCCAGCCTGGGGCGGGTGCGCTTGGGCTCGAAGACGCCGAAGTCGCGCAGCTCGAGCCGGTTGCCCGTGGCCAGGGTGTCGATCATCTGGCCAAGGGTGGCCTGGATCACCAGCCGCACGCGCGCGGCGGGCAGGCCGGTCGTGTCCGCCACCGCCGCGATGAGGTCTTTCTTGTTGACCGTCGCCATGGCGAGCTCCCCGGTGTGCCCCGGGCGGGAGGGGGCAAAGCGTCAGTATGCAGCCGCACGCGGGGCGCGTCAAGGGGAATCGTGCCGGGGGGCCGGGGGGCCGGCTTAGAACCGCACGACGATCGCGCCGAAGAGGCCCGCGGCGCTGCCCGTGAAATCGAAGTTTGCTGCGTCACCCTCGGAGGCGGTCAGGAAGAGGATCCGGTAGCCGATCTGCCCGGCGATGAAGTCCACCGGGCGCCAGGAGAAGCCGACGGTCAGGTCGAAGGAGGCCGAGTCGGCCAGGCCGCCGGCGGCCAGCTCCAGGTCGATGGAGAAGCGCTCGGCCAGTTGCAACTCGGTCTTGGCCACGGCCAGGAGCTCGAAGAAGTCGGGGCTGGTGCGCAGCGCCCCGCCGGAGGTGGTGTTGGTCAGCAGGATGTCGAACTCGGTGTAGCGCACGCCGCCGCCGAGGTTGGCCCGGAAGACGGTGCGGCCGGCGGTGCCGAAGTCGTGCTCGAGGAGCCTGTACGTGAGCGAGGCGTGGAGGGTGTTGAACTCCAGGTCGGTCTCGAGCCGGTCGCCGGGCGCCGCGGCGACCGAGCCGAGCTGGAGCGCCGCCGGGGCCGCGGCGCCGCGGGAGGTCTGGATCGAGGCCGCGGTGAACGAGAAGAGGAACTTGTCGGCCTGGATGTTGAACTCGCCCGAGGGGTTGAGCACGGTGTTGTTCAGGTCGATGTCGGCCAGCTCGACGCTGTCGCTCACCCCGGTGGCGGTGTTGGGCAGGGTCAGCTCGCCGGTCAGGCCCGCGAACCACAGCCGGGGCTGGAAGCGCACGATCCAGCGGGACGCTGCGGGATCGGGGGTCAGGTCCGGCGCAACGCCGGGCGCAGCTGGGTCGCCGGGCGCGCCGCCCGCGGGGCCGGGAGCGGTCGGCGGTTCGTCGCCCGCTCCGTCGGCTCGCGTGGGCTGGATCAGCTCGTGGGCGTTGAGGCCCAGCGAGGTGCCCGAGGCCCACCTGCTCGGAGCCGGCGCCGCGGGAGCGGCAGCGGCGGACGCGCAGGCCAGCGCCCAGGGCGTCCACACGATTATGGTCCTTGCCGGGCCCGCGCTGTGCCAGCGGCGGGTCCGGCGACGAGTCGGCAAGGCGCAGTCCGGAAGCGGCATCGCCCCAGCCTACCCGATCGCCCGACGCCCGGCGCGCTCCAACGATCCGCCATGCACACCGCGGACGGACCGGCCGGCGGTCAGCCATCGCCAGAGCGTGCCCCGGGCTCGGGGGGCCTGACGGTGGGCGCCGCGACGGTGCCGGCCGGCGCGATCGGCTGGGAGTACGCGCGCTCGGGTGGCCCCGGGGGGCAGAACGTCAATAAGGTCTCCAGCCGGGCAACGCTGCGCGTGCCCATCGACGCGATCGCCATGCCCGAGGACGCCCGCGTCAGGCTCGGCAAGGCCGCCGGCAGACGCCTGACGCTCAGCCGCCAGATCGTCATCACCAGCCAGAGCGAGCGCTCGCAGGCCTCCAACCGCTGGGAGTGCCTGGAGCGGCTGCGCCTGCTGCTGGAGAGCGCGCTGGTCGCCCCGGCGCCGCGCAAGGCCACCAAACCGACCGCCGGCTCGCGGCGGAGGAGGCTCGAGTCCAAGCGGCTGCGGGCCGATCGCAAGTCCAAGCGGCGCGGGCCCAGCGGCGAGAGCGAGTAGCGCGCAGACCCCAGCCGGGCCCCAGCGGGTCACTTGTTCTTGTAAAAGTCCAGGTTGAGCTGGACGAACTTGCCCCACTCCTTGGGCAGGTCCTCCTGCGGGAAGATGGCCTTGACGGGGCACTCGTCGACGCACAGCCCGCAGTCGATGCAGGTGCTCGGATCGATGAAGAGCTGGTCGGCCTTGCCGAACTCGGGGTCGTTCTTGGTCGGGTGGATGCAGTCGACGGGGCAGACGTCGACGCAGGAGGTGTCCTTGGTGCCGACGCAGGGCTCAGCGATGATGTGCGGCATGGTCGTCTCTCGGGAGTGCGGTGCGTGAGCGTCTGAGTGTTTCGGGATTCTACTGCCGCTGGAGCGGTCGCAGCGACACGGGCGCCCGGCGGGTTTGGGCCCGCGGCGCACGCGCTCGACCCCACCCCCACCCCCGCCCTCACCTGCCGCGTACCCCACCCCCCACCTCCCCACCCCCCACGCCCGCCCCTCGGCGCTCGTTCACGTTGCGCAACACCGCGAGCTGCCTCAGCGGCGGCCGCCCCCACTCTCCCACTCTCCGCCCCCAACGAAAAACCCCCCGGCGAGTGCCGGGGGGTTGGGAAGTTACTCAAGGCTCGTCAGTTACACGGATGTGTGTACACGCGTGTGTGGATCCGCTGACGGGTCACTGGCAGTCGGGGTTGAA
>PNJV01000061.1 GCA_013822085.1 Isosphaera sp. | reverse complement strand
CAAGCGAGGCGGACGGGACTCGAACCCGCAACCACCGGATCGACAGTCCGGTACTCTAACCAATTGAGCTACCGCCCCAATATGTGTGCGTCAGGCACGTTCGGCGGGCCGACGCGTGCCTCCCCTGGCCGTCACGCCGGGCCCAAAAGATAGACCGTCCCAGCGTCGTGTCAAGGCCGTGTCAAGGGCCGTTCCCAAGTCCCAAGGCGATGGTGCGCGACGGGCTCGCCAGTGCCCAGCGGGTCGACGCGGGGCAGTCGCCCGCGCTTTGGCCCAGCGGGCCGACGCGATGACCATGAGCCCGCCGGCGTGCGCGTCAGGCATCATCGTCCCGCCAACGGAGCGTGCGGGTCTGCGGGCCTGACACAGCCGCTGGGTCAGGGCTTGAAAGTGAGCTGGCCGCGCTGCTGGATCCCGATCGCCGAGCCGTCCTTGCCCAGCTTGGAGCCCTGCACGTACACCATCACGCACGCCGCTGCCAGCGCCACCACAGCCACCAGCAGCAGGCCGGTGTAGAGGTTCATCTGTGCGCCGCGGCGGATCTGCCCGCCGGGGAGGTTCAGGCCGATTTGTCCCATGGTCTTGCCTCGTGGCCGCCTGCGCGGCGGGGTGTGGGTTCGGTGTGGGTGCTGGCGTGGGCGTGCCGGGGCAGCCGGCAGCGGCGATCACTCGATGCGGCTGGTGACCAGGTCGCCCTCGCGGATGGTCACGTCGCGCCCGAGCTTATCGAGGCGGCCGACGGACTCGGTGATGTCCACGCGCGTCAGGATCAGGTTGGCCAAGAAGCCCTCACCGTCGCGGAAGACCGTGAGCTTGATGTTCTCGCGCAGGCCGGAGGCCGAGCCCGCGGCGATGGTGACCAGCTCGTCGCCGTTGGGGGCCCGCGCGATCGACCGCACGCGGGTGTCGACGCGCGGGCCGAAGAGCGCCTCGATCGGCCGGGCGTTGCCCTGCGCGTTCCCGCCGCTGCGCGCGTTCTGGATGGCCAGCCGCGCCTCGTTGAGCTGCTCCGTCAGCGCCCGCACGTTCTGCTGCAGGACCTGCCGCTGGCCCTCCAGCTCGTTCTGGCGGTCGATCAGCTGCACCTCGCGCTGGGCGCCGTCGGTCAGCCGCTTGCGCAGCGCCGAGTTCTCCTCGTTGAGCGAGCTGAGCAGCGTCTGCTGCGTCTCGGCGGTCGAGCCCAGGGACTGGATCTGGTTCCCGATGCGCTCGGCCTCCAGCTTGGCCAGGGCCGCCTCGTTGATCAGCCGCGCCCGCTCCTGCATCAGGTCGTTGATCTGCGACTGGAGCTGGTCCCTGGCCGACTCGGCGTTCTCGGCGCGCTGCCGCGCGTCGGCCAGGTCGGTCTGCGAGCGCGTGCGCTCCAGCGACAGGTCGGCGTTGGCCGTGTCCTTGGCCTGCCGCTCGGCGTCGATCTGCTGGCGCAGCGTGTCGGCGTTGGCCGTGTACGCGATCGTCAGCGACGACAGGGCCACGCTCAGCAGCGCGCCCAGGACGATCAGGATCTTGGTGGTGATGTGCACTGCGTTCTCCTGGTATCTGCTGCGCCCTGCGGGCGTCGTGTCTGCTGGTGCTGGCTCTGCGCGGCTCGCCTGAGGCGTTGATGGCCGGGCGTTGGGTCAGGATCGGTCGCCGGGTTGCTCTGCGTGGGGCTGCATCGTTGGTCGGGTCGAGCGCTCGGACAACCACCCCCCACCCCCCCACCACGCACCCCCCGCCCCCGCCGCGGAGCACCGTTCAACACCCACCGCCACCGGCACAGCGCACCACGCGCCGCTCCCCGTGGCCCACAGGGCCGGATGTCATACCCGACCCGCTGCACGCCTGTCAAACCCGCCGGCCGAACAGGCCCGCAGCAGCGCCCGCGGGCGCACCCAGCCACGGTTCTATTCGAGTCCGTCCCCGGTCAGGGCTGCACCGCCCCGGTTGAACATGCGAAGAATCGCCGCTGCCGCTGCCAGCCGCACCGATTCTTCCGGGTCTTGCTCCATCAGCCTGGCTGCGACGGTCGCCATCCGGGGCTCAGCGGCCTCCGCGTATTCAAACAAAGCCTGAACACGCAGCGTGGGGCGCGCGCTGGCGATGAACTCGTCGGCCACCGCCGGCCCCGACCGCGGCAGGCCCATCCGACGCAGCGCCAGCGCCGCCGCCATGCGCACCTCCGCGGGCATCGGCCCCGAGTCCGGATCGGGCACGTCCGTCAGGCGCACCAAAAAGTCCAGCGACCCGCGGTCGCGCAGCTGCCCCAGGATCTGCGCAGCCAGCGCCGCGCCCTCCAGGTCCGCCGGCACGTACGGCAGCAGGGCCGCGCGCAGCCTGTCGAGCCCCTGGCTGTCGCCGAGCTTGACCAGCGCCTCGGAGATCTGAAGATCGAGCTTGGTCAGCAGCGTGCGGTCGGCAAGCGGCGAGGCCCGCCGCGCCGCCGAACGCAGCACCGGCGCCGCCGACTGGTTGCCGATCTCGCCGAGCACGTACGCCGCGTGCCCGGCCAGGTTCAGGTCGGGGCCAGCGAGCATCGCCGCCAGCGGCGTCTGGTCCGCCGGCAGGCGCAGCCGCGCAGCGGCGTAGACCGCCGACGCCCGGACGTACGGCGATGGGTCCCGCAGCAGCGCCGACGCCCGCGACGCGAACTCCTCGGCGCCCACCCGCCCTACCGCAGCCACCGCCACCGCCCGCACCGCGGGGCTCGGGTCGCGCAGGCCCGCCGGGAGCACCTCGCGCAGGCGCGCCGGCGCTTCGAGCAGCGCCTCGAGCGCGTTGGCGCGCGCCTCGGGCCTGGGGCTGCGCGCCATCTCGCTCAGGACCGCAATAGCTCGCTCGCGCGTCGCCGACCGCGTCACCGGCGCGCTGGCCAGCGGGTCGGGCACCAGCGACGCCCCGCCCCGCCGATCACCCGCCCCAGCGCACCCGGCGCCCGCGGCCATCGCCGCCCCCACGCACACCGCCGCACCCAGGCGCACCGCTGTCCACGCCCGCCCCCCGCATGCCACAGCCCCCAGCCCCGCGCACCAGCGCCCACGACCGGTCCGTTGCTGTCGCTGCATCACCGTCTCCACTGCACACCCCCAACCCGCCCCCCAACCCCCCGCCGCCGCCCCCCTCACCGCCCCGTGCCGACCGCCCCGGGCTTCCTGGCGCCCACCCCGCGAACCACGCCCCCGCCAGAGACAATCAGGCCGTAGCACGATACTACCACCGCAGCCCACCCCACCGGGCTGCCCCCCCACAGACGCGCCGCGGGGCTCAGCCCGCCGCCCTCAGCCGGCACATCGAGCTCCACGATCAGCACCCCCTCAGCGTCGATCGGCCCGACCAGCTCCCCGCCCGGCCCGCGCACCGCGGTGCTCACCACGCCCCCGAACCGGTCGATCCCCGCTGACACGCCCGTGTTGGCTGCGCGCACCATCGGCCGCCTCAGCTCCACGCACCGCCAGCGCGCCACGAGCAGGAACTGCCACTTGCCCAGGTCCCAATCCATGAACCACCCGTCGTTGCTCGGGTTGACGATCAGGTCGGCCACACCCCGGTGCCCGCCGCTCGGCCCAGCCGCCCCCGCGCCGGCCCCCTCCGAGGCGCGGCCCGGGCCGTTGCCCTCCTGACCGCCGGCCAGCCGCGCGGTGGTGCTCGGGTAGGTCACCTCGAAGCACACCGGCGCCGCCACGCGCAGCACGCCGCGCGGCCGCTCCTGCTCGGGGCCGGTCTCTAGCTCGAGCCCAATCACCCCCTGCCGGGCCCCGAAGTCCAGGTCCATCCGCATCCCGGCTGCCCCAAAGCCGGCCAGCGCGTCCTGCACCGCGCGAAACCGCCAGGCGACCGGCACGTACTCCCCGAACGGCATCAGCCGGCGCTTGTCGTAGCGCCCCGCCTGGCGCCCGCCGCGCAGCAGGATCACGCTGTTGGTGCGCGCCTCCCACCCGAGCGACAGGCCCCCGCCCGCCCCCCTGAGCACGCGCAGCCCGTCGTGGGCCACGCTCCCGACGAGCATCGGCACGCCCAGCTGCCGCTGTACCTCCCACAGCGCCACGGCCATCGGCGCCAGCGCCACCGGCGCGCCGTCCACCCTGCGCCACACCACGCGCTCCTGGGCCAGCGTCCGCACCGAGGCCTCGTCCAGCGACGCCCCCGGGAACATCGTCTCGGGCCACACGATCAGGTCCACCGGGCCGCGCTCGTCCCGGGCGGCCTGCTCGCTGAGGCGCAGCCACCGGTCCAGGTCGCTCTGGGCCTGCCCGATGTCCCAGGCGAGCTTCTGCCGCTGCGGGAGCGAGGTCTGCACCACCCCGACGCGCACGCGCCGCGTCGGGTCGCGCTGGCTGTTCTTTCCCGCACCCCCCGCACCGGCCCCGCCCCCCGCACCCCCCGCACCCCCCGCGCCGGCCACTTCTCTCGCGTTTGCCCCCCCCGCGCCCGGCTGCGCGTCCAGCCACGCCCACGCCGCCGACCCGGCGCACGCCGCCATCACCGCCCCGCCAAAGACCAGCGCCGCCGCCCGCTCGCGACGCCCGAGCGCCCACGCCGCAAGGCACGCCGCCGGCGTCACCACCACCAGCGACACGAACCACCCCCCCAGCACGTACCCCGGGTTGGCCGGGCCCCACCACTCGATCGTCGGGTGGCCCAGCAGGTACATCGGGTAGCCCCCGAGCACCCACTCGCCGCGGGCGTACTCCAGCGCCAGCCACATGCCAGCGGCCATGAGCGCAACTGGCGGCCGCCAGCGCCGCAGCGGCGTGCCCGCGCCCGCGTCAGCCCCCGTGCCCGGCACCGCCGACGCGACCGCCGCGTCGCGCCGCGCCCGCGCCACCAGCGCCAGCGCCCAGACGTACACCCCCGCGTAGGCCGAGAGATACACCACCAGGGCCGGGTACCCCGCCGGCGTGATCAGCCGCACGAACCAGTGCAGATAGAGCCACGCCGGGAGGACGCCCAGCGTCGCGCCCAGCGCGGGGCCCGCGTCCCACAGCAGCCGGGCGAGCCAGCGACGCCGGCCGGACTTGGAGCCGCCCTGGCCCCGGGCGACCCACACAGCCAGGGCCATCAGCGGGGCCGGCACCAGCAGCGCCCCCCACGACCACCATTGGTTGGTGTGATCCGGGAACGAGAGCACGTAGAGCAGCCCCGCCGCCGCCCCCGCCAGCACCCCAGCCGCACACCGCTGCCACAGACCCGCCATCGACACCCCCCCATCCCCCCATCCCCCGCCCCCCTTGTAGCCTCCCGTGGTCGCAGGACCGCTCACATGCCGGCGTAGTCGATCAGCCGGGCCACCTCGTTGCGCAGCTGCGCCCGCGGCACCACGCGATCGACCATCCCCGCTTCGAGCAGGTACTCGGATCTCTGGAAGCCCTCGGGGAGCGACTGGCGGATGGTCTGCTGGATCACGCGCGGCCCGGCGAAGCCGATCAGCGCCCGCGGCTCAGCGAGGATCACGTCCCCGAGCATCGCGAAGCTGGCGGTGACGCCCCCGGTGGTCGGGTCCGTCAGGACGCTGATGAACAGCCCCCCGGCCCTGTCCAGCCGGGCCAGCGCCGCCGAGGTCTTGGCCATCTGCATCAGCGACAGGCCGGCCTCCTGCATCCGCGCCCCGCCGGAGCCCGAGACCAGGATCAGGGGCAGCCGCCGCTGCGCCGCCGCCTCGATCGACCGCGTCACGATCTCGCCGACCACCGAGCCCATCGAGCCCATCATGAACTCAAGATCGAGCACCGTCAGCACCGCCTGCCGGCCCTTGATGAACCCGACCCCGGCCTTGCACGCGTCCAGCGAGCCGGACTTGCCCTGCTCGGCCCGCACGCGCTCGGCGTAGGTCTTGAGGTCGACAAACCCCAGCGGGTCGGCGGGCGAGAGGCCCTCAAAGAGCGGCTCGAACGTGCCCGGGTCGGTCAGCTGGTCGATCCGCTGGCGCGCCCCGATGCGGAAGTGGTGCTGGCAGTCCGGGCAGCAGTGGAGGTTGGTCTCCAGCTGCTTGCGATAGATCATCCCCTGGCAGCTGGGGCAGCGCAGCCACAGGCCCTCGGGGATCACCGCCCGCCGGGGCTCCTTGAGGTCGTTCCACGTCCGCGGCTGCGACGCAGGGGCGGCGCCCGATCCCGGCACTCCGTTGCCCGCGTGCGCCCCCGTGGGGGTCTCGATCGCCGCCGTGCGAAGCTGTGTCATGCCGGTGTGTTCCTTGGGAATCCGTCCCTCGACCGCTCCGGGCACATCATATTCCAAACATTATCCGATCACGCCTTCCCAGCACCGCTCCAACGGACACGCCAGCGACCTGCGCCGACCGGCCCAGCCGGGCCCCAGCGCGCCAGCGGTCACCGGGCAGCGTGCAGGCCGGTGCTGCCAAAGCCCCCCTGCCCGCGGACGGTCTGATCAAGGGCCCCGACCGGGCGCACCTCGGCTCGGACCACCGGGCTGATGACCAGCTGGGCCACACGCATGCCGTGCTCGATGGCAAAGGGCTCCGAGCCCCAGTTGATGAGGGCCACGCGCAGCTCGCCGCGGTAATCCGAATCGATCGTGCCCACGCCGTTGGGCAGCCCGATGCCGTGCTTGGCGGCCAGCCCGCTGCGGGCGCGCACCTGGCCCTCGTAGCCCTCGGGGATGGCCAGCGCAAGCCCGGTGGGCACCAGCGCGATCGCCCCCACCGCCAGCCCAAGCACCTGGCCCGGCGGCAAGCAGGCGTGGAGATCGAGCCCCGCCGCCCCCGCGGATTGGTACGCCGGCAGCGTGGCGCGATCGGTGAGGGCGTGGACCTGGAGCTGAACCTGTGGCGTCATCGGGACCAACGGTAGCGGCCGCAGCGTGCGCCGCGATCCCACCGCAGGCCGTGGCGGGCACCGCGGACCTTGGGCGGAATGAACGAATTGGCGCGCAGCGCCCGCGGGGATCCCCCTGCGCCGCGGGGCTGCGCGTGGGCCTCTGGTGAGAGAAGTTCAAAGAAATGCGTTGAGTTTGGGAATTTCCTGAGCTTCTCGGACACGATTTGCTGCACAGCGCGCGAGTTTGTGGTACAAAGAAAGCATCAATCGCCCGGTATTCTCCGGGACCACGGGAGAGCCAGTTATGGCATATTCGTTCGGGTCGGCGCTAGCCGTGTCGGTGGCGGCGCTGCTCATGGGTGCCGGATCCAGCAGCGCCCTGAGTCAGAACCAGCCCCAGGTCAACCACGCCGCCGATGGGCACGGTCACGCGCACGACGACGCCGCGCCGCGCCTGGCTCGGCGGAGCCTCGGCGTGCAGGCCGCCGAGCTGAGCGGCCCGTTCACGCTCATCGAGGCCCTCCCTGAGTATGTGGTCCAGGGCATGGCCGACACGCGGCCGAGCGACTACTTGCCGTTCTATGTCGACCTGGGCGCGCTGCGCCAGCAGCTGGTGGCCGCGCCCGCCATGGAGGCGGGGTTCGAGGCCCCCGCGCCGGTGGTGTACCTGCCGCTGGGCGACGGCACCGCGCAGCGCTTCGCGGTGCGCCGCACGAGCATCCTGCCGCCGGCGCTGGCGGCCAAGTACCCCGAGATCGAGACGTTCGACGCGGTGAGCCTGGACGACCCGGGCTTCACCGCCCGGTTCGAGGTGACGCCGCGCGGCGTGAGCGGCTCGATCCGCGGCGGGGAGTTCATGTCGTTCTTGAGCCCGTACTCGGTCAACACGCCCGACTTTGCGGTGGCCTACACGGGCCAGGGCCTGCCGGTCGATCACCTGTGGCGCTGCGAGACCAACGCCGACCACGCCGACCACGCCCCCCCCGCTGAGCAACCCCAGGCGCTCACCGCCAACAACGTCGGCGCCACGGTGCGCGTGTACTCGATGGCCGTGGCGGCCACCGGCGAGTTCACCGCGTCCACCGGCGGCACCGTGGCCACGGGCCTGGCCTCGGTCGCGTCGCTGGTCAACCAGCTCGACGCGCTGTACCGGCGTGAGAGCTCCGTCGGCCTCCAGCTGGTGCCCAACAACGACCTGATCATCTTCACCAACGGCGCGACGGACCCGTACACCAACGGGGACAACACGGCCGTGCTCAATCAGAACCAGGCCGTGCTGGACGGGGCCGTCGGGTTCTCCAACTACGACATCGGCCACGCGCTGGCCACCGGCGGCGGCGGCGTGGCGTCGCTCAGCTCGGTCTGCTCGGACTTCTCCAAGGGCCGCGCGATGACGGCGTCGCAGTTCGGGCCATCGGCGCCGCTGACGTTCGCGGTCTTTGCCCACGAGGTGGGCCACCAGTTCGGGGCCCGGCACAGCTTCAACTCGTCGCTGGGCTCGTGCACGGACAACCGCGACTCGACGTCATCGGTCGAGCCCGGCTCGGGCACGACGATCATGTCCTACGCGGGCCTGTGCAGCACGGACAACGTGGCCAACATCGCCGACCTGTACTACCACTCGATCTCGCTGGAGCAGATCCGCAACCACATCAACGGCACGGCGTGCGCCGACTCGTCGGTGCCCAGCTCCAACCAGTTCCCCACCGTGACCGTCCCGCCGGCGCGATCGATCCCGACCGGGACGCCCTTCGAGCTGACCGGCTCGGCCGTGGACCCCGAGGGCAACCCGCTGACATACGCCTGGGAGCAGCGCTTCGGCAACCCTCCGCCGAACGCCGCGACCCTGGCCACGCCCGACGACGGCCGCATCCCGCTCTTCCGCTCGCGCGCGCCGATCACCAGCCCCACGCGCACCTTCCCGCGCATGGAGGTCGTGCGGCTCAACACCTTCGACCAGTCCGACCGCCTGCCCACGGTGGCCCGCGCGCAGCTGCCCCTGCGCCTGACCGTCCGCGACCAGCGCCCCGACGGCACCGGCGGCTGGGGCTCGGGCGGCGTGGTCCTCAACGTCGTCAACACCGGGGCCCCCTTCACGGTCACCGGGCCGGCTGAGAACCAGACGGTCTCGCAGCAGACCACCGTCACCTGGAACGTCGCGGGCACCAACCTCTCGCCCATCAACGCCGCGAGCGTCCGCATCAGGCTCTCGACCGACGACGGCCTGACCTACCCGATCACGCTCATCGAGTCCACGCCCAACGACGGCTCCGAGGTCGTCACGGTCCCCAACATCTCGGCCGGCAGCGCCCGCGTCCGCGTCGACCCCACCGACAACTACTTCTTCAACATCTCCCGCCCGTTTCGCATCATCCCCGCCGTGGACCTGGCCCTGGCCGGCACGCAGATCGCCGACGACCGCGACAACGGCAACTCCAGCGGCTTTGCCGACCCCGGCGAGACGACCATCGCCTTCTACCCGACCGTGGCAAACAACGGCGGCGGCATCGCCGGCGGCGTGACCGTGCAGGCCGTCTCGCTCACCCCCACGGCCACCGTCGTGACCGACACCGCGACCTTCGCGCCCATCGGGGCCCAGAGCTCGCTCTCGGCGACCGACCCGGTCGTCTTCTCGCTCTCGGAAGACCACCCCTGCGGCGCGCCGATCTCCTTTGTCCTGAGCATCTCGTCGCCCGATGACTCCTTCGTCACCCCGCCGATCGTCGTGCAGACCGGCGCCCCGGGCCCGGCGCAGGCCCCCGTCGTCTTCAATTACGCCGGCTCGGCCGTGGCCATCCCCGACGGCAACCTCACCGGCGTGACGATCCCGCTGACCATCCCCACCGGCGGCGAGATCCTCGACCTGGACTTCCGCTTCACCCGCGCGCCGTCGGCGACGACCTGCTCGACCTCCACCAGCAGCACGACCGTCGGCCTCACGCACGGGTTCGTGGGCGACCTGAGCGCCTCGCTGATCTCGCCAGCGGGCACCAGCGTGACCCTCTTTGCACGCCCCGGCGGGTCCAGCAACTCGGGCAACAACTTCTGCAACACCTTCTTCAGCGACGAGGCGTCCACGAGCATCTCGTCCATCAGCTCCACGGGCAACCCGTGGTCGAGCTCCTACCGGCCCGACGGCCTGCTCTCGGCGTTCGACGGCCAGGACGCCCAGGGCACCTGGAACCTGCGCCTGACCGACTCGGTCATCGGCAGCGCGGGCACGGTCCGCTACTTTGCGCTCTCCGTGACGCTCGCCGGCGAGCGCGTCTGCACCCCGCCGCTGACCGTCGGCCC
>PNJV01000060.1 GCA_013822085.1 Isosphaera sp. | reverse complement strand
CGGCCGTCAACGCCTTCACCATCACCGGCGGCGGCGCCGAGTTCCAGATCGGCTCCCGCGTCAACGCCTCCGGCCGCGTCGCCCTGGGCATCCAGAACGTCGCCTCCCGCAACCTGGGCAACTCCGACGCCGGCTTCCTCTCCGAGCTGGCCTCGGGCAACCGCTTCAACGTCGTCGACGGCAACCTCGTCGGCGCCGGCGGCGTCATCGACGAGGCCATCGCCCAGGTCTCCTCGCTCCGCGGCCGGCTGGGCGCCTTCCAGCGCAACACCATCGGCGCCACCGTCCGCAACCTCGGCGTCTCGCTCGAGAACACCGCCGCCGCCGAGTCGGTCATCCGCGACGCGGACTTCGCCGCTGAGACCGCCGCCCTGACCCGCAACCAGATCCTCCAGGCCGCGGCCCAGAACTCCCTGGCCCTGGCCAACCAGCAGCCCCAGTCGGCCCTTCAGCTGCTCGGCTAATCCCCCCGGCTGACCCCGGCCGACCTGTAGACCATTCGACCCAGCGCCCCGGGCACTCCCCGGGGCGTTTTTCCTTTGTGCGACTCGTCCCCTCATCCCTTCGTCCCTGGCGTCACGCCGTTCCTCGCGTCAGGCCGTTCTCGCGTCAGGCCGGCCCCGGTTCCAGCCCACGCCCGCCGATGGCCGATCTGCTCCCACTGTGCCCCGCGCTCGCCGCTCCGCTGTGCCAACGCGATCCCGCGCCGCGCCCGCGCCCGTGGGGCCCTACGCCTCCGACCCAGCCGTGGCCGCGTTCTTGGACTACCTCCGCTACGAGGCCGGCCTGGCCCGCAACACGCTCCTGGCCTACTCCCGCGACCTGCGCGACCTCCTGGGCGACATCGGCATCGCCCCGGGCTCGGTCGCCTCAGCGGCCCCGGCCCTGACGCCCGCCGACCTGGCCGCGCACCTGGCCGCGCTGCGCTCCCAGCGCCAGATGACCGGCACCTCCGTGCTTCGGCACCTGGCCACGCTCAAGGTCTTCTTCCGCTTCCTGGCCACCACCGGCCTGATCGCCCGCGACCCGACCGAGGCCCTCGACCGCCCCACGCGCTGGCGCAAGCTCCCCGGCGTGCTCTCACCGAGGCAGGTGCGCCAGCTCTTGGCCTCGCCCGCCCTGGCCCCGCCCGCGCCCACCAAGCGCGACCCCCGGCCCCTGCCGCTGCACCTGCGCGACGCCGCCGTGCTCGAGCTGCTCTACGCCTGCGGCCTGCGCGCCTCGGAGGTCTGCGCGCTGGCCCTTGACGACCTCAAGCCGACGCTGGGCGTCGTGATCGTGACCGGCAAGGGCGACAAGCAGCGCCTGGTCCCGATCGGCGCCCCGGCCCGGGCCGCCGTCGATCGGTACCTGGCCGACTCCCGCCCCCGGCTCCTGCGCCCGCCCCCGGACAGCCGCGACCGCGGCGCCCTGGTCCTCTCCCGGGCCGGCCGCCCGCTCGACCGCGTGGCCGTCTGGGCCATCGTGACCAAGCACGCCCGCGCCGCCGGCCTGGGCCGGGTCCACCCCCACGTGCTGCGTCACTCCTTTGCAACCCACCTGCTCATGGGCGGGGCCGACCTCCGGGCCGTGCAGGAGCTGCTCGGCCACGCCGACATCGCCACCACGCAGGTCTACACGCACGTGGACCGCACGCGCCTCAAGAGCGTGCACCGCGCCTGCCACCCGCGCCCCTAGGCCCCCCGCTCAGCGCGGCCGGTGCACCGCCCCGTCGCGGATCACCACCGGCCGGCCCAGCAGCACGCGGATGTCCGCCAGCGGGTCGCCGGTGTACGCCACCATGTCGGCGCGCTTGCCCGCCTCGACGGTCCCGACCCGGTCGGCGATGCCGCACAGGTCCGCCGCGTGCACCGTCGCCGACACGATCGCGTCCATGTTGGTCATGCCGGCCTCGGTCATGTACACGAACTCGAGCGCATTGGTCCCGTGCTCGCCCACGCCCACGTCGGTGCCGAAGGCGATCTTGACGCCGGCCTTGTACGCCCTGGCCAAGGCCTGCTGGATCTGCGGCCCCACCGCCAGGGCCTTGGGCACCACGGGTGCCGGGAAGAACCCCGGCTCGAGCGCGCGCTCGCCCACGAAGCGGGCGGCGTGGATCGTGGGCACGTAGTAAGCGCCCTTCTCCTTGAAGAGCGCGATCGCCCCCTCGTCGATATACGTCCCGTGCTCGATCGAGTCGACCCCCGCGCGCAGGGCGGCCTTGATCCCCGCCGCGCCGTGCGCGTGCGCGGCGACCTTGCGGCCCAGCTGGTGCGCCGTCTGGACGATCGACGCCAGCTCGTCGTCGAAAAACTGCTGCTCGAGCCCCTGGGCCGTGTTGGAGAGCACGCCGCCGGTCGCCGTGAGCTTGATCACGTCCGCGCCGCGCTTGACCTGCGCCCGCACCGCCTGGCGGCAGGCGTCGGCCCCGTCGGCGATCCCCTCGCGCGCCCCGGGCAGCCCGAAGAGGTCGTCGCGGTACCCCAGCGTCCCGTCGGAGTGCCCGCCGGTCGGGCTGATCGACTCGCCCGCCTCCAGGATGCGCGGCCCGATCACCAGCCCCGCGTTGATCGCGTCCCGCAGGGCGAACGCCGCGTCGCCCGACGAGCCCACGTTGCGGATCGTGGTGAACCCGGCGCGCAGCGTCCGCTCGGCGTGCACCACGCCCATGATCGCCGCGTCGGCGTCGGTCTCGGTGACGCCGCGCAGGCGCACGTCGCGCGTGTACTGCCCGGTGATGTGCGTGTGGCAGTCGATCAGCCCGGGCATGACGAAGCGGTCCTTGAGGTCCACAACCTCCGTCGGCTGCCCGTCCAGGGTGCTCAGGAACCCCTCGGCGACGCGATCGATCACCCCGCTGCGCACCACGACCGTCACGTTCTTGACCGGCGCCTGGCCCGGGACAGCAAGCAGCGTGCCGCAGTGGATCAGCCTGACGCGCTCGGCGCCCCGCCCCAGCGCGCCGCTGCCGCCAGCCGGCCCCGCTGGGCGCACCGGGGCCACGGGGGGAGTGAGGGGTGTGGTGGGTGTGGTGGGAGTGGGGGGAGTGGGGGGAGTGGGGGCGTCCGTCGCTGCGCCGGAGCCCTGGCCTTGGCGACCGGCCCCGGCCGCAGCCATGCCCGCCATGCCCGCCATCCATGCCACGCCCAGCACGCACGCTGCGCCCACGACGATCGTCCTCACGCGCATCGGTCGCTCCCTGAATGTGTATCCGTCCGGGCTGCAAGGCGCTGGCCTTGCCCCTGCCGACCTTGCCCGCGCCGATGATACCAAACCCCCCCGACCCCCGACCCCCGACCGCTCATTTGTCCCCCCGCGACTCCCCGCGTCCCCCGACCCCGCTGACGGCCAGCCCACGCCCGCTGATGCCCGCCGGTCCGCCCGGCCGATCTACTGCCCATGCTGCTGCGCCCAGGCTCACCCAAGCGCTTGCTCGCCAGCGCGCCGCGTCTGCGCCACCGCGCCGCAGCTGCGCTCCTGCTGGCGGCGTCGCTGGGCCCGTGGGCCTGCCAGGCGCCCCCGCCCTTTGCGGTCGGCCAGTCCGGCCTGCGGGCGCAGTACGTCCTGGGGACGCTCTTTGTCACCTTCCCGCTCGTCTCCCCCGACCAGCGCACCACCGCCGAGCTGACCGTCCTCCAGGTCGCTGCCGCCGCCGAGCGCGTGCTGCTCCGCCGTGGCTACGTCGTCGTCGGCCGAACCGCGAGCGAGCACCACGCCCGCATCATCGGGCGCTACGCCGGCCAGTTCCCGCACGAGGACCTTGAGATCAACGCCTCCACCGACCAGGACGGCATCGGCCTGGCCATCTCCCCCAAGCCCCTGGGCGATTCAGCCGAGGCGCAGGCCGTCCTGGAGGACGTGCTGATCCTCCTGGCCCGCTGAAAAGCCCGGCTCACCGCTCCGCGATGGGCCTGTACGCCACCGCGTGCGGCCCGGTGTACTCCGCGTCGGGCCGGTAGAGCCGGTTGTCGGCAAGCTGCTCGATGACGTGCCCGGCCCACCCGGCGATGCGCGACATGGCGAACATCGGCGTGAACAGGTCCAGCGCAAGCCCGATGCAGTGGTACGTCGTGGCCGAGTAGAAATCGACGTTGGGATAGATCCCCTTGGCCGCCTTCTCGCGCAGCATCACCCCCTCGATGGCCTGCGACTTCTCGTACAGCCCCATGTTGCCCGTGTCGGTCGCCAGCTGCTTGGCCAGGGTCTTGAGGTACGTGGCCCGCGGGTCGTAGGCCTTGTAGACCCGGTGGCCGAAGCCGGCGATCTTGGCCTTGCCCTCGAGCTTCTGGCGCACGTACCCCTCGGCGGCCTCGACCGACGGGATCTCGCCGAGCATGCGCATCACGTCCTCGTTGGCCCCCCCGTGCAGCGGCCCGCGCAGCGAGCCCAGCGCCGCCGTCAGGGCCGAGTACACGTCCGAGAGCGTCGAGATCACCACCCGCGCCGCGAACGTGGAGTTGTTCAGCCCGTGGTCGGCGTGCAGGATCATGCACGCGTCGAAGGCCCGGGCCATGGTCGGCGTCGGCTCGGCCCCGTTGAGCATCGTCAGGAAGTTGGCCGCAAACGAGAGGTCCGCCCGCGGCGCCACCGCCGCCAGCCCGCGCCGGGAGCGGTCGAACGCCGCGATCAGGGCCGGCATCCGGGCCAGCACGTCCATCGACTTCTGGCGGGCCGAGGCCGCGTCGTTGCTGTTGGGGCTCGGGTCGTCCAGCGCCAGCGACGACACCAGCGTCCGCAGCACGTGCATCGGCTGGGCCCCCCGCGGCAGCGACGCGATCCGCTGGTGGACCCCCGCCGGCAGCGCGTAGCGCGAGCGCAGGTCCGCCGTGAACACGCCCAGCTCGTCCCGCGTGGGCAGCCGGCCGTTCCAGAGCAGGTACGTCGTCTCCTCGAACGTGCTCAGGCGCGCCAGCGCGTCGATGTCGATGCCGACGTACTCGAGCACGCCCTTCTCGCCGTCGATGAACGACAGCCGCGTCTGCGCCGCCACGATCCCTTCCAGTCCCTTGTGCGCCGTCGGCATGTCCAATGACCCCTGCTCAGGTGCCGCCCGGGCGCACGTCCCCCGACTCCCCGCCCCGGCCGGCCACCGTGAGCGACTATAGAACCCGCCGCGCCGCGGCCCACACAGCCGGCGCCATCGCGCCCACGCTCCCGGTCGGCGCGCTGTATGCTCCAGCGTGTTCATCCCCCTGGGCACCGACCGCCCTCAGCAGCGCCCCGTCCTGGTCAACCACGCCGTCATCGCGGTCAACATCGTCGTGCACCTGGCGCTCAACGCGGTGCGCGCACGCGACCCGCAGTCGGCCGACGGCGTGCTGGCCGCGTGCCTCTTCGACCCCAAGTCCCCCCTCTCGACGGGCCTGCTGACCTACGCCTTCCTCCACGCCGACTGGTTCCACCTCCTGGGCAACATGGCCTTCCTCTGGGTCTTTGGTCCGGCCGTTGAGGACCGCCTCGGCCGGGCCGGCTACCTGGCCTACTACCTGGCCGGCGCCGTCGCCGCGGCCTTGGCCCAGTACCTCTTCGATCCGGCCCCGATGGTCGGCGCCTCGGGGGCCATCGCCGCGGTGGCCGGGGCCTTCATGGTGCTCTTCCCGCGCACCAACGTGCGCGTCGTGCTCTTCTTCTTCCTGATCGGCGCCTACTCGATCCCCTCGCTCTGGTTCGTGGCCGGCTCGATCGCCAAGGACCTCTGGCTCTTGGGCCTGGGCGACAGCGGCGTCGCCTACCAGGCCCACCTGGGCGGCTACGCCTTCGGCATCGGCCTGGCGATGCTCCTGCTGGCCACCGGGGCCCTGCGGCGTGAGGAATGGGACCTCTACTACGCCATCAAGCAGCACCGCCGCCGCCGCGAGCTGCTCGCCGCCACCAGGGGCCTGGCCCGCGATCCCATCCCCGCGCGCGTCGCGCGATCCTCCTTGCGCACCCCCGCCCCCACCCCCGCCGACCGCGCAAGCCGGCACGATCACCCCGCCCTGACCCAGCCGCAGTCCCTGGAGCGCGCCGCCGTCGCCTCGGCGATGGCCGCCGGCGATCTGACCGCCGCTGCTCAGCGCTACGCGGCGCTCCTGGCCCAGTGGCCGCGCCAGCCCGGCCCGCCGCCATCCGCCTCGCTCAGCCGCCGGCAGATGCTCGAGATGGCCGGGGCCATGGTCCAGGCCGAGCGCCACGCCGACGCCGCCGATGTCTACGCGCTCTTCCTGCGGACTTTCCCCCACGACAAGGAGCAGCCGCGCGTGTGCCTGCTCTTGGCCGTCATCGCCCTGCGCAGGCTCCAGGACCACGCCCTGGCCGCCCGCGCCCTGGCCTCTATCTCGCAGACACTCCAGGACCCCGACCAGCACGCCATGGCCGTGCAGATCATGGCCGAGACCCAGCGCGCCCAAGCGCTGGCTGTTTCCCAAGCTGCCACATCGACCCCCGCCACCACCCCCTCGACACCGACTTCCTCCGCCACACCCCCCGTCCCCCCCGCCCCCCCCGCGCCCCCCGACCCCGGCCGTGCCTGAGCCAGGCCCCCATCCCACACCCCCCCGCCGACCCGTCCCGCGGCGCTCCCGCCCTCCCGCTCAGCCGATGCCCCACGCAGCGGTCACCGCCGACAGGATCCGACCCTGCTGCGCGTCCCCGACCTCGACCACCGCGTCGGCCAGCTCGCGGTAGAGCCCGTCGCGCTGCTCGTACAGCTGGGAGACCTCGTCGGCTGCGCTGCGCCCCGGGTCGTTCAGCAGCGCCGGTCGGCCCGCGGCGCCGCCGGCCCGCATGCGCGCCGCCAGCACCCACGCCGGCGCGTGCAGGTACACCACCACCGCCCGGCCCGGCCCCTGGGCCGCCCGCGCCGACCGGAGCAGGCCCGCGGCGCCGGGAGCGGTGGGGGTGCCACCGCCCAGGGCCACGATCGCCGCCCCCCCGGGCCCCTCAAGGGCTTGCCGCAAGGACCGCGACTCGGCGTCACGGAACGCCGCCAGGCCCTGCCGGACGATGCCCTCGCCCGCGCTGGGCACGCCCATGAGCTGCGCGGTGCGATCGTCCAGGTCCTCCCACCCGAGGCCCGTCCGCTCGGCCAGCAGGCGCGCCACGGTGGATTTGCCGGCGCAGCGCAGCCCCATGAGGACCAGCCGCGGCACACTGCCCAGGGTCGCGCGAGTCATCGGCGACCGTAGCCGCCAGCGCCGCGCGCGCGCTCAGCTCCCCTCGTCCACGCGCGTCCCCCCCGCACCCCCCGCACCCCCCGCGCCCGCCCGGATCGTCTCCAGCGCCTGGCGCACGTGCGCCCCGAAGCGCATCTGCGAGTTGAACACGTGCCGAACCACCCCGGACGGGTCCACCACGTACGTCACCCTGCCCGGGATCACCCACAGCGTCCGCGGCACGCCCAGCTCGCGGCGCAGCTGACCCCCCGCGTCGCTGATCAGGTGGAACGGCAGGCCAAGCCACGACGCGAAGGTCCGGTGGCGCTCGGGCGTGTCGCTGGACACGCCGATCACCACCGCCCCGAGCCGCGCAAACTCCTCGTAGCCGTCACGCATCGCGCACGCCTGCGCCGTGCACCCCGGCGTGAAGTCCTTGGGGAAGAAGAACAGCACCACCCAGCGCCCGCGCAGCGACGCCGTCTCCACCACCGCCCCAGCGTGGTCCGTCAAACGCAGCGGGGGCAGCGCGTCCCCGACGCCGATCGATCGGGCCGGCGCCTGCGCGGGGCGTTCGACGGGGCTTGGCATCCATCAAGGGTATCGCAGCCCGAACACCGCTGGGCGCGCAGGGCGTGGGCGTGCAGGGGGTGGGTGGGGCGGGGCTACCATCGCCCGTCATGCAATGGAACGTCGTGATTGTCGGCGCCACCGGCGCCGTGGGCCAAGAGATCCTCTCCATCCTCGACCAGCGGAGCTTCCCGGTGGGCGAGCTCCGCCTGCTCTCCTCGCCCAGGTCCGCCGGGCAGCGCGTGGCCTTCCGTGGCAGGGACCACACCCTGGGCCTGGCCACGCCGGAGGCCTTCGCCGGGGCGCACGTGGTCATCTTCTCCGCTGGCTCAGCGACGTCCAAGCAGCTCGCCCCAGCCGCGGCCAAGGCCGGCGCGCTGGTCATCGACAACTCCTCGGCCTTCCGCATGGACCCCGGCGTCCCGCTGGCCATCCCCGAGGTGAACCCCGACTCGATCCCGCGCTACGCCCCCGGCCGCGGCTCGATCGTGGCCGTGCCGAATTGCTCGACGATCATCATGCTCATGGCCCTGGCCCCGCTCCACCGCGCCCTGGGCGTCCGCCGCGCCGTGGTGAGCACCTACCAGGCCGTCTCGGGCGCCGGCGCCAAGGCCATGGAGGAGCTCCGGGCTCAGGCCACCGACGTGCTCGCCGGCCGACCGGCCCAGCCCAGCGTCTTCCACGAGCCCTGCGCCTTCAACGTCTTCAGCCACGACTCGGCCATGGACCCGGCCACGGGCAGCAACGTCGAGGAGACCAAGATGGTCAGCGAGACCCGCAAGATCCTCGGGCCGGACGCCCCGCGCATCGCCCCGACCTGCGTGCGCGTCCCCGTCATGCGGGCCCACTGCGTCAGCGCCACCGTCACGCTGGGCCGGCTTGCCACGCTGGCCAAGGTCCGCGACACCCTCTCCAAGGCCCCCGGCGTGCGCCTGGTCGACGACCGCGCTACCAACCGCTTCCCGACATCGCTCAAGGCCACCGGCGGCGACGACGTCCTGGTGGGCCGCCTGCGCGTGGACCCCTCCCAGAGCGAGCGTGCCCCAGCCGAGATCACCGCCGAGTCGCCCGAGAGCGGCTTCTCGATGTTCATCGCCGGCGACCAGCTGCGCAAGGGCGCCGCCCTGGACGCGGTGCAGATCGCTGAGACCGCCCTGGGCATCGCCTAACGCCGGCTTGACCAAACCATCTCATCGGGCCATCTGCGCCACTGGGCCTACTCGCCGTGCACGATGAGCGCGTTGAGGAACGCGGCGATGTCACTGTCGTCCACGAAGCCGTCGGGCCCGCCGCCCTCATGGGCAGTCAACCCGAGGAAATCGGCGATGTCCGCCACCTCGACCGCTCCCGAGATCCACCCGCCCAGAAACGCCACAAGGTCGTTGCCGTCAACGACCCCGTCCGGGCCGCCCCCGTCTGCGACCGTCAGGCCCAAGGAGTCGGCCACGTCCAGCAGGGACGCCGCGCCCACCGTGATCTCCAGGATCCCCGCCTCCGGCTCGCCAAAGAATCGCGTGGCAAAGACCGGGTAGTTCGTCCCGCCCGCTGAGCCGCCCGGGCCGCCGAACGCAAGATCCAGCGACGTGACCATGAAGTTCAGCCGGCCGACCGAGAGCCCCTGCTGCACGTACGCCCGGGCCGCGGGGTCGCTCAGGTCGATCTCGAAGGTGAACTCGGTGAACGCGGGCACCAGCTCCCCAGGGCGCACCTGGCCCGTCAGCCCCACCGCCAGCGGCCGGGCCTCGAAGCGGCCGGTCGCGCAAGGGATCCCGCCGCCGATGCCGCCCCCGTCGCTGGCCGCCCTGTCGCTCCGGTCGACCTCGAATACCAGCTCGGGCGACCCCGGCCCCAACGCCCTGGGCTCCGCCGCGTCGGCCGTCCCCGCTGTCAGCGACTCAGCCGCCAAGCTCGCCAGCGCGCAGTCGATCCCGCCCACGTTGTTGCTCACGTCCCTGGCTGCGCCGCCGACCCCGCCAAAGTCGATCGGCAGCGCCGCGCGGGCACCCTGCGCGGGCGGCACCACCGCGGGCGTCGTCGAGAACGGCGAGCTCTGAACATAGTTCGCGGCGCTCCACGGCGTGCCCGTGCCGGGGGCGTTGCCGCGGTACCCAACGGCGAAGAGCTCGATCGCCCGGCCCGGGTCGGAGTCCGGCACGAACGCGGGGTCCGTCGCTGCAAGCGCCGTCACCCACGAGTCCTGCGTCGGGTCGTACCGGAAGGTGTTGTTCGGGTCGCTGCCCGCGCCGAAAAAGTCGTTGACCACCAGCGCGCGCAGGGCCACCCGGCTGACGGCGTAGCTCGACGCGGGGGCCCCGGGCGCAGCGACCGACGTGGTGTCGAACCCCACGAGCCACTGGGCGTCGCGGTCGTCGAACCCCGCCAGCCCCGCGAAGAACGCCGGGGCGCTGGTGCGGTTGCTCGGGCTGCTATTGAACGGGTAGTTCCATCGGTCCAGCACCGGCGGTGTCAGCGCGGCGGTCGTTTGGCCCAGCGCAGCGCAGGCCAGGGCCGTCACCGCCAGCACCCCGCCAAACCCCCCGATCCCTCCAACCATGCCAAACCCCCCGACCC
>PNJV01000059.1 GCA_013822085.1 Isosphaera sp. | reverse complement strand
CCCTGTGAACCGGCCGGCGTTGCAGCCCGCAGCTCGCCGCCGCCAAAGGCCCACAGCTGGCGCGTGGCCCCGCTGAGCGTCACGCGCGGCGCCAGCAGCTCCCACGCCGACTCTGCCGCGCCCGCCTCGGGCGCGCCGTCGCTGCCCGCTGTGGCCCCCGCCGGTGACGCGCCCACCCGCGCGATGTGCACAAGCCCCAGCCGGTCCGACCGCCCACGCCAGCCCTCCAGCCCGCCCACGCCGGCGCGTTCGAGCAGCCCAGCCAGCTGCGCCGCCTCGTCCGGGGCCACGGCCCCCGCGCCGCCCGCCGGCTCCTCCAGCCCCTGCTGCGCTGCGCTTGAGTACCCCAGCCCGCGCAGCCGCAGCACCTGGTCGGGCACGTCCGCGTCCAGCTCGCCCGCAGCGATCACCAGCCCGTCGTCACGCCGGATCAGCACCCCGCCGCCAGCGATCACGCGGTCGGGCCGCGGGCCGCCGCCGGTCCCTTGCTCGCTGCCGACCGATCCCCCCAATCCCCCCGACCCCCCCGACCCCCCGGGGCCCAGCGTCGCCTCCAGCCGGTCCGCCCACACCTCCACGCCCGGCTGCCACACCCGCACGCCGCCGGCCGCGCCCACCCACTCAGCGGCGCTGCGGCCGAACCCGCCACCGCTGACCGAGGGGGCCTGGCCAGCGGTGCCGAAGCGGACCGTCACGCCGTCGGCCTCCAGGCCGCTCCGACCGTCGGCGTCGGTGACCGTGCGCACGCGCTCGCGCAGCGTGAGCGTCCGCAGCACCCGCTGATCGCCGTCGGCCGAGGGCCCGAAGAGGGCCGTGAGGCTCTCGGCCCGGGCCAGGGCCCGCCCGTCGGTAGCGCGCACGTTCCCCTGGGCGGTGGCCTCGCGGATCTGCCCGTCGGCCCAGCCGTCCTGGGCCCCGAGCACAAAGTCCGCCTGATCCTCCCAGGCCAGCGTGCCCCCGCTGCCGCTGGTTGGCGCCGCGCTCGCAGCGTCCTGGCTGGCCGGCTCGGTGCTGGTGCGCTCGACCCGCCCCGGGCCGCGCACCTGCCCCACGCCGCTGGAGAGGTTGAGCGTGAGCCACGACGCGACCAGCCGACCCCCACCGCCACCGCCACTGCCACTGCCATCGTCGCCGTCGCCGTCACCCGCCCCCGGCCCGCTCTCGTGCGCCGCTGCGCCACCGCTGCCAGCGCCCGCGTCGCCCACGGAGAGCACAACGCCCTGGCCAGGGTCCCCGGCGCCCGCTGTGAGGGTCAGGTCGCGGCGCGTGGCCCCGTATTCCAAGTACCCCGCACGCCCGCGCACGCTGCGCTGCGGGTCCTCCAGCGCGATCGGCGTCGCGCCCTGCGACAGCCGCAGGGCCACGTGGTCCCGGCGGAGCAGCTCGGGCAGGGCCGCCAGCGGGCGCGAGGTCAGCGGGCCTTGCCAGTCCAGCCGGATGACCCCCTCGGCCCGCGGCTCGTCCCACCACGGCGTGCCGGCCTGGCCAGCAGGTTGCGGGTCCGCGGCTGCCGTGGGCGAGCCCTCCGGGGCCCCGCCAGCGCCCTGGCCCAGCGAGTCCTCGCCCAGGGCGCCATCGGGCAGCGCGCCGTCGATGGTCCGCAGCCAGACGTCGGCGCTGGACGAAGCCACCAGCGCCGTGCCCAGCTGTGCGCGGAAGGCCCCCGGGATCTCGACGTGATAGATCGTCACGGGCGCGTCGCCCTCGCTCGGGCCGGGCAGGGGCGCCTCCTGCGCCGAGGCCAGGAGGACCGGACCCGGGTCGGTCGGTCCGCCGACACCCCCCTTGCCCCCCTCACTCCCCGCGCCATCCGCGCCCCCCGCGCCACTTGGCGCGCCTCCCGCCAGCGCAGGGCCGCCGGCCCCGGCGCGCACCAGCACGCGCTCGGTCTGATCGATCCGCAGCAGCTCCAGTCGCCGGGTCACAGCGTTGCCCACCGCCTGGATCCCTCGCCCGGCCATGAACACGCGCTCGGACTCGACGGTGAAGGCGTCGGCCGTGGTCAGCTCGAGCAGGGCCCGGTCCCAGCTGACCGACTCGGTCCGCAGCGTCACCGCGGGGACCGCCCGGGCCAGGTCGGGCGCGACGCCGCCCCGGCCCCGGAAGACCTGCACCACCACGCCGCCGCGGAACACGCCCGACTCGGGCTCGGCGTTCTGCGCGGGCATGAGCAGCCGCCCGCTCTGGGCCCGCACGGCCACGACGGTGCCGTCGCGCTGGTAGATCAGCCACCGCGGCTGGCTCACCTCGGCCCGGCCGTCGGGCAGCGGCTCGAGGCTGGTCCATTCCAGGAGCCCGATGACGCGTGTCGGCTCGTCGCGATCGACCAGCTGCACCCGCGCCCGGCTTGCCCCAGCCAGGTTCGCCGGCGTGCCCCCCGAGCGTCCGGCCGAGCCGATGTCGCGCACGCCCCGCGCCTGGGCCGGGTCGTTGCCGCTGGCGCCCGCCAGCGGGGTCGCATCGGGGACCGCTTGCCCCTGGGCCGGGGCGCTCTGGGCCCGCTGCTGCCACGATCGCGCCGCGAAGATCCCCACCGTCCCGGCGCCGATCAGCCCCACGGCGACCGCCACCACCAGCCCAGCGCGTTGCAGGTTCATGCCGCGGCCGCCGCCGCGCCGGATCGCCATGACGGATCCTAGTGCCACCGGCCGCCCATCACCGGTCGTGCATGCCCACGGCGCGCTCCCACAGCCCCGCCCGCCGGAGCAACAGCTCGACGGCCTCGCGCACGGCCCCGTGCCCGCCGGGCCTGCTCAGGAGCACGCCGCGATCGCCCGCGGCCCTGACCGCGTCGCGGACCAGCGGGGCCGCGTCGGCCACGGCCATGGCCAGCCCCACGCGGCGCAGCACCGGCAGGTCCGGCCAGTCGTCGCCGATGTACGCCATGCTCGCCGCCGGCACGCCGGACTCGGCCTCCAGCCTGGCCAGGTCCGCCAGCTTGTCCTTGCTGCCCTCGATCAGCCGCGACACGCCCAGGTCCGCCAGCCTGTGCCGCAGCGCCGACCCCGACCGCCCGGTGATCACCGCCGCCGGCAGCCCCAGCGCGCCCCAGAGCCGCAGGGCCACGCCGTCGGAAGCGTGGAACCGCTTGGCCTCCGTCCCGTCCGGAAGGATCAGGATCGAGCCGTCGGTGAGCACCCCGTCGCAGTCCAGGGCCAGGAGCCTGATCTGTGGGCCAACGCCGCTCACGCTCATCCCTCCTTGACCAGCCGCATGGCGATCAGGTCCTGCACGTCCAGGAGCCCGACGGGCCTGCCCAGGGCGTCCACCACCGGGATCTCGTCGCGGCGGTAGAGCTGGACCATCTGCACCGCGTCGCGCACGCGCTGGTCGTGGCGCAGCGTGCCGGGGGCGCGCGTCATGTGCGCCTCGACCGGCTCGCCCAGGGCCGCCGGGTCGCGCAGCACCAGGCGGCGCAGGTCCCCGTCGGTGAAGATCCCGGCCAGCGCGCCCGTGCGCGGGTCGATCACCAGCATGGCCCCGGGCCGCCGGCCCGTCTCGCTGGCGCTGAGGGCCTGGCCGACGCTCAGGCCCATCGGCACCGGCGTGAGGTTCTTGCCGACCACAAACCGCAGGGCCTCGCTGACCGGGCGCATCATGCCCCCGAGGCTCCCGCCGGGGTGACGCCGCGCAAAGGCCTCCTCCCCAAGCCGCAGCCGCCGGGCCGCGCACAACGCCAGCGCGTCGCCGATCACCAGCGCCGCCGTCGTCGAGACCGTCGGCGCCGGCGACAGCCCGGCCGACTCCTCGACCGGCCCGGTGTCCAGCGTCACGTGGCAGCCCCGCGCAAGCGCGCAGCCCGGGCCGCCGCCCGTGATCCCGATCACCGCGATCCCGTCCTGGCGCAGCAGGCCCGTCAGGGCGATCAGCTCGTCGGTCTGCCCGCTATAGGAGAGCGCCACGCACGCGTCGCGCGGGCGGAAGTTGCCAAGGTCGCCGTGGGCCGCCTCCGTCGGGTGCACAAAGTGCGAGGCCAGCCCGAGCGACGCCAGCGTCGCCGACACCTTGGCCCCGATCAGCCCGCTCTTGCCCAGCCCGCTGACCAGGATCGTCCCCCCGGCCTGGCTGCACCGCGCGACGATCCCCACCGCCTCGTGGAAGGGCCCGCCGAGGCGATCGGCCAGCCCCGCCACCGCCTCGGCCTGGGCACGCACGATCCGCAGGGCCAGGGCCGCCTCCTGGGCCAGCTCCGCCGCCGACGGCTCGGGCAGGGCCGCAAGCGCCGGCCGGGCCGCGCAGCCGGGCCCACCGCCAGGGGCCGGCGCACCGCCAGGGGCCGGCGCAGCTGTGGTTGGGTCGGGGCTCATCGCCGCTGAGGGTACACTCCGGGACCGCATGGCCTCTACCTCCGAGTTCAGCGTCCGCCTGGAGGCCTTCCACGGCCCGCTCGACCTGCTCCTGTTCCTCATCCGCCGCAGCGAGGTCCAGATCAGCGACATCCCCGTCGCGCAGATCACCGATCAGTACCTGGGCATCCTCCACGCCCGCGACGGCCAGGACCTGGCCCACCTGGACATCGAGCTGGCCGGCGAGTTCCTGGTCATGGCCGCCACGCTCATGGAGCTCAAGTCCCGGGTGCTCGCCCCGCAGGCCCCCGACCCCGCAGCCGAGCCCGACGACCAGGCCCCGGGCGATCATCACGCCGGGGCTCGGCCAACCCGCCAGGACCCGCCGGACCCCCGCGCCGACCTTGTCAAGCAGCTGCTGGCGTACAAGCGCCTGCGCGACGCCGCCGGCGACCTCCAGGAGCGCCTGGCGCGCTGGGAGGGCCGGTTCGCAGCCGCCCCCGCAGCGGCGCCCCCGGCCCCGGACCGGCCGCACGCGGCCGACGCGTTGACCACCGACGCCGCCCCTGCCGACCCCGCCGCAGCAGAACACGCCGCCGCAGCGGCAAGCGAGCCGATCGAGCTGGACGACCTGGCCCTGACCGACCTGTGGGAGGCCTTTGCGCGGATCATCGCCACGGTGGACCTGTCGCGCCTGGGCCAGCACCGGGTCATCGACGAGGAGGTCCCCCTGGCCGTGCACGCCGACGAGCTGCTCGAGCAGCTGCGCGGCCGGGCCCTGAGTCGGCAGGGACCTATCGAGCTCCGCGCAGCGCTGGCCGGTCGCACCCGCGGCGAGGCCATCGGGCTCTTCCTGGCGCTGCTCGAGCTCATGCGCCAGGGGCGCGTGGCCGTGACCCAGGACCGCGCCCAGGACACGATCTCGATCGCGCTGGCACCCCCCGACGCCCCGACCATCGACGCCTGAGCCGGGCCGCCCCGGGCGCCCCAACGGCCCTCAGAGCGCCATCTTCTTGTTGTACACCCACCACTCCAGCACGATCACGCCTAGGCACACCAGCAGCGCCCAGGGCCACAGCCGCAGCGCGCCGATGCTCTGGCCGGCCTGGGCCGAGACCACCCGCGAGCCGAACAGGAGCGTCGGCGCGGCCTGGATGGCCGACTCGCGCTGGTCGGCCAGGTTTACCGCCACCGCCCGCCGCGACCGCCCGTCGGCCCGCACGTCGCGCGGCCCGGGCACGCCGTCCCACGAGAGCGTGTAGACCCCGATCCGCTCGATCGGCCCGTACGTCACCTCGCCGGTCGGGGCGGGCACCACCGGCCGCTCCTGGTTGTCGGGCAGCACCAGGCGCACGCCGGTCGCCTCGGGGGGCAGCCGCTGGGCCAGCGTCTGGCCGGGCCGGAAGTACGGCGCCGACTCGTCGTCGGTCCCAGCAAGGAACTGGAGCGCCTTGGCGGTGAAGAGCACGTACCCGATGTCCCACGGCCAGGTCGTCTGGAGCGGGTCGAAGGCGACGACCACCGCCCGGCGCGCCCCGGACCCGGTCGCGTAGATCAGCGGGCCGGAGGTGCCGTCCACCAGCGAGAGCACCGGCGAGCCGGCCGGCACCGACAGCGCCCGCGCCGAGCCGGCGATCTTGAGCGCGTCCAGGCTGACGCCGCGCAGGGCCGGGTGCTCGCGGCGCCACGAGAGCACCTCGGCCCGGCCGGTCTGGGTCGGCCCCGCGTCGATGGGCCCGACGGGCGCCGCCAGCGTGGCCCCGAACACCAGCGCGGGCACCTCGGGCAGCACGCCCTCGGGCGAGTCGGCGCCGGCCGAGGGCGCCCACCGGTCCAGCACCACCGCGTCGAGCCCAGAGGCATCCGCCGAGCGCAGGAACGCGGCCGCCGACGCCGTCGGCACCACGCGCACCGGCTTGCTCGGGTTCATCGCCTGGAGGATCGACTCGACCAGCGGGTTGCCGTCGGTGATCAGCGCCACGTCCAGGAGCCTGCCCGGGGGCAGGATCAGGTAGGCCACGTCGTCGGTGCGCAGCGCGTCGCCGTCGGGCGTGTCGGGGTGGAGCAGCGTGGCGGTGAGCACGCCCCCCTCGGGGCGCAGCACGCGGAACGAGACGCCGGTGGTCGCCGGGGTGACCTCGGTGACGGGGCGGGTGCCCTCGGGCGCGTCGGTGGGCACGGGCAGCTCGGCGGTCACCGCGGCGGGGATCGTCGCCCGCTGGATGCCCGCCACGGCCCCGTCGATGGCCAGCTGCACGTCGACGGTGTACGGCTCGGGCCGCGAGCTGGAGAGGGCCACAAAGAGGCTCAGCGTGTCGGGCTTGTCCAGCTCGCGCCCGGCGCGCAGCTCGGTGATCCCGGCCGACCAGGAGCGCTCCGAGCCCACCGCGTGGTACGTCACCGCGTCCTCGGCCTGCACGCGCACCTTGTCCAGGTCGGCGATGCGGCCGTCGCTAAAGAGCTGGATGTCGACGCCGCCCTCTTTCTGCTCGTCGAGCTTGAAGACCTCCCCGCCGCCGGCGCCGCCAGCCTCGGCGATGATCCGGTCGGGCAGGTGGGCCCGGGCCACGGCGAAGGCGTCGGCAAAGGCCGAGGGCGCGTCGGTCGGGGCGATGGCGTCGATGGCCCGCAGCAGCTCGGGCTTGCTCGCGGTGAAGTTCACCAGCAGGTCGGCGCGCGTGTCGAAGGCCACGAGCATGGCCATGTCCCCCGCGCCGCCCCAGAGCGTCGGCTCCCGCATGGACTGGACAAACTCGCGGGCCTGGCGCTTGGCCCGCTCCAGGCGGGTGGTGCGCGCCCCGGGGTTGGCCGGGTCGCCGTCGGTGGACGACATCGACGCCGAGCGGTCGATGGCGATCACCGCCCGACGCCCGCCGCTGACCTGCCCGCGCAGCTGCGGCTGGGCCAGCCCCAGGAGCGCCGCCGCCAGGGCCAGCAGCTGGAGGATCAGCAGGACGTTGTTCCGCAGCTTCTGGAACGGGGCGTTGGCCTGAAGGTCCTGGATCGCCTTCTTCCACAGGTAGGTCGTCGAGACCTCCACCTCGCGCCGCCGAAGCTTGAGGAAGTACAGCAGTACCAGCGCCGGCACCGCCACCGCCGCCGCCAGGCCCGCCAGGAGCGGCGTGAGGAACGTCACGCCAGGAGCCCCCGCCGGCGGAAGTGGTCGAGCAACGCCGACTCGACGGGCGTGTCCGAACGCATCACCTGGAGCGTGACGTCCCGCCGGGCGCAGAAGTCCCGCAGCCGGGCGCTGTAGGCCGCCAGCGTCTGCTTGTAGCGCGCAAGCAGCGGCGCCGTGATCGTCACGTCGGCCAAGTCCCCGTCCTCGCAGTCGCGCAGGCGCAGGTCCCCGCCCAGGGTCGGCTCGACCTCCTGCGGCGAGAGCACCTGCACCGCGAACAGGTCGAACCCGCGCCCGGCCAGCAGCCGCAGGCCGTCCTGGTACCCCTCCTTGATGAAGAAGTCCGAGAGCACGACCATCACGCCCTTGCCCCTGCGGGCCAGGGCGATCCGCTTGGCCGCCTCCGTGAACGAGGCCACGCCCATGGGCTCCTGCCCGAGCAGGAACCGCGCCAGGTCCGCCAGGCGGCGCCGGCCGCGCAGGTCGCGCACCGCCGAGACCACCGGCCGCTCCGGCTCGGGCTCGCCCCGGCCGGCCTCGGGCGGCTCATCGGGCGCCCCGGCGCGCTCGCTCAGCGTGATCGACGCGCCGGCCATCGACCACACCGTCAGGCGGTGCAGGTTCGACAGGGCCACGTACCCAAGCGCGCAGGCCAGCCGCTGCATGAAGAGCCACTTGGACGGCTCGCCGGCGTCGTGCGAGCGCGACGCGTCGAGCACGACGTGCAGCCCCAGGTCCTCCTCCTCCAGGAAGAGCTTGAGGAACAGGCGGTCGAGCCTGCCGAAGATGTTCCAGTCGATGTGCCGCAGGTCGTCGCCGGGCACGTAGAGCCGGTGATCGGCGAACTCGACGGACTGCCCGCGGCGCTTGGAGCGACGCTCGCCCTTGAGCTTGCCGGCCAGGATCTTGCGCGACGTGACGTCCAGCTGGCTCAGCCGCGAGACCAGGCGCGGGTCGAGCAGCTGATCGATCGACCGCGGGCGGGTTGGTGATTGCAGTGTCTGCATCGGTCGTCCGCCTCGTCGTCGCCCTTACGGTACCGCCGGCGCCCCGGCTGCGCCCCCGATGCGCAGGGCGTACGGCTGCGGGCCCGCGGAGACCCTCAGCCGACCGTTGGCGCCCGACGCGGGCCCGGCGTGGGCGTTCTCGCCGATCAGGCACAGGCTGGCGCTCTCGGCGGTGTGCGCGCCGAAGCACAGGATCAGCACCGCGGGGATGACGCTGTGACGCATCAGGGTGCGCGCGGCGCTGGTGGTCTCCTCCGAGGGGCTCTGGCCCGGGCTGACAAAGACCGCCACCGACCCGGCCACCACCATCGGGCACAGCAAGGAGACGCCGCCGCGCAGCTTGTACGGGATCGGCAGCCGAACGCCCAGCCGGCTCGGCACGCTCCGCCAGGCCAGCTCCTGGTCCAGCGCGTCGATGTAAGCGCCGGCGTGCATGCTCGCCCCGAGCGCCCCGAGGACCTCCAGGGCCGCGTCGTAGACGTGCCACAACGGCTGATGGACGCTCTCGTCGAGCTGATCGAAGCTGACCGGGCCGGGGCCGGCGCTCCGCAGCCAGAGCGCGTTGACCAGCGCGGGGCCGCCCCAGGCTGGGCCGTTGGGGCCGTGGAGGCTGTATGGATGCTCGGTCTTCACGTGGCGCAGCTCCGCGGGGGCGTGCGAGTGGGAATGGCCCGAATGGGCGATGCGGGATCCCGTACGAGTGCCAGGGACCTTCCGCTTCGTGTGTCTGTAGTCCGAGGGAGCGGCGCGGTTGCAAGGAATCGGGTCAAGAGGGGACGAATTCATCAACGCGTGATGATGGGTGTCACGGATGTGTGTCAAGGGCTCGCGCGTGCGCCACGCTGGAGCGTGCGGTGGCCTGGCTACGGGAGTGCAGCGAGCGGGGTGCATGGGGTCGGGTCGGCACATAAGACTGCGGGCCGTGGCTGGCTGCGGGGTGCGCGTCGCGGCGAGCCGGGGGCAGTGGGTGCGTGCGGGTAGGCGGCGGGGCTAGGGGATAGCGAGTAGACGGATCAGACTTCAACCGGCTCGACGGGTGTGGTCTCGACGATCTTGGCGACGATCTGGTCGGCGTCGATGCGGTCGGCCTCGGCCTCGAAGTTGAGCAGGACGCGGTGTCGCAGGGCGTTCTGGGCGGCCCAGCGGACGTCGGCGATGGCCGCGTGGTAGCGGCCATCGCACAGCGCGCGGACCTTGGCGGCCAGGGCCAGGGCCTGGGCCCCGCGGGGGGAGGCGCCGCAGCGGATGTAGCGATTGGCGATCTCGGGGGCGTAGCGGCCGTCGGGGTGGGTGGCCAGGACCAGGCGGGCGGCGTACTGCTTGACGTGCGGGGCCACGACGACCTCGCGGACCAGGGCCTGGGCCTCGAGGATGCGGGGGCCGTCCAGGACCGAGCCGACCTGCGGCGTGGCGGCGCCGGTGGTGCGGTCGAGGATGGTCATCAGGTCGCTCAGCTGCGAGTAGCCGACGGTGATCTTGAACATGAAGCGGTCCAGCTGGGCCTCGGGGAGCGGGTAGGTGCCCTCCTGCTCGATGGGGTTCTGGGTGGCCAGCACGATGAAGGGCTGGTCGAGCTTGTAGGTGTGGCCGCCGGAGGTGACCGAGCGCTCCTGCATGGCCTCCAGGAGGGCCGACTGGGTCTTGGGCGTTGCGCGGTTGATCTCGTCGGCCAGGACGATCTGGGCGAAGATCGGGCCACGCTGGAAGACGAACTGTCGGCGGCCGGTCTGGGGGTCCTCGGTGACGATGTTGGTGCCCACCACGTCGGCGGGCATGAGGTCGGGCGTGAACTGGATGCGGGAAAAGGGGAGCGTCAGGCACTGGGCCAGGGTGCGCACAAGCAGGGTCTTGCCCAGGCCGGGGACGCCCTCGATCAGGACGTTGCCGCCGGCAAAGAGGCAGGTCAGGACGCTCTCGACCACGTCGCGGTGGCCCACGACGACGCGCAAGACCTGGTCGGAGAGCTGGGCGAACGTGGCCCGGAAGG
>PNJV01000058.1 GCA_013822085.1 Isosphaera sp. | reverse complement strand
TATCATCGGCGCATGACCACACAGAGCCCGCGCTTGGCACCGGACCCGCGCCTGCGGGGTGCGTTCACCGCGATCGTCACGCCGTGGACCGAGGGCGGCCGATCGATCGATCACGACCGGCTGCGCGCCCAGGTCGAGTTCCAGGCCCGCGGCGAGGACGGGCGCGGCGGGGTCCGCGGGATCGTCGTCTCGGGCACGACCGGGGAGAGCCCGACGCTCGAGCACGACGAGTACGCCGCGCTGGTGCGCGCGGCGGTGGCGATCGCCAAGCCGCTCGGGCTGATCGTGATCGCCGGCACGGGCTCGAACTCGACGGCGCACGCGGTGGCGCTCCAGAAGCAAGCCGCGGCCCTGGGCGCCGACTACGCACTGTCGGTCAACCCGTACTACAACAAGCCGACGCAGGAGGGCCTCTACCGCCACTTTGCCACGCAGGCCGACGCCTCGGGCCTGGGCGTGATGCTCTACAACATCCCCGGGCGCACGGGCGTGGCCCTGGCGCCCGAGACCGTCGCCCGGCTGGCGGCCCACCCGCGGGTCGTCTCGGTCAAGGAGGCGACGGGCTCGACCGACTCGTGCGGCGAGATCGCCTGGCGCTGCCCGGGCCTTGCGGTCCTGTCGGGGGACGACTCCATGACGCTGCCCTTCATGAGCGTCGGGGCGGTGGGGGTGGTCTCGGTGGCGAGCAACCTGCTGCCCGGGGCGACCCAGCGGATGGTCGATGACTATCTGGCCGGCCGGCACTCAGCGGCTTTGGAGACGCACCGGCGGATGATCGGGCTGATCAAGGCGCTCTTCCACGAGACCAACCCGATCCCCGTCAAGGCGGCCATGCGCCTGCTGGGGCGCGACAACGGCCAGCTGCGCCTGCCCATGACCGAGGCCAGCGAGGCGACGATCACGAAGCTGCGCCAGGCCCTGGAGCCCGCGGGCCTGCGGGCCTGAGCGGGCTGACGCGCCCAACGGCGTGGACGCACAGGAGTCGCCGCCGGGGTCCGCTGACGCGCCAAGTGGTTGGTCAGCGAGCGCGGCGGGGCGCCACGACGGCGGCGCCGAGGAGGGACTTGACGATCGTCGAGGGGAGGAAGATCACAAAGCCTTGGAAGAGGGCCTCGGACCAGGGGACGCCGGTGGCGGCCTTGAGCCAGGGGACGCCCAGGGCAAAGACCGCCGCGTGCGCCGCGAGCATGGCCATAAACGCGCGGCCGAATCGACCGCCGCGGTCGGACCTCAGCGCAGCGCGGGCCAACGCCGCGGCCAGGGGGTACGAGACGAGGTAGCCGCCGGTGGCAGCAAAGAGGTGGGCCACTCCCGAGCCGCCCCCCGAGAAGACCGGGGCGCCGCAGACGCCGGCCAGGACGTAGATCGCCATCGAGAGCACCGCCGCCGGCGCGGGCATGGCCAGGCCGGCCAGGCCGACGGCGAAGGTCTGCATCGTGAAGGGCACGGGGCTCAGCGGCGAGTGCACCCGGACCTGGGCGCACGCGGCGGTGAGGGCAGCAAAGGCGAGGACCATCAGGGCGGTAGTCAGCGGGCGTGCGCCGCGGGCGTGGGCGATGCCCAGCGGCGCGGTGCCGGCGTGTGCGTGGGCGGTGAGCATCGGGCCAAGCGTAGCAGCGCGCAGCGGGAACGGGCGCGCCGCAGCGGGGGCGTGGCGGGCCGGTATGGAAAAGGCCTTGCGGATCCCTCGCCGTGGGGCATGATGGACGGAACGATTGGCCACGACCGCCCGGGCACGCCCGCGGCGCGTCGGAGGCCGCCGCGGCGCACGCCCATGACCAGCAGCAAGCCCGACAACCCCGAGCCATCCGCCCACGCTGCGCAGCCCGCGGCCCAGGGCGGCTCGTCTCGGCGGGGGCCGGGGGGTGCGGGGGGTGCGGGGGTGCGCGGGCGGGCGCCGGTGCGCGTGCACGCCCAGAGCCCCCCGAGCCCGGGCACGGCCGGCGAGATCTCCAGCTACGCCCAGGCGCAGGCGTACCTGCTCCAGGGGCGCGTGAACTTCGAGCGCACCGCGCCCGGGGCGGGCGACGCGGGGCGGTTCAAGCTCGACCGCACCCGCGCGATCCTCTCGGCCCTGGGCGACCCGCACACGGGCTTCCGCAGCGTGCACGTGGCCGGCACCAAGGGCAAGGGGAGCACCTGCGAGATGATCGCCGCCAGCCTGGAGCGCTGCGGGTGCACGGTGGGGTGCTACACCAGCCCGCACGTGCTGGACGTGCGCGAGCGGATCCGCGTCAACCGCGCGCCGGTGTCGCCTGAGCGCTTCGTGGGCCTGGCGCGCGCGGCTGGGTTGGCGGCCGAGTCGGTGGAGGCGGCCCACGGGCGGGCGACGTTCTTCGAGCTGATCACGGCGATGGGGTTCGTGTGCTTCGCCCAGGACGCGGTGGACATCGCGGTGGTGGAGGTCGGGCTGGGCGGGCTGCTCGACTGCACCAACGTGATCTCGCCGCTGGTGGCCGCGGTGACGCTCATCGGGCTGGACCACACCGAGGTGCTGGGCCAGACGGTCGGGCAGATCGCCGCGCAGAAGGGCGGGATCTTCAAGCCCGGGGCGGCGGCGCTGACGATCGAGCAGTCGGAGGAGGCCCTGGGGGCCCTGCGCCGGTGCGCCCAGGCCGTGGGCGAGCGCCTGGCGGTGGTGGGGCGCGACGTGCACTTTGCCCATCGCTTCGAGTGGCCCTCGGGCGGTCGGCCGCTCCAGCGCGTGACGCTCAAGACGCCGCGGAACAGCTTCGAGCACATGCCCGTGCCGCTGCGCGGCGAGCACCAGGCGCTCAACTGCGGCCTGGCCCTTGCGGTGCTCGACCGGCTGGGCGAGCACGGCTTTGTCTGCCCGCCCGAGCGCGTGCAGGAGGGCCTCGAGAGCGTGCGCCTGCCCGGGCGCCTGGAGGTCCTGCCAACCCAGCCGCGCGTGGCCCTGGACGTGGCCCACAACCCGGCGTCGGTGGCGGCCCTGCTCAAGGCCCTGCCGGCGAACCTGCAGTACGACTCGCTGATCGTCGTCTTCGGGTGCGCCGCCGACAAGGACGCCCCGGCGATGGTGCGCTCGCTGGCGAGCGCCGCCGACAAGGTGATCTTCACGCAGGCCGGGGGCGAGGCCGCGGCGCGGGCCCGCCCGGCGGCCGACCTGGCCCGGCTCTTCCGCGACGCGGCCGACCGCCAGGCCCAGACCGCGCCCGACCTCCCCTCGGCCATGTCCGACGCGCTGCGCGCAGCCCAGGGCTCGGACCTGGTGCTGGTGGCCGGGTCGTTCTACATCGTCGCCGAGGCCACCACCTGGCTGCGCCAGCGCGGGCACGCCGCCGGGGCCGGGCTGGAATAACGCGCACCGGGCGCCCCCCGCTGCCGCCGTACACTCGCGCCGCGATGGCAGCCGACGCGCACAGCATGCCCCAGCCACCCCACATTCCCCCCACACCCCCCACGCCCCCCGCGCCCGCCCCCCAGGCGGCGCACGCGCCGCCGGCGCCCCCGCAGCTGGGCCAAGCCGACGCCGCAGCCCAGGGCCCCGCCCCCGACGGCGACGCGCCCCCACACCGCTACACCGCCGCCCTTGCCGGACGCATCGAGGCCCGCTGGCAGGACGCGTGGGAGCAGCGCCGCACGTTCGTCACGCCCAACCCCGGCCAGCCCGGCTTCGACCCGCGGCGGCCCAAGAAGTTCGTGCTGGACATGTTCCCGTACCCCAGCGGCGTGGGGCTGCACGTGGGGCACCCGCTGGGGTACATCGCCACGGACATCTACGCGCGCTACCTGCGCATGACCGGGCACAACGTCCTGCACGCCATGGGCTACGACGCCTTCGGCCTGCCGGCCGAGCAGTACGCGGTGCAGACCAACACGCACCCGCGCCTGACCACCGAGCGGAACATCGCCACCATGCGGGCCCAGATGCGCCGCCTGGGCCTGGCCCACGACCCGACGCGCTCGGTGGCCACCACCGACGAGGCGTTCTACCGCTGGACGCAGTGGATCTTCCTGCGGATCTACGACTCCTGGTACGACCCGGAGGAGGACCGCGCCCGGCCGATCTCCGAGCTGGTCGGGCTCCTGGAGCGCTCCGAGCGGCCCACGCCCGACGGCAGGCCCTGGGCCGCGCTGGACCAGCGCGAGCGTCGCGCGGCCATCGACCAGCGCCGCCTGGCCTACATCCAGGAGGTGCCCGTCAACTGGTGCCCCATGCTCGGGACCGTGCTTGCCAACGAGGAGGTCACGCCCGAGGGCCGCTCCGAGCGCGGCAACTACCCGGTCTTCAAGCGCCCGCTCACGCAGTGGGTGATGCGCATCACCGCCTACGCCGAGCGCCTCCTGGCCGACCTGGAAGGCGTGGACTGGCCCGAGCCGGTCAAGACCATGCAGCGCCACTGGATCGGGAGGTCCGAGGGGGCCTTTGTGGACTTCGCCTGCGCCCGCCGGCGGATCCGCGTCTTTACCACGCGCCCGGACACGCTCTTCGGGGCCACGTACCTGGTGCTGGCCCCGGACCACCCAATGCTGGCCGAGATCGTGCCCGAGCGCTTCACGCCCGGCTACGCCCACGCCAAGGCCGTCTTCGACGGCGCCGCGGGCGTGCTGGCCGCGGACCCCTCGCCGGGCGCGCTCATCGAGGCGTACCGCGCGTTCCTCAAGCAGCGCCCCGGGCGCGACGCCGAGGCCCCGGGCGCGCCCGAGGTCGAAAAAACGGGCGTCTTCACCGGCGCCTTTGCCATCAACCCCGTCAACCAGGCCCGCGTGCCGGTCTACATCGCCGACTACGTCCTCTCGGGCTACGGCACCGGCGCGATCATGGCCGTGCCGGCCCACGACCAGCGTGACTACCAGTTCGCCGCCGCCTTCGGCCTGCCCGTGCGCGACGTGGTCTACGACCGGCCCACCGCGGCGATGGCGCACTTCGCCCAGCACGCCCTGCCGCCGGCCGAGCCGCCCCCACCCGAGCCCGGCCAGCACCAGCCCCACGACACCTGGCGGCTCTACCTGGCCGACTTCCTCGCCCTGACCACCAGCCCCGCCGCCCAGCACGAGCCCATGGACGTGCTCCTGGACGTGGCCCTGGGCCGGCGCGACGCGGCGAGCGTCCCCGGCGCCGCCCTCCTGGCTGCGCCGCGCGACGCGCCCGGGGGCGTCGGGAGCCAGCGCGGCGTGGTCCGCCAGGTCTGGCTCGAGGCCCTGGACGAGCTGCGCCTGGCCTCCATCGACGACCTGCGCCAGCGCTTCGCCGGCGCCGCGTTCTTCAGGCACCGCGGCGCGGCCCACGCTGCGCCGGGCCTGTGCGTCAACTCCTTCCACGGCGACCTCTCCCTCGACGGCATGCCCACCGACGAGGCGGCTCGGGCCGTCGTCGCCTGGCTCGAACGCACCGGCATGGGCAAGGGCGCCGTCACCTACAAGCTGCGCGACTGGCTCTTCTCACGCCAGCGCTACTGGGGCGAGCCCTTCCCCATCGTCTTCGACTCCCACGGCGAGCCCCACGCCCTGCCCGAGCCCATGCTGCCCGTCACGCTGCCGCCGCTGGACAACTTCCAGCCCGAGTCTTCCCAGGACCCCGACGCGCCCGTGCGCACCCCCCTGAGCCGGGCCCAGGACTGGACCCACGCCACGCTCGACCTGGGCGACGGCCGCGGCCCACAGCCCTACACCCGCGAGACCAACACCATGCCCAACTGGGCCGGGTCGTGCTGGTACTACCTGCGCTACCTCGACCCGGCCAACACCGCTGCGCCAGTCGGCCCAGAGGCCGAGCGCTACTGGATGGAGCCCGCCGGCGTCGATCTCTACGTCGGCGGCGTCGAGCACGCCGTGCTCCACCTGCTCTACGCCCGCTTCTGGCACAAGGTCCTCTACGACCTGGGCCACGTCTCCACGCCCGAGCCCTTCGGCAGGCTCTTCAACCAGGGCTACATCCAGGCCCACGCCTACACCGACCAGCGCGGCGTCTACGTCCCGGCCGAGGAGGTCACCGAGGGGCCAGAATCACACATCGAGGTGGACACGCCGGCCCCCCACTCCGGCCAGGCCCAGCCCGTGCGCAGGTCCACCACGTTCTACCACCGCGGCGCGCCGGTCTTCCGTTCCTACGGCAAGATGGGCAAGTCGCTCAAGAACGCGGTGGCCCCGGACGACGTGTGCGCCGCCTACGGGTGCGACACGCTGCGCGTCTACGAGATGTCCATGGGCCCGCTGGAGGCCTCCAAGCCCTGGAACACGCGCGACATCGCCGGGGCGCACCGCTTCCTGCAGCGGCTCTGGCGGAACCTGATCGACGAGCAGACCGGCGCCACGCGCGTCGGCGACGGGCCGGCCCCCGAGCCGCTCCTGCGCGCCCTGCACAGGGCCATCGACGGCGTCCGGCGGGACATGGCCGCCCTGAGCTTCAACACCGCTGTGGCCAAGCTCATCGAGCTCAACAACGAGCTGACACGCCACACCGCCGAGGCCGGCTCGTGCCCACGCGCCGTCGCCGAGCCGCTGGTGCTCATGCTCGCCCCGCTGGCGCCGCACGCCGCCGAGGAGCTCTGGTCGCGCCTGGGCCACGCCGACTCGCTCGCCTACCACCCCTTCCCGGCCCCGGACCCGGCCCTGCTCGTCGAGGACACCATCGAGCTGCCCGTCTCCGTCAACGGCAAGCTCCGCGCCCGCCTGCGCGTCCCGGCGAGCCTGGACAAGGACGCCCTCGAACGCCACGCCCAGGCGGCACCGGAGGTGACGGCGCTCCTGGAGGGCAAGCAGCTCAAGCGGCTGGTGGCTGTGCCGGGGCGGATGATCAACCTGGTCGTGTGATCGCCCCGCCGCCCGCCACCGCCAGCTGCGCGCCCACACAGCCGCGCGCACCGGCGCGCTCGCCACCGGCGTTCTCACAGCCGCGCTCTTACAGCCGCGGCGCAGTGTCGCCAAGCTCGGCGATCTCCGCGCCGTACTGGGCCTGGAGCTGGCGGGCGATGCGCTCCTCGAATCGCTCGGTCTGCTCGACGCTCCGGCCGACGTAGGCCATCGGGTCGAGCACGCCGTCCCAGTCCAGCGGCCCGCGCAGCGCGGGCGGGCCGAAGGCCGGGTCGGCGCGCAGGCGCTGGAGCAGGTCGTTGTCCAGGCCCTGGTCCTTGACGCGCGTCCCGGCTGCCTGGGCGTGCACGCGGATGCGCTCGTGGTATTCCTGGCGATCGCCGCCGAGGCGCACGCAGGCCATCAGCGCGTTCTCGGCGGCCATGAAGGGCAGCTCGGCCATGAGGTTCCGGCGGACCGTGGCGCGGTGGACCACCAGGCCCTCGGCCACGCTGTGCACCAGGTCCAGCGCCCCGTCCAGGGCCAGGAAGGCCTCGGGCAGGCTCAGGCGCCGGTTGCTCGAATCGTCGAGCGTGCGCTCCAGCCACTGGGTGGCGGCGGTGTCGTAGGCGTTGCCGACTTGGTTCATCACCGCGCGGGCCAGCCCGCACGCCCGCTCGCACCGCATGGGGTTGCGCTTGTAGGGCATGGCCGAGCTGCCGACCTGCTCGGCCTCGAAGGGCTCGTCGAGCTCCTTGCGGTTGCACAGGAGCCTCACGTCCGTGGCGATCTTGTGCAGCACGCTGGCCGCCGAGGCCAGGTCCGCCAGCACGAAGGTGTCCAGCACGCGCGGGTACGTCTGCCCCGTCAGGGCCAGCGTCCGCTCGCTCGGGTCGGTCGGCCCGCCCCACAGCGCGGCCAGCCACCGGCCCTCGAGCGCGTCCACCGACCCCGACCGCCCGTCCAGCAGCGACAGGAACGACGCCTGCGTCCCCGTCGCCCCGCGCAGCCCGCGCACACGCGCAAGCGGCGAGGGCCACCCGAGCACCTCCAGCCGCAGCAGGCACAGCCACAGGTCGTGGCCCCACTGCGCCAGGCGCCGGCCGACCGTCACCGGCTGGGCGGGCTGGTAGTGCGTGAAGCCCAGCGTCGGCTCGCCCTTGAACTCCACGCCGCGCCGCGCCAGCGTGATCACCAGCCGGGCCACCTTGGCGCGCACCAGGCTCAGGGCCTGGCCGATGATCATCGCGTCGGCGTTGCACACCACGTCCTGGCTGGTCATGCCCAGGTGGATGACGCCGCGCGCCGCCGGGCACGCGTCGCCCAGCGCGTGCACGTGCGCCATCACGTCGTGGCGCAGCCGCCGCTCGTGCGCCCCGGCCTGGCGGATCTCCTCGTCGCTGATGCCCCCGGGACGCTCCACCACCGCACGCAGCGCGGCCACCTGCTCGGCGCTGACCGGCAGCCCCAGCGCGTGCTGCGCCTGGGCCACGGCGAGCCACACCCGACGCCACGCGTTGAACTTGTGCCGCGCCGACCACAGCCGCGCCATCGCGGCGCTGGCGCTGCGGCTGACCAGCGACGATTGGTACACGTCATGCTCGGACACGCACGCTCCTTGCGACCCCGCCCGCGGGCCCCGGGCCGCACGCTTTGCCCGGGGCGCGATCATACATGCCGGCCGCTCAGCCGGCCCCGCCGGCGTGGGCGTCACCGCCGATCCGCCCCTCGATCGCCCCGAGCGCGCGCCGGAACCGGGCCCGCTCCTGGGCCGCGTAGGAGTTGTGACGCTGGATCGTCATGAACAGGGCCTCGCTCTGGGCCGCCACGTTGGAGCCGAGCTGGACCAGCCGCCGGTACCCCAGCGTGGCCAGCTCGTGGTCCGTGTAGCCCAGCTCCAGCGCCGCCTGGCCGACCAGCTGCGTGACGGCCTGCACGCGGGCCATCACACGGTCGTGTTCCTCGGGCGTGCCGCGGACCACCCGCAGCCCCAGCGCGCCACCCAAGAACGCCTCCACCGCCGCCAGCCGCTGGTCCCCCACCCGCACGGGGCACAGCGCCACCGTCAGCCCGCCCACGCCGCCGGTCTCGGCCAGCGTCTGCGGCCCGAACAGCGGGTGCGTGCCCAGCACGTCGCACCGCACAGGGACCGACTCGGTCATCCACGCCACCGGCCCGACCTTGACCGAGCACACGTCGGCCACCAGCGCCCCAGCGGCCAGGTGCGCCGACGCCAGGGCCAGGGCCCCGCGCAGCCCCTCGGCCGTCACCGCGAAGATCACCACGCCGCTTGCGCACACGTCGCTCAGCGCCGCTGGCACCGCCCCGTGCCGGCGGGCCTGCTCGGCCTCCACGCTGCGCGCGTCGCACACCAGCACCGGCGCGTGCGCGCTGAGCACGCCGGCCAGCAGCCGGCCGAAGGCGCCGAAGCCCACGATCCCCACCCGTTCGAGCGCGCCGGCGGCCCACACCCGCCCCGCGCCAGCGTCCCGGTGGGCGCGCAGCGATGGCTCCGCCCCGCTGCTGCGCGCCGCTGGCTGGCCTTCGTGTGCGCCCGCGCCCTGGCTCTCGGGTCCCATGCCCGACCGTACACCCGCTCCGGCTCGCCGGCCCGCGCGCAAGCTGCTGCGCCACGCTCGGCCGCGGCAGCCCCGGAGCGCCAGTAGGATCCATATCTGTGTCCGCGCCACCCCGCCCCACCCACGCGCCCGACACCCCCGCCCCGCTCACGCAGGAGCGCGAGCGCCAGCTGCTGGCCCTCTACCGCGCAGCCCACGCCGCGGGCGCACCCGCCGACGACGCGCTCTCGCAGCTGCTTTTGCCCATCACCGACCAGCTCCACGCCACCATCCTGCGCGTGCTGGCGGGCGGCCGGCCGATCAGCGCGCCCGACCGCCTCGCCGCCGACGACCTCACCCACGACGCCCTCGTCAGCGTGATCGGCGCGCTGCCGTCCTTCGACGGAACCTCCCGCCTGGCCACGTGGGCCACGCGCATCGCCATCAACACCGCCCTGACCCACCGCCGCCGCCAGCGCCTGCGGGCTCACCGGTCCCTCTCAAGCACCGAACAGCACACGCCCGATCCGCTGCGCTCTGCCGCAGATTCGGAACTTGTCCGCGACTCCGAACCTCGCTCGGAACTCGCCGGGCTCACGCGCGTTTCATCCATTGAGCCCCCGGACGACCACGCCTCAGCCGTCGCTGCGGCGCTGCTGACTCTGCCCACCGACCAGCAGGAGGTGCTGCTGCTCCGCGACGCCCGCGGCTTGGACTACCAGCACATCGCAGCGGCCCTGGATGTCTCGCTGGGCACGGTCAAGTCCCGCCTCTTCCGCGCCCGCATGAGCCTCCGCGCCGCCCTCCAAGGCCCACCCCCGACCGGCGCCTAAGCCCTCACGACCCGCACCGCCCGATCAGAGCCAACCCCCGTGCACCCACCCGCCACGCCGAACATCTCACCCGACGACCTGGCGGCGCTCATAGATGCGCCCTCGCTGGCCGACCTCCACGACGCCCGCCTGGCCGAGCTGCTCGCCACCGATCCCGGCCTGTCGGCGCTGATCGGCACGCTCCGCCGGGACCGCGACGCGCTGGCCCGCCCCGTGCCCGCCTCCGCCCATCCCGCCGCGCTGCGCCTCGGCGCCGCTGCCCGTGCCGCAAGCGCCAAAGCGCCACACACGCAAGTCGTTACTGCGTCACACACGCAAAGCGCCGCTGCGTCGCACGCCCCAGACGCCGCGGCTGCGGCTCTCCTGGACGCCGACCTGGCCGCCGCCCGCGCGCTGGCTGCCCTGTCCGCCGCTGAGGCCGCAGTCGCCTCTGCGCCACCGGTCAGCCTGCTCCAGCCGCGCGGCCTCTCGCCAGCGGCGCGCCTGACCCGAGCACTCTCCGGCCGCGGCTGGTCCCGCCAGAGCCGGACCGGCCTGGCCGCGGCAGCGGCGCTGCTGGCCGCTGGCGGCGTGCTCTGGATCGCCCAGCGCACGGGCCGGGCGCTGCTGGGCCCCGCTGGCCCGGCCGACCGCCTGGCCACCGCGCTGCGCCAGTCGCCTGACGCCCAG
>PNJV01000057.1 GCA_013822085.1 Isosphaera sp. | reverse complement strand
CCGCCCCTGCCATCGGCCACAGCCCGCCATCGGCCGTCACGTCGCCCGCAGCGACGCGGCGTGGTCGTAGTGCCGCACCGTCTCCTCGTACCGGCTCAGGAGCGGCTCGGCCTTCGGGTAGATCACCGCCCGCGCGTAGCCCTGGCCGGCAAAGCCCTTGACCGACTCCAGGTCCCGGAACCAGAACACGGTCATGAACTCCGTCTCGGCCGCCTCGCGCTCGCTGGGGTGCCGAACCAGCACCTCGGCGCCCACAAAGCCGGGGAGCTTGCGGGCGATCAGCCCCGGAATAATCTCACCCTGGAGCATCGCGCCGTACGCCGCGGCGTTCTCCGGCTTGGTCCACCCACGCCACACACGTGCGATCATCCGATGCTCCTTGGGTCGGCCACAGACCAGACCGGGCCACGCCTCACCATGCCTCGCCTTGCCACGCTGCGTCAGTCCACCTTGGGCAGGGTCAGCCCGGCCTGGTCCTGGTACTTGCCGTTCTTGTCCGCGTAGCTCACCGCGCAGGCCACCTCGGCCCGCAGGAAGATCAGCTGCGCGATGCCCTCGTTGGCGTACACCTTGGCCGGCAGCGGCGTCGTGTTGCTGATCTCCAGCGTGATCTTGCCGCGCCACTCCGGCTCCAGCGGCGTGACGTTGACGATCAGCCCGCACCGCGCGTAGGTGCTCTTGCCCACGCAGATCGCCAGCACGTCGCGCGGCACACGCACCACCTCGACCGTCTCGCACAGCGCAAACGAGTTCGGCGGGATGATCACGTGGTCGGCGCCGCGTTGGGCCGTGTCGATCTCCACGAACAACTCGTCGCTAAACGCCTTGGGGTCCACGATCGAGACCCCGCCCGTCCGCGGCGTCGGCGTGAACACCTTGAACCGCGTCCCCACCCGGATGTCGTAGCCGTACGACGAGACCCCGTACGAGATCCGGCCGGCGCGCTTCTGGGCCGGCTCGAACGGCTCGATCCCGATCATTTCACGGATCTGGCTGTCGCAGAGGATCGACATGGCCGGCCTTTCTGGTTGCCGCATGTTCGTATCATACTCGGATATCCGAACATGATCCGATTCTTGCCGATTTCTTCAAAGACGCTCGCCGCACGCACGGGGCCCAGGGATCGAGGATACCACTACAGATCGGGTATGCAAGCGCAATCGCATACAATGAAATGTATGCAACCTGTGAACAACTTGTTGGTTGCTCTCCAAGCCCGCCAATTCCGAGCCTTTGAGCGCCACCGCCGACTTTGCAAGCCTGTCGATTGATTTCGCGCTGTGGACATCGCGTCGCCGCAAGCCCGGGCACAGGCCGAGGACAACCCTGCGACTTGACCGTTCGCCGGTGAACTGCGCGGGGATATCGTGCGCATGGCACTGGCGGGCCAGTGCCAGGGCGGGGGCGCGGACGAGCGGCGGGACCGAGCGGCATGAGGCAGGGCGGTGGGGGGCCAGCACGGGCACCCTTGGCGGAGAAGCGATGATCACGATCCAGCGTGGGATACGGGCGACGGCCGCAGCGGCGCTGGCCTTCGGTGCGCTCACCCTCGGGGTGCTGGCTCTCGGTGCGCTCGCCGGGTGCGCCCAGGAGCCGCGCCGCTCGGCGCGCCAGGGCGAGCTGCCCCAGCGTGACACGCCCAGCGTCCTCCGCGGCACCATCGGCTCCGAGACGCGCCTCGTCGGGGTGCAGCCGCTGCTGGTCTCGGGCTACGGCCTGGTCGTCGGGCTCAACAACACCGGCGGGGGCCCCTACCCGCAGGCCGTGCAGGCCACGATGGAGCGCGACCTGGCCCGCGAGGGCATCGGGGCCGGGAGCATCCTTGAGGGCGGCCCGCTGGCCGGCGTCACACCCCGGCAGCTCCTGGCCCGCCGCGACGTGGCGGTGGTGGTCGTCGAGGGCGTGATCCCCGCCGGCGCCCCGTCCCAGACCGAGTTCGACGTACGCGTGCGCGCCCTGACGGGCAGCGGCACGACGAGCCTCGAGGGCGGCACGCTCTGGACCACCGAGCTGCGGCTCGGGCCGGCCCTGCCCTTTGGCGCCGCCCAGACCCGGCTGGTGGGCAAGGCCCGCGGCCCGGTCTTCATCAACCCCTTTGCCGACCCCGCCCAGGCCGCCGGCGCCGCCGCCCAGGAGCAGGCCGACGGCGTGACGCGCACCATCGGGCGCGTCCTCTCGGGCGGCAGCGTGAGCAACCCCTTCCCGCTCCAGCTGGTCCTGGACAACCCCAACCACGCCCGCGCCTCGGGCATCGCTGCGGCCATCAACGCCCGCTTCCCGCCCGGCCCGACCGACGGCCCCACCGCGCGCGGCCGCAGCGACCGCGTCGTCGATGTCACCGTCCCCAGCCGGCTCCGCCAGCGCAGCGACGAGTTCGTGCGCATCATCGAGTTCCTCCAGGTCGACGGCTCGCTCCCGCTGGAGTACTCCCGCCGCTACGCGCAGGAGCTCGAGAACACCCCCGCCCTGGCCGAGGAGCTCTCGTGGTGCCTGGTGGGGATCGGGCCGGCGGCGGTGCCGTTCGTGGCCCGGCTCTACGACTTCGGCGAGCTGCGCCCGCGCCTTGCGGCCCTGCGCGTCGGGGCGCTCTTGGGCGACGCCCGCGCCGGCGAGCCCCTGCTGCGCATCGCGCGCGGGCAGGACTCGTCCCTGGGCGTCACCCCCGGCGTCCGCGCCGAGGCCCTGGAGCTGCTTGGCCGCTCCCGCCCGGACCCCGTCATCGCCCAGGGCATCGTCGAGCTCCTCGACGCCCCCGAGCTGGAGGTCCGCGCCGCCGCCTACGACGCCCTGGTCCGCCTGGGCGACCCCATCGTGCGCAGCACCGACCTGCCCAGCGGCTTTGCGCTCGACCAGGTCCCCTCGCGCGACCCGCTGATCTACGTCACCCAGCAGGACCGCCCCCGCATCGTCCTCTTCGGCGACGACGCCAAGCTGGCCCGCCCCGCGCTGGGCTCGGCCTGGTCGGGCAGGTTGCTCATCTCCACCGAGGCCGTGACGCGACCCGTCGAGCCCGGCGGCCGCCGTGGCCCGGCCCTCTCGGCCCCGACCGCGGCGGCGGAGCTGGAGCGGGCCGTCGTTGAGGGCGGGCCGGGCCAGTCGCGCGTGCTCTACCGGGACTTTCGCACCGGCCAGCAGCTGCGCACCCTCGCCCCGGACGACCTGTCGGGCCTGGTGCGCTTCCTGGCCCGCAAGCCCACCCCCGAGGACCCCAGCGTCGGCCTGGGCCTGAGCTACTCGGAGGTCATCGGCGCGCTGTCGGAGCTGAGCCAGTCCGGCCTGATCACCGCCGCCTTCGCCACCGAGCGCGACCGCCTGCTGGCACGCGTCCTTGAGGCCCAGTCGGCCATCATCGAGGGCGACCGCCCCGAGACCGAGGCCCAGCGCCAGGAGCTCAGCGAGCGCGCCCAGAACCGCGCCGCCACGGGCCTGGCCAGGCCCACCCAGACCAAGCCCGCCGACGGCTCCCCGGCCATCGGCATCGAGCGAGCCCCGCGCGTCGTCCCCCTGGGCCCGCCCCGCGGCCCAGCGCCCGGCGAGGGCCAGAAGCCCTCCGGCTGAGCAACTCTTCCCACGCGTTACACTCGGCAGCCCTCCCAAGCGCCCCGGTTCTCGGACGCGCCACCGGTATACCCCAACCCTAAGGCCACCTCCACGGGTGATTGTCCGGCGTTGATGGTGGCCATTGCCAGCATGAATTGGACTGTGAAGGTGTCGCCCGATGATCGTGCCGGTCCGCGACGACCGAGCAGGTGTACCGGGCCACGCAGGCAACGCGCTGGGAGGGCCACGCCATGTCTCACACCTTCACGGGACGCAACTCGATCCGTCGCCAGATGATCCGGTCGCTCACCGCTTCGGCGCTGGTGCTGGCGGCCACCGCGGGCACGGCCCACGGGCAGATGCAGCCGAGCCCTCCGACCGGCGGCTCGCTGCTCTACGACGCCCTGAGCGGCCAGCCCAGCACCGGCGCCTACGCCTCGCCCCTGAGCAGCGTCGCCTCCGGCGCGCCGGCCAACACCGGCAACCTCTTCACGGGCGCCGCTGCGACCCTGGCCAACCCCTTCAACGGCGCGCCGCTGACTATTACCGGCTTTGACGTGACCCTGCTCAACATCACCGGGTCCACCCTGAGCCTCGCCAACGGCTCGCGCCTGCGGCTGAATTACTGGATCTGGGGCGGCGTCAACGCCGCGGCGGGCGCGACCGACCAGGTCTTCTCCAGCCTGCTGCTCAACTCGAACTACGACATCAACGTCGGCGCTGGTGGCTTCAACCTGGCCAACAACACCTTCCAGGTCTTCACCAACGGCTCGCTGGCAAACGGCGCATCGACCGGCCTGCCCGGCATCGCGCTGCCGAGCACCGTCGAGGTCAGCGGCCCGGTCGGGTTCACCTTCAACTGGCAGGTGGACCGCAACGACGGCCTGGGCTTCCGGTCGCTCAACGGCCTGACGATGCTGGTGATCGCCGGCAGCGGCGCCGTGGACCCGGTGGTGGGCGCCAACGCCATCCCGGACAGCTTCCTGCGTTCGTTCAACGGCGAGAACAACGGCAACTTCCTGGGCACGTCCATCCGTCCCGGCTCGACCACTTCGAGCCTGGCCCTGCGTGTCTACGGCGTGCCGGCGCCGGGCACGGCGATGCTCGCTGTGGCTGGCGCTGGCCTGATCCTGGGCATGCGCCGTCGGCCCAAGGCCCCGGCACGGGGCTGATCCCTCCCGGCAGGGGCTGGCACACCATCGGTGGTGGTGCAAGTGTCAGTTTGGCGCATCGATGGTGGGCCAAGCGAGCCGATGCGCCGCTCTGGGGCCCTCAACTGCGGCGGGCATGCTACAACCTGAGCGCCGGCCAGTCATGCCGGTTGCCCCCGCGGACCGACCATGCGTGGGCGGGCGCCGGAGGCGCCGCGGTGGGGCCACGGAGGGCGCAGGATGCGGCTTGCCAAGCTGACGGTCCAGGGGTTCAAGTCGTTCGCTGACAAGACGGAGTTCGTCTTCGACGACGCGGTGGTGGGGATCGTCGGGCCCAACGGCTGCGGCAAGAGCAACGTGGTCGACGCGATCAAGTGGGTGCTGGGCGAGCGCTCCAGCAAGTCGCTGCGCGGGACGGAGATGCTCGACGTGATCTTCGCCGGCTCAGCGGGGCGTGGCCCGCTGGGGATGGCCAGCGTGGCCCTGACGTTCGAGAACCCGCTGATCGTGCCGGAGGCTGGGCTGGGGGCCGGGCCGCGTGGCAGCGCAGCGGCGAGCGCAGCCGGGGCGGGGGCGGGGCTGGGGGGCGATTGGCCGGAGCCGGCTGGAGCGGAGATCGCCGGCGCGGGGCCCGGCGACGAGGGCGCCGTGCCCGACGAAGAGCGTCGCGGCGAGATGCTCATGGCCACCGGGCAGCGCCGCCGGGCGCTGCCGGTGGACACCGACGTGGTGGAGGTCGAGCGGCGGCTCCACCGCGACGGCGGCAGCGAGTACCTGATCAACGGCCGGCGGGCCCGGCTCAAGGACATCCGCGACCTGTTCATGGACACCGGGATCGGGGCCGACGCGTACTCGATCATCGAGCAGGGGAAGGTGGACGGCATGCTGCTGGCCTCGCCGACGGAGCGTCGCGTGGTCTTCGAGGAGGCCGCCGGCGTGGCCAAGTACCGCCAGCGTCGGGCCGAGGCGCAGCGCAAGCTCGAGCGGACCGAGCAGAACCTGACGCGCGCCCGGGAGCAGCTCGCGTCGGCCGACCGGCGGCTCAAGCTGGTGCGCGGCCAGGCGGCGCGAGCCCGGCAGTACCGGTCCTGGGAGGAGGAGCTGCGGGCCCTGCGGATGTCGCTGGGGCTTGAGCAGTACGACGAGCTGGTCGGTCGGCTGGCCGGGCTGACCAGCCGGCTGAGCGAGCTCGGGGGCACGCGCGCCGGCGTGCACGAGGCTGTCGGCCGGGCCGAGTCGGCCAAGCAGGAGGCGGAGTTGGAGCGGCATAGCGCCAGCGACGCGCTCCGGCAGGCCCAGGCGGCGTTGCAGGAGGCCCGGCACGCGCGGGCGTCGCTCGAATCGCGCGGGCAGGGGCTGCGGGCGGGGCTGGCCCAGGCCAAGGCCCAGGGGCAGGCCGAGGCGCTCGAGCTTGGGCGCGTGCGGGCGCGGGTGGCCGAGCTCGAAACCGCCGCTGGGGCCTGCGCGGGGGTGATCGCCGAGCAGGAGGGCGCCCAGGAGCGCGCCGAGGGAGCGCTGCGCGCCGCGGGCGAGGCCAGGCGCACAGCCCAGGAGCGCGCCGCGGGCCTGCGCGCCGAGGCGGCCGCACGCCGGGGCGAGTCGGCGAGCATCGATCGGCAGCGCGCAGCCCTAGAAGCCGCGGTGGCGCAGGACGCCCGCCGCGCCGAGGAGCTGCGCGAGCGCCTCGGCGGGCTGGTCGAGCGCGCCGCGGGGCTGGGCCAGGAGCGCCAGCGGGGGCAGGAGCGGGCCCGGGCTGCGCAGGACGAGCTCGGGGCGGCGCGCCAGCGCGCCCGCCAGCTCGAGGCGGACCTTGCTGAGCAGGAGGGCCGCGTGGGCCGGCTGCGCACCGACCGCGCCGAGCTGGCACGGCGCGTGGGCGAGGCCGAGCAGGCGCACGCGCGGGCCGACGCGCGGCGGGCCTCGCTTGCGGAGATGGTCCAGGCCCGCGTGGGCGTGGATCAGGCCGTGCGCGACGCCCTGGACTTGCGCCAGCGCGGCGTGGCGTTCGCCGGCGTGCTGGGGGTGCTGGCGGACCTGGTCGACGTGGACGCCAGCGCCGCCGGCGTGGTCGAGGCGGCCCTGGGCTCGGCCCTCCAGGGGCTTGTTGTGCCCAGCCTGGCCCTGATGCCCGCTGAGGAGGAGCTGGCGCGCCTCACCGGGCGTGTGGAGCTGATCGCCTGCGCCGCGATCGGCCCAGCGGGTCAGAGCGCGGCAAGCGGGGATGGCGAGGTGTGCGTGGGGCGCGGGGGGGACGGTCTGTGCGGGGGGGGCGGGAGCGCCGAGGCGAGCGCCGCGGGAGTGGTGTGGGTGCGGCCGATGGCGGCGGTCCGCCGGTCCGCCCGCGGGGAGGCGTCGGGGGGTGCGGGGGGTGCGGGGGATGTGGGGGCGGTGCTGGACCGGCTGCTGGCGGGCGTGGCGCTGGCAGCGGACGTCGAGAGCGCGACGCTGCTGCTGGCGGCCTGGCCCGGGGTGATCCGTCGGGTGGTGACGCGCGACGGGCGCGTGATCGACCGCGACGGCCGCGTGTGGGTGGGGCCCGGGGCCGGGTCGGGGCGTGCCGAGGGCACAGGCGCGGGCAGGGCCGCGGGCGAGGGGGGGCAGGGCGGGGGCGGGGGTGTGGGCGTGGGGGTGCTTCAGCGGCGCGCCGAGCTTGCCCAGTTGGAGGTCCGGGTGGGCCACTGGCGAGTGTGGCCCAAGGGCTGGTCGCCGAGCTTGAGGGCCTCGACCGCGAGGCGGCGGGGATCGCGGCCCAAGCGGGGGGCACGCGGCGGGCCCTGGACGCCGGCCGGCGGGAGGTGGCGCGGGCTGAGTCCGCCGCTGAGATCGCAGCGGGGGAGCTCGAGCGGCTCGGGCGCGAGGCGGGCCGGCTGGAGGCGGAGATCGCGCAGGCGCGTCAGCGCGTGGCGGACCTGGAGCGCGAGCGCGCCGAGCAGGGGGCGCGGGCCGAGTCCTTGGGTCGGCTGCTCGAAGAGCGCGGGGCGCTGGCCCGGGGGGCGGAGGAGGCAGCGGCGGCGGCTCAGGGCGAGTCCGACCAGGCCCAGGAGCGGCTGGCGCAGGTGCGCGAGGAGGTCAGCCGGGTGGGCGAGCGCCTGGCCGGGGCGCGGCGAGAGCTGCGCGGGCTCGAGCAGGGCCTCGCAGACGCCTGGCGGCGGGCCGGGGCCCTGGAGGGCTCGGTGCTCGAACGCGGGCGCGCAGCTGAGGCAGCTGAGGGAGAGATCGCCGCCTGCCAGGCGCAGCTGGCTGAGGCCTCCGAGCGGGAGCGTCACGAGGGCGAGGGCGTCGAGCACGCCCGGGGCACGCTCGAGGGGCTCACGGGCCGGGCGCTCGACCTGGCCCGCGAGCTGGACGAGCTGCGGCGTCGGGCGGCGATCGTCGAGCGCGACTGGCACGCGGTGGAGGTCTCTCGGCGGGAGCTTGAGGTCAGGCGGGAGGCGCTCGAGGACCGCTTCCGCCAGGAGAACGGCCTGGAGCTGGGCGCGTTGGCCCCGGAGTACCGCGCGGCGCGGGCCGACGGCGTGATCCCCGACGACCCGGCGGCGGGCGCGGCGCGCGCCGACGAGCTGCGCGGGCTGATCCGCACGCTGGGGAACGTGAACCTGGACGCCATCGAGGAGGAGGCCACGCTGACGGGGCGCAACGAGGCGCTGGCGGCCCAGGTCGCCGACCTGGACAGCGCCCGGGCTCAGCTGGCGGACCTGATCGGCAGGCTCGACGTGGCCAGCCGGGAGCGGTTCCGCCGGACGTTCGAGGCGGTGGCGGCGCACTTTGCTGGGCCCGACGGCATGTTCCGGCGGGTCTTCGGCGGCGGCCGAGCCGAGCTGCGTCTGATGCCCGTGGTCGGCGAGGACGGCAGCGAGGGCGAGCCGGACTGGCTCGAGAGCGGCGTGGAGGTCGTGGCCTGCCCGCCGGGCAAGCAGCCCAAGAGCATCTCGCTGCTCTCGGGAGGCGAGAAGGCGATGACGGCGGTGGCCCTGCTCATGTCGATCTTCAGGTCCAAGCCGGCGTGCTTCTGCGTGCTCGACGAGGTGGACGCGGCCCTGGACGACGCCAACGTCGAGCGCTTCTGCGGCGTGGTGCGGCAGTTCACCGACCGGTCGCACTTCATCGTGATCACCCATCACAAGCGCACCATGCACGCGGCGGACCGGCTCTACGGGGTGACGATGCAGGAGCGGGGCGTCTCCAAGCGCGTGAGCGTGCGCATCGATCAGGTCGGGCCCGACGGGCGGATCCGGGGCGCTGCCGACCGCGCCGAGGCGGGCGCGGGGGACGGGGTGCTGCGGCGCGGGCTGGCGGGTGTGATGGGAGAAACTGGTGGGGCGGTCGAGGTCGCGGGATCGCAGCGGGAGGATCCGGTGCGTGTCTAAGAGCCCCGCGAGCAGGGAAAGCGCGGGCCACGCCGTCTTGCGAACAAAGAACGTACGATCATGCAACCTCGGGCATTGGTACGGCGTATGTGTGGATGATGGAACCACGGCCTGAACAGGGCGGGGTGGCGTGGCGGGTGCGGGGGCGCGGGAGCCACCACAACCCCGGCAACCGGTTCGAGGCCATCTCGCTGACGGTGCTGGGCGAGCACGCCGACGAGGTGATCTCAGAGAACCCGGACGGGACGAGCGTCAAGACGGCGGTGTACTGGGACCGGACCCGGCGGGTGCTCAATCATGTGGACGTGCCGGACATCGGGTTCTCGTGGACGATCAACCCGTACCGCGGGTGCGAGCACGGGTGCGTGTACTGCTACGCCCGGCCCGGGCACGAGTACCTGGGGATGTCGTGCGGGCTGGACTTTGAGACCAAGATCGTGGCCAAGGCCGACGCGGGGGCGTTGCTGCGGGAGGAGCTGCTGCGCCCGGCGTGGCGTGGCGAAACGGTGGTCATGTCGGGCGTGACCGACCCGTACCAGCCCGTCGAGCGTGCGCTGCGGGTGACGCGGTCGGTGCTCGAGGTGATGGCCGAGCATCGCCAGCCGGTGGGGCTGATCACCAAGAGCGCGCTGATCCGGCGTGACGTGGACGTGCTGGGCGAGCTGGCCCGGCACGGTGCGGCGACGGCGGCGGTGAGCCTGACGACGCTCGACGCGCGCCTGGCGGCGACGCTCGAGCCGCGCGCCAGCGCCCCGCGGGCGCGGCTGGAGGCCATCGCGGCGCTGGCTGCGGCGGGCGTGCCCGTGCGGGTGATGACGGCGCCGATCATCCCCGGCGTCAACGACCGGGAGATCCCGTCGCTGCTGGCGGCGGCGCGCGACGCCGGGGCCACGGCGGCGGGGTATGTGCTGCTGCGCTTGCCGTGGCAGGTCAAGGAGGTGTTCACGAGCTGGCTGCGCCGCGAGCTGCCCCGGAGCGCGGCGCGGGTGGAATCGCTGATCCGGCAGACGCGCGGCGGGGCGTTGTACGAGTCGGGGTTCGGGGTTCGCCAGCGCGGCACGGGGGCGGTTGCGCAGCAGATCGGGGACGTCTTCCGGGTCTTTGCGCAGCGGTGCGGGCTGGATGTCGGGGACGTGCGCGGCCCCGAACCGCGGGTGAGCCCGTTTGTCAGGCCCGCGGGCGCGGCGCCCGACCGCGCGGCGGGGCGGGATGCGGCGGGGGGGCAGATGCGGCTGTTCGACGCCGGCGCCTGAGGGCGGCGGTTACTCGGTGGTGCCGGGGGGGTCGTTGGGCAGGGCCGGGCGGGGGCGGCCGGTCTCGCGGCGGGAGTCGGCCGACTGCACGGCGGGGATGCGCTCGGGCAGCTCGGGGGCCTTGCGCAGGGTCATCTCGATGCGGCGCGCGTCGCGCGACGGGACGGGGACCGAGCGGCTCAGCGGCGTGGTCTGGCTGTGCTCGGGCATGACGTTCCAGTCCATGATGTCCGGGTAGACGGGGTCGTTGGCCGGGTTGGAGTTGGGGCCGCGGAAGTCGAAGACGACCTTCTGGCCGACGGGCACGTCGACGGACCAGATGGCCTCGCCGGTGCGGGCGTCGATCACCGAGGCGGTGATGGGCGAAAAGGCGCGCGAGACCCAGACCTGGCGGTCCAGGGAGATGTGCGAGCCGCCCTCGGTGTAGCAGCCGGCGGCGGTGGCGGCCCAGGCTGCGAGGATGATCACGGCGCGGAAGGCGGCGCCGTCTACGCGGGCGCGTCGCGCGTGTGCGGGGGGCGCTGGGGGCGTGGAGGGGGGTGTGGGCATGGCGGAGCGCTCGGGCGTGGTGCGGGTG
>PNJV01000056.1 GCA_013822085.1 Isosphaera sp. | reverse complement strand
TGGCCGGCCGACGACCCGACCCACACGCCATGCCCAGCGCCTCGGCCAAGGTGACCATCGTGAACCGGCTGGGCCTGCACGCCCGCCCGGCCATGGAGTTCGTCGACCTGGCGGGGACCTTCACCTCGACGATCACCGTCCGCCGCGCCGAGCAGACCGTCGACGGCAAGTCCATCATGCAGATGATGCTCCTGGCCGCGACCAAGGGCACCGAGCTGGAGATCCTCTGCGACGGCGACGACGCCCCGCGGGCCTGCCAGGCCCTGCGCTCGCTGGTGGACTCGGGCTTTGGCGAGGACTGAGCGCCCCGCGCGGCTCACACGAACAGGTTGTACCGGGCGATGCACGCCAGGGCCCCGAACCCGTGGCGCCAGCGGATCTTCTTGCCCTCGGCGTAGGTGCGGCCCGAGTACGTCACGCCGACCTCGTAGACCCGCGCCCGGGCCGGGGCGGGCGCCGTGTGCCCGGCGGCGTCAGGCCGTCGGGCGGGCCCGCTGCGTGCCCCGGTCGGCTGACCCGGGCACGCGCCAGCTTGGCGATCAGCTCCGGCTCGACGCCGAAGGAGCGCTCGCGCAGGTCCAGCTGACCGGCCACCTCAGCGGTGAAGGCCTTGAGGCAGCACTCGATGTCCGAGAGGTTGAGGTTGGTCAGGGCGTTGGACAGGAGCGTGACCACGCGGTTGGCCACGGCGTGCCAGAAGTAGAGCACGCGGTGGGACTCACCCAGGAAGCGCGAGCCGATGACCGCGTCGGCCCGGCCGTCGAGGATCGGTCCCAGCAGGCGCGGGTGATCGGCCGGGTCGTACTCCAGGTCCGCGTCGTGGATGAGCAGCACGTCGGCGCCGTCGTCCATGGCCGCCCGCAGGGCCGAGGCCACCGCTGCGCCCTTGCCGCGGTTGGCGGTGTGGCGGATCAGCCGGACGGCCAGCCGCGGGTCGTCGCGCCGGCAGAGGCGTTCGAGGATCGCCGGCGTGGCGTCGGTCGAGCCGTCGTCGCAGGCGTAGAGCGTGCGCGTGACCGGCAGGCCGCTGGACGGGTCCACCGGCGGGCTTGCCCCAGCGATGCGCTCGACGGCCCGCTCGACCCAGGCCGCCTCGTTGTACGCGGGCATGAGGATGGCCAGCGCGCGGCTCATGGCAGCGGCCCCCGGGGCTGCGCAGCGGCCGGCCGGGGATCGGCTGCGCCGACACCGGCCAGCTCGAACACGCGGCGCTGGGCGCTGCCCATGGGCAGCTGGGCCAGCTCAGCGGGGCTGACCCACCGCGTCGGCGGGGCAGCGGGCGAGGCCGCCGACTGCGCTGCGCGGCGGCGCAGGCAGCACACGCCGGCGCCGCCCCAGACGCGGAACCGCACCCGGCGGTGCGTGGTGAGCCACACGAAGCCGCCCAGCGGACGCACGCCCGCGCCGGCCCCGCGCATGCGCGCCCAGGCGTGGGCCCCGGCGTCGTCGATGGGCGCAGCCGACTCGAGCGTGGCGGCCTGCCACAAGCCGCCCCAGAGCCCCCCGGGGGCGCGACGCTGGCAGAGCACCCGGCCCGAGGCGTCGCGGAGCACCAGCGCCAGCGCGTGCAGGTCGGTGCGCGCCGCGCGCGCCTTGGGGGCGGGGAACCGCTCCGGGGCGCCCAGCGCGCGGGCCCGGCACTGGCCGGCCAACGGGCACCGCACGCACGCGGGCGCCGCCGGCGTGCACACCGTGGCCCCGAGCTCCATGATCGCCTCGTTGCACACGCCCGGGCGCGACGCCGCTGCGACCAGACGCTCGCTCTGGGCCCAGGCCCACCGCACCAGCGGCGCCCAGCCCGCTGCGCCGGGCCGCGCGTGCAGCCGGGCCAGCACGCGCAGCACGTTGCCGTCAACGATCGCCGCGGGCGCGCCGGCCGCGATCGACGCCACCGCCCCGGCCGTGTACCGGCCCACCCCCGGCAGCGCGCGCAGTGCGCGGGGATCGGTCGGCGTCAGGCCGTGGTGCTCGGCCACGATCCGCAACGCCGCGGCGTGCAGGAGCCGGGCGCGCCTGTAGTACCCCAGCCCGGACCACGCGGCCAGGGCCTCTTCCTCCTGGGCCCGGGCCAGGGCCCCGGGCGTGGGGAACCGCGCCATGAAGGCGAGCCACGCCGGCACCACGCGCGACACCTGCGTCTGCTGGAGCATCACCTCAGCGACCAGCGTGCCCCAGGCGTCGCGCACCTGGCCGGGGTCGTGCGTGTTCGTCCGCCAGGGCAGCGGGCGTGCGGCGCTCGGGAACCACCCCTCCAGGAGCCCGGCTGTGCGCTGGGCCGCGGTCACGGGGCCGCCCCCGCCAGGCAGCGGTCCACGTGGGCCCGCACGGACTTCCAGTCTGCCCCGGCGTGCGCCGTGACGGTGAGCCAGTCGGCGTGGATGAGCACCCCGGTCACGCCGGGCAGGCCCATGAGGGCCTGGGCCAGGGTGTCGCCGGCGCTGCGCGCCGCGCCCGCGTCCCGGTAGGCCCGGAGCCTCCCGGCCAGGGCGGGCTCGGGCGGCAGGGCCCCGCTGAGGGTGAACCTCACCGCGGCGGGGTTGGGCGTGGTCTGGGCGTGGGCGACGCGCAGCGGCATGGTCGTGCTGGGCTCCGTGCCAGGCGCCCACCGCGGGGGCGCACTAGACTCACCAACGTAGCCCGAGCGCGCCGACGTGGGTTCCCCGTGGCCCCTCCGGCGGCGGGCCCACCGGAGCGGCGCGTGGCGTTCTTCGAGGGCATGCAGCGGTTTGCCCAGCGTATCGCCACATACGCCTGGTGGGCCGTGGCCGCTGAGCTGGTGGTCATCTGGCTGGTGATGCACGTGATCGTGCGCTTCACCCAGAGCACGCGCGCCGCCGCGACGCTCAAGTGGGTCTTCTTTGTCCTGGTCTGCGCCACGCTGGTCATCCGCGTGATCGGGACCCAGACCGTCTTCCAGCGCCTGGGCTATCTCTACGAGAACTTCCTGCCCGTGGCGGTGCTGGCCCTGATCGTGATCTTCCAGCCCGAGCTGCGCCGCGCCCTGACGCGCCTGGGCGAGGCCTCGCTCTTCCGCAGGCCCATCCGCCCCGAGACGGCCACCGTCGACGCCGTCGTCGAGGCGGCCGTGTACCTCTCCAAGGCCAAGTTCGGCGGCCTGGTCGTCCTGGAGCGCCAGGTCCCGCTGCGCGGCCTGATCGAGGGGGGCACGCCGGTCAACGCCGGCGTCACCGCCGCGCTCCTCCAGACGATCTTCTTCCCCGGCACCAGGCTCCACGACCTGGCCGTGGTCATCAAGGACTCCAAGATCATCGCCGCCGGCGTCCAGCTCCCGCTGGCCGAGGCCGACGAGCTGGCCGACGCCTCCCTCGGCTCACGCCACCGCGCCGCTGTGGGCGTCTCGGCCGAGTCCGACGCCCTGGTCGTGGTCGTCTCCGAGGAGACCGGGACCGTCTCGCTCGCCGAGCGCGGCAGGCTCACGCGCGGGCTCTCGGGAGACGAGCTGCGCGGCCTGCTCACGCTCAAGCTCAACCGCGGCCTGGTCACCAAGCTCGCCGGCGGCCAACGCGACGAGCTCCTGCCCCAGCCGCCCCCGCTGGACGAGCCCGAGCCCCCGTCCTTCACCGACGGCCGCCCCCAACCCACCCCGCAGCCCGCACCCCAAGCCACACCCGAGAGCCTCCCCGGCGGGCCCGCCCAGGACCCCCAGCCCGAACGCCGCGCCCTGTCCCGCGCCTCGTAAGACGCCCGGCGCGCCCCCGCCAAGCGCGCCAGGCCGACGCGCCAGCCGCCCGCAGAGCACCCCATGCGCCAACGCCTCCAGACCGTGGCCATCACCACCGTGCTCACGCTGCTGGTCTGGGCCTGGGCCGAGGCCGAGAGCCTGCTGACCAGCCCCGCCACGGCGCGCCTCACCTTCGCCTCGCCGCCGGACTCGGACCTGCTCATCACCGTCGACCAGCCCGGCTGGGAGGGCACCGTGCGCACCGTCCTGAGCGGCCCCACCGCGGGCATCGCCCCGGTGCAGCAGCGCCTCCTGGGCGTGGTGCAGTTCCAGCCGGGAATGGTCGGCGTCCCAGCTGCGCCCGGCCGGCACCCGGTCAACCTGCGCCGGGCGCTCGAGGCCCTCCCCGAGATCGCCCGCGCCGGCGTCACCATCGACAGCACCGAGCCGGAGACCGTCACGGTCGTCGTCGACCGCCTGGAGACCCGCACGCTGGACATCCAGCTCCAAACGCCGAGCCTCGCCCTGCGCGGCGTGCCGGTCATCTCGCCGGCCCAGGCCGCGGTGACCCTCCCCAGCGCCACCTGGGCCAGGCTCGGCCCGCGCGCCCTGGTCTGGGCCCAGCTCAGCGGGGCCGACATCGCCCAGCTCACCGACGACGCGCCCCAGACCCTCAGCGCGGCGCTCTCGCTGCCGGGCCTGCCCGTCCTGCCACGCCTGGGGCAGGTCTCGGCCAGGATCAGCCCGGAGTCGGCCCAGGTCACCCTGAGCCTGCGCTCGCGCAGCGTGACCGTCCGGCTCGAATCGGTCCCGGTGTGGGTCTCGGTCCCGCACACCGAGGCCGGCCGGTGGCGCATCACCGTCCTGGACCCGTTCGTGCGCAGCGTGGAGGCCTCCGGCCCCGCCGAGCAGGTCGAGTCCCTGAGCCAGCGCGTCGAGGGCCCCCGCGCGCTGCTCGAGCTGACCAGCGACGAGCTCGAACGCCGCGTCGAGTCCAAGGCCGTCACCTTCCAGAGCCCCGTGACGGGCCTGACGTTCCGCGCCGACCAGACCGTCGTGCGCCTGCGCATCGAGCCCGCCGACAACCCTCGCCCCGACCCAGCCCAGCCGCAAGCGCCCGCCGGCCCGCTTGACGGCCCCGCCGAGGCGATCAACCAGCCCGCCGCCGGCTAAGGCCCTCGCGCCCGCACCCACCACGCCCGCACCGCCGGCGCCATGCCGCGCCCTGCCGCACGCGCCCTGCTGGGCGGCTCAGCCGGGGATCACGATCACGTCCGACGGACGCACCCACACCTGCGCCTGCGCTCCCTCAGCGGGCTCCTGGGCTGGATGCACCAGGGCCGCGCACAGCGCCACGCCCCCCTCCTTGCCCCCCACCCCCCCTACCCCCTCCACCCCCCGCGCCGCGCTCGCCCGCAGCCCCACCCGCGTCATCTCACCCAGATATGTGATCGACTCGACCACCGCCGCGATGCGGCTCGCCCCCTCCCACCCGCCGTGCCCGCCGTGCCCGCCGTGCCCGCCCGGCCGATCGGCGTCCCCCCACGTGAGCGCAACGGCCTCGGGACGCAGGCACAGCGTCACCGGCGCGCCGGCCCGCAGCCGATCCAACCCGGCGCGCTCTGCCACAAGCGGCCCCAGCGCCGTCCGCACCGTCAGGCGCCCGCTCTGGGCGTCGGCCGCGTCCACCTCCCCCTCCAGCAGGCACGCCTGGCCGAGGAACTCGGCCACGAACCGCGTGGCCGGGGCCCGGTAGAGCTGCCTCGGCGTGCCCACCTGCTCGATCCGCCCGCTGCGCATCACCGCTGCGCGGTCGGCCGTGCTCAGCGCCTCCTGGCGGTCGTGCGTGACGTACACCGCCGTCAGGCCGGACTCCCCGCACACGCGGCGGACCTCGCGCCGCAGCTCGGCGCGCAGCGGGCCGTCCAGGTTCGAGAGCGGCTCGTCCAGCAGCAGCACCCGCGGCCGGACCACCAGCGCCCGGGCCAGGGCCACCCGCTGCTGCTGACCGCCGGAGAGCTCCCCGGGCCGCCGAGCCCCCTGCCCTTCCATGCGCACCGCGGCCAGCGCCTCGGCCACCCGCCGGCGCGCCTCGCGCTTGGGCACGCCCCCGACCTCCAGCCCGAACCCCACGTTCCGCTCCACGCTCATGCCCGGCCAGAGCGCATAGGACTGGAACACCACGCCCACGCCGCGCCGCTCCGCCGCCAGGCCCGTCACGTCCTGCGCCGCCCCGGCCCCGTCGGCAAATCGCACCGCGCCGGCCGTCGGCTGCACCAGCCCGGCGATCATGCGCAGCAGCGTGCTCTTGCCGCACCCGCTCGGGCCCAGCACAAAGAACACCTCCCCGGGCGCGACCGTCAGGTCCACGCCGTCGACCGCCGGCGCCGCCGCCCCGGCGTACGTCTTGCTCAGGGCCCGCAGCTCGATCCCCGTCGCCATCGCGCCAGCGTACCTCGTCGTGGATCGCACGGCCGCGCCGCGCCGCTCACCGCTCCGGGATGCCCACCACGAAGCTGGGCATGAGCTGCTCAACCCCGCCGCGGAACTCCTTGAGCCCCGAGCCGTTGTAGAGGTTGTGCGGGAAGCGCTGCCGCAGCGCGGCCAGCTCGGGCGATTCGGGCCGCCCACCGGCCGCCACGGCGCCCTCCTCGAACACCCCGATCGTGACCAGGCTCAGCGACGGGCCGTGGTAATAGAACGCCAGCTCGCCCTCCTGCCGCAGCACCTCGGCGGCGCGCTCGGCGGCGACGCGGGCCTCGCGCAGCTCCGCTGGGGTGGCCCGCTGGCGCGGGTTGGGCCCGCCATAGGCGGCCACCTGCAGCGTCACCTCCGCCCGTGATCCGAACTGCTCGCGGGCCCGGGCCAGGCTGTGCTCGGGCCGGCCCTGGTCGATCGACGCCGCGATCGGCGGCGTCAGGAACGCGTTGCGGAACGGCTGCGATGCGCCCACGCGCAGGGCCCTGACGCGCCCCAGCGCCGCGCCCGCGTCGTCGCCGCGCGGGTCATCGAAGCGGCCGTGCCCGATGATCGCCGCGCGCCCACGCTCTTCCACAAAGAGGCCCCCGAGCCCCGCGAGCCGGGCCACCTCCGGCAGCGCCTGGCGCGCACGCTCCAGCTTGCCCTCCCCGCGGAACGTCGCCAGCACGATCGTCCAGCCCGTGGCCGCGGGCGCCGCGGCGCCGCGACCGCCGGCTTGCAGCCCGGGCCGCGCCGGCCCGACGCCCAGCGCGCCCACCACGGACACGCACAACGCCGCCCACCCACACGCCCATGTGGCCCACGCCGCCACGCCGCACACACCCGTGTGCGCACGCCGGTGACAGCTCCATGTCCGTGACCCAAACAAAGAGCAAATGTTGCGCACGAGATTTTTCATCGCTCTGCCCTAAAAATATCGCACAAGTGCTTATTTTTTACGGACTTGCGCCCACGCCGCCTCCGCCACGAAAGTCTCAAGCACTTCCCCGACCACAGACGATACATCCGGTATGACATGAGCGTCGTCCCACACGCGGCACACGCGCCGCCCAGCGGACAAGCTCCAGGATGGATTCGTAGCGTACGGCATCGGAGGCCGATGGAGTTCCTGGTCAGCACACGCGGGGGCGCAACGATGCGCCACGCGGGAGGTATCGCATGGCTTTCTCGTCGCCCATCTCCGGGTCCTTGGGCTCGCTCGCACCCGGCGGGCTCCGCTCCATCGAGGCCGGCCCCGAGCCCCTGACGCCGGCCCGGTCTGGCCAAGGCCGCGCCCGCGCCGGGTCCGTCGACACCCAGGGCCAGCCGCGCGGCGTTGATTCCGTCGAGCTCTCCAGCGAGAGCCGCCGGCTCGCCCAGACCACGCCGGCACGCGACGAGCTCGTCCGCTCCGTCCGGGCCGCCATCGAGTCGGACACCTACGTCACCCAAGACAAGATCGACATCGCCGCTGAGAGGCTCCTGGCCGACCTGACGCGCTGATTCCCACTCGCGCTGATCACGGCCCACGCAAAGCCAACGCGCACACCCCCGACTCCCTTTCCCAACGGGCCCCTGGCCCGTTTTTTTGTTCGGGGCTGCGCGCCCAATCCCGCGCCGACTGCGCCCCGTGCCCGCGACCGGGCTGCGCGAAAAAAACCGGCCGACCCGTCATGGGCCGGCCGGCGAGGGTTGCACACACATCGGAACGCCACGCAGCCGTTAGGCCGCGGCTGGGTTCGTGATCAGAACGCGAACTGGAACTGCGCCCGCAGCGCGGCCTCGAAGCCGTTGGTCGCGCCGAGCAGGCCCTGCGTGCTGCTGAGCACGCTCGAACCGCCCAGGCCGGCGAAGGTGCCGAAGCTGTCGTCCTGGCGAGAGGCCGGGTTGAAGGCGAACACGGTGTCCAGCGTGAACTTCGCCGCGTGGCCGGCCAGGTAGTAGTTCAGGCCGAAGGTGAGGAACTGGAGGTTCTTGAGGCGCAGCTCGGTGGCCGAGGTCGGCGACGCGGAGCTGAACAGGCCCTGGTCGAAGAAGAGGCCGTCCCAGCGGGCGAAGGCCTCCAGCTCGGGCAGGAACCGGTAGGAGCCCTGCACCACCACGCCGTAGGAGTCGGTGTCGTTCTCGTCGCCATCGACGGAGCCGGCGATCGGGTCGATGGACACGAAGTTGCCCACGAAGCCCGCGTAGACCGACCAGCCGTTGGCCTCGACCTGCGCGTCGAGCGTGTAGGTCAGGATGTCAGCGGTGGCGCCGGTCGAAGTCGTGCCGCCCAGGAGCGGGTCGAAGGTGGAGGGGAAGTTGGAGGAGTCCAGCCGGCGGCTCTGCTGCCAGTGGACCGCGGCGCCGACGACGCCGGCGTAGGGATCGCTCTGGAGCGACGTGAAGTCCTCGAGCTGCTGCCGCGAGCCGGCGAAGTACCACTCGCCGCGCGCCGTCACGGCGTAGGCCGCCTGGCCCGTGACCGGGAAGGTCGGCGAGCCCTGGAAGCTGTTGAACTCGGTGCCGATCGAGCCCAGGCCGTCGTTGAACGAGGCGTAGAAGCCCCACTCGGGCTGCTGGTACTCAAGGAGGATGCCCTGGGTATAGTCGCCGCCGAAGATGTCCTGAACGATCGAGTAGTCCGCCGCGAGCGTCTTGGTCTCAGCGATGAAGAACTCACGCGTGAACGGCGTGCGGAACTGACCGGCCTGCACGAACCACCCGGGCAGGAACTGGTAGCGGCCATAGGCGTCGTCGAAGATGATGTCCGAGTCGGAGGCGAAGAAGTCGCCGCCACCGACGGGCACGCCGCTGGCGTCAACGGTCGGCTGGAAGCTGATCGGGGCCGACTCCGAGATCAAGCGGAACTTGAAGGTCAGGTCCGGGTTGATCACGTTGCCCGAGAGGATCACCGCGGCGCGGCGGAGCGAGAAGCCGAAGTTCTCAGAGGTGAACGGGGCGCCGGGCTGGTTGGTCAGCGGGCCCGTGGCCGGGTCAACCTGGAGGTCCGAGGCCCCGGGCTGACGGAAGTTGGCCGTGTACCGGATCTGCCCGAAGGCGTTGACGTTGAGGCGGTTGTTGCCATCGCCCGAGGAGATGAAGAACCCGTTCTCGTAGCCCGCGTTGGCCGCGCTGCCCTGGAGCGAGCTGCGGCTCTGCGCGTCCTGGAGCATCTCCGCAACGATCGCGCGGACCTCGTCCCGGCTCACCGTCGGCTCAGCCGCGGAGGCCGTCGCCGCGCTCAGCGCCACCGCGCCGCCGGCAACCACAAGCAATCCCTGAATCCGAGTCATGTGTACGCTCCTCTGTTTCGAGACGTTTGGATCAGCCCTCGCCCGTCTCATTGCGAGGGCCCGATTCTGCGTGCCCGCGCGTCTGTCCCCGACGCGCCGGCCTTCCGTGTTCCCCGCGAGGGTTTCCACCCTCGCTCGTGCGTGGCTCGTCTGAGCCACGCTGCGCCCGGTTATCCGACGATCAGGATACCGGGAAAGGCTCCATCGTACACCCCCAACTTAGCGAGTGCAAACACACCGTGTCATAGTCCTGATTCGGCGATTCTCCATCGCCACCGTGACGTTTTCGTCCCATATCCCCGGACATGACCAGCGTAGTCATTGCTCCTGTCTCTGATCGCAAGCGCTATCAAATTACGAACACAATTCGCCCCATTAGGCGTATTCACGGATTCCTCATCAATCAAACACCTGACTTTGTGTAAAGTTTGCACAGAGCGCTGGCACCGAGCACACTCCCTGTGCCCGCCGGCACGTCCTGGCACCGCGCGACGCATCCGGAGCCTGCTGTGGCCAACCCAAACAAGTCCGTGCTGGTCGTCGAGGACGAGCGCGACGTGGCCGACCTGCTCACGTACAACCTGCGCAAGGCCGGCTACAACGCCGCAGCGGTCTACGACGGCTCCCAGGCCATGAGCAGCCTGACCCAGGACCCGCCCGACCTGGTGATCCTGGACCTGATGCTCCCGGGCATGACGGGCATCGAGATCGCCCAGCAGCTGCGCGCCAGCCCCAAGACCGACAAGCTGCCGATCCTGATGCTCACGGCCCGCGCCGACGAGGCCGACCAGCTCCAGGGCCTGGCCGTCGGCGCCGACGACTACATGACCAAGCCCTTCTCGACCAAGCTCCTGCTGGCTCGCGTGGCCGCCCTCCTCCGCCGCCAGCCCCAGCCCGAGGCCGAGAAGACCTCCCTGCGCATGGCCGCCATCCACGCCGACCTGGAGGCCCACATCGTCTCGGTCGACGGCGCCGACGCCAAGCTCACGCTCACCGAGTACAAGCTGCTGGTGGCCATGATGCAGCAGCCGCGCAAGGTCCTCTCACGCACGGACCTGATCAACCGCGTCATGGGCCCGGGCATCATCGTCACGGCCCGCACCATCGACGTCCACGTGGCGGCCCTGCGCAAGAAGCTCGGCAACGCCGGCGCGCTCATCCGAACCATCCGCGGCGTGGGCTACCAGATCGCCGAAGAGAACGCGCTCTCGGCCGCCCAGGACAACCCCGACGGCGTCAGCTTCGAGGCCGCCGAGCAAGAGGCCTGACCCACATCTCGGCCTCCCCTCCGACCCTCCTCCACTCTCTCTCACCCACCTCCCGCTACCGTCACTCCCGCCCTCGTGCCCCCACCTCCCGACGCGCCACTCCCGCGTGACCCTGCCCGCCAGCCTCGCCCGGCCCACCTGCCACAGCCCCCCGCCGCTCGAACCGCCCCGCTCCCCCGCGCACTGCCGGCGCGACCCGGGGTTAGGATCACTCGCACATGACCGGCTCGCGCACCGTCTGGCCCGTCGTCGCGGTCACCGTGGTCTGGGCCGCTGCTCTCGGCCTTCCCCTGGCCGGCGCCCCCCCAGCGGCCGCAGCCGTCGCCTCAGCTGTTGTTGCTGCCGCTGCTGCTGTGTGGCTGGCCGCCCGCGAGCGCCTCCGCGCCCTGCGCCTGGCTCGCCTAAGCCACAAGGCCAAGCTCCTGCTG
>PNJV01000055.1 GCA_013822085.1 Isosphaera sp. | reverse complement strand
TCGAAGTTGCCGTTGAGGAGCTGGACGCCCTGGAAGTTGGTGGCGTCGGCCAGGCGGTCGATGGTCTGGAGGATCGAGTCGATCTGGAGCTGGTTGGCGTTGCGTTCCTCGTCGGAGAGGCCGGCGGTGTTGGCGGTTGAGGTGACCAGGCCGCGCAGGTCGGTCAGGAGGTTGGAGAGCTCCTGGAGGCCGCCCTCGGCGATGTTGACCAGCTGGTCGGCCCGCTCGGCGTTGGAGATGGCCGAGCTGAGCGCGGTGCGCTCGGCGCGGAGGTTCTCGCTGGCGATGAGGCCGGCGGGGTCGTCGGCGCCGCGGTTGATGCGCAGGCCCGTCGAGAGCCGCTCGAGGGTGGTGTTCAGGGCGCGGGTGTTGTTGACGAGGTTTCGCTGGGCGATCAACGAGGCGGGGTTGGTGTTGATGCGTGCCACGGGTCTGCTCCATCGAGTGCTGCGTGCGTGTCGGCGTCCGTACCGGCCCGCGGGTGCCCCATAACCGGGGCACGCATGGCTTATCGGGGCGAGGCGGGGCCGACTTCAGGGCGCAGAACAAAAAAAGCGTGCGACCGGCACGATCGGCGTGATCACCCCAGGCGCCCTCACCCGCGCGGGCGGCGTCGAACGCCGTGAGCCCCCTGCGCGGGCGGTGTCGGGGCGTGGGCGACGATGAGAACGCCCCTGCTGACGCCGCAGCGGAGGGGCCTGGGCGCTGCGCAGCGGGGGCGGGGGAGTGGGCGCGAGCGGCGGGAGGCGGGGGTTGGGTTGGGGGGGATCAACCGCCCAGGAGCGCCAGGACGTTCTGGGACTGCTGGTTGGCCAGCTGGAGCGCCGAGGTGCTGGCCTGCGAGAGGATCTGGGCGCGGGTGAGCTCGGAGGTCTCGGCAGCAAAGTCGGCGTCGCGGATGAGGGAGCGCGAGGCGGAGAGGTTCTCGACGGCGGTCTGGATGGAGCGGACGTTGGTGTCGAGCGTGTTGCGTTCGAGGGCGCCAAGCCGGCCGCGGATGAGCGCGATCTCGTCGATGGCCGCCGAGAGGATGGTCGAGGCGTTGGTGAAGTTGAGGGAGCGGAGGTCGTTCTGCCCGCCGGAGCGGAGGGAGTCAAGGAACTGGAGCTCGGGGCCGTCGAGGGTGGAGATGAGCGAGCCGCCGATGCGGGAGGCGGTCACGGAGGGGAGCGAGATGTTGATCTGCTGGGTGACGCTGACGTCGCCGCCGAGCTGGTAGAGGGCGCCGCCGCCGGTGATGCGGAAGGAGGTGGTGGCGCCGTTGCGTGTGGCCAGGTCGGAGTTGAGGAGGAGTTCGAGTGAGAGGACGCCGTTGTCCGGGAGGCTCAGGCGGAGGCCGTCGCCGGTGGCCAGGGTGCCGTTGACGATGGCGAAGACGTCTCGGCCGTCGTCGCGTGTGGCGACGGTGAGCTGGCCGCCGGCGATGAGGGCCGGGATGTCGATGGCCGCCGGGACTGGGCCGTCGGAGTCGAAGGAGTAGGTCTCGAAGAACTCGCCGGAGCTGCCGAGCCTGGTGACGGAGACGAAGTCGCCCGAGCCAAAGCCGACGGAGGAGAAGACGATGCCGGAGTTGATGTCGCCGTTGATCAGGGCGGCCGAGACACCGGTGGCGTCGCGGAAGGTGTTGATCGAGTCGCGGACGCGGTCGAGGGTGACGCCGGAGAGGAAGGAGACGGTCTGGACGCCCAGCGGGCCGGCGATCTCGAGGGTGACGGAGGACTGGAGCCTGCCGTTGCCGAAGGGGCCTGCGGCGTAGTCGCCGCGCAGGAAGAGGGCGCCGGTCTGGGCCGAGGCGATGGTCTCGACGTCGACGGAGATGCTCGAACGGTTGACGAAGTTGGCGCCGAAGATGCGCGCGGTGGTGACGGCCGAGGAGCTGACGCCGGAGAGGACGTAGTCGAGGGAGCCGTTGAGGAGGTTGAGCCCGCCGAAGGAGGCGGAGCTTGCGATGCGGGTGATGGAGTCGATGGCGGAGTTGATCTGGAGCTGGTTGGCCTCGCGTTCCTCGTCGGAGATGGCGCCGGTGTTGGCGGCCTCGACGACCAGGCCGCGGATGGAGTTGAGGAGGTCGGCGACCTCGGCCAGTGCCGCCTCGGCGGTGGCGATGACGGAGCTGGCGCGTTCGCTGTTGCGGATGGCCTGCTGGAGGCCGCTGATCTCCGAGCCGAGGCGCTCGGAGATGATCAGGCCGGCGGGGTCGTCGGCGCCGCGGTTGATGCGCAGGCCCGTCGAGAGCCTCTCGAGGCGGACGTTGAGGTCCGCCTCTGAGCGGCCCAGGTTGGCCCGTGCGATGAGGCTGGGGATGTTGGTGTTGATTCGCGACATGGCAATCCTCCGTGATTGCGGGCCTGTCAGGCCTGGCGGGCTGCGCGGGACGCTGGTTCGGGCGCGGCGGTGATCGGTGTCGGGGCGAGCGGCAGGGGCTGTGCGGGCGAGTGGAGCGCGGCGGCGCGGCCCGGCAGGCGGGAGCGCACCGGCGGTGCGCCCGGGGGGCCCTGGGGCAGGTCGGGGCCGGCGATCCGCGCGGCGCGCTGGTTCTCGGCGCGGATGGCCTCGTAGACCTCCTTGCGGTGGACGGCGATGCGGGTCGGGGCGGTGATGCCCAGGCGGACCTTGTCCCCGCGGATGTCCACGACGGTGATCTCGATCTCGTCCCCGATCATGATCGTCTCGTCGCGCAGGCGTGAGAGCACGAGCATGGAGTTCCTTCCGTGGTGCTGCGGGTGGGCGCCGGCGCCCGGCCCGCGGGATGATGGAGCGCGCCCGCCGTCCGTGGCTGGGGCGCGTGGGGGGTGGGGGGTGGGGGGTGGGGGTGCGGGTGAGGGTGCGAAGCGGCGGCCGGGCTCAGGCCGAGACGGCGTGGGCCTGGGCCGAGCCGATGTGCATCAGGGGGTGGCGGGTGCTCCAGCGTTTCTCGGCGAGCACCAGCTGCTCGCCGGTGCGCAGGAGGGTGTTGACGACCAGCGGGCCCTGCAGGTTGCCCGTGAGGGACTGGTCGACCTTGTTGACGATCACAAAGACCTGGGCGTCCTGGAGCGTGGGCAGGGCCAGGTCGGTCATCTGCTCGGCGCGGATGGGCACGGAGTAGTCCGGGACGAACATCGCCGGGTCGGTGACCACAAAGGCCAGGGCGGGGTCCTCCACCGACTGGAGCCAGAAGAAGCAGGCCTGCTCGCTCGGCTCCAGGAGGCAGTACCTGGTGAAGGCCGAGAAGCCCAGGAGCCCCTTGGGGAAGGTGATCACGCGGTCCTGCGCGATGCTCACCGTGCCGAACCGTGTGGTGCGAACGTCCATGTCCTGCTCCATCGCAAGGCCCGTACCCGCGGCTCGGTGCCCCGGCGTCCACGCCGGGCGACGTCCTGTCGTCCGACGCGCGGGCCGCGCACGCCGGATCCGCCTGTCCAACCGACCGGCCCCGGCGTCAGCCGAGGAAGTCGAAGAGCGAGGTCCCCGCCAGCCGAGACGCCGCCGTGAGCGTCGCCTGCAGCTGCGTCTGGAGCTGCCCGAGCCTCACCGAGGCCTCGGCAAAGTCCAGGTCCTCCAGCTCGCTGCGGATCCGCTGATCCAGCAGCGTGCGGTCGGTCAGGCCGTCGCGCGCCTGCACCAGGCGCTGGGCCCTGGTCCCGACCAGGGCCTGGGCCGCGTTGACGCGGTCCAGGTTCCTCTCCAGGGACTCTCCAGCAACGGTGATGCCAGGCGAGTCGTCTCGCCGGAGCGCGTCGGCCAGGTCCACCAGGTCGCTGAGGAGGCTGTCCACGCGCAGGCGCGCGCGATCCTGCGCCAGGAAGGCATTGCTTGCGCCGTCGAAGGTGAGCTGGGTCAGGCCCAGGTCGTCGGCGGCCGGGGAGTTGTTCAGGTCCGAGACGGTGATCGGGCCGCCGGCCACGCCCTGGGTCAGGGCCAGGCCGTTGGGGCCGTCGATGAGGGTGGCGGCGAAGTCCCCCGCGGTCAGGGCCGGCGCCGCGGCGTTGTTCTGCGAGCCGACGGCCGAGGCGAACTGGGCGTTGATCCGGTCCAGGACGCCCTGCACCGTGGTCAGGTCCTGCGGGCGCAGGTCCACGTCGAAGTACTGCCCGTTGCCCAGGGTGACTCGCAGGTCGGTGTTGAGCCGCGGCGCCGGGGCGCCGGTGCTCGGGTCCACGACGCCGTCGACGACGCGCACGCCGCGGCCGCGGTTGAGGTCGGCGATGGGCGTCTGGGGCAGGAGCGTGCGGATGCCCAGGCGGGCGGCGGTGGTGCCGCCGGGGACCTCCTCGATGGAGAGCTCGGTGCCCGCGATCTCGTGAAAGACATCGATGGCGGTGCCCTCGGCGTTGATCTGGGCGCGGATGCCCAGGCCGGCCGATTCGAGGAGGTTGCGCAGGTCGTCGGCGGTCTGGGCGCCCGAGAGGTCGACGGTCTTGAGGGTCGAGCCGCCCGGGGAGCTGAGCCGGACCTGCACCGACCCCAGGGCCGGGGGCGTCAGGCCGGCGATGGCGCTGATCGGCGTGCGCAGCGTCAGGCGCGGGCCGGTGGCGTTGGCGATCGGGTCCAGGTCGGTCAGCGGGGCCTGGGTCAGGCCCAGGCCCGCGGCGGCGGTCCCCCCGACCAGGTCGTTGAAGGTCAGCGTGCCGCCGGCGACGACGTCGAAGCGCAGGGACTCGCCAAAGAGGGAGACGCCGCCGGGCCCAAGGACCGAGACGGCGTTGTCGGTCTCGTACCGGCGCAGGGCCTCCAGGACGCGGGCCTGGACATCGCCGACGGAGTCGGCGCCGGTGGTGTCGATGGTGGCCACGGGGCCGCCGTTGAAGGAGAACTCGAAGACGCCGGTGGAGACGCCGCTGGCCTGGGCGCCGCGGAGGTCGGCCAGGCGTGTCTGCGAGGTCAGGGAGGGCGCAAAGGAAGCGAGCGAGCGCAGGCGGGCGGAGGTCTCGCCCAGCGCCGAGCCGCCGGCCAGCGTGACGGGGATGTCAAAGCCTGGGCCGAGGTCCAGGCCCAGCTCCCGGCCGCGGGCGGCAAAGCGGAAGCCGCCGAGCGTCTGCGTCAGCGGCTGCTGGGTGGCGGTCCCCGCGCCGAAGACAAAGACGCCGGCGGTCTGGGTGTTGGCGGCGGCCAGGAGTCGCTCCAGGAGGGAATCGACGACGATCGCCTGCTGGGCGCGGGTGGTGGCGTCGGAGGTGAGGCCGATCTGGCTGCTGGCGATGGAGCGTGCTTCCAGGGCGGCGTCGGCGGCGTCGGCCAGGGCCACGTCCAGGGACGAGAGCAGCGTGTCGGCCTGGGTGAGGTTGCGGCCGCGCTGCTCGGCGGCGCCCAGGCGGTCGCGGATGACCGTCAGGGCCGAGGCGCGGACGGTGTCGTCGCTCGGGCGGCTCAGGGCCCGGCCCGAGGAGAGCTGCCCGGCCAGGTCCGCCAGCGAGAGGTTGGTGCGGGCCAGGTTGGCCAGGCTGATCTGCGAGGGCAGGAACGTGGACGTGCGGGCGATGAATGCGGGCAGGACGGTCACGGGTGGCCTCCGGGGGCGGTCGGCGGGGGGGGCGGGGGGGCGGTGGGGGTCAGATCAGGGCTAGGAGCGCCTGGGTGAGCTCCTCGACGGTGCTGATGAACCGGGCCGAGGCCTGGTACTGGCTCTGGAAGTTGATCAGGTTGATGGCCTCCTCGTCGAGCGAGACGCCCGAGACAGCGGCGCGCTGCGCTTCGAGGTTCTGGCGGACGGTCAGGGCGGCCTGGCTGGCGGTGCGCGCAGCGCCGACGCGCACGGCCACGGACTGGACGGTCTGGTCGAACTGGCCCAGGAACGTCACCCCGCCAAGCTCGGGGATCGGGCGCTGCCGCAGCCCGGCGATCTCCAGGGCCGTGGCGTTGTCGCTGGGCACGCCCTGGGAGACGCGCCCGGCGGCCAGGAGGTTGGGGCGCGACAGCAGCTCGGGCCGCACGCCGATGGTGGCCGCGTCGGTGCCGCTGAAGAACGTGTTGACGCCCAGCACGGCCAGGACGCCCGAGGTGTCGTCGCCGAAGGAGACCTCGAAGCCCGGGGCGGCCTCGACGCGGAGCCTGCCGTCGGCGCCGATGGTGGCGGTGAGGTTCGCCACCGAGCCGAGCGAGGCCCTGAGCGAATCGAGCGAGGTGTCGTCGGCAAAGCCCGCGGCGCCGGCGGCGGTGATGCCGTCCAGGTCGATCTGGACCTGCGCCGACTGGCTCGAGCCGGTCTGGGCGTTGCGCACGGTGACCGTGAAGGACCCCGAGGTTGGGGCAAACGGGAGCGGGGCAAAGGCGGTGTTGGCCGGGTCGTTCAGGGCGCGGGCCTGGTCGGGGAGCGTCACGGCGCGGTCGGCGGTGACGGACGTGAGGGGCTCGGCGGTGAGGCCCTGGGAGTGGGCCCTGTTGACCTGGAAGATCAGCTGGGCGCTGAGCTGGTCGAGGCGCTCGACGGTCTGATCGACGGCGGCGGTGCGCTGGGTCAGGAGCGAGCCGATCGATCCCGAGCGGACGGGGATGACCTCGCTGCGGTCGGCGGTGACGACGTCGGCGCTGAGCTGGTCGCCGTCGGCGCGCAGGCGCAGGCGGACGCCGCGCGACTGGCCGGCCAGGACGATGGGCGTGGAGCCGACCAGGACGTCGACGGCCCCGCTGGGCTGCTCGATGGCGGTGATGTCGAGCGTCTCGGCCAGCTGGGAGAGGAGCTGGTCGCGCTGGTCGCGCAGGCTGCCGGCGCTGCCGCGGCCCTGCTCGGCGGTGACGATGGCGGTGTTGAGCTCGGCGATGCGCGTCAGCAGGTCGTTGGCGCCGGTGACGGCGGCGCCCAGCTCGCGGTCGATCTGGACGCGCTGGTCCAGCAGCTGGGCGCGCAGGTTCTGCACGAACGACCCCAGGGCCTGGCCCTGCTGGACGACCAGCGACCGCGCGCCCTCGGCGGCGGGGGAGTTGGCCAGCTCGGAGAAGGAGGCGAAGAAGCGGTCGAGCTGCGTGGCGACGTTGTTCTCACCCAGGCCGTCCAGGAGGGCCTCGACGCCCGAGATCAGGCGCAGGTCGGTCTGGGCGGCCTGCTCGCCGGCGTTGCCGCTGAGCAGGCGGGCCTGGAGGGCCGAGTCGATCTGCCTGCGGATGCCGGCCACCTCGACGCCGCGGCCGATGAACTGCCCGCCGAAGCGCGCGTCCTGGGTGGGGGCCAGCACCGCAGACTGCCGGGTGAAGCCCGGCGTGGCCGCGTTGGCCACGTTGTTGCCGGCGACCTGGATGGCCAGCTGGCTGGCGTTGAGGGCCGAGCGGCCGATCTGGAGCGCGCCTGTGAGTGACATGGGTGTGGGGCTCGCGGTCGGGTGCGGTGTCGGCTGGGGGGCGGGGTGGTGTGCGCGGCGGGCGGGGCCCGGTCAGGTGGTCAGGTCGATGGCGGCGGCGGGGCTCGATCGCGCCACCGCGGCCCCGCGCGGGCCGTACGCCTGCGAGCCCCCGATGCGCTGCGAGACCTGCTGGAAGAGCCCCTGCATATGGGCGACCAGGGCGGCGCTGGCGGCGCGCACGGCCGCCTGACGGTCCAGGACGGTGCGGACCGAGGCGCGGGCGCGCTGCGAGGCGAGGCCCAGGCGCGTCCTCCACGGCTCGGGGGACCGCTGGGCCAGCGCGCCCAGCGTGACGCCCGCGGCGGCCGGGCCCGAAAGGCCCAGCGAGCGCATGAAGACCAGCCGACGCGACTCGAGCTGGCCCAGGGCCCGGTGCGCAGCGGCCTGCTCGGCGTCGCAGGCGGCCATGCGGGCCGTGTCCGCACAGGCCAGGGCGGCGCGGGTGCGGTCTACCACCGCGGCCATGGCCGTGTGGTGCGCGTGGATGTCGTCGATGAGCCTGGCCAGGTGCTCGGCCTGGGCCGGGGTCAGGGCGGGGATCTCCTGCGCAGCGGCCCTGGGCATGACCGCGGCGCCGAGGCGCGGCGCGGCTGAGGGAGCGGTCGGGGGCCGGCTCAGCGGGCCGGCCCGCGGCGGGCCCAGCGCCGGGGATTCCTGCGATTGCCCCGGCTTGGGCTGGGTGGCCTTGGGCGAGGCCGGCGCGGGGCGGGGCGGTTGCTGGTGGGGCTTGGGTGGTGTGTGGCTGGTCATGGGCGATGGGCGTGTTCAGGCGGGTGACGGTGCTTGGGGTCGGGGCTGGGGCTGAGCGGTCGCGGCCCGGCGGGCCAGGCCCTCGGCGATGCGATCGACGATCGCAAAGCCCGAGGCGCGGACGATCTGCCGAGCCGTGGCGACGTCGATCAGGGCTCGGAACTGCTTCTCAGCGGGGCCCGGCGCGAAGGGCGCCGCGGTGCGGTCCGATGCCCGCAGGCTGCCCAGGACGGGCGCCACCAGCGCGGTCGCGACGAAGTCCTCGGCGGCCTGACGCGGGTCTGGCCCAGCGGCCTCCGTGGCGCGCTGGGCGCGCGAGAGGGCGAAGAGGAAATCCTGCTGACGCTGGCCCAGGGCGCCCCCTGGGGCGGGGCTGCGCCCGGAGACGCCGACCAGGGCCGCCGCCCCAGCCGGGCCGCCCCGGGCAAAGGAGAGCGGCTGGGTCATTCGATCACCACCTGGGCGTGGACGCGCCCGGCTCGGTGCATCTGGAGGATGATGGCGATCTGGTCCTGCACGGGCAGGTCGAGCCTGCGGAAGGCCTGGAGGAGGTCCTCGATGCGGGCGCGCTCGGAGGGCCGCGCGGTGGTCTGCACGGGGGTCCAGGAGGTGGAGCTGGTGATCGGGGCCTCGGGGGTGGGCACGGGGGCGGGCGTGACGGTCTGGATCGTCAGGCCGTTGTGGCTGATGACCACCGGCGAGATCTCGACGTTGCCCGTGGCGACGATCGACGGGACACGCTCGTTGATGACCAGCTTGGCCGGCAGGCGCAGGAGCGAGGGCGAGAACGAGGCCGTCATCACGCGGGCAATGAAGGCGCTGGGGCTTGCGCGCTCGTGCGGCGGGACCTGGACCCGCACGCGGGTGTCGTCAAGGGCCCGGGCCACCGCCGGGGCGCTGGCCTGCGGGTTGTCGGGGTCGGGCACCTGCTCCTGGTCGTTGATGGCGTCGGAGACGGCCGCCGTCACGGGGAAGCCGCGCAGCTCCGGGGCCAGCACCAGCGTGAAGGTGTCGCCGTCGAGGACCGGCATGGCCACCGGCTGGATCATGCGGGCCCCGCCGCGGATCCGGCCGTTGGTCGGGAAGTTCGGGTCCTCGATGATCACCGGCCCCTCAGCGAAGGCAAAGACGGGGCTGCTGGGCAGGGGGCCGGTCAGGGCCGCGATCAGCAGCCGCCCGCCCTGGAGGCTCGTGGCGCTGTGGCTGGCCGAGACGAACACGTCGAAGCGGTCGTCGGCGGCCGCCCCGGTCTCGGGGACGGTGACCGAGATCGAGACCAGCCCGGCGTTGCGGCCGGCGGCCAGCTCGCTCAGCTGCGCAGCCGGGGCCCCGCTCTGCTCGTAGAAGCGCGCAAGCGACCGGGCGATGAGCAGCTGGCTGGCCGGGTCGCCGCTGCCCCGGAGCCCCACGACGATCCCGACCCCGCGCAGCACCGAGTCCCCCTGGCCCTCGATCCGCGCGATCGATTGCACCGTGATGTCGCCGCGGTTGAACCGGCTGCGCTCGTCCCCGGCCTCGTCGGCCGCCGGCTCCGTGGAGATCACCGGCTGCGCACGCGCCGCTGCCTCAAGGGCGTGCGCTCCGCCCAGAACCGACGCGGCGACCACCCACGCCGGGGCCAGCCGCCGACGCGCAATCGTCGCGCCCAGCTCCGCCGCTCCGGCGCCGACCCTGCGCCACGCACGCAACAACACCCGGACGAGGCTCGCCATACCCCATGAGCTCTCAATCCACGTGCCAGGCCGACACGGCCGTCGCCTCTCCCAACGACCGAGAGAGTTCCGCCGGCCGCGTCGACTCGGGCTTGCTCACCTGCATAGGCCACTCGAATCATGCCCGGCCTCGGGCCGAGAACCCTCGTTGCTGCGGCAAATCGTTCAAAGCGTGCAGCCGCACATCCCCGCCCGCAACCATCCAGCTTGAGCAATATTGACAAACTCACGCAACCTGGTATCTTGCCCTGGACCCAGCGATGTGTCGCTGGCTCAGAGGTCTTTGTGGTCACCATGGGCGGCTCACGCAGGGCCGTCGCCGCAGGAGCATACCGATGAAGCGCGCGTCTGAAGCAGTCGTCGCGATCTTGGCTGTTGCTGGAATCGCGGCGCCGGCCGCGGCTCAGTCGGACCCGAGGCTGTTCGGCACCGTCTACAACATCGGCACGGTGCCGCCGGGCTCGCCCTTCGCTGTGCCGGGGGCGGTGACAGGGGTGCAGGTGGGTGACGGAAATGTCAATACCTCGAGCGGCCCGCTGACGCCGGGCTTCCTCAGCGGTGACGTGCTCCTCTCCAACAGCCAGCTCAACCTCTTCCCCGGCGGCACGATCCTCCCCGGGTTCATCGCCGGCCCGTCCAGCAGCTCCGGGTTGAACGTCGAGCTCAATTTCTTCGGCGGGACCGTATCCGACTTCTTCGCCGGCTCCGGCAGCACCGTCAACATCTTCGATGTGTCGGCGTTGAATTTCGTCGCTGACCTCGCCAGCACCGTCAACATTTCCGGTGGGACCGTCAACAGCGCATTCTTTTCCGGCACGGTCAATATCTCCGGCGGCTCAGTCGGCGACTTCTTACTCGCCACGGGGGGCAGCACGGTCAACATTTCCGGCGGGACCTTGGGCAACTTCGCGACATCTTTCGGCACGGTCAACATCACCGGCGGCACCGTGGGCACCAACTTCGACGCCTTCGGCATAGTCAACATCTCCGGCGGGAGCGTGGGCTTGGGCTTCGACGCGTTCGGCACGGTCAACATCTCCGACGGCTCCGTGGGCAATAATTTCTCTGCCAACTCCGGCAGCATCGTCACCATCTCCGGCGGCTCCGTGGGCAATATCTTCTTCGCCAACTCCGGCAGCACGGTCAACATCTCCGACGGCTCCGTGGGGGATTCCTTCAGAGCCAACTCCGGCGCCACGGTCACCATCTCCGGCGGTACCCTGGGCAATTTCGTCGACGTCTTCCCCGGCGGCACGGTCACCATCTCCGGCGGTACCCTGGGCAATATCGTCGAGGTCTTCCCCGGCGGCACGGTCACCATCTCCGGCGGCACTCTGGGCGATGGTTTCTTCGCCGATTCTTTAAGCACGGTCAACATCACCGGCGGCACCGTGGGCAATGCCTTCGTGGCCCTCGGCACGGTCAATATCTCCGGCGGCACCGTGGGCACCAACTTCGACGCCTTCGGCACGGTCAACATCTCCGGCGGGAGCGTGGGCGATGACTTCGACGCCTTCTCCGGCAGCAGGGTCAACATCTCC
>PNJV01000054.1 GCA_013822085.1 Isosphaera sp. | reverse complement strand
ACGATCGAGGTGATGAAGTCCACGTCGGCCTGCGTCACCACGCCGTCGCCGTTGGTGTCGCCCGCGGCCCAGCCGCCGTTGGTGCCCACGTTGCCCTCAGCGATGGACAGGTCGTCGTTGTTCACGACGCCGTCCAGGTTCACGTCGCCGATCGAGGTCTCGAGGATGTTGGAGACGAGGTCGTTGACGTCGTTGATGTCAACGATCAGGTCGCCGGTCAGGTCGGCGGAGAGGTCGAAGCCGATGGCCTCGTCGATGTTGGCCCAGTTGGCCTGGCCGTCGGTGACGAAGAGGTTGGCGACGCCGCCGAAGGAGGGGGAGAACTGGCGGTAGACGTAGTCGATGTCCGTGGCGTTGATCACCAGGTCGGCCGTCGGGGCGAAGCCGGGGGTGTTGCCGCGGCTGCCCGAGGCGATGTCGCCGCGGGAGTCGCCGTTCTCGTAGGAGGCGCCGGTGCCGGCCAGAGCGGTGCCGAAGAAGTTGCCGCCGAAGGCGTTGTCCACAGCGAGGAAGCCGGCCGGGCGATCGAGCTGGCCGTTGACGAGGTTCAGGCCGTCAGCGAAGTAGCGGATGTCCAGAGCCGTGAAGCTGCCGTCGCCGTTGAAATCGCCGACGATCTCGATCACGAAGTCGGAGCCCGGGGCGCCGGCGATGCCGCCCTGGCTCTGGGGCAGGCCCGTGCCGTTCGGGGCGACCCAGTTCGGGCCGCCGTTGCGCTCGCGCCACGCGGCGACCATCCCGGGGATGTCAGCGCCGGTGCGGAGGCCGTCCCCGTTGAAGTCGCCGGAGATCTTGTTGCGCAGCGTGAGGGCCGTGCCGTAGGAGACGTTGATGCCGGCCTCGTTGACGTAGCTGGCGACCAGGCCGTCGGAGTAGGTGAAGCCAGCGGGCAGGCCGGTGGTCAGGCGGGTGGGGACGGGGCCGATGCCCGAGAGGTTGAAGGCGTCGTAGGCCGGGTCGCTCAGGGCGTTGAAGCTGTTGACGAACGACTGCACGGCGGAGCTGAAGCCGGAGTTGGCGGTGATGACCTGCGGGTCGGCCAGGGAGGGCAGGTTCACCAGGCCCTGCGGGGCGACGAAGAGCTGCGAGAGCAGCTCGCCCGGCTGGAAGGCCGTGTTGCTGCCGCCGGGAAGCACCAGGAAGGCCTCGGCCGAGCGGGTGATGTTGTTGATGTACTCAGCGCCGGCCTGGTTGCGCATCTGCGGGTTGGTGTTGGCCGGCTCGGTGGCGGGGCGCACGGCGTCCTTGAAGTCGAAGAAGGTCGGGTCGGTGGGCAGCAGGCCGGCCGGGCGCAGCGGGCGGGTGTCGCGGTCCCAGTTCTGGGCGGGCCAGTCGGCGCCGCCGTCCAGGGCCGCCTCGGCGCGGGGGTCGCCGAAGGTGATGAACACCGCGGGGCCGCCAACGAGGTAGCCCTCGTTGTCGTAGCGCGTGACCAGCTGCGACTCGGGGCGGTGGAAGCCCGTGCCGCCGAGGTGGTTGTTCTGCACGGCCAGGAGCTCGAGGCCCGTGGGGGTCAGCAGCGGGCTGCCGGTCGTCCCGCGCTCGGCGCCGGTGTAGCCGATGCCCAGGCGCGTGTTGAGGAGCGCAGCCTCGATGTCGCCCGAGCCGGACTTGTTCGAGGGCACGTAGGTCGGGCCGAGGGTGCGGACCGTGTTCACGCCGCCGATGTTGTCGCCCACGCCGAAGGACGGGTCAACGCCGGTGGAGTTGTTGAACGCGTTGCGGGTGCCCGAGGTAGCGCCGCGGGTCAAGGCCGCCAGGTTCTCGCCGCTGGGGAGCCGGCCGGTGGTGTAGATGTGCTGGATCTCGGTCATCTGGATCTGCGTGCGGCCCGTGCCGTAGTTGGTGAACAGCCCGACCGGCGCCCAGGCCGTGGGGGTGTCGAAGATCGTGTTCTCGTTGGCCGAAGCGGGGTTGCTGGGGTCAAAGAAGTTCGCAGCGGGCTGGCCGGGAGCCAGGAGGTTGGGCAGGCGGTTGGCGTTGGTCGCGCTGGCGATCGGGTTGCCGTTGACGTCCGTGGGCAGGCGCAGGTTGTCGCCGTAGCCGGGGGTGGCGGGGTTGGTGTCCCAGGTGCGGCTGGTCGGCGCCGGCGCGTCGACGCGGAAGACCCACGACGAGGGGACGTCGGAGGGAGCGATGTCGATCAGGACACCGCCCGGAGAGGCCACGGCGCCGGCGATGCTCGTGAACGTGCCGGTGCGGTTGGTCAGGAAGCTGGTCGTGTCGGAGCGGGCGGGGTTGAAGGCGGGGTTGGCCACGTTGGCGATGCCCGTGGCCGTCGCCACGTTGCTGACGATGCTCACGAAGCTCGAGCCGTTGAAGGTCGCCGCCACGATCGGGTTGATGCTCAGCGTGTTGGTCGTGCCGTCGGGGTTGAGGGCCGGCTGGGTGTTGAACACGCGGCCGTGGTTGACCAGGTCCACCACGCCCTGCACCGAGCCCGAGATGCGGTAGGACACGCCCAGCGTGCCGCCGACGGTCGTCGAGGTGATCGTGCCGCGGAGGTTCTGAGCCCCCAGCAGCAGGGCGGTGCCCAGGCCGCCGGAGAGGCCGTCGAAGTTCACGTCGATGAAGTCGTTGACCGAGCCAGCGTTGTTGATGAAGTTCTGCTGGAGGGTCGCGCCGGAGATGTTCACCAGCGAGGCGGGACCTTGAGCCAGCGCCGCCACCGGGGCCAAGCTCCCGGCAACGCCAACGATCGCGAGCAGGTTCTTCTGAATCTTCACGTGTGCAACTCCCTGTTTCCGTGTTCGGCACAGACGAGAACTTCTCCGTTCTTGATCTTGCCTCAGGCAAACAATAACTGCAGAAGCTGCGCAAGCGAGCCAATCAAGATCAAGTCTCTGTGAAGCGCACCGACGGCGTCCGATCACAAAAAACCCCGGCATGAACGGGGCTTTGTGGCGCATAGGTACTCTGCTTAGTCTCGAATTGTGTCAGCGATGAACCTTAGTTCCGTGCCGGTTCCACGCGGTTGGGGCCGCTGATGCCGAAGATGCGATCGCCCCACAGCCGGCGTGTGATCGTGTCGACGAGCTTGAGCCGCTCGACGTGGCCGTCCAGGAACAGGAAGTTGGTGGTGCCACCGAAGCGATCCATGGACCCCGGGTGCGAGCGACCGACGACGTTGAGGTTGGTCGAGCCGCGGTCGTTGATGGCGCTGATCCCGACTTCCTCAACCGGGCGGATGCCCTCGCCGCTGGGCTGACCGTTCGAGTCCACGACCCGGGGGTAGCGGAACTCGATGATCTCGCGGGTGCCGAAGTTGCGCGCCGGGATGTCGTCCGGGTACTGCGGTCCGGCCGACCCGTGCCAGAACGGGTACACGGGCCTGTGGCTCTTGATCGTCAGCTGGCCGCCCTCGGCGTCGGTCGAAGCCAGCGACCGCCAGTTGTCGGCGTAGTGCCACTCGGTGGCCAGGATCGTCTTGCTGGCGCCGGAGAGGGTCGTGTCGGCCTCGTTGGGGCGCACGAAGCGGTTGCGGCGGATCGTCGCGCTCCCAGCGAGCTTGTTCCGCGGCATCAGGGCGTAGTTGGCCGTGAAGCCCATCCGGCGGGACTGCAAATCTTCGGGGGTCGGCGAGCCGGCGCCGCTGCCCAGATCGTTGGTCTGCTCGGTCTCCCAGTCTTCGAAGTTGCCGCCCGGGTTGGAACGCGGGGCGCCGCCACGCGGCACCGCCGGGTTGAAGAACGCCTCGGTCGTCGTCGTGTTGCGCGTCGCCAGCAAGAAGAACGACCAGTGCAGGTACCCGTTGGGCGCACCCGAGCCGAACTGCTCGCTGACGCGCCAGTTCTGCGGGTTCTCGCCCGAAGTCTGGTAGTAGTACGACAGCGGCAGGACGCGGAAATCGATGGAGTACGCCGACAGGCCCTGCGCGATCGACCGCAGGTTGCTCGCCGCCGTCAGCGCGCGGCCTTCTTTCCGCGCGTTGCCCAGCGCGGGCAGCAGGATGCCGATCAGGAGCGCAATGATCGAGATGACCACGAGCAATTCAATGAGCGTGAACGCTCGACGGAATCGTTGACGGATGCCACCCATAGCCCAAGCCTCCACATCAAGGCCTCGCGTATTCAATGCGAACACAGGGGCCCACTGCACTTCGGTGAGCCCCGACCCCCGAGACTCCACCTTGGTGTACAGAATCATTATCCCGCTCAGACGCGCCGTAGGTAGCCTTGTCTAAGAATCCGCTGGCCTTTCAATCATGAAGATTGTGTGTGCTGTCGGTTCGTCTCACTGCCATGCCGATATTTCGCGCTGTGGGGCATATGACTCAATCCACGCGTTGTCCACACCGGGTGCTGCAACCCCAGACAGAGACCCCGATGTCTCCCTCAAAGCACACACCTATTCATGGTGGTGTGATGTCCTCGCACAGCCCTGCCTTCCGCCCGGCACGCGGCCACGCGGCCTGCGCATCGCCGGAGCGCAGCCGAAAGATTCGGCACGCTGGACACCCGATCCGACCCGGTCGCGGGCGTATACTGGGCCGTCCTGCTGTGCTCGTAGCTCAATTGGATAGAGCGTCGGCCTCCGAAGCCGAAGGTTACAGGTTCGACTCCTGTCGAGCACGCTTTGCTTGGTCTTTGTTCGACTTTTCGCCACGCGCTGCCGCTCGCTTGGCGGCCTTGGCGGGCGCACCCTTGATCCGAAGTTGAACGCTGGTTCGGGTCGAGCGATCCCCGCTGGTCTGTGCCGGCACGATCCCCCCGGCCCCGCGTCCTCCTGGCGTGCGCAGCTCGCACCGGGCACCAAACTCGGCGCAGATCGCCTGGTCAGCGCAGGCGCTCCCCCGGGCCTTGCAGGCGCGCCGCCCGTGCCAGATCAGCATGTGCGACAAATCGCCCCACGCCGGACGGGGAAAGAGCGCCATCAGAGCCCGCTCGGTCTTGGCCACCGACGCCCCCCGCGCGACCAACCCCAGCCGCTGGGCCAGCCTGTGCACGTGCGTGTCCACCACCACGCCGGCGTGCACGCCGAAGCAGTTGCTCAGCACCACCCCGGCGGTCTTGCGCGCCACGCCGCGCAGCGTGAGCAGCTCTTCCATCGTCCGCGGCACCTGCCCGCCGAAGCGCTCCATCACGCCCTTCATGGCCTCGTGGATCGACCTGGCCTTGTTGCGATAGAGCCCGATCGTGCGGATGTACGGCTCGATCTGCTCCGGCGTGGCCCCAGCCAGGTGCGCGGGGCTCGGGAACGCTGCAAAGAGCGCCGGCGTGGCCTTGTTCACGCCCGCGTCGGTGGACTGCGCCGAGAGGATCGTGGCCACCAGCAGCTCGTGCGGGCCCGTGTAGTGCAGCTCGCAGACCGCCCCGGGGTAGTCGCGGCGCAGGGCCGCCAGCAGCCGCTCGGCACGCCGCCGCGCCGCCGCTGAGACCCGAGGCAGCGCAAACGGCAGCGCCGGCTGCGCACCGCCGGCGCTCACAGCGAGCCCCGCCCAGCCGGCCGCCCGATCAGCCCCGGCGACGGCCAGGCGCACAGGACCAGGTTCGCCATCAGCGACGCGGCCAGGGCCATCAGCAGGCCGCTGGCGATCGGGTGATCCGCGTCGAAGAGCCGCTTGGCCCCGAGCGCCACGTCCGTCAGGCCCGCCCGCGCCGCCGACCAGTAATCCTCGGCGTTCTGATCCATCCGCGGCCGCAGGATCGTGGCGTCAAAGCCCGCCAGCCCCGCCGCTGCGCCGCACGCCAGCCCGCGCGCCATCGCCAGCCAGCGCCCAGCCCCGCCGCGCATCGAGAGCACACCCCACACCACCACCCCGGTGATCATGACCACCGCCGCGCACGCCAGCCCCACCGACTCAGCGACCGCAAAGACCCGCGCCGCCACCCGCCCAGCCGCCAGCGACCAGTGCGCCCCGCCGTACCCCTCGTGGTCCGGCAGCCGCGCGTCGAGCGACTTCATCTCGGGGAAGATCACCGCGGCGCTCATCCCCGCGCCCACCACCGCCGCCAGCCACACCCCAGTAGCCGCGGTGTGCGCCGCGTGCACCACGCCGATCACGGTCCGCATGTGCAACCCTATGCCCGCGCGCCGCGCGAGCGCCCAATCTCAGCCTCAGCCGCGGCGCACATACGCTCGCCCGTGCGCGACCGCTCGCCCCTCTCACTTGCCGCTGGGTCGCTCGACCTGCCCGGGCTGGGCAGCGACCCAGCCGACCGGCTCCGTGCCGCCCTGGCCTGGGCCGCCGGCGCCGGCCTCTCCGGCGTGCTCATCGACGCCACGCGCCCCGGCCTGCGCCCGCGGGACCTCGACCGCTCCGGGCGCCGCGAGATCGCCGCGCTCCTGCGCCGCCACCAGCTGGCCTTTGTCGGCCTGGACCTGCCCGTCCCGCCGGAGCACTTTTCCAGCCCCGCCCACGCCGAGCGCGCCCTGAGCGCCGCCCACGCCGCGGCGGCCCTGGCCGCCGAGCTCCACGCGCTGACGGCCGACATCGCCAGCCCCGCCCTCCGCGCCCCGCGCGCCCCGATCGCCCTGGAGCTGCCCGCGGGCGCCCCCGCGGCGCTCCGGGCCGAGCTGGCACGCGCCGCCGAACACACGGGCGTGTGGTTCGCCGACGCCGGCCCGGCGCGCACGCCCCAGCCCGACGCGTCGCCCGCGACCCCGCCGACGCCCAGCAACGGCCCGCTGCGCGACGCCATCGACGTCGGCCGCGCCCTGCTCGATCGTCTCGACCCCGCCGCCGCCGTGGCCCGCTCGGGGCCCAGGCTGGCGCTGCTCCGCCTGGCCGAGGTCACCAATCACGGGCCGATCCCCATCGGCGTCCCCCCCAGCCGCCTCGACGTGCTCGCGCTGCGCATCGCCCTGGAAACCTCGGGCGCCCCTGCCGCCGTGGTCCTGGACCTGACCGGCATCGCCGACCCCGCCGCTGCCTGCGCCTCGGCGCACGCCGCGTGGGACGCGCTGCCGGCGCTGGGCCAGCTCGCGGGCCGACCCTTCGGCTCGCCGCGAACGTAACATACCCCATGGCAGATCAGCCCTCGCCGCGTTCCAAGGCGGCGCTCCAGGTCGTCGAGCCCGTCGGACTCCGCGTGCTCATCCGCAAGGACGAGGACAAAAAGGCCACCCGCCAGGGAGTCCTGCTCCCGGACAAGATCGAGATCCCCACCATCACCGGCCGGGTCGTGGCCGTCTCCGCTCAGGTGGAGCGCGACCAAGACTACCCGATCCAGAAGTACGACCGCGTCCTCTTCAACCCCAAGCACGCCATCCCCGTCGAGCTCGACGGCGACAACCGCCTCTTTGTCATCCCCGTCGAGGACGTCGTGGCGGTCTTCCGCCGCGCCGAGCCCTGACCGGCGACTCTCGCTCTACCCTCGCCCGTGAGCCACGATCACCCGCACGTCGCACCCGCGCTGCACCAGCTGCCCGACCTGCGCCCCGGGTCCCTGCCGAGCCGGCTGGCGCTCCCCGGCCCGCCCGCCCAGCCCTTCGACCTGACCCTCCGCCCGCCGGGCAGCAAGTCCCTGACCAACCGGGCCCTGCTCATCGCCGCTCTTGCCCACGGCACATCCACGCTGCGCCAGCCGCTCATCGACGCCGAGGACGCCCGCGTGATGATCGCTGCGCTGCGCGCCCTGGGCGCAGACATCGCGGTCGATCCGGGCCCCGCCACGAGCCCCGCTTCCGGCGCCCCGGACGCGCCGCCGCCATCGGTCCGCGTAGCGGGAGTGGGGGGGCGCTGGCGGCTGAGCCCCGGTCAGACCCTGACGCTCAACCTGGCAAACGCCGGGACCGCCACCCGGTTCCTCGCTGCCGCAGCCCTCTTGGCGCCCGCGGGCGCGTCGGTCATCATCGACGGCGACGCGCGCATGCGCCAGCGCCCCATCGGCGAGCTGGCCGCTGCCATCACCGCCGCCGCGGGCCCCGCAGCGTGCCAATTCCTGGCAACCCCCGGCACGCCCCCGCTGCGCATCGCCGGGGGCCTGCTGGCCAGCCCGCCCAACGCCCCGGCGCGGATCTCCCTGAGCACCACGCTCTCGAGCCAGTTCATCTCCGCCATGCTCCTGCTGGGCCCGTTCCTGCCCCACGGCCTGCGCATCGACTTCACCGGCCCGATCACCAGCGAGCCCTACGTCTCCATGACCCTGGCGCTGCTGGCGCGCCTGGGCGCGATCGTGAGTGATCACCGGCCCGACTGGGCGCAGGTGTCGCCCCAGCCCGCGGGCCCGGCATCCAACGCGTCCGCGGACCTAGCGCTCGGCGCGCCGACCGGCCTGAGAGCCTTCGAGCTGGGCATCGAGCCCGACGCCTCGGGCGCCACGTACCTCTTGGCCGCTGCTGCGCTGGTCCCCGGCGCGCGCGTCACCGTCCCCGGCCTGGACACGCGCCCCGGCCGTTCGATGCAGGGCGACGCCCGCTTCGTCGAGGTCCTCCGCGCCATGGGCGCGCCCGTCTCCCACGCCCCGGACGCCACCACCCTCACCGGCCCCGCGTCCCTCAGGCCGATCGACGCCGACCTGGCCGACATGCCCGACACCGCCATGACCGCCGCCGTCCTGGCCTGCTTCGCCCAGCCGACTCCCTCCAACCCCGCCGCCGTCTCCACCCTCGGCGGCCTGCGCACGCTGCGGCACAAAGAGACCGACCGCCTCGCTGCGCTCGTGCGCGAGCTGGCCAAGCTCGGCGCCACCGCCCAGGTCATCCCCGAGCCCGGCGACGACGAGGCCCTGCGCATCGTCCCGCCACCACCACCCGCGTCCCGGCCGGCAGCGCCCCACGATCACACGATCGTGTTCGATACGTACAAGGACCACCGCATGGCCATGGCACTGGCGCTGGCCGCGCTGCGCCGCCCCGGCGTGGTCATCGACGACCCCGCCTGCGTCGCCAAGACCTACCCCGGCTACTGGCAGCACCTGGCCCGGGTCTTCGCGAACGAAACCTAAACGTGTGAACATCGCCGCGCCGGACCCGTGGCCCGTCAACGACCCGCCGGGAGCCCCGCGGGCACGAGCCTGATCACGCTGTCGGGCCCGTTGAGGACCACGTACACGGCCCCCTCGGGCCCGGTCACCACGTCGCGCACGCGCCCCAGCCCGCGGATCAGCTCCTCGCGCTCCACCTCCGACCACGCGCCCCCGGCCTCGCCCCCGGCCTGGGCCAGGCGCACGCGGTCAACGCTCTGCCCGCTCAGCCCGCCGGCGACAAAGTCCCCGCGCCAGGCCCCGAACGCCTCGCCGCGAGCCCCGCCGCGGACGATGTCCAGCCCGCACACGCCCACCGACGGCGTCCACACCGTCACCGGCAGCACCAGCTCCGCGGCCCGCTGGGCGGGGACCTCGCCCGTGCCAGCCCACGGCGTGCGGAACGGCGAGCCCGTGTAGTTGATCCCGAACGACACGATCGGCCAGCCGTGATTGCCGCCGCGGCGCACCAGGTTCAGCTCGTCCCCGCCGCGCGGCCCGTGCTCGGTGTCCCACAGCCGGCCCTCCGCGTCCATCACCAGGCCCTGCGGGTTGCGGTGCCCGTAGCTCCAGACGCTCCCAAGCGCCCCGTCGCGCCCCACAAACGGGTTGTCGTTGGGCACCGACCCGTCCTCGCGCACGCGGTGGATCTTGCCGTTGGGACGCCCCAGCTCCTGCGCGTGGTCCATCTGCCCGCGCTCGCCGATCCCGAACAGCACGTGCCCAGCCCCGTCGAACACGATCCGGCACCCGAAGTGCAGGTTCGTCGCCAGGTACGTCTCCTCCGGCGCCTGGTACACCACCTCTTCCTGCGTCCACCGCACGGCGCCGGCCCCGTCGGCGGCGATCTTGCCTCGCACCAGCTTGGTCATGCCCACGCTGCGGCCGCCCCGGGCCAGGCCGTGCGAGAATGCCAGGTACACCCACCCGTTGTCGGCGTAGTCGGGGTGCACCGCGACGTCCATCAGCCCGCCCTGACCGGCCGCCCGCACCGCCGGCGTGCCCTGCACCGGCTCGCTCAGCGCCCCGTCCCGCCACACGCGCAGCCGCCCGGCCTTCTCCGTCACCAGCATCGCCCCGTCGGGCAGGAAGTCCACCGACCACGGCGTGGCCAGCTTGCCGTCGCCGATCACGCTCTCGACCCGGAACGGCACGCTCGCCGAGGCGTACAGCCCGTCCGCCGGCGGGGGCGTCTGGTCAGCGCGGGCCGCCCTCTGGCGCAGCTCGCGCACGAACACCGTCAGGGCCCAGACCTCCTCGTCGCGCAGCGTCTCGGCGTACCCGGGCATGCCGAAGTCGGCCTGCCCGTCGTGGATCGCCTCGTAGAGCGCGCGGTCGCTCCCGTTTGGCCCGGCCCACTGGTCGTCGAGCAGCGACGACGCGTTGCCCCCCGAGCCGTCGGCGCCGTGGCACTTGGCGCAGTTGTCCGCCCACAGCCGGGCGACCCCGCCCGTCCCGATGCCCAGCCCGCCGATCGGCTGCCCAGCTGCGCGGGCCACCTCTCGGCCCCGGCCCAAAGCCGCTGCGCCCGCCAGCCCAGCCAGCGCCAGAACCGCAGCCACGCCCGCCACGCTCACGCCCAGCACGCTCACGCCCTGCCGCATGCGTCCGCTCCCGTCCTCACCCGCGCCCCGGACCACGCTCACATGTGCCGCACCACCGCCTCGCCGAACTCCGAGCACTTGACCTTCTTGACCGACGTGTCGCCCTCGGCGCGCAGCAGCCGCTCGAAGTCGTACGTCACTGTCTTGGCCCCGATCGCCCCGTCCATGCCCTTGATGATCAGGTCGGCCGCCTCCGACCAGCTCATGTACCGCAGCATCATCTCGCCCGACAAGATCACCGAGCCGGGGTTCACCTGGTCCAGGTTGGCGTACTTGGGCGCCGTCCCGTGCGTCGCCTCGAAGATCGCGTGCCCGCTGACGTAGTTGATGTTCGCGCCCGGCGCGATGCCGATCCCTCCCACCTGCGCCGCCAGCGCGTCGCTGAGGTAGTCCCCGTTGAGGTTCAGCGTCGCGATCACGTCAAAGTCCCGCGGCCTGGTCAGAACCTGCTGGAGCGTGATGTCCGCGATCGAGTCCTTGATCAGCAGCTTCTCCTTCCACTTCCCTCCCCCGTGGCTGGCCCCGATGGCCCCAAGCACCCCCTCCACCTCCTTGACGATCTTGCCCCGCTGCTCGGGCGTCATCATGTCAAAGCCGGGGTCGATCATCCGCGCGTTGCCCTCGGCGGTGAGCCCGGCTTCGGCGTCCTTGTTGCCCAGGATCCACGTCTCACGCTCCGTCACCACGCTGGAGCGGAAGTGCCGCGTGGCCAGCGCGTACCCCCAGTCCTTGAAGGCCCCCTCGGTGAACTTCATGATGTTGCCCTTGTGCACCAGCGTCACCGACCGCCGACGCTCGCGCAGCGCGTGCTCGATCGCCGCACCGATCAGCCGCTCGGACCCCAGCCGGCTCACCGCCTTGATCCCCACGCCGACCATCACCTCGCTGTCCCCCGGCGAGCCCGCGTGCCCACTCAGCGCCTCGCACGCCCTGGTGAACGCCTCGGCGCGCTCGCGAGTCCCGAACCGAACCTTGGCGAACTCCTTGGGCATCTTCTCACGCAGCACGCCCAGCACCACCTCGGCCTCCGCCGAGCCGGCCGCAAAGTCGATCCCCGCGTAGATGTCCTCCGTGTTCTCCCGGAAGATCACCATGTCGCAGTCCCCGGGCCGCTTGACCGGGCTGGGAACGCCCCGGAACCACCTCACCGGGCGCACGCACACGTACAGGTCCAGGATCTGCCGCAGGGCCACGTTCAGCGACCGGATCCCGCCCCCGACCGGCGTCGTCAGCGGGCCCTTGATCCCGACCAGGTGCGCGCGGAACGCCTCCAGCGTCTCCTCGGGCAGCCAACTGCCCGTCTTGTTGAACGCCTTCTCGCCGGCCAGCACCTCGCGCCAGTGGATCTTCCGCTTGCCGCCGTACGCCTTGGCCACCGCCGCGTCCATCACACGCACCGACGCACGCCAGATGTCCGGCCCCGTCCCGTCCCCCTCGATGTACGGCAGCACCGGCTCGTCCGGCACGCTCAGCCCCGCCCTGGTCATCGTGATCGTCCCGCTCGCCATGCGCTGCCTCCCGGTGTCCGCGTCGCCGCCCCCAACCCCCCCGCCCAGCGTCCCCGAGCATACGCCCCGCTGACCCCCTCAAGCCCCGCCGCCACCAACCGAGCATCCTCACGCTACCCACCGCGCTCTACGCAGCCGGCCGTGCCCGTTCCCGCATCCCCAGACCAGGCCAGCGCACACACTCATGGGAATCCCTGGCAAGAATCCGCCTGAAAAAAGGCAAATCCGCTTGTTTTTTTTCGCAGCCATACTCACACAAGAAAGGAATAAGACCATGTCCAACACACCGCGTCGTCCCGCACTCGTCCTCTTCGCCTCCGCGCTCCTGCTCGTTTCGAGCGTGTACGCCC
>PNJV01000053.1 GCA_013822085.1 Isosphaera sp. | reverse complement strand
GGGTGGAGGGTGCAGGACTGAGCAAAGGTAGCCAACGAGCCCACGCCACCGTCCACCGGGTGTTGTGCGCCAGGCGCGGGCGCGTTAGCGCGGCGCCGACGCGGGCGCCTGGCCGGGGGCTGAAGTTGGTGCGGGCCGGACGCGGTTGGGCGAGACGACCTTGAACCCCGCCAGCGGCAGGGTGAGCTCGGCCATCTCGGCGACGTCGGTGCGGATGACCAGGGTGCCGCGGATGGTCGCCGCCTCAGCGGGCGTCACGCCGGTCACACGCAGCCGGTACCCGGCCGCCTGGGCGCCCTCCAGCGGCAGGATCTCAAGGGCGGCCTGCACCTGCTCGGGGACGTCGATCAGGTCGGCCGAGAGCAGGCCGAAGGTGCCCCCGGCCACGCGGTGGCTCAGGGTCAGCTCGCTCACGAACGGCTCCCCCTGCTGGCCCACGCGGACCTGCACGCGCTGGCTCGAGAGCCGCAGCGGGCCGACCACGTTGGCCAGCACCGGCACGCGCAGCTCGGGACGCTCGGGGTCGCTGGTCTTGAAGTTGACCCCCGCCGAGACCGAGCCGATCGGTGCGCCCTCGAGCAGCCTGATCACGAACCGCTCGCGGTTGCGCGTCTGGCCGTCGCCGGTGACCTGGTCGGGGCCCACCGCCTCGACGACCACCGAGGGGTTGTCCGACTGGAACGAGAGGATCTTGAAGTTCTCCGCCCGGCCCGTGATCGAGACCCCCTGGCGGGCCGACTGGCCCACGGGGATCTCGCCAAGCCACAGGCTCTGCGGCTCGATGACCACGCGCGGGCGCACGTCCGAGGCCGCCTGCAGGACCACCTGCGGGCACTGCGGCGAGTCGGTGGTGATGGTCAGGGACTTGTACTGCCTGCCGCTGCGCCCCTTGGGGGAGAACGTCAGCACCAGGTCGATCTCCCGCCCCGGCCCGATGGTGTCGTCGTACTTGGCGGTGGTGCAGCCGCACGAGGCCTGGACGTTGAGCAGCCGCACGGCCTTGTCGGAGTTGTTCTTGACCTTGAAGGCGTGGCTGACCGGGTCGGTGTCGGAGATGATGCCAAAGTCGTGGAGCAGCGTGCTGAAGGTCAGCGGGCAATCGGTCGGCAGGGGCGAGATGAAGGGCACCGCGCCGGCCGGGACGTTGAGCACGCCGTCGCCGGCGGGGGCGGGCAGACCGGGCAGGGCCGCGGGCTGCGCGGGGGCCGCGGGCGCGCCGCTGGGCCGGGCCTGAGCCCCCGGGGTGGGCAGCGCCACCTGCGCCATCGCCCCCGCGCCCAGCGCCGCACAGGCGACCAACACCAGCACTGGACGCACACGAGTAAGACGAGGACGGCTCATGTTCAACTCCTCCGATGCGCAACCCTGACTGGCCTTGACCGGGCCGGGCACCGCGCGCGGTGCGCGCCGACCGGCCTCCCCGGTTCCCGCCCGACGCGGCGCAGGGGGTGATCCCGCGACACGCCGTGGCGCTGCCGATCAAGCTACAAGAGTACATCACCCGTAGGAGCGCGGATGCACCTGCGCCGAGTTTTTTGCTCTGCCAGCGACGGCTGCCGCATCAGATTCCGCATCAATTGCCGGCCCGGTGCTGCCCTGGTGCCGGCCCGGTGCTGGCACGGGACGGGTGGGGCGGGGCCACGGGGGACGGGAGAGGAGGGTGCAGGTGGGGGTTTCCCGGTCACGGCCCCGCGTGCGCCGGCTCGGGGCGTGTCCCAGCGGGCTGGGGCTGGGCGCCGTCGTGATCAGAATCGCAGCCGACGCCCTGGGCGGGCTCGCCGCCGCGCAGCTCGCCTGCCTGGTAGCGGTCGAGCAGCCCGAAGACCTCCGCGGTGGAGGCGGCGTGGCGCACCGCGTCCTTGAGGGGCCGGCACCCGACGGGCCGGCCGCGGTGGTCGGGCTCGTGCCCGAGTCGCTTGCCGAACCAGGTGATCCGCTTGCGGGCCTGGTCCAGGGCGTAGCGCTCGTCGCGGAAGCGGAGCATGAGGGTCAGGTAGCGTCGGACGATGTCGAGCTTCTGGGTCTCGCTGGGCGGGGGCGGGACCGGCAGGCCGCGCAGCAGGGCCCAGGCGTCGCGGAAGAGCCAGGGCGTGCTCAGGGCGCCGCGGCCGATCATCACGCCGTCGCACCCGGTGGCCCCGACCATGCGCAGCGCGTCGGCCGGCTCGCGGACGTCGCCGTTGCCGATCACCGGCACGCCCGGGCCTGGGCCGCGGTGGGCGTTCTTGACGGCCTCCACGACGCGGGCGATGCCCTCCAGGCTCGCCTGGCCGGCGAACTTCTGCTCCGTGGTCCGCCCGTGCACCGTGACCGCGGCCACGCCCATGGCCACAAGCCGCGGGGCGAGCACCTCGGCGACGGGCCGGTCGTTGAACCACCCCAGGCGCATCTTGCACGTGAGCGGGATGCCCATCGGCTCGAGCACGCGCACGCACGCGGCGACGATCCCCTGGGCTGTGTCGGGGATGCACAAGAGCCGCGAGCCGCCGTCCTTCTTGGTGACCTTGTCCACGGGGCAGCCCATGTTGATGTCCACCACGGTGGCCCCGTGCTCGGCGGCCCAGCGGGCGCCCTGGGCCATGATCTCGGGGTCCGAGCCGTAGAGCTGCATCCCCACCGGCGAGTCCTCGGCGGTAGTCCGCGCCAGGTCCAGGCTCGTGGCCGTGCCGCGCAAGAGCCCCTGCGGCGAGAGCAGGTCCGTGCACGCCAGGCCCACGCCGCCCTGCTCGCGGCAGACCAGCCGGAAGGCCAGGTCGCAGTACCCGGCGATCGGGGCCAGGAGCAGGTTCGTCGCAAGCTGCACCCTGCCGATGCGGAGCATGGGCGGATTGTACGTCCCGCCCGGCACGCCCCTGGGGCGCGAACCCCGCCCCCCGGCCGGGCGTAGGACCAACGCCGACCCGGCACCGGGCGTGCGCGTTGGTTGCCCGACTCGCACGGCCAGCCCGCCGCGTTGGGCCCTGAGCCGATACACACAGCAGCGCACGCAAGCACAGAGGCACACCAAAGACACGCATGCGCACACACCCCGGGAGACCGCCCATGATCCTTCGGACCGTCCACAGCGCCGCGATCCTCCTGGCCGCTGCCGGGGCCGGGTGCACCGCCGGGGGCGCCGGTAGCACCATCCAAGGCGAGGGCTCCGCCGCCCCGCTGAGCCAGCGCCTCGAGGACCGCAAGGCCCAGTTCCTCCGCGACGCCGACCCCGCTGTGGCCCAGACCTACGAGCGCGGCATCGAGGACGTGCGCGCCTCGGGCGTGCTCCAGAGCGCCAAGCGCGTCGGCGACACGGCCCCGAACTTCACGCTGCGCAGCGCCAAGGGCGACTCGGTCACGCTCACGACGCTCCTGAGCAAGGGGCCGGTGGTGCTCACCTGGTACCGCGGCGGCTGGTGCCCGTACTGCAACATCCAGCTCCGGGCCCTCCAGGAATACCTGCCCCAGTTCGAGGCCGCCGGCGCGTCGCTGGTCGCCCTGAGCCCCGAGACCCCCGACAACTCCCTGAGCACCCAGGAGAAGAACGCGCTGCGCTTCGACGTGCTCAGCGACCTGGGCCTGACCGTGGCCGACCGCTACGGCGTGCGCTACCGCCTGCCCCGGGAGGTCGAGAACAGCTTCAAGCCCGGCGGCCTGGACCTGGCCAAGCTCAACGGCGACGACTCGTGGAACCTGCCCCTGTCGGCCACGTACGTGATCGACCGCGGGGGCACCATCCGCTACGCCTTCGTCAACGCCGACTACCGCCTGCGCGCCGAGCCGAGCGAGATCCTGGCGGCGCTCCGGGCCCTGCAGGCCGATTGACCAGCGCCGACGAAATCATCTCGCACCGGCCGACTCGCCGCGTGCCCGCTTGGCAAGCTCGGCATGCGCTGGGCGAGGCAGAGTGACGCGCTGGGGCACGGCCCACCGCCCGCCGGCGTGTCGTCGCTCGGTGCGGCCGCGGGCTACTTGGCCTCGGACATGACGTTCTTGAACGAGCCGCTCTTGCGGGCCGCAGCGGCGGCGATCAGCTTGGCCTTGATGAGGTTGAGCCGCTCGGCGAGCGTGTACATGCTGTCGGGGCGGTTGGCCGGCTCGATCTCGACGCACTCCATGATCAGGGCGGCGAACATCTCCGGCACGCGCGGGTTGATCTCGAGCACCGGCTTGGGGCGCTCCATGAGCGAGTCGTCCAGGTGGCCCACCAGCGAGTCCCCCTTGGCCAGGGCCGTGGGCACGTGCTGGCGCGTCAGGGCCCAGTACATGGTGGCGCCCAGGTTGTAGATGTCCGTCTTCTCGGTGATCGGGCGCAGGTGGACCTGCTCGGGGGCGATGTAGTCCGGCGTGCCCTGGATGCGCTTCTTGACGGTGCCGGTGGCGCAGGACTGGCCAAGGTCGATCACCTTGACCTTGTTCTCCTCGTCGACGAGGATGTTGTTGGGCTTCATGTCCGCGTGCACGTAGCCCTTGGCGTGCATGTAGGACAGGGCCCGGGCCGTCTGCTCGAAGATGTGGGCGGCGCTCTCGAAGGTCTTGGGGGGGGCCTTGTCCACCGAGACGCCGTCGACCAGCTCCATGAGCATGAACAGCTCGCTGACGGTCAGGATCCCCGAGCGCTTCTTGATCAGCCGGACGCTCCGGCGAAGGCCGGGGTGGTCCAGCTTGCTGGCGATCTCGTGCTCGGACTCGGTCTGCTCCAGGAAGCGGGCGTCCTTGTCGCTCTGACGGACGACGTGCTTGAGGGCCCAGATCTGCTTGGTCTTGACCTCCTGCACGAGATAAATGATCGAGGCGGCCCCGCGGCCCAGCTCGGCCATGACGCGGAAGGCTCCCTCGATCATCTCGCCGGCTTTGTACTCGTGCACGATCGGTCCTGTCCTGTAGGTCCTGGGCCCTTGCTGTATCGATCCGGAAGCCCCGCCGCTGTGGCCCGCGCCCAGCCCAAGCCACCCAGACCAGCCGCCCGCCTGCCTTGACGATGCCGTGGTCATTGCCGCGCTCCCAGAAGCCGGCTCCTGGAAACCCCGCGCACCGGGCACAGGGAGATCAGTGTAAGCCGTGACGCTCGACATCACGACCAACGCTGCGCGATGATTTGGACTTGCACCCCGGGGCTGTCAGGAAAAACATCTGGGCAAACGCCCTAGATATTCGGACCATCCAGCGCACGCCTGGGCGTGCGGTCGGGGTCAAGGCAGGTGAAGCGTTGGGCCCTCCGTAGTGAATGCCGCCCATGGGGCGTGCAATCATTGTGAGCCATTACGCTACGCCCTTGGGATCTGTTCCGTGGAGAAAAATCCGGAGCACAGAAAGCCACGGGCACCACGCGGTATGCTCTTTTTGAGCAATGTCGCATGGTGCAACGCTGAGGTTTTTACCAACGGCCCAAGCTCTCGCGGAACTGCGCCTCGGGGAAGAATCGGCCGGGGTCGGCGACCTCGGCGACATCGCTGTGGAGGTGGATGTCGCGCGGGCTGATCGAGAACTCCCGCGCCAAAGAGCGCGTGAGCTGGACGAGGCGCTGCATCTGGGCCTCGGTGAAGGTGCCGCGGTTGCCGTCGCCGATGAGGCAGATGGAGATGGCGTGCTCGTTGAGCCATGGGCCGTGCGGCGGGGCTGCGCGGGTGCCGCCCTGCTGCTCCATCCAGCGATACCCAACATACACCGCACCGTCGGACATACCCCGGCCGTTGCCGATCACAAAGTGATGGCCCAGGCCGCGGTCACCCAAGCCGCGGTGGTCGCGGTCGACGGTCTCTTGGTTGCCAGCGGGCGCCGCCGAGTGGTGGATGACGATGCACTCCCAGCGGGCAGCGTCGAGCGGCTTGCGGGTGTCGAAGATGCTCTCGACCGAAGAGCTGCTGGTGGCCGCGGCCAGGGGCGCCAGGCTCATGCCGCCGGAGCGCAGGCCCTGACCGCCGGAGCCGTCCAGGGCTAGCAGGAGCCCGCCGAGCCCCGTCATGGCAGCCACGAGCGAGACCCAGACGATCTGGGTTCGCGAGCCGAAGGCACCGGCGGGGTTGGGGGCGGTCGTGCGACGGCTGGGGGGCATGGATCGAGTGGCCTTGGTGTGGTCGCGTGCGCGGGGCGCGCCGAGGGCGACCGAGGGCGTCAGAGGGGTGGGTGATAGATACATCGACGATCCGGGCGGGTGGGCTTTGTAAAAGCGCGTCCGGAACTTGAACCATGCTACACCCGGGCGGGCGGATCGCCAACGGCTCACCGATCCGGGCGTTGTGATTGACAGAATCTGCGTGATCGTCACGCCCGGCAGGGGCGGCGCGTGGTGGTTTGTGGGATCGCACGGGGGCTGGGCGCGGTGGGCCCGGCAGCGCGGAAGGATTCCGTTGGGAGCGCCGCGTCCGGCGTCGTCACTCTTTGTACCGCAGGCGTTCGCGGACGTTGGGGACGCGGGCGCCGAACTCGTTCTCAAGGGCCTGGGGGGCAAATTGGCCGCGGATGGCGTCGTAGCGGTCGAACGGGGAGCGCTGATCGGTCGGCGCCAGCAGCGGCCGGGTGCACCCGCCCAGGAAGAGGGCCACGGCCCCGGCGATCACGGGGGCAGGTCGGGCTGCGATGGGACGGGTGCCGCGGTGGGCGTTCACGGGGTGAGTGTACCTGCGGGGCGGGGGCGCAGCGGGAGCTGCGGGAGGCGGCCGGCTGGGTCAAGGCTCAGCGTGCCGGCGCGGATCCACTGGGCCATCACCAGGTAGACCACGGCGCAGACGGCGGTGGCCAGGTTCAGGGATCGCTCGGCGGGGAGCATGGGCAGGCTCAGGACGCGCGCGGGCAGATCGGCCAGGAGCTGATCGGGCAGGCCGCGCGTCTCGCTGCCAAAGACGACGGCGTCGGCCGGCTCGATGCGCACGCTCGGGTCGGCGACCGAGCGCGTGGCCCTGGTGGAAAAGAGCCAGGCGCGGCGGGGGAAGGGGCGGTCCGGGGCGCTCAGGTGGGCGCACAGGGCGGGCCAGTCGGGGTGCTCGGCGGGGGCCAGGCGGGGCCAGTAATCCAGCCCCGCGCGCCGGCAGGCCTTCTCGGAGGTGTCAAAGCCCAGCGGATGGACCAGGTGCAGGGCGCAGCCGGTGGCGACGCAGGTGCGGCCGATGTTGCCGGTGTTGTTGGGGATCTGCGGCTGGTGCAGCACCACGTGCAGGAGCGGCCAGGTGAGCGGGCCGTGGGCCGCGGTGGGGGCTGTGCCGGCGGCGAGGGCCGGCGCAGGGACCGAGGGCGGCTGGGGGCTCAGGCCTCTTTGGCCGCCGGCGGGTTGGCGGCCTGGTCGCGCCATTGCCCCCAAGCCTTGCTGCCGCAGCGGACCTGGTCCAGCATCCCGGAGAACTTGCCCGCTTGGAGGATCTTCTCGGCCTGCTCGGCGGTGATGGAGCCCTCAGCGACATACGCGGCCAGCTCTCGGCGGGACTGCTCCTTCTCCCGGGCCACGCGGACCTTGGTCCAGCTGCCCGTGACGATGCCCGTGATGGCCACGAGGCAGCCAAAGACGATGGCCGGCACCGCGATGGCGAGCTTCATGATGTCGTCGCTGTCCAAGTTGTCCATCGGTGCGCTCCGGGTGGTGGTGGCGGGGGCGGCGGGGGTCGGGTTGCGGGTGTCGGCGTGCGGAGCTTGGTGCGCAGCGTTGGCGTTGGCGTGCGGCGTGGCCTCAGGCCAGGTCCTGCGGCTCGCCAGCGCGCATGAGCTTCTCGCCCTGATCCGCGGAGAGCGAGCCCTCGGCGATGTACGCGGCGATCTCGCGGCGGGACTTTTCGCGATGGAACGTCCGCCACGCCTTGTGCGAGTAGGCCAGGACGATCCAGACGATGAATATGAGCCACAAAGGGTTGTACCCGGAGGTCAGATCCATGGGGCCGCTCCTGCGTGCGGTGTGCGTGCGCGTCGCGGCGCACGCCCGCGTTGAGCTTATATCTTGGGAGCGGGCGAGCAAGGCTTTCAGCGCGGCTCGGCACCGCACGGGGCACGAACAGCGCGGCTCGATTCAGCGTGCCCCCTCCGCGGACGGGGGGCGGGCCAGGGCCCGCAGGAGCAGGTACTTCCACGCGCCATAGAACCCGAAGGCGCCGGTGTCGTCGCGGATGGTGGTCAGGAACTCGCTGGGGCCGATGCTGCCCACGGCGCCTAAGAAGCGGCTGAGCTGCAGCGGCCCCGGGGGGGAGAACGAGCCGAACTGCTCGTCGAGGGCGGCGCCGGGGCAGAGGCTGCGCAGGAGGTCGAGCAGCGCGCGGGCCGAGGCGTGATCGGAGTAGGCTTTGCCGATGCCGGTGGAGCGGAAGTTGAACTTGGCCCCGTCGACACGGAGGCGCTTGGAGCCGGCGAAGATGTCCAGCACGTGGGTGGAGGAGTGGGCGGTGGAGGTCTGGCGAGAGAGGGCGCTGTCGCGGATGGCGCCGGCGATGCCCGTCCCGGGCAGGCCGGCCATGTCCAGGCCGATGGTCAGGGCCGGGTCGTCGTGGCCGCCCGAGGTCACGGTCTTGCTTCGGCGGACCAGAGCGCGCGCCAGCAGGGCGACGCCGGCGGCGGGGGTCTCGACGGGCTCGCCCTTCCAGGGCGTGCACACGAGCGTGTGACCCGAGGGGCCGGGCTTGGGGGTCAGCTCGCGCAGCCGCAGCGGCTCCTCGAGGCGTTTGATCGCCTCGAGCGAGATCGCGGCCACGGGCACGCCGGCGGCCTGGAGCATGCCGGCGGCCTGGAGGGCGTGCTCGCGCGCCAGGGGGGGCATGGGCATGGGCGTGGCGCGGCGGAGGAGCAGCCGGCCGTCGGGGGGCTCGACGCCGAACGCCGCGGCCAGGGCCTCCAGCCGGCCGGGCTGCGGCATGGCCTCGGGCCAGGCCAGGATCGTCAGGATCACGCTACTCATGTGTGTGAGGCTACCGCGCAGCGTCGGCGCGTACAAGGGCGGCTGGGCTAGCGCGGGAATAATCCGGCGTGCTCTACCGCGCCACCGACGCCCCGGGGCTGCCGGCCCTGTTCGGCCCCCCCGGCGCGCTGCCGGTCAACGACCGCTGGGCCGTCGGCACGCTGCGCGGCGCCTACCAGATGGGCTTCTTCCCGATGGGCGACAGCGCCGAGCCGGGCTCGGGCGTGGCCCTGTACACCAGCGACCCGCGCGGCGTGATGCCCCTGGGCGCCGAGTGGGCCGGGCACGGCGGCAGGGCGGCGGCGTGGCCCAGGTCGCTGCGCGCCTCGGTGCGGGGCGGCTGCGGCGGGCGCGTGCGGGTCACCAGCGATCGCGCCTTCGAGCGCGTCGTGCGGGCGTGCGCCGCGTCCAGGCGGGCGGGGGCCGACGGCGAGGGCGGCTGGATCAACCCGTGGATCGAGCGCGCCTACTCGGCCATGTTCGCGGCGGGGCTTGCGCACAGCGTCGAGGCGTGGCTGGTCGAGCCCCGGCCGGGGGAGGGCGCGCCGGCCCGCGGGGCCGAGCATGAGGGCCGGCTCATCGCGGGGCTCTACGGCGTGCACCTGGGGGGCGCGTTCTTCGGCGAGTCGATGTTCCACGACGCCGCGGCGGGGGTGCCCGACGCGGGCAAGGTGTGCCTGGTGCAGCTGGTGCACCACCTGCGCCGGCGCGGCGTGCGCCTGCTGGACACGCAGGTCGTGACGCCGGCCACGGCGGCGCTGGGGGCCATCGAGGTGCCGCCTGAGGCGTACCTGGCCCGATTGGAGTCGGCGCTGCGGGCGCAGGTCGGGTGGGGGACGCTCGACCCGGCGGCGACGGCCCGCGAGCTCACTGACCCGAGGCTTTGCGGGCGGCCCGGCGCGCCTTGATCCCAGGACCGACGGCCAGGATCTGGTCGGTGGCCCGGCGGAAGCTCTCCTCGGTGACGTTCCCCAGGTGCCGGGCGGCCTTGTCGGTCGACAAGACGATCGCGACGGTCTGCGAGGCGAGCACGGCGTCGCCGCTGACGTTCCGCTGCGGCACGGGCAGGCCCATGGAGGCGACGCGGTCCTGCCTTGCGTCGTAGACGTGGTAGCCCTGGGTCTTGTGGTCGCGGACGTACCGCCGCGTGGCCTGCTCGGGCTCTCCGGTGCTGATGTGGATGACGACGACGTCGTCGGGGTAGGTCGTCTGGATGTCGTTGAGGACGTCGAAGGAGCGCTCGACGCGCCACGCGCCCGAGTTCCAGGCGTGGATGATCACGACGCGCCCCTCGAGCGTGGCCGGGGGCGGGGTCAGCCAGCGGTCGGTGGCGGCGATCACGAAGCTGGGGGCGCCGCCGGAGTTGGACAGGTCGGCGCTGCGGCGCGGCCAGACCTGCACGTCGTAGATCGACTGGGGCGGCCGGGTGAAGGGCGGCTCGACCACGGGCATGACCACGGGGTGGTCCATGGAGCGGGTCCTGCCGGCGGCAAAGAGCGAGTCGAGGTGGCGGCGCTTCCAGGCGGCGGGGAACTCGGCGGCCTGGGCGGCCGACTCGGCCAGGAGCAGGTCCACGCCCGCGGCGACCGAGGCGCGCTCGATGTCCAGGAAGCGCAGGGTGCCGGCGCGATCGACGAGGATGAACTCCGGGCTCTGGACGCAGCGCAGCCCGGTGCGGAAGGCGCTCGTGGCGTCGCGGGCGGTGATCACGTCGGGGGCGTTCTCGCGCGCAAAGGCCAGGCCCTCGGCGTAGCGGCGGCCGTCGTGCGCCGAGACGACGACCAGCCCCGCCGGGCCCTTGGACTTGGCCAGCTGCTGCGCCAGCGTCAGGGCCTGGCGGCCGGCCGGGAGCCACTCGGCCCAGTTGACGACCAGCACGACCTTGCCGCGCAGCGCCTCGGCGGTGACCGGCGCGCCCGAGGACGGGTCGGTCAGCTCGCCCCAGAGCGCCGCGTCGAAGGGCTTGAGCTCCAGCTGGTTCTTGGCCTTGCGTTCCTCGCCGCCGCCGTCGCGCAGGATGTCGGGGTGGGCGACGGGCAGCTCGTGGCTGTCGGGGGCGCCGGCGGCTTGGCGCCCGGCCGCATTCTCCATCTGCATGAACCCGACCGCCCCGCAGATCGCGACGATCACGAAGGGCAAAGAACCCGAGTATGTGGCCCCGGCTGTACGCCGGCTGTGCGCACAGCCGCTGCACGCCTGGCCCCGATGCACACCACAGGTCTTGAATGATCCGGCTCGCATCGCTGTCCCCTCCATGCGTTGCTCTGGTCTTTGTTCACGCCAGCGGCACCGCTGCGCGCTGATCACGCGGGCGCGTCCACGCCGCAGTCAGAACGCAGGCACTGCCGCACACGTCGCCGCGCATTTATTCTAACAAACAAACGGAACCGTTGCACCGACCGCGGGTTTCTTGCGATTTTTTCGCACCCGGGTGCGCGCAGCGGCCTTGGCGGGGGCTAGGGACATCCATAGGTGGACGCGAACCAGCCCGGCACGCCCCGCGGCCGGTCGCCGGTGGCAGGGGCGCCGGTCTGACCGATTTGGTTACTGATGATCGACCAGCCTGTGGAGCGCGATGCTGGCAGCGACCGTTGCGTTGAGCGAGTCCACCCCGGGGGCCATCGGGATCGTGGCCAGGATGTCCGCAGCCGCGATCGCGCCGGGCGAGAGGCCCTCCCCCTCGGACCCGATCAGAACCAAGACGGGCGCATCGGGGCGCTGAGCAAGGACGCGAGCGGCCTGGGAGATCGGGACCGAGCCCGGCCGCGTGCACAGCGCCACGACGCGGATCGACGGCGCGGCCGCCCGCGCCAGCGACACGCCAGCGACCCAGTCGGGCACCCGCGCAAAGGGCACGCGGATCGCTTGGCCGCAAGACACACGCAGCGACTTTCTGTACAGCGGGTCGGCGGTGCGCTCGCTCAGGAGCGCCCCGCGCACACCGAAGGCGCCCGCGGAGCGGAAGACGCCGCCGACGTTGTCGTGGTTGGTCAGGTCCTCCAGCCCGACGAACACCCCGCTGTGTGGGCCCGGGGCGCGCTGGCCGGCCGGGGGCTGACGCCGCAGGAGCTCGGCCGGCCCGACCGCGGGCGGGCGCTGGCCCAGCGCCAGCACGCCGCGGTGCAGGTCGAAGCCGGCCAGGGACTCGATGCGGCCGGCAGCGAGGGTGTACACGGGCACGCCGAGCGACTCGAGCCGGGCGACCAGGCCCGGGTGCGATCGCGCCTGGGCGGCCCCGAAGACCGCGCTGCGCCAGCGGACCCCGGCGTCGAGGGCCGCCCCCAGCACCGTCACGCCCTCGGCCATGAACAGGCCCGGGTCGCCGCCCAGCGGGCCGGGCACGAACGGCGCAGCGAGCTGGCGGTCCTTGATGCCCCGGTAGAGGGCGAGCCGCGCGTCGGCGTCGTCGTCGATGTGCACGGGCATACGCGGAACCCCCAACTGGTCGGCACGCGACCACCCTGGCGAGCGCGATTCTAATCGGCCACGCTCCCTTGACACACGCAAGGACCCCGTTATGTTGAGCTCGCCAAAGCGAGGCGCCATGGCGAGCGTTCGCCAAGCCCGGCAGCGCACAGACGCAAGGAGCTGAGCATGTCAGCGATCCGTGTTGGGAGTTTCGTTCGAAGCCTGGCCTGGCGGGGCCTCCCTCGCAGCGGCTGGGCCAGCGGCGGTCGCCGCCGAGGCGGCCTGCTGCTCGCCGGCACGCTGGCCGCAGCCAGCGGCGGGCTGGTCGGTTGCGGTTGCCGGTCCGGAGGGTGTGACAAACTACAAGTTTTCGCCGAGTTCCTCGCGGGCAAAGCAACTACTTGTTGTGGGGGCGGTGAGGAGCAGCTCATTTGTTACAACCTGGGCAACTTCACTACCTTCGTTGTCACCGCCGTGCAGTGTTTCAACGAGCGCTGCGAGCGGATGTCGAAACAAGAACGCGAGCGTTTCCGAGATCAGATCTTCATGCTGGTCCCGGAGGTTCTCAGAAACGTTCTTCCACGGCTCTTCAGCGGCCTGAACAACAACATCCCGCCGGACACGCTGATCGTCGGCAACTTCGGGCAGCGTGCCGGGGCCTTCGGCTAC
>PNJV01000052.1 GCA_013822085.1 Isosphaera sp. | reverse complement strand
CAATCGGGCTGGGCGGATTCGAACCGCCGACCTTTTGACCCCCAGTCAAACGCGCTAACCAAGCTGCGCTACAGCCCGTCGATCGCAGACAATAGCCTCGCTGCGGGCCTTTGGCGAACACCCGCTGTCACCAAACGCGGGCAGCACAACGGCCAGCAGCCAGGCTCATCTCAGCGGGGCCGCGCAGGGGCAGCGCAGCCGCCAGGGGCTCACTGCGAGGGGCCTTGCGCGAGCCTGCGCGACGCGGTTGCGTCAAGTTGCCAGAATGCCGAGGGGCGGACTCGAACCGCCGACCTCCGGGTTATGAATCCAGCGCTCTAAACCAGCTGAGCTACCTCGGCGTTTGCTGATGATACTCGGGCTGCGCGGGGCGGGTCACGACATGGTCATGCCGCCGTCGACGGTGACCACCTGGCCGGTGATATAGCCCGCCTCGTCGCTGGTCAGGTAGGCCACCGCCGCGGCGATGTCCTCCGGCGTGCCCAGCCTGGGCACCGAGAGCATGCCCTGCACGCGGGACTTGACCTCCTCGGGCAGGTGCTCGGTCATGTCGGTCTGAACGAAGCCCGGGGCGACCACGTTGGCGGTGATGCCCTTGGATCCCAGCTCGCGGGCGGCGGTCTTGATCAGCCCGGCCAGCCCGGCCTTGGACGCGGCGTAGTTGGCCTGCCCCGCGTTGCCGACCAGCCCGCTGGTCGACGAGAGCGCCACGATGCGCCCGAACCTGCCGCGCATCATCGCCCTGGCCGCTGCGCGCACCGCGACAAAGGCCGACGTGAGGTTGGTGGCGAGCACCGCGTGCCAGTCCTCGTCGCTCATGCGCAGGAGCAGCCCGTCGCGCGTGATGCCCGCGTTGGCCACAAGAACGTCCAGCCGGCCGTGCCGCTCGACGATCCCCTCGATCCCGCCGGCCAGCGCCGCGCCGTCGGCGATGTCGATGGCCACGACCGACGCCGAGCCCCCCTGGTCCCGGACCTGCGACTCGACTTCCTTGAGCGGGCCCTCCGACCGGGCGCACAGCACGACGTGCCGCCCCTGCCCGCCGGCGGCCGCCGGCCGGGCCAGCCGCAGCGCGATCGCTCGGCCGATCCCGCGTGAGGCGCCCGTGACCAGGGCCACGCGCTGGGGCGTGCTTGGCTGAGCGGGCGATGATGCCTGGGTCAAGCTTCGGGCTCCTTACTGGTTGCTGGGGGCCGCCGGCGCTGGGCCGGCCTGCCCCTGGATCTCTTCGACGCTCTTGCCCGTGACCTTGGCGACCGCCGCGATCAGGTCGTCGCGCGACCTGCCGACAGCGCGCAGCAGCGACAGCACCTCGCGTGAATTGACGATCTCGGCCACCTCCGCGTTGGTCAGCGGCTCGGCCGAGAGCTTCTGGCGGCCGGACTCGAACTTGGCCCGTGCCACCTGCCCTGTCTCCGGCGGGAGCTGGGAGAGGATCGCGTCGATCGAGGCCCCCGGCAGCAGCTCGGCGACCGCGCTGAACTGCACGAACAGCGACACGTCGCGCAGGCGTTCGAACGTCTCGAGCACGGCGGCAGCGGGGTTGAGCCCGGTCCTTGCGCCGACCTCGTCCGCCCTGGCCCCGAGGCCCAGCGAGAAGCCGCGCGGCCCGACGCCGTCCCACTCCGCGGCGCGGGCCCGCTCCTGCGGCCTGGTGGGCGCCGGGCTGAAGATCCAGCCCTCGCCCGCGCGCGCCGCCGACCACCCGAGCAGGTACGCGCCCTGCGCGTCCTGCACGGCCAGCAGCAGCACCTGCTCGGGCACCGTGCCGGCCCCGAAGACCTGCACCTCCGACGAGGCCACGCGCCGCGCGTTCTCGGCGTTGAGCTCCGCCTCGCGGGCCAACCGCCGCCGCGCGATCTCGTCGGCCTGCACCCCCTGGGTCCGCAGCTGGTCAACCAGCTCGTCCAGCTGCGTCTGGGCCGCCGCCCGCAGCGCCTCCTCGGTCTGCGTCCGCTCCACGCTGGCCGAGCCCGGCGGGGCCGCGTACACCACCCGCACCGACTCGAGCCCGCTCGTGGCCTGGCCCCACTGGCCGCTGCTGGAGAGCTCGTTGAGCACCCGCTGCCCGCTGCGCGTCAGCAGCGACGCGAAGGCCGACTCGTCGCCCGTGGCCAGGGCGCTGGCCAGCCTCACCGACGACCGCGCAAACGACTCGTCGGTGATCGTCACGTCCTGCGCGATCGTCACCCGCCGGTCGGCGTTCATCTCGCGCAGGATCGCGTCGAACGACACCGGATCCGGCGGCGGGGTCACCACCGGCGGCGGCGGCGGCGGCGGTGGGGGGGCCTTCTTCTCGCACGCAGCGACGCCCAACGCCACCGCGCACGCCACCAGCCCCGCGCACACCAGCCCGTACCCGCCCTGGCCCATGCTCATGCTCCGCCTCCAACCCCGGCTCCCCGCCGCACCACTCTACACGCCCGGCACGCAACCATAACAGCCCCAGAGCGCCGGCCGCGGCTGGCTCAGGCCGGCTCGTCGTGGCCGACAACCCTCACGCCGCGATCGATCCGCCGGAACAGCCCCGCCAGCGTCTTGCCGGGCGCAAACTCGTGGAACTCGGCCCCGGGGTACGCCCGGGCCATCGCAAGGCACGACGACGACCAACGCACCGGCTCGGTCAGCTGCCGACGCAGGCCCAGCCGCACCGACGCCGCGTCCGAGCTGTGCGCCTGGGCCGTGACGTTGCTCCACACAACGCAGCCCGGCGCCAAAACCGGCGCACGCTCCAGGGCAGCCCCCAGCCGCTCGGCCGCGGGCTCCATGAGCGGGCTGTGGAAGGCCCCAGCGACCTGCAGCGGCGTGGCACGCAGGCCCAGGGCCGCCGCGGGGCCGTCCGTCGCCGCAGCCACGGCGCACGCCCCAGCCGACCCCGAGATCACCACCTGGCCGGGCGCGTTGAAGTTGGCGCACACCAGAACCTGCCCGGGCCCTTCGGCCCGCGCCACAGCGGCAGCGCACACCTGCGCGGCCTGCTCGTCGCTGGCACCGATCAGCGCCACCATCCCGCCTGCGCTGGCCCCAGCGGCCTCCTGCATCGCACGGCCGCGCAAAAGAACCAGACGCAGCGAATCCTCCAGGCTCAGCGCACCCGCCGCGTACAACGCCGAGTATTCCCCGAGCGAGAGCCCCGCGGCCGCGACCACCCCGGCCTCTCGGATCGACCCGGCGCCAGTCTCTGCCAGCCAGCCAGCCAGCGACGCCGCTGAGACTGCCAGGATCGCCGGCTGCGAGACGTCCGTCCGGTTGAGCACCTCAGCCGGGCCGTGGAGGCACAGCTGGCTCAGCGACGCCCCGCCGGGCAGCTCGCCGGCCAGCGCTCGGTCGGCACGCTCCATGACCGCGCGGGCCTCAGCGGAGCGATCCAGCCATGCTCGGCCCATGCCCACCGCCTGGGCGCCCTGACCGGGGAAGAGCAGCACGCGTGGTGAGGTCATCGTGACGCAGTGTAGAAACCGAGCGGCGCAGCAGCGAGCGCGCACGATTCGGCGCCGAAACCTCGCCAGCACCCGGTTGGCACCCCGTCGGCACCCCATCGGCGTAACGTCCTATAATCAATGTTATGTTGTGTTGGATGCGGCCCAAAGCCGCCAAGCTCCCCGCCGGGCTTCCAACAGCCCGTCCAGCCCCCAAAGCACACCGCCCTCGCTGCCGCTCAGCCCTCGCCACCCAGCTGACGCTCGAAGTACCGCGTCGTCGGGTCCGGATCGTCGTTGTACCGCGCGCAGGGCACAAACCCAAGCCGGCGATAGACCGCGTGCGCCGCAGCCATGTCCGCCGACGTGTCCAGCTTGATCACCCCGTACCCCGCACGCAGCGCGCCCCGCACCGCAGCCGCCCCGAGCGCCACCCCAAGCCCCACCCGCGTGCCTCGGGCGCCACGTACATCCGCTTGAGTTCAGCGACCGTCCCTCGCCCGTCGCGCACGCCCGCCAGCGGCCGCAGCGCCACGCACCCCACCGCCCGTGCTGGCTCCGTCGGCTCGGCCCTCTGGGCGACCCAGATCCCGCCCGCCGGCGGCGCATAAAGCCCCGGCAGCCCCGCCAGCTCCGCCTCAAAGCCCTGGTACTCCAGCGAGAACGCCAGCGACGCCGCGTACGCCCGGAACAGCCCGCGGGCGGCGTCCAGCGCCGGCCCCCGGGTCGCGTCCACGATCACACAGCCCGTGTCGCGCCCCGTCACGCGTCGCCCCGCGGCGTGCCCTCCAGCGCCGGCACGAAGGGATTGGTGCGCATCTCGCGTTCGATGGTCGTGGCCGGGCCGTGCCCGGGCAGCACGCGCGTGGACCCCGGCAGGCGGTAGAGCGTCTCTCGGATGGATCGCACCAGCGCAGCCGCGTCACAGCCGGGGAAGTCCGTCCGCCCCACGCTCCCGGCAAAGAGCACATCGCCGCTGATCACCACCCCGCCGCCATCGCCCGCGGCACCCCGGCCCGGCTCACCGCCGTCGCCGCCGCGACCCGCGTTGCCGGCATCATCTGCCGACAGCCCCGGGCAGTACAGGCTCACGCTCCCGGGCGAGTGCCCCGGCGTGTGCAGCACCCGCACCGCCACGCCGGCCTGCTCAGCCGTCTGGCCCAGCCGCAGCGTGTCGCCGTGCCCGAGCGTCTCGTCGGCGTCGCCCACGCGCAGCGGCGCCCCGTGCGCGCCCGAGAGGTTCGCGACCGGGTCGTTGAGCCACGCCCGCTCTGCCGGGTGGACCGCCACGCGGACGCCCGGGAACGCCGCCCGCACCGCCGGCACGCCCGCGATGTGGTCGGCGTGCGTGTGCGTGAGGATCAGCCGCGTCGGCCGCAGCCCGAGCGACCGCGCCGCCTCCACCAGCGTGTGGCCCTCGAAGGGCGCGTCGATGATCCACGACTCAGCGGGTCCCGGCTCGCCCGGCCGCTCCAGCCACAGCAGGTACGCGTTGGTGGCAAACGGCCCGAGCGTCACGCCGCGCACCCGCAGCCGCGGCGGGGCTGCCTGCCGGACCTCGGGCCTGTGCGGGGCGCTCATAGCATGACGATAGTGCCCCAGAACGCCGCGTCAGAGCCCTCGGTCATCCTCCCGGGCGACGATCCAGCTTCGATCGCCCGTGCCGTCGACCGGCTCCGCGCCGGCCTCCCCGTCGCCTTCCCCACCGAGACCGTCTACGGCCTGGGCGCCGACGCGCTCTCCGACCTGGCCGTCCAGCGCGTCTACGACCTCAAGGGCCGGCCCCACCACAACCCCCTGATCGTTCACGTGCTGGGCGCCACCGAGGCGCAAGCCCTGGTCCCACGCACCGGCTGGCCCCCCATCGCCGACGCCCTGACCAAGGCCCTCTGGCCGGGCCCGCTCACGCTCGTCCTGCCCCGCCAGCCCGGCCTGTGCGGCCGCGCCGCGGCTCAGGGCCCGACGATCGCCCTCCGCGCCCCCGATCACCCCACCGCCCGCGATCTCCTGCGCGCCCTGGGCCGGCCCGTCGTCGGCCCGTCAGCGAACGCCTCGGGCCACGTCTCGCCCACCACACCGAGCCATGTGCTCGCCGAGTTCCCGCGCGCCGGGCTCCTGATCCTCGACGGCGGGCCGGCCCGCGCGGGGATCGAATCGACCGTCCTGGACCTGCGCACCCCGTCTCGCCCGGCCATCCTCAGGCCCGGCGTCATCACCGCGCCGATGATCGCCGCCGCCGCGGGGCTGCCCGACGCCGGCATCGCCCGGGGCCCCGCCGCCACCCAGGCCGACCCCACGTTCAACACGCACAACGCACCGGCCGACCCCCTGCCCTCGCCGGGCATGCTCCTGCGCCACTACGCCCCGCGGGCCCCAGCACGCCTGGGCACTCGCCGGGAGATCCTTCACGCCCTGGCCTCGACGCCCTCAGCGGTGGCCCTGTGGCTCAGCCCCGCGCCGCCGCCGCCGGCGCCACTCTCGGGCTCAGCCCGCCCGGCTCACCCCGAGCCCCTGCCCCCACACCCGGAGGCCTACGCCGCGCGGCTCTACGACGCCCTCCGCGCCGCCGACGCGCTCTCGCCCGCGCTCATCCTGATCGAGACGCCCCCCACCGCCGGCCCCACCGAGCACCACACACTCGTGTGGATGGCCGTCCACGACCGCCTCCGCCGGGCCACCACCCCGGATCACGGCCCTTGATCCAGCCGGCGCAGCACCTCCGGCGGCAGGACCGCAAAGGCGGTCCGCCCGCTCCGCTGCACCAGCCGCAGGTACGGCCCGCACGCCCCGCACCCAGCCCCGGCCCCGGTCTTGGCCGTCACGTCGCCCAGCGCAAGCCCCCGGCGCAGCATCTGGTTGACTTCCTCGAACGTTGTGCCGCTGCACACGCACCGCCGCACCACCGCGCGCACGCCCGGCGCCGGCGCGACCCCCTCCAACATCCCCGCTTCCCCCGCACCCCCCACCTTCCCCGCTGCGCCAGCCCCGCCGCTCCCCTGAGCCGTGCTCGCGTCGTGCTCACACATCGGTGTGCCCCTTGAACATACGCGCCGGACCGTCCGCGGGCCGACCGGGCCTCAGAACTGATCGTAGAGCGAGTTGTCGTCGGCGGCGCCGGGCCACCCGACCGCCGGCGGCGCGCTCGGCGCAGCGAAGACGCCGCTGCGCCACGTGAACGCCCGCGGCTCCTCGCCCACGTGCCCGTCGAGCCAGCCGATCACCGCGACGCCCGCCGGACCCCCGCCGGCCGCGCCCGCCCCCCCGCTGCGCGCGTGCCGGAAGTGCACCGACGGGTCCAGCCGCAGCGGCTCGGCGCCAAAGTCGGGCCAGTCGGGCCTCAGCCGCGGCTCGACGAACGAGTACTCGATCAGGCCCTCGGCGTTGGCCGTCGGCCGCGCGCTCAGCGCCGCGTCGGCAAAGCCGATCGTCCGGCTCGGATCCCTGAATGTGTGCCTCCACGCCCCCACGCGGTCGCTCACCACACGCCACGAGGGCCGGCCGTCGCTGCCGGCCCTGGCGCGCTGCGTGCCCACGAACGCGTTGTTGTAGCCGTAGCCCCCCGCCGATCGCTCGAACCCAACCCCCAGCCGCCAGAGCTCCTCGGCCAGCGGCGCAAACGTCGGGCACGCCCGAACCCCCCGCACCCCCTGCGCGCTCCCCCCCGCCGCGTCGCCGACGACCTCGAAGTACGCCGAGAGCGTCCCCGTCCCAGCTCGGAACGGCTGCGACACCTGCGCCCGCGAGCCGTGCCACCGGTCCCGGTTGGCCGCAAAGTCGGGCGCCCCAGCCGCGTAGCGCCCGCGGTGATCGTTCGCGTACGCCTCCGCGGCCAGCACCAGCTGGCGGACGTTGGACATGCACACCGCGCGCCGGCCCGACTCGCGCGCACCCGCCAGCGCCGGCGCCAGCAGGCCGATCAGGACCCCGATCACCGCGATCGCCGCCAGCAGCTCCACAAGCGTGAAGCCCCGCCGGGGCCCGCGCCCGGCGCCCGGCCGACACGCCATCTGAGCCCAGCCGCCCCCGGTCACAGCGCGCCCCCCTCGACAAACGCCGTCAGAAACACCACCATGTCCACCGCGTCGAGGAACCCGTCCGGCCCGCCGCCGTCACCGGCGGTGCGCCCAGAGCCATCGGCGGTGTCAGCGATGCGCACGTCCCCCTGGGCGAAGGCGGTCACGAACGCGACGAGGTCCGCCGCGTCGACCACCCCGTCGGGCCAAGGCCGGCCCAGCGCGTCGGCGACGTCCGCGCTCGGGCCAGCCACCACCCGCGAGACACCCCCGACTTCCGTAGATACCTCGCCGAACAGCCCCACGCTCCCCTCGGCGGCCGTCGAGACGCGGATCAGCTCGAACCCGCCCAGCCTCGGGCTTGGCGCCAGCCCTGTCACCGGGTCGATCGCCCACTCGATGGCGAACCCGTCCCCGCCCCCGCCCCCACGCCAGCGCGTCACAGGGTCCACCGAGAACGGGTCAGCCGGCCGGCCATAAAACATCTCCGGCGCCACGCCGGGCCAGTCCACGAGCCCGTCGGCGTCGGTGTCCCCCAGCAGCACCATCGGGGTCGCGTCGGCCAGGCCCGCGGGGATCGGGTCGCTCACCTGGATCGGTGGCCCGCCGCTGACCCGCTCGGCGACGTACCCGCTCAGCTGGAACTCCTCGAGCCCCGCCGCCCACGCCGGCCACTGCGCCGCTGGGAAGTCCTCCCGGCGATAGACGCGCGTGACAGCCCTGGGCCGCGGCCGCCCCGGCGCCGCGATCACGTACCACCCGCCGTCGGGCGACCCGTCGCCGTCGATGTCCCGCGCGATCTCGATCACGCCCGCCTCAGCCCACCACCGCTCCGGGTCGCCGCCGACGTAGAACGCGTTACCGAACACGATCGCGTCGAGGCCGTGCGGGTTGCTCGCCGTGGGCGGCAGGTCCGCCACGGCGCCGTCAAAGCCCAGCGTGATCGACCCACCAAGCCGGCCCAGGCTCACGACCTTGCTGTTGTCGGGAGCGTCGGGCGTGCCCGTCACCGGCGCACCAAGCGCCCTGGCCGGGTTGTTGAACATCCCGCTGGCGCTGAACTGCCCCGGCCCGGGCCGGTACTCCACCACCCGCGTGGCAAAGCCCCCGACCGCCCGCCGCAGCGTGGGCGCGATCTCGGCCCCGACCGCTGGCGTGCTGACGGCCGTGCGCTCGCGCCCGGGCTCATAGCCCCAATCCACCGAGGGCGTCACTTGGCACCCCCGCCCACGACCCCACCCAATCCCACGCCCGGGCCGCGCCGCCGCCGCGACGCCAGCACGCCCGCCAGCGCCAGCACCGCCACCCCGCCGGGCGCCGGCACCGCGTAGCGGAAGACCGTCCCGCCCTCGATCACCAAGACCTCGCCGGTGGCGCGGTTGAAGCGAACCCCGTACGTCACGCCCGTGCCCGCGGGGCTCAGCCGCTGCACCCGGCTCGGGTCGCTCAGGTCCACCACCGCCACGAACCCGACCTCGCTGGTGCCGCTAAAGGCGTCCCCGCCGCCCACAAGCAGGTTCCCCAGCGCGTCAAAGTCCAGCGGCGACGCCGAGAGCTGCGTCGTCACGATCGCGCCGGCCGTAAACGCCTGGGGCACGCCCCCCGACGAGATCGCCCCCAGATCGAACGCCCGAACCTGCCCCGTGGGCGTCTGGCTCGGCGGCAGGTCGAAGCCGCTGCCGACAAAGACACGCCCGTCGCGCACCGCCACCCCGCCCGAGCCCAGCCCGATCCCGGTGATCACCGTCGCAGCCCCCGGCGCAGCCCCAAGGTCCACGCGCGTCAGCACGCTCTGGAAGCTCGCCGTCGCCCCGGTCACCAGCAGCGTGTCGCTCCCCGACCACGCCGCGTCGAAGTTCGGCGACAGCACGCTCACCTCCGCCCGCGCCTCCTCGCCAAAGAGCGACGACACCCGCAGCACGTTCACCCGCGCCCCAGCCCCGAAGACGTTGTCACCGATCGCCACCCGGCTGCCGTCCGGGCTCAGCCGCAAGAACCCCGGCCCGAACGGCCCGGCCAGCGACGCGTCGATCGACCCGACACGCACAAACCCCGAGCCGTTGACGAACTCCTGCACCAGCACGTCCCTGCCGCTGGCCCCGCCCAGCGTGATCACCCGGCCGTCGGCAAGCACATCGAAGCTGCCGTTGCCACCGAGCGTGTACCGGCCCACCAGGCCGTACGTCGGCGGGCCGCCGGCGCTGGCCGGCTCGACCGCGCACACCACCGCACCCACCGCCGCCACAGCCGCGTAGACCACCGCCGCCCGTTGAAGGGTCCGCATCACTGACCACCTTGCTCTCGTCCCGATTCGCGCGGAACGATCCCCGTGCTGCCCCGTGACCCGGGGCCGGACCGCTCGCGGAGATGTGCAACAAGACCCGCGAACGTGGGGATGCCCGGTCGCGGCTTGCCGCACCCCTTGTTCGCGAGGGTGTACTGGCACACAACCGATGGCAGGTCTTCCGGCTCCGGGGATCATCCGACCCGGCCTTCCCGCCCGATTCGCTCGGGCAGTGGCTCACATGGGGTCGGACTCCTGCCCCGTTACGGCGGCGCGTCCGCGGTGGCTTCTCACCACGCTTCCCTTTTCACCCGCGCGTCCCGGATGTCTCCCGGTTCGCGGGCACCTTCGGCGGACACACAATACCCCCGCGCACCCGCCTGTCAAGTCGCACGCCGCGACGCCGACCTTCGCAGCCGTGTCTTGATCATCCGACACGGCTCGGCCTCGCAATGCCGCCCACAGTTGTGCGCGGCGATGCCTCCCACAGCCGTGCGCAGCGCACGCCCCCACCCCCCACCCCCCACCGCACGCCCAAGCCCGTCCGTCAGCCCGTCACGAGCACACCCAGCGATTTATTCAGAACCCAGGGCCTGTTCAGCCGCTATTGTCCATCACCGTGCCCCGCCCCGACACGATCAAGAACATCCACGGCCTGGTCGACCACGGCCGTGCCTTCATGAGCCGCCTGCGGCTGCGCGCCGCCCTGGCCACCCTGGGCATCGCGGCGGCCACCTGGGCCATCATCGTCCTCCTGGCCGTCTCCTGGATCCCCGCCGTCGGCGTCGCGGTGGTCGCTGTCGCCGTCTCCATCACCAAGGTCACCGCCCGGCTGGCCCGGCCAACCTGCATGTCCTGCGGCGACGACCTGACCGACATCCCCTTGGGCGCCCACGGGGCCACCTGCCCGAGCTGCGGCTCGGTCTACAACCCAACGCCCCTGGACCACCCGCCGCACGCCTCCCACATGGCGCAGCTCGCCGACGCCGCGGATTTCTCCGACCCCGCCGACCCGACCGATCTCGACAGCAGCGCCAGCGACCAGCCCGGCCGCTCCTAACCAGCACAGAGCGACGCCTCACCGCGTCGCAGCCAGCCATCGCCCGTCGCGGCCCGGTCCGTTCTTTGAACGCCCCGCCCCGTCCCGCCGGCCGCGCCCGATCACACCTCAGTCGCTCAGCCCCTGCGGCGAGTTCGCCAGCGCCCCGATCGTGCCCAGCTCGAACGCCCCGTGCAGGCACCTGGCCGCTCGCTCAGCGTCCCCCTCAGCCACCACGATCGACACGCGGATCTCGCTGGTCGTGATGTTCTCGATGGGCACGCCCTCCTCGGCCAGCGCCCTGAACATCCGCGCCGCCACGCCCGTGGCGTGACGCATGCCCTCGCCGACGATCGACACCGTCGACAGCCCCGTGTCGATCCGCACGGCCTGGGCCCCGTACTCGGCGCCGGCACGCTGCGCGATCGCCCGCACCTCGCCCACGTCGCCCCTGTCCAGCGTGAAGGTCAGGTTGATCGTCCCGGGGCCGTCGTCCTCCTGGATGATGTCGTCGACCGGCAGGCGCGCCTGAGCGACCGGCCCGAAGACCGCGCTCTGCACGCCGGCGCGATTGGGCAGCCCGCGCAGCGACACACGCGCCACGTTCCGCTTGACGACCACGCTCGACACGACCCGCGTCTCCATCGCCGGCTCCGTCTCCCCCACCAGCAGCGTCCCCGCGTCGACGCGCCCAGCCGCCTCCTGGCTGTGCAGCACACGCACCGGCACGCCGAACCGCTTGGCCATCTCCACCGCGCGCGGGTGGATCACCTGCGAGCCCAGCGCCGCCGCTTCGAGCATCTCATCGTACGTCACCGCCTCCAGCCGCCGCGCCCCGGGCACCACCCGCGGGTCGGCCGTGTACACCCCGTCCACGTCCTTGTAGATCTCGCACGTCGCCGAGCCGTACACGTCCTTGAGCCGCGCCGCCACAGCCACCGCCGTCGTGTCCGACCCGCCCCGGCCCAGCGTCGTCACGTCCCCGCCGCGCTCGACCCCTTGAAACCCCGCCACCACGGGAACAACCCCGCCTTCGAGCAGCCCGCGCAGGGCCGTCGGGTCCATGGACACCACCGTCGCCCGCTGGTGCGCAGCATCGGTGACGATCCCCGCCTGCTGGCCGGTCAGCGACCGCGCCGCGCACCCCAGCGTCTGGAGCGTCAGCGCCATCATGGCCACCGACACCTGCTCGCCGGTGGCCAGCAGCTGGTCCATCTCTCGGCGGTCGGGGCTGGGCGTGACCGTGTGCGCCAGATCGACCAGCCGGTCCGTCTCGTGCCCCATGGCCGAGACCACCACCACCACGCGGTGCCCCAGGGCTCGCGCCGCCAGCACGTGCCGAGCCGAGGCACGGAGCTTCTCCGCGTCGGCCACCGATGTCCCGCCGAACTTCTGCACCACGACGCTCATCGTCCCTCCCAGCCTGGCCCCCCCCACCACCGCCCAGCGCCCGAAATCATCCCGCTGACGCAGCGCCGATTCCACCGAGCAACTCCAGCGGCGCGTCCAGGTCCAGGGCCAAGTCCATCACTTGATCGGGGCTCAGGTCCAGCAGCGGCGTCTCGATGCGAACCCCCGCTGGGCCCATCTCCGGGTGCTCAAGGCTGACCAGCCCCGACACGAGCACCGCGCGGTCGTAGGCGTCGGCCACCGCGTCGATCTCCGCTCGCCCCGCCAAGCCCGCGCCGCTCCCCACAGCCACCGCCCACACCACCCGGCCGATCCCCAGCCGCGCCGCTGCCCGCGCCGCTGCGATCAACACGTCCGTGTGTATGTGCGCCTGCCCCTCCTCTCCCCCGTTCCCGCGCCCCCCCTCTCCCGCACCTATGCCCGTGCCTGCCCCCTCGGCGCCCCCCGCCGCCTCGCCCGCTCCCTCCACCCCCCACCCACCGTCGCGCTGACGCTGACCCGTCGCGGGCGCTGCCATTTCGAGCATCCCGTCCAGCCGGCACACGCCCCCCAGGCGCGCAAACTGATCGAACGGGTCGCTCGACCCAGCCCGCGCAGCCGCGGTCACAAAGCCGATCACGCGCCGGGCACCGCCGCCACCAGCAGCCCCCACCCCCGCCCCCACGCCGCCAGCCCCGCTCATGCGCACCCGCGACGGGTCGACGCACGCGCCCTCGCGCCAGCCGCACACCAGCGAGCCCACCGAGCCGTCGAGGATCACCAGCACGTCGTCAGCGTGTCGCTTCACGCTCTGGATATCGACCGCCGATGCCCGGACCCTCGACTTCCTGGCCAGTCCGTGCCTGTTCAGCCGCGCCCGCTGCGCCCC
>PNJV01000051.1 GCA_013822085.1 Isosphaera sp. | reverse complement strand
GGGTGGGGCGGGGCGAGGAGGCTGCGCATGGCTGGCGACGCGTTGATGCTGAGCGTGAGCGGGTGCCGGGGCGTGGTGGGCTCGACGCTGACGCCGGAGGTGATCGCGCGCTTCGCTGGGGCGGTGGGGACCTGGGCGCGGGCGCGGGTGGAGGACCCGGGCAGGCGCTCGGTCCGTCGGCCGGTGGTGGTGCTGGGCAACGACGGCCGCAGCGGCGGGCAGCTGGTGGCCCAGGTCGCCTCAGCGACGCTGGCCATGACCGGGTGCGACGTCCTGGACCTGGGCGTGGCCATGACCCCGACGGTGGGGTTCGTCGTCGACCGCCTGGGCGCCGACGCGGGGCTGGTGGCGACCGCCAGCCACAACCCGCAGGAGTGGAACGGCCTCAAGCCGATCATCCGCGGCGGGGGCAACCACGCGCGCGGCGCGGCGGCGGCGCGCCGCGGCGCAGCCGGCGGGCGGGCAGCGGGCGGGCCCAACGCCGCGGCCCGGCGCGCAGCGGGCGGGCCGGCCGAGGCCTCGGCCCCCAGCCGGGCGCTCTCGGAGCAGATCATCGGGCTCTACAGGGCCGGCAGCCCGGGGCTGAGCGCCTGGGCCGGGCAGGGGAGCGTGGTCGAGTCCACCGACGACCTGGGCGACCGGCACGCGCGCCACGTGATCGGGCTGCTCGACGGGCTGGGCGTCCTGCGGGCCATCAAGCGCGCCAAGCTCTCGGCCGTCGTGGACAACCTGGGCATGTCCGGGGCGGTGCTCGGGCCGGGGTTCCTGCACGAGCTGGGCGTGTCGGCGCACCCGATGCACGACGCGGCCGAGGTCGGCGGGGTCTTCCCGCACACGCCCGAGCCGGTGGCGGAGAACCTCCGGGGGCTCTGCCGGGAGGTGAAAAAGCGCGGCGCGTCGGTGGGCTTTGCCCAGGACCCCGACGGGGACCGGCTGGCCCTGGTCGACGAGCGCGGGCGCTTCATCGGCGAGGAGTACACCGTGGTGCTGGCGGCGCGGGCCCTGGGCGAGCTGGGCAAGCTCGGCTCGACCCGCACCGCGAGCGGCCGGGGCAAGGGGACGCCCACGCTGTGCGTGAACCTCTCGACGAGCCGGATGATCGAGGACGTGGCGGCGCGGTACGGCGCCCGCGTGGTGCGCGCCCCGGTGGGCGAGGCCAACGTGGTCGAGGCGATGCGGGCGCACGGCTCGCCGATCGGCGGCGAGGGCAACGGCGGGGTGATCTGGCCCCAGGTGACGTACATCCGGGACTCGATCGGGGCCATGGGCCTGGTGCTGGCGCTGATGGCCCACACGGGCCTGGCCCTGAGCGAGCTGGTGGCCCAGCTGCCGGCCTACGCGATCGTCAAGCGGAAGGTGGAGCTGCTCGACCGCAAGGGGGCGGCCCGCGCCGGGGCCGCTGTGGCGCGGGCCCTGGGGCGGGAGGTCGGCGCCAGCGTGGACGAGCAGGACGGGGTGCGGGTGGAACTGCCCGTGCGCCGCGGGCGGGCCGACGGCGGCGCCGGGGATGGGGGGGGAGGGGGTGGGCGCGGGTGGGTGCACGTGCGCGCCAGCAACACCGAGCCGATCATGCGGCTGATCGCCGAGGCCCCCACGCGGGCCACCGCTGAGGCGCTCCTGGCCCGCGCCGAGGAGGCGATCCGCGGCTCCTGAGCGGGGCCGGGAGACTTCGCCGCGCCTGTGGCGCGGGGCCGGGAGCAGGCGCCCGGCGCGGGGCGGTCAGGCCAGGATGCGCTTGGAGCGCGGGTAGGAGCCGAGGATGTGCAGCTCCTTGCAGTGACGCCGCGCCGACTCGAGGGCCTTGGACAGGTGGGCGTCGGAGGCGTGGCCCTGGGCGTCGATGAAGAAGGTGTACGACCAGTTGGTTCGGCCCGAGGGGCGCTTGTCGATGTGGGTGAGGTTGACGCCGGCGGCGTGGAAGTCCTGGAGGACCGACACCAGGGCGCCGGGCTTGTTGACGGTGGCGAACATGATGCTGGTCTTGTCGTCGCCCGAGCGGAGGGCCGACTGGCGGGCGATGACGCAGAAGCGCGTGATGTTGTTGGGGTTGTCCTCGATGCGCGGGAAGAGGACGTGGACGCCGTAGAGCTCGCCGGCCAGGGCGTTGCCGATGGCCGCGGCCGAGGGCCCGGGCTCGCCGGGGGTGCGGCCGACCGACTGCTGCGCCACGATCTGCACGGCGCGCGAGCTGGAGGCGACGGGGACCAGCTCGGCCTTGGGGTACTGGGTGGCCAGCCAGTTGCGGCACTGGCTGAAGACCTCGGGCTTGGAGTAGATGGTGTGGACCTGGTCCGGGGCGCAGTTGGCCATCAGGGCGTGGTGGATCTCCAGCTGGACCTCGGCGTAGACGCGCACGCGGGCCTCGTCGTCGCGGGCGCCCTGGGCGATGAAGGCGTCGAGGGACTCGGTGACGCCGCCGTGGATGGAGTTCTCGATCGGGACCAGGCCGTACTCGACGTGCCCGCGCTCGACCTCGGTGAAGACGCCGGCGATCTCGCGCAGGTCCTGGAAGTCCACGGAGGACCCGAAGTGCTTGACCGCCGCCACGTGGCTGAACGAGCCGCGCGGGCCCAGGAAGCCGATGGAGATCGGGCGCTCCAGGGCGAACGAGCCGGACATCACCTCGCGGTAGACGGCCTCGATGGTGCGCGGCTGGAGCGGCCCGCGGCTGTGCCCCAGCACGCGCGAGAGCACCTCGGCCTCGCGGTGGGGCGCGTAGACGGGGATGCCGTGGGCCCGCTTGTACTGGCCCACCTGCACGACCAGCTCGGCGCGGCGGTTGAGCGCGTGGATGATCGTCTGGTCGATGTGGTCGATCGCCTGGCGCAGGGCGCCCAGGTCGGGTGCGGTGGGGCCGGGCGGGGGCGCCGCGGCCCGGCGTGCGGCCCTGGCTGCCTTGGCCGGCTTGGCGGCTTGGCGGGCTTGGCGGGCTCGGGGGGGCGTGTCGGCTTGGTGGGCTTGAGGGGCTTGGCCATGCGCCCAGTTGTATCGGCTCGGGACGGCGGTGGGCCTATTGTGGGGGCCTTATGAGCTTGCTGTGCACAGGGACGATCGGCATCGATACGGTGCGCGCCCCGACCGGGAAGGCGGACAAGGTCCTGGGCGGGTCGTGCACGTACTTCGCGGCCGCGGCGTCGTACTACACCCGGGTGCGGATCGTGGCGGCGGTGGGCGGGGACTGGCCCGCCAAGCACCGGGCGACGCTGGAGACCTTCGAGGACGTGGACCTGCGCGGCCTGGAGGTCCGCCCCAAGAGCAAGACCTTCGCCTGGGGCGGGCAGTACGCCCAGAACATGGACAACCGCCAGACGCTCTTTACCGAGCTGGGCGTCCTGGCCGAGCCCCCGCCGGCGGTCCCCGAGAAGTTCAAGGACAGCACCCACGTCTTCCTGGCCAACACCCACCCCGGCGTGCAGCTGGCGCTCCTCGAGCAGTTCCCCGACCGCGTGCTGGCCGTGGCCGACACCATGGACCTGTGGATCAAGACCGCCCGCCCCGAGCTTGAGACCCTGCTCGGACGCGTCGACGGGCTGGTGCTCAATTACGACGAGGCCGAGCAGTTCTCGCAGGTGCGCAACCCCGTCACCGCGGCCCGGCTGATGCTCGACAAGTTCGGGCCCGGCGCCGCAATGAGCCCAAAGGGCAAGCCCGCCAAGGCGCCCAAACGCCGCCACGCCGGGCTGCGCTTCATCGTCGTCAAGAAGGGCGAGCACGGGGCCATCCTGGTCCACCGCAAGGGCGTCGCGGCCCTGCCGGCCTACCCGTCGGAGGCGGTCGTTGACCCCACCGGCGCCGGGGACAGCTTCGCTGGCGGGATGATGGGGTCGATCGTGTCGATGGGCAAGAAGCTGGGCAAGGACCCCGCCTCGTTCGAGGTGGTCCGCGCGGCCATGGCACACGGCACGGTCATGGCGTCGTTCGTGATCGAGGCGTTCTCGCTGGGCCGGCTCCTGACGCTGCGGCGGCGCGAGGTCAAGTCCCGGCTCCAGGAGTTCGAGCGCATCGTGCGCGTGGGCTAGCAGCGGCCATCGGGCCATCCGGCCGTGGGGCCCGGGGGTTGGGGGCGGGGGGCGGGGGGCGGTGGAATAGGATCGGACCATGATGACGACGCTGGCATCGGGCGGAACGCAGTCGGCGGTGGCGTTGCTGCCCACGCTGGGGTGGACCTGGGGCGGCGTGCTCCTCAACGCGGTGATCGTGCTCTTCCTGTTCTCCTCGGTGCTGCTGATCCTGGTGGTGCTGGTGCAGCGGCCCCAGGGCGGCGGGCTGGCCGGCGCGTTCGGGTCGGGGGCCGGCTCGGGGCAGACGGCCTTCGGCGCACGCACGGGCGACGTCCTGACGTACGCGACGATCGGCTTCTTCACCGTCTTCCTGCTGCTGGCGATCTTCTCCGGCCTGGCCGCCACGGCGATCGCGGTGCAGCGCCCGCCGGCCCCAGCGACGGTGGCAGCGCCGACCGGCACCACGGGCACCACGGGCACCGGCACGCAGCCGCCCGCCGGCGACACGCCGCAGCCCGCCAACGTCAACCCCCCCGCTCCTCCCGCCCCCGCACCCCCCATACCCCCCGCTGACCCCAACCCCGTCATCCCCCCAGCGGACGCGCCACCGACGGGCGGCTGATCGCAGCGGGAACCGGCCCACACCAGCAACTTCCGCGACCCCGGCACGCCCACGCTCACGCCCGGCGGCGGTGGCCGCTGCGCCGCGTGCGAACAATGAGCCCGCCATGCACCCCGACCCACGCACGCAGCCACCCGCCCACACCGTCGCCCAGCCCACCCCCGCCCCCGCCCCCGCCCCCGCTCACACCCCCGCACCGGAGCCCGCCGGCCCGGCACGCGCCGGCGAGGGCCCCGACGAGGCCAAGCAGGAGATGCGGCTGAACCTGCCCCGGACGGCCTTTGCGATGAAGGCCAACCTGGTCCAGCAGGAGCCCAGGTCCATCGAGCGGTGGGACGCGATGGGGGCCGACGGGGCGGGGCTCTACCGGCTGCTGCGCCACCGCGACGCGGCGGCCCCGCGCGGGCCGTACCGCTTCCACGACGGCCCGCCCTACGCCAACGGCTCGATCCACATCGGGCACCTGATGAACAAGTGCCTCAAGGACTTCGTGGTGCGCTCGCGCACGATGATGGGGCACGCGGTGCCGTTCGTGCCCGGGTGGGACTGCCACGGCCTGCCCATCGAGCAGAAGGTGATGACCGAGCTGGTGGCCAAGGGCAAGTGGGAGAAGCTGCGCGCCCAGCCCGAGGGCGTCCAGCGCATGGCCGTGCGGCGCGAGTGCCGGGCCTACGCCGAGAAGTACGTCGCGCTCCAGTCGGGCCAGATGCGGCGCTTGCTGACGCTGGCCGACTACGCCGACCCGTACCTGACGATGTCCCCCGCCTACGAGGCGGGCACCCTCGAGGTCCTGGCCGGGATGCTCCAGCGCGGGCTGGTGTACCGGGCCCTCAAGCCGGTGCACTGGTCGATCGCCAATCAGACGGCCCTTGCTGAGGCCGAGCTCGAGTACGAAGACCGCCAGGACCCCTCGGTGTACGTGGACTTCGAGTCGGCCGACCCGCGGGCGGTCTACGACGCCTTCGGGCTGGGGGCCGCTGACGCCGGCGGCGATCCCGAGGCGGCCCCGGACGACGCGCACGACGGCGACGATGGCGACGGCGACGACGGCGGCCGGGACCAAGCGGCCCCGGGCGGCCCGCCGGCGCCGGGCACGCGGCCGCTCATCCGCCCGAGCTTTATGATCTGGACCACGACGCCGTGGACACTGCCGGCCAACGTCGCTGTGGCGGTGCACCCCGGCCTGACCTACGCGCTGGTGTGGATCGACGGCAACGTGACGGTGCTGGCCGAGAGCCTCCTGGAGCGAGTCACGCAGATGGCCCGCTCCGAGGAGGTGACGGTGCTGGCCCGCGCCCCCGGCCAGCGGCTGGTGGGCCTGCGCTACCGCCACCCGTTCGTGGATCGGCTGCCGGAGGCGTTCGAGGGCAAGCGCGCCTATGAGATCGTGCCGGCCGACTACGTCACGGCCCAGGACGGGACCGGGCTGGTCCACACCGCCCCGGGGCACGGCGCCGAGGACTACCAGAGCGGGCTGCGCTGGGGGCTGCCGATCTACTGCCCCGTGCTCGGCGACGGGACCTACGACCAGACGGCCCCGGCGTGGCTCGTGGGCAAGGACGTGTGGGAGGCCAACGGGCTGGTGGTCGAGCGGCTCCGCCAGAGCGGGCACCTCTTCCACGGCCACCAGTTCACGCACTCGTACCCGCACGACTGGCGGAGCAAGACGCCGACGATCTACCGCTGCACCGAGCAGTGGTTCGTGGGCGTCGACCGGCAGTCCGACGGGACGACGCTGCGCCGCCAGGCCCTGGAGGCGACCGGCCCCGGCGGCGCGGTGCGGTTCGTGCCCGAGTGGGGGCGCAACCGGATGCGCGGCATGCTCGAGAGCCGCCCGGACTGGTGCATCAGCCGCCAGCGCGCCTGGGGGCTTCCGATCCCGGCCTTCTTCTACAGCGACGGCCCCGACCGCGGCGTGCTCATGACGGCCGCGTCGGTGCGGGCCGTGGCGGCGGTGATCGGCCAGCGGGGCTCGGACGCGTGGTTCGAGCGCGGCCCCGCCGAGCTGCTCGCCGGCTACGACCCGGCCCGGGACCCCGACGCCCCCGAGGCGGTGCGCCTGGGGCGCGTGAGCCCGGCGGGGCTGGAAAAGGGCAACGACATCCTGGACGTGTGGTTCGAGTCGGGCTCGTCCTGGAACTCGTGCATGGCCCAGCGCGGCCAGGCCATGGCCGACGCCGACGCGGTGGACCTGTACCTGGAGGGCTCGGACCAGCACCGGGGGTGGTTCCAGCTCTCGCTGCTGGCTGGGCTGGGGGCCGCGGGGCGGGCGCCGTTCAAGGCGCTGCTCACGCACGGGTTCGTCGTCGACAAGGACGGCCGCAAGATGTCCAAGAGCCTGGGCAACACCCTCGAGGTCGAGGACGTGCTCAAGCGGTTCGGGGCCGACGTGACGCGGTGGTGGGTGGCGTCGCTGGCCTACGAGAACGACGTCAAGGGCGACGCGGGGTACCTGGACGTGGCCGGCGAGAGCTACCGCAAGGTGCGCAACACGCTGCGGTTCATGCTCAGCAACCTGTTCGACTTCGACCCGGCCAGCGCCGGCCTGACCGGCCCGGCCGGGGGCGCCCCGGCGGGGCTGTTCCCGGCCCTGAGCATCGACGCCTGGGCGCTGGAGCGCTTCGAGGCGGCGCGCGCGGCGGTGATCGCCGCCTACGAGGGCTTCGACTTCCGCGGGGCCCACGCGGCGCTCTACGACCTGTGCGCCGGCACGCTCTCGGCGGTGTACTTCGCGGCCGTCAAGGACCGGCTCTACTGCGACGCGCCGGGCTCGGCGCGGCGTCGGCGCACGCAGGCGGCGCTGTGGCTGGTGTGCGAGGGGCTCTGCCGGCTCTTGGCGCCCGTGCTGCCGCACACGGCCGACGAGGCGTACCGGGCCCTGCACGCAGACGACGCGCAGGCGTGCGTGCACACGCGCGCCTTCCCCGGGCCGCTGGGCGTCGGGGCCGACAGGGCGTGGGAGCACGCCATGGCGGCGCGCGAGCGGGCCCTTGCGGCCATGGAGCGAGCGCGGCGCGAGCGCGGGCTCGACAGCCCCCTGGAGATGGGCCTGACGCTGCCCGACCCCGACGGCGCACTGAGCGGCCTGGACCCGGCCGACCTGGCCGACCTGCTCGGCGTGTCGCGCGCGCGCCTGGCGCCGGCGGCCAAGGACATCACCGTCGAGGACCTGCGCGACCAGGCCCGCTGCGCACGCTCCTGGAGGCGCGACGGGACCGTGCGGGCCCGCGCAAACGGCATGCTCCTGAGCGACCGGGACGCGGCCGCCATGGGCGTGGCCTGACCGCCGCTGGCCCTTGACCGCCGACCGCGCGCGGCGCAACCGGCCGGCGCAACCGGCACAGGCGTCGCCGGCGGCGCAGGCCCACGCGGGGTGTCGCCCTGGAGCGACAGCGCCCCGTGACGCGCGGGGCCGGGCCGCCGATGCTTGGGGCATGCAAGGCGGCTCGGAGCCAGAACGTGGCCTGCGCGCAGGCGGGGCCCAGGGCCCGGCCGACCCCGCCGGGGCGATCGAGTCGCTCGAGCGGATCGTGCACGAGCTCAACGGCCTGCTCGACGGCTCGCTGCGGACGGTGTCGCTCCTGGCGCGGTCGCTGGCCCAGCCCGACCGAGCGCAGAGCGACGACCGGCGGGCCCTGGCGGGCCTGCGGACGGTGCGCACGGCCCTGGAGCGGATGAGCGCGGTGGTCGCTGGCGCAGCCCGGGTGCACCCCGGCGGGCGGACGCTGGTGCCCGAGTCGGCCCGCGGCGGGCGGCGCGTGCGCGCGCCCGGCGTCGGCGTGGGGCTCATCGACGGCCGCGACACGCCGGCGGGGGACGAGGCCGCCAGCGCCCTGGACGCGCTGCGCGGGGCCGCGGCGGTGCTGGAGGGGTGGCTGACGGTGCGTGGCGCCGCGGTGCGCGTCGTCGGCGGGGCGTGGGCCGACCGGCTCGAGGCCGGGCCCGCCTACGCCGTGGCCCTGGCGGGCCTGCGCAACGCGGTCGAGGCGGCCCTGGGCAGCGGACGCGCCGGGGCGAGCGTCGAGCTGTGCGCGCGGGGCGAGCCGGCGGAGGCCCCGGAACGCCTGGTCGTCGAGGTCATCGACTCCGGGCCCGGGCTGGCCCCGGGCATGGGGGCCGGCGGCGCGCTCATCCCCCGGCGGACGACCAAGCCGGGGCACCTGGGCATCGGCCTGGCGCTGTGCGCCCAGGAGGTCGAGCGCTGGGGGGGCGCCCTGGAGCTGCTCGACCGGGCCGCGGCCGGGGACGCGCAATCGGGCGCGGTGCTGCGGGCGGTGGTGCCCGTGCGGGGCGCAGCTTGAGCCGCGTCAGGCCGATGCCAAGACCGGCCGGCGGCGGGCCCGAGTCGGCCCCGGCCGGGCGCGTGCGCGCCCTGGTGATCGACGACGACCCGATCGTGGCCCAGTCGCTGGGCGAGTTCCTGGCCACCGAGGGCTACCGGGTGACGGTCGTGACCGACCCGGCGCAGTCGCCCGCGGCGGCCCGGGGCACCGCGGCCGAGCCCGCCGCGGGGATCATGATCGTGGACATGGCCCTGCCCGGCGTGCCCGGGGGCGGGCTGGAGGTGATCCGCCGGCTGCGCGAGGAGCACCCGTGCCTGGTGCCGGTGGTGCTCACGGGCTACGGCACGATCGAGTCGGCGGTGGAGGCGGTGCGGCTGGGCGCGGCCGACTACCTGACCAAGCCGGTCGTCGAGAGCGACCTGCGGCTGGCCCTGGAGCGGGCGGCGCGCCAGCACGTGCTCCTGGAGGAGAACCGGGCGCTCCAGACGCGCCTGGACCGGGCCTTCGGCCTGGAGGCGATCGTGGGCCACGACCCGCGGATGCAGCGGATCTACGAGCTGGTCGAGGCCGTGGCGCCCACGCGCACGACCGTGCTGATGACCGGCGAGAGCGGCGTGGGCAAGTCGCTCATCGCCCAGGCGATCCACCAGCGCTCGCCCAGGCGGAACGCCGCGTTCGTCGAGCTGGCCTGCGGCTCGATCCCCGAGACGCTCCTGGAGAGCGAGCTCTTCGGGCACACGCGCGGGGCCTTCACCGGGGCCCACAGCGACAAGCCGGGCCGGTTCCTGCTGGCCGACGGCGGCACGCTGCTGCTCGACGAGATCAACTCGGCCTCGCCCGGCATGCAGCTCAAGCTGCTCCGGGTGCTCCAGGAGCGGCGCTTCGAGCCGGTGGGCACCGGCAAGACCGTCGAGGTCGACGTGCGCGTGATCCTGGCCAGCAACCAGCCGCTTGAGGACCTGGTGGCGCGCGGCCTGTTCAGGCAGGACCTGTACTACCGCATCAACGTGGTCAAGATCGAGGTCCCGCCGCTGCGCGAGCGCGCAAGCGACGTGCCGATGCTCGCCCGGCACTTCCTGGACCGGCACTCGGCGGCCGTGGGCAAGCGCATCAGCGGCATCGACCCCGCCGCCATGGCGGCCCTGGAGCGGTACCACTACCCGGGCAACGTGCGCGAGCTGGGCAACCTGATCGAGCGCGCCTGCGTCCTGGCCAAGCGCCCCACCATCACCACCGACGACCTGCCGGCGGAGATCGTCGGGCGGGGCCAGGCCGGGCCGGGCCACGAGCCCGCGGGGCGCCACCAGGCCGCTGCTGCTGCTGCGTTCCAGGCGGAGCCGGCGGCACCCGATCAGGTGCGGCCGCTGGACGAGGCCATGCGCGAGCCGGAGCGGCGCATCATCCTCGGGGCCCTGCGCGCCTGCGCCTGGAACCGCGCACGCGCCGCCGAACGCCTGGGCATCAACCGGGCCACGCTGTACAAGAAGATGGCTGCGCTTGGCATCGATCCGGCGGTGGAGGCGGCCTAGGCGTCGGTCAGCGGGCCCGCGGCAGAGCCGGCGGCGGGCGCGTGAGCCGGGTCGTGGTCGGCTGCGCGCTGCGCGTGGGCGATCCACCCGCCGCCCAGGACCAGCGTGGGGTCCGCCGCGTCGTAGAGCACCAGGGCCTGGCCCGGCGTGACCGCGTGCTGGGGAGTCTCGAAGCGCACCCGGAACCAGCCGGCGCGCTGCGCAAAGACGGGCGCATCGATCGGGATCGGGCCCGAGCCGACGCTCAGGGCCCCGGGGACGGGCTGGGAGTTGGATCGGTGCTTGATCAGCACCGGCGTCCAACCGCCCGGGGCGCGGGCGGGGTGGTCGTCGGGGACGAGCCAGTTGGCCTCGCCCACGGTGCAGCCGCGCACGGCCAGGCTCTGAGCGGGGCCGACGGTCAGCGAGTTGCGCGCAGCGTCCTTGGCGATGACGTAGAGCGGGATGCCGTCGCCGGCGGCGTTGCCCAGGCCCAGGCCGCGACGCTGGCCGATGGTGAAGCGGTGCTGGCCGGCGTGGGCGCCCAGCACCCGCCCCCCGGCGTCGAGGATCTGCCCCGGCTGGGCCAGGGCGGGGTCGCGCCGCTCCAGGAAGCGCGCGTAGTCCTGGTCGGGGACGAAGCAGATCTCCTGCGAGTCGGGCTTATCAAAGACGGGCAGGCCCAGCGAGCGGGCCAGGGCGCGCACGTCGGGCTTGTGCATGTTGCCGATGGGCAGGAGCACGCGGGAGAGGCGCTGACGCTGGACGCCAAAGAGCACATAGCTCTGGTCCTTAGCCCGGTCCAGGCCGGTGCGCAGGCGCGGGCCGTCGTGGGCGTGCTCGACGCGCGCATAGTGGCCCGTGGCCACGGCGCCGGCCGAGATCTGCTCGGCGTAGTCGTGAAGCCTGCCGAACTTGAGCCAGTCGTTGCAGCGCACGCAGGGGTTGGGCGTGCGTCCGGCGGCGTACTCGGAGGCGAAGTAGTCGGTGATGCGGGCAAAGTCGCGTTTGAAGTTGCACACGTACAGCGGGATGCCCAGGACCGCGGCGACGGAGCGGGCGTCGGCGGCGTCGCCCACCGAGCAGCAGCCCTGGTGCCCGATGGTGGCCCGCGGCCCGGGGCGGGCATTGGGGGCGTTGGGGGTGTTGGGGGCGGGTACGAGCGTGTCCAAGGACTCGCCCGGCGAGCCCAGCCGCATGAAGCACCCGACCACCTCGTGGCCGGCGCGGAGCAGGAGCGCCGCAGCGACGGACGAGTCCACGCCACCGGACATGGCGACCAGGACGCGCTGGCGGGCCGGCATGAGCGATGGTAGTTCCGCGGCCGAGGGCGTGCTGGCGCGCCAGCGTGCGCCCAGGGCTGCGCCGGGCACCCAGAGCCGGGGGCGGGGGGCCGGGGGCCGCGGCGGGGGGGGGTGGGGTGTGGAAGGTCAGTGCCGGTGCGCCGCTGCACGGGCGGGGTCGTGCGCACGGTCCAGCTCGCCCTTGGCCTTGTCCTGGGCGATGCGCCGCTCGACCAGCTCCTGCTTGTGCGCCGCGTTGGACACGGCCCAGCCGGAGGCCATCCACATGGACAGCACCGCGCGCGTGGTCATCACGGGCATGGCGACATAGACCAGCGTGAGCGGCGTGGCCACGAGGAACCAGACGAAAAAATGCGACGCGAACCACGTCCCCAGCGCCGGGAGCCACTCGAGGCCCAGCGCGCCGATCACCGCGACGGCCGCCAGGCCGACGGCGCTGACGCGCAGGACGCCGGCCGCTGAGTCGTCGTGGTAGTCCTCGGCCAGGCGGGAGAGGGCCACGCAGACCGCGCCCAGGCCCAGCGCAGCGACGATCGCCAGCGCGATCGCGGCCGTGTCGGCAGCGGTCTTGCCGAGGGAATAGTCGAAGGGGTTGAGCGCAGCGGTGATCAGGGCCGCGGGCCAGAGCAGCTGGGTGCCCACCACTGCCAGCGCCAGCGGCGCAGCAAAGCCGCGCATGAACCGGATGGGCTCCGAGGGGCGGCACTGCTCGGCGGCCACGGTCCGGCGTCCGGTGAGGGTCACGTAGGCAACGCCCGTGCCCTTGCGCGGGCAGATCAACCACGCGACCAGGAGCGCGCCGGGCATCAGGGCCATCACCACGCCGCAGGCGATCATGACGGGGTAGGAAGCGTCCGAGTCGTTCTTGAATTGAGAAAACGACCATCGCATCGTGCGCAGCATGGTGACCAGCAGCACCCCTGCGGGCAGGATGAAGGCGAGCCACCCCAGGGCGACGAGGGTGACCGCAGCGCGGAGCGTGCGCAGGTCCTGGATCGAGCAGGTGCTCAGGTCGCCGGCGTCGGGCCGAGTGGCACGGCGGGAGCGCCCAGCCGGGCTCGTCCCGGGGGTGTCCTTGGGGGCGTCCTTGGCGGTATTCTGGCCCGGCAAGACCAGGCCCCCGGTCGGCTGGCCGCACTCGGGGCACAGGGCGCCGGGCTTGAGGCCGATCAGGCTGTAGCCGCACGCGGCGCACTCGGGGCCGCCCTTGCCGGCAGCGGGCAGGCGGCCGACAGCGTCGAGGGGGTGGACGTACCCGCCGGCGCCCCCGCCCGGGAGCGGGGCGGTGTCGGGCTTGACGGTCGCCGCGGGGTGGGATCGCGTGACGGGCTTGGGGGCGCGCGGTGCCGAGGGCGGGCGCTGGCTGCGAGCGGCATCGCTGAGGCGCTGAGCGTCACCGGGACCGTGGGCCATGGGGGGGCTCCTGTGCTGCGAGCTTCCAGCCACCCGCGAGCGCGGGGGGGCTCGCCAAATGGGGCTATGCGGATGCTACCGGCTCAGGCCGGGGCGGTTGCGGGGCTGTGGGCGGCGTGCGGC
>PNJV01000050.1 GCA_013822085.1 Isosphaera sp. | reverse complement strand
ACCCGTCAGCGGATCCACACACGCGTGTACACACATCCGTGTGACTGACGAGCCTTGAGTAACTCCCCAACCCCCCGGCACTCGCCGGGGGGTTTTTCGTTGGGGGCAGAGAGTGGGGGCGGAGCTGGCGGAGCGTAAATGAACGTGGGTGGCGGGACAGCCGCTGAGGCAGGGCGCGGTGTTGGCGCAGCGGGAGGCGGGAGGCGGGGGGTGGAGGAGGGTGGGGGCCGATGTGCAAACGCGCTGGCGAAGCGGGGTCACTCGCCCTGGTCGAGCACGGCCATGAAAGCCTCCTGCGGGATCTCCACGCGGCCGATCGCCTTCATCTTCTTCTTGCCTTCCTTCTGCTTCTCCAGGAGCTTGCGCTTGCGGCTCACGTCGCCGCCGTAGCACTTGGCCGTCACGTCCTTGCGGAAGGCCTTGATGGTCTCGCGTGCGACGATCTTGCCGCCGATGGCGGCCTGGAGGGGGATCTCGAACTGGTGGCGGTCGATCTGCTTCTGGAGCTTGCGCAGGAGCAGGCGGCCGCGGAACTCGGCGTTCTGGCGGTGGCAGATGAGGCTCAGGGCCTCGACGGGCTCGCCGTTGATGAGGATGTCCACCTTGACCAGGTCGTTTGGCCTGAAGTCGACGACCTCGTAGTCCATGGTCCCGTAGCCGGAGGTCATGGCCTTGAGCTTGTCGTAGAAGTCGTAGATGATCTCGGCCAGGGGGATCTCGAAGGAGACCATCTGGCGCGTCTCGCCGATGACCTGCTGGGTCTTGAACTCGGCGCGGCGTTCGCTGCAGAGCTTCATGACCTCGCCGATGGACTCGTTGGGGCAGATGACCTCGACCTTGCAGATCGGCTCGAGGACCTGCTCGTAGGTGCCGCCGCGGGGCATCTCGGCGGGGTTGTTCACGTCGATGCTGGTGCCGTCGTGGAGCTTGACCTTGTACGTGACGGTGGGCGCGGTCTGCACGACCTCGGTCTGGAACTCGCGCTCGAGGCGCTCCTGGATGATCTCCATGTGGAGCAGGCCCAGGAACCCGCAGCGCAGCCCGAAGCCCAGGGCCTCCGAGTGCACCGGGATGAAGGTGAAGCTCGAGTCGTTGAGCGAGAGCTTCTCGATGGCCTCGCGCAGCTTCTCGAAGTCGGCCCCCTTGCTCTCGGCGCTGGTGGCGGGGTAGAAGTCGCAGAAGACCATCTGCACCGGCGGCTTGTAGCCGGGCAGGGCCTCGGCGGCGGGGTCGATGTCCAGCGTGACGGTGTCGCCGATGCGCACGTCCGCCAGCGAGCGGATGGCCGCCACGAGGTAGCACGTCTCGCCCGGGCCCACGGCCGGGACGCGCACGGGCTTGGGGTTCATCTTGCCGATGTCGGTGACCTGGAACGTGCGGCCGGTCCCGATCATGCGGATCTTGTCGCCGACCTTGAGCGAGCCCGTGGCCCCCGAGGCTACGCGCCCCAGCTCGCCGATCTGCGGGTTGGCCGCGCCGTCGAACACCCGGCAGTAGGTCACCACGCCGCGGTAGTCGTCGTACTGGGCGTCGAAGATCAGGGCCCGGGTCTGCGGCACCACCGCCAGCCGGGGCGCCGGGAGGCGGTCGCAGATGGCTTCGAGCAGCTCGGGGACCCCCCGCCCGGTCTTGGCCGACACGAGCAGGCAGTCCTCGGCCTTGAGCCCGAGCACCTGCTCGACCTCCATGGCGACCTCCTCGGGCCGCGCGCTGGGCAGGTCCACCTTGTTGATCACGGGGATCAGCTCGAGGTTCTCGTTGATGGCCAGGTACGCGTTGACGACCGTCTGCGCCTGCACCCCCTGCGTGGCGTCGACGACCAGGATCGCGCCCTCGCACGCCTTGAGCGCCCGCGAGACCTCGTAGTTGAAGTCCACGTGCCCGGGGGTGTCGATGAAGTTGAGCATGAAGTCCGAGCCCCGGTGCCGGTGCAGAACCGTGACGGCCGAGGCCTTGATCGTGATCCCGCGCTCGCGCTCGATGTCCATCGAGTCCAGGAGCTGGGCCCGCATCTCGCGCTCCGAGACGGCGTTGGTCGCTTGCAGCAGCCGGTCGGCCAGGGTGCTCTTGCCGTGGTCGATGTGCGCGATGATCGAGAAGTTCCGGATCTGCATGGTGGTTCTATCGGGCACCGCCCCGGCCCCGCCCCGGCCCCGCCCAGGCCCCGCCTGGGACGCGCACGCCCGCCGATCGCCCGATCATAGCGCAGCGTGCGCACAACCCGCCCGGGACGCCCCGCGGCCTCAGGGCTTCTCGGCGATCATCTCGTATACCGGCGGCGGGACCAGGAAGCTCCCCGGCGTGCGCCGGGCCTCGTCCAGGTCGCCGATCAGCTCGTCGCACTCGGCCTGGGCCAAGAACCCCATCGCCACCAGCTTGGGCGCAAACGTCCGCCACCACTGGTCGGGCCAGTGCCACATCGGCTCGCCCCAGCGGGCCATGCGCTGGATCACGCGCATGTGCCGCACGCGCAGGCCGTGCTTGTGGCACAGGGCCGGCACGCGGCCCATCACGTCGGGGTCGCCGCCGCGAGACCGCCACGACGCCATCGTCGCCTCCACCACGCGCTCCCACGAGCGCGTCCGCGGCGCCATCGCCATCGAGCGGTAGTTGAAGTAGTCGTGCACCACCAGCCGGCCGCCGGCCCTGAGGCACGCGCCCATCCCCGCCACCACCGCCTCCGGGTCAGGCACGAAGCACAGCACCCACCGCGTCCACACCGCGTCGAAGGGCTCGGCCTGCCCGCCCTGGGCCAGGGCCGCGCCCAGACGCTGCGCGTCGCCGGCGATCCCCCGGAGGTTGCCCAGCCCGCGCCGCGACGCCTGCTCGTTGAGGTAGCCCACAAACCCGGCGGACTCGTCGACCCCAACGACGCTCCCGCTGCCCGTGACCAGCTGCGCCAGGTCGAACGCCGCGTACCCCGGCCCGCACCCGGCGTCCAGCACGCGAGCGCCCGCGCCGATCCCCGCGCGCAGCCACGCCTCGTGCGCCGCGTCGGACCACAGCCGGTGCTGGTGCCCCAGCCGCTCCAGCTCGTCCCGGCCCGTCCCGAGCACATACTCGGGTTCATGCCTCGTCGCCCCCGCGCTCCCGGCTTGATCGCTCACGCTCGCTCCCTTCCGGCCCCCACGCCCGGGGCCTGATTGTTGGCCGGTCGGGCCTCCTGGCCGGTCTCGGGCCCAGCCAGCGGGCAGGCCCACCCGCCGTGGGCCGCCTCGTCCGACGGGTCGTCGGCGATCATCAGCGACGCGCACAGGCCGGCAAAGGCCCGGCCCGCAGCGCCCGCGCCCTCGGCTGGCCGCCACTCCTGCTTGACACGCCAGCACGCCACCTGCAGCGGCGCCAGGTCCACCTCGAACCCCGCCTGGGGCGCGGTCCGCGCCAGGCCCTCGACGCGCTCCAGCCACGCCGACGCGTCCTCGGCGTCGACACGCTGGCGCACCTGCCCGGCCAGCCGCCGCACCGCGCGCAGGGCCGCGTGGCTGAGGCTCTGGGCGTCCAGCGGCACCATCAGCTGGCGCGCTTCCCAGAAGAGCGCCGCCAGCTCGCGCGGGTCCGGCGTCGGCTCCTCCAGCGCTTCTTCCACGCGCCCGTTGAGCACCAGCTCCATCGGCAGCAGCAGCCGCCTGGGCGGGGCGATGCGCTGGCCGCCCAGGAACCGGGCCAGCCCGGCGTTCTGCTTGTAGATCAGGCGGTACGTCGCGTCCAGCTGACGCAGCGTGCTCGAGAGCACGCGCCGCGTGATCGCCTGCTGGGCCCGCACCACCAGACCCCCCGCCTCGAAGACCGCGCCGCGGGCCCGATCGCTCGCGCCCTGGCCGAAGCGTTCGAGGATGTACGCCGCGGCGCCCTCCGGGCCGTGGACCTCGAAGTGCTCGCCCAGTGCCCGCGCAACACCCCCCGCACCCCCCGCACCCCCCACGCCCCCTGCACCTACAGCACCAACCGCCATCCCCGTCCCGCCCCCGCTCATCCCGCCCACTGCGCCCACTGCTGCCCCCGTGTCAGCCGTCGCGTCTGCGCCCCCGACCCCCGCCGTGCCGGACCCCGCCACGCCCACGCCGCACCGCACCAGCCGCTCGCCGTGCACGATCAGGCCGTACTCGAGCTCCCAGGCGTGTCCCGTGCGGACCGACACCACGCGGGCCGTGCCCGCGCGCAGGCGCGTCGAGCCGCGGTCGATGGCCAGCGGCTCCTGCGCCGCCACCTCCCACACGCCCGCGCCGATCGGCTCGCCGTCGCGCTCGGCCACGCGTCGGACCATCTCGCTGGCCAGCACGCGCTCCGGGCCGACGCGCCCGGGCATGACCAGCGCGCCCAGCACGTCGGCGCCGGTCCCGCGCTCGGGCACGTTGCTCTGCGCCAGTGCAAGGCGCGTGGCGAACCCGTCGCCCAGGCCCAGCCCCGTCGCCGATTCGACCAGCTCCATCGCCCGGGCGGCGTACTGAAGCACCTGCACCGTCTCGATGCCCGACAGCTCGTCGAAGAACCACGCGCACGACGTGAACATCAGCATCGCCTGCCGCTGGCTCTCGAGCAGCTCCATCGCTCGGCGGGCCTCGGCGTCGCTCAGCGGGCGTGCCGCGTGCTCGGCCAGGAACCCGGCCCGCGACCGGGCGCCCGGCCGCAGCAGCACCGCGACGTACCCGTCGCGCGCCGCCCACGGGTCGCGCAGCAGACCCGCCGAGCCCGCCTCGAAGGCGCCAGCCAGCTCGTCGCGCAGCCAGTCGAGCGCGTCGCGCAGCGGCCCGCGCCACGCCTGGCTCCACCCGGGGTTCTCGCCCGTCCCGCACCCGCACGCGCCGCACCACCGCCCCACGCCGTGCGCGCACGACCACGCCGACGGCTCGCGGACCAGCGCCTCGGCCGTCGTGCCCTGCCGGGCCAGGAACTCGGCGTAGTTGGTCAGCCGCACGCCCGGGTCGGCCTCGATCCGGTCCAGCGCCGACGCCAGGGCCATCTCGCCGAAGCGGTGGTGGTGCCCGTAGCTCTCGCCGTCGGTGGCGATGTGCACCAGCTGCGCCCCGGGGCCATCGCCCTGACCGAACGCCCCGAGCAGCCGCCCCGCCAGCCGCCGGCCGTCGTCCAGGAGCCGCTCGAAGGCCACCGCCTGCGCGATCGGCCCGTCGTAAAAGAACACCGCGATCGATCGCCCCGACGGCAGGGCCACCCGGTAGGCCCGCCGCGGGTCGGGGCCGCCCGGGCCGCACTCGTCCCAGCGCCACTGGCCCAGCGGCCGCGTCGCGGCGCACTGCCCCGGGGCCATCACCGTGAAGGCGATGCCCTCGGCGGCGAGTGTTTCGAGCGTCGGCACGTCGGCGGCGCACTCGGGCAGCCACATCCCCTCGGGCCGACGGCCGAACCGGTGCACAAAGTCCGCCACGCCCCAGCGCGTCTGCGTCCGCCGGTCGCGCTCGCTGGCCAGCGGCATGATTATGTGGTTGTACCCCTGCGCCATCGCCGAGCCGTGCCCCCCGAAGCGCGCGGCGCTGGCCCGATCGGCCGCCACGATCGCCCCGTGCACGCGCGGCGCCGCCCGCTCCATCCACGAGAGCAGCGTGGGCCCGAAGTTGTACGAGATCCGCGCGTAGTTGCTGCACACCCGGCGCAGCCGGCCCGCGCCGTCGAGCACCCGCGCCTCGGCGTTGGGGCCGTAGCACTCGTGCGTGATCCGCTCGTTCCAGTCGTGGAACGGGTACGCCGTCACCTGCTGCTCGATCTCCTCCAGCCACGCGTTCTCGCGCGGCGGCTGGTAGAAGTGCCCGTGGATGCACACGTACCGCTCGGACACCCGTCGCTCCTCAGGCCGCGGCTGGGGTCGGCCCGCGCGCAGCGTCCACTCCCGCCCCCACCCCGATCGCCCCCGCGCCGCCCCCCAGCGCCGCCGCCCCCCAGCGCCGCCGCCCCCCAGCGCCGCGCATCATTGCACGCCACAGCCCGCCTCACGGGGCGCCCTGAGCCGTCCCCGCGTCGCGGCGCGGGGCGCTGGCGCAGCGTCAGGCCCGCTCGGCCGGCCGGAGGATCACGCACCCCAGTGGCGGCAGCCGCAGCTCCAGGCAGTCGGGCCAGCCGCGCCAGCCCTGCCCCATCGCGCCCAGCCCGCCCATGTTGCCCACCCCGGAGCCCCCGTAGAGCGGCGCGTCGGAGTTGAGCACCTCGTCCCACCGGCCCCCGATCGGCACGCCGACGCGGTACGGCTCGCGCACCAGCGGCGTCGTGTTCATGACCACCAGGGCGACGCGCTCGGCGCCGTCGGGGCCCCGGCCGCGCCGCACCCAGGCCAGCACGCCGCCCTCGGCGTCGTTGGGCTCGCTCCAGACGAAGCCGTCGTCCCGGCAGTCCCCGGCGTGGAGCGCTGGCTCGGCGCGGTACACCCGGTTGAGGTCCGCCACCAGGCGCTGAACCCCGGCGTGCAGCGGGTCGCTCAGCACGTGCCAGTCCACGCTCCCCTCCTCGCTGAACTCGCTCCACTGCCCGATCTCGCCGCCCATGAACAGCAGCTTCTTGCCCGGCTGGCACCACTGGTCGCACAGCACAAGCCTCAGGTTGGCGAACTTCTGCCACCGGTCGCCGGCCATCTTGTTGAGCAGCGAGCCCTTCATGTGCACCACCTCGTCGTGCGAGAGCGGCAGCACGTAGTTCTCCGAGTGCATGTACATCCCGCGGAACGTCAGCTCGTTGTGATGGAACCGCCGGTGCACCGGGTCACGGCTCAAGTGCTTGAGCGTGTCGTGCATCCACCCCATGTCCCACTTGAGCCCGAACCCAAGCCCCCCGACGTACGGCGGCTTGCTCACCAGCGCCCAGGCCGTGCTCTCTTCGGCGATCGTCTGCACGTCGGGGAAGCGCGTGTACACCTCGGTGTTGAGCCGGCGCATGAAGTCGATCGCGTCCACGTTCTCCTTGCCGCCGTAGCGGTTGGGCATCCACTCGCCCTCCTGCCTGCCGTAGTCCAGGTAGAGCATCGACGCCACCGCGTCGACGCGCAGGCCGTCGATGTGGTACTTCTCAAGCCAGAACATCGCCGACGAGATCAGGAACGCGCGCACCTCGTGCCGGCCGTAGTTGAAGATCGCGCTCTTCCAGTCCGGGTGGAAGCCCTGCCGCGGGTCGGCGTGCTCGTACAGGTGCGTCCCGTCGAAGTACCCAAGCCCGTGCTCGTCGGTCGGGAAGTGCGACGGCACCCAGTCGAGGATCACCCCCACGCCGGCGCGGTGGAGCGTGTCGATCATCGCCATGGCGTCCTGCGGGTGCCCGAACCGCGACGTCGGCGCAAAGTACCCCACCGTCTGGTACCCCCACGAGCGGTACAGCGGGTGCTCCGTCAGCGGCAGGAACTCGACGTGCGTGAACCCCATCTTGACGCAGTACTCGGCCAGCCGCTCCCCGGCCTCGCGGTAGGTCAGCGAGCGGTTCCCCTCCTGGGCAACGCGCATCCACGAGCCCAGGTGGCACTCGTAGATCGACATCGGCGCCTCCAGCGACTGACGCGCCCGGCGCGTGCGCATCCACTCGGCGTCGTTCCAGGCGTACTCCAGGTCCCACACGCGCGACGCCGTCGCCGGCGGGCACTCTTGGAGGAACCCGAACGGGTCCGTCTTGGCCACCTGGTAGCCGTTGTGCAGCGATTCGACCTGGTACTTGTACAGCGCCCCCTTGACGGCCCCCTGATCGCCCGGGATGAACCCCTCCCAGATCCCCGAGCCGCCGCGGACGCGCAGCGGGTGCTTCTTGGTGTCCCACCCGTTGAACTGGCCCACGACGCTCACGCGCTGCGCGTTGGGCGCCCACACGCGGAACATCACCCCGGCCACGCCGTCGCGCGTCAGCAGGTGGGCCCCGAGCTTGTCAAAGAGCCGGTAGTGCGAGCCCTCGTTGAACAGGTACAGGTCGTCCTCGGTCAGCACCAGCGGCCCGGAGAGCTGGTCGAGCTGGCCGTCCAGCGGCTCGCGCTCGGCCTTGCCCAGGCCGCCGCCCAAGCCCGCGCCCACCGCAGCGGCCCCGGCCACCGGCAGTGGCGCGTCGACCACCACTGGCATCCCAGCGTGGGTGGGGGCAGTGGGCGGGTGGAGGGGAGGTGTGTGCGGGGGGGGGGTCGCGCCCGAACGGGGGGACAACGGACCGCGCTGCTGTGCCATGCTGCGAGTGTACAGACAACCCGGCCCCAGCGGCGGGCACGTTCTGCGCTCGCGGTCGGCCCGGCCTGACCGCGCCCAAAGCCGCTCTCAGGGGTGCGCAGGGGGTGCGGGGGTCGTGGGGGTGGTCGTGGAGGCGGACGGAGCGCTCTGTGACTGCGGCCCGGCGCCGGGCTCAGCCCCTTGGCCCGAGGCCGGGGCCTTTTCCAGCTCGATCGAGACCGAGTTGATGCAGTACCGCAGGCCGGTGTCGGTCGGACCGTCGTTGAAGACGTGCCCCAGGTGCCCGCCGCAGGCCTTGCACGTCACCTCGATGCGGCGCATGCCGTGGGTGGTGTCGTCGTGGAACTCCACCGCGCCGCGCGAGGCGGCCTTGTCGAACGACGGCCAGCCGCAGTCGCTGTAGAACTTGTCCTCGGAGGTGAAGAGCACCGCCGAGCACCCGGCGCACTTGTACACGCCCGGCTCGTCGGTCTTCCAGTACTTGTTGGTGAACGGCCGCTCCGTTCCCTTCTGGCGGAGCACGTAGAACTGCTCCGCCGAGAGCCGCTGCTTCCAGTCCTTGTCCGTGAGCGACTTGGGCGAACCCGCTGCGCTCTGGACCCGCGACGCCGATCCGTTCTCGTCTTTCACCGCGGAGCCCTCCGGTGTGTTCCCCCGATCCGACGCCGGCGCGCCGCCCGCGTCCAAGCCCGGGGACCGCACCTCCGCGTCCAGCGTGGCCTGCTCCGATGAGCCGCACGCCCCGAGCACGCACGCGCACCAGAGCGCCCACAGACCCATAGCAACGGTGCCGACGTGCGCGCGTGTGTTCATGGTGTTTGTTCGTCGGCGGAAGTTCCCGAGTTCGTGATCTGACGACGCGTCGCCCGCATTTATTCCGGCGATCCTCACTGTATCGAATGGCGAGGGCGACCCGGTGGTCGTTGCAAGAGCAGCGACCGATCGGTGCAGCTCGCACGCGCGGGTCTCAGAGTTGGCAGGAACGCGACAGATACGTATGAACCCCAAGGTCGGCGGAGTTATCCGGTCTTGCCCGGGGGCCCGCGCGGCGTGCAAGCTCAGCGGGGCCTGGGCGCGGTCAGCCCTGCCCCAGCACGCGGAGGATCTCAGCCTCGGAGGTCACGCCGTCGCGGACGCGCTCCAGCGCGTCGTCGCGGAGGGTGTGCATGCCGGCCTTGCGGGCCGCGTCGCCCAGCGAGATCGAGTCGGCGTTCTGCCCCGCGAGCCTGCGGAGGGTGTCGTCCATGACCATGAGCTCAAAGATGCCCTGCCGCCCGAAGTAGCCGGTGCCCAGGCAGCGGTCGCAGCGGTCGTGCTGCAATCGCCCCGAGCCGGCGCACTGGGGGCAGAGCTTTCGGACCAGGCGCTGGGCGATGACGGCAAGGAGCGTGGAGGTGATCAGGTAGGGCTCGATGCCGATGTCGACGAGCCTGGAGATGGCTGAGGGGGCGTCGTTGGTGTGGAGCGTGGCCAGGACCAGGTGGCCGGTGAGTGAGGCCTGCGTGGCCAGCTCGGCGGTCTCGCGGTCGCGGATCTCGCCGACGAGGATCACGTCGGGGTCCTGGCGGAGCAGGGCCCTGAGGCCGGCGGCGAAGGTGACGCCGCGCTTGACGTTGACCTGGGTCTGGGAGATGCCCTCGAGGTGGTACTCGACGGGGTCCTCGATGGTCATGACGTTGCGCGAGGAGCGGTCGATGGAGGCCAGGGCGCCGTAGAGGGTGGTGGTCTTGCCCGAGCCGGTGGGGCCGGTGACCAGGATGATGCCGTTGGGCCGCTCCATGAGCCTGACGAAGCGCCCCTGGAGCGGCCTGCCCATGCCGATCTGGTCCAGGGAGAGCTGGGTCTGGGACTGGTCGAGGAGGCGCAGGACGGTGCGCTCGCCGTAGACGTTGGGGATGACCGAGACGCGGATGTCGATCTTGCGCGAGCCGACGCGGACGGTGGTGTGGCCGTCCTGCGGGCTGTGGCGGTTGGCGATGTCCAGCTCGGTCATGACCTTGAGCCGGCTGGAGATGGCCGGGGCCAGGGCCAGCGGCGGCGCAAAGGCGTCGATGAGCATGCCGTCGACGCGGAAGCGGATGACCAGCCTGGTCTCCATCGGGTGGATGTGGATGTCCGAGGCCCGCCGACGCAGGGCCTCGAAGAGGATCATGTTGACCAGGCGGATGACCGGGCCCTGCCTGGCCAGGGCCAGCAGGTCGGTGCCCTGGCGGATCGAGCCGGCGGCCGACTCGATGGCGCGCTGGTCCAGCGGCAGCTCCTCGACGATCTCGGTGACCAGGTCCTGGCGCTGCTCGTAGCCGCGGTTGATCAGATTGGTGACGGCGGCACGCGGGGCGAGCACCAGGCGGATGGGTGCGTCGAGCCGGTCCTCGAGCATCGAGAAGACCGGCGGCTGCATGGGCTGGCTGGTGGCGACGGTCACGCCCAGCTCGTCGGAGGCGACGCCGGCGACCTGGTGGGCCCGGGCGATCGAGGGGGGCACGCGCTCGTAGAACGCGCCGGCCGAGTCCTGCAGCCGCGGCTCGTGCTCGAGCTTGAGGCCCGTCCGCTCGGCCAGCATCCGCAGCGCGGTCAGCTCGTCCAGGGCCAGGGCCTGGAGGAGCACGTCCCAGGGCTCGGTGTCCGAGCCGGGCAGGTGCGGGAACGCGCGCAGGGCCTCGGGCTTGATCGGCAGGGGCTCGAAGACCCGCCGCAGGTGGGCCAGGTCCGGCGCGGGGGGCAGGGCCTTGGGGGGCGAGCCGTTGGATGGGCCGGTGGGCTTGGCCATGGGGTGGGGCGCTTGGGTGGGGCTGGTCACGGCCGGCCGGTGCGCGACAGGTCGGGGATGACGACAGCCGGCTCCGCCGGGCGGGACGCCGGAGTGGGAGACGCCGGAGTGGGAGACGCCGGAGTGGGAGGGGCGGCCGGCGCGGGTGGCGGAGCGGGAGCCTGCGCCGGCGGGATGTCGGCCAGCTCGATCCGCCGGGGGCGCCCGACAGAAAACTGCTCGGGGATCTGGGCTGCTGCGCGCGGGCCCTGCGTGAGGAGCTTGGCGTCCTCGAAGATCGGGCTGCGCAAGATGCGCGGCGTGATGAAGATGTAGACCGTCGAGCGGGAGTTGGCCCGGCTGGTGCCGCGGAACAACTGCCCGACGATGGGCAGGTCGCCCAGGAACGGGATCTTGTTCACCACGTCGGTGGAGTTGTCCAGCGTGAGCCCGCCGACGACGATGGTCGACTCCGACGGGACCGTGACCGACTCGGAAGTGATCAACGTCGTGGAGCGCGCCGGGGGGATGCCGGGGTCGGTGGCGATTTCGGTGAACGCCGAGAGCTCGAACGTGTAATCCAGGCTCAGGTAGTCGCCGGCGGAGATGCGCGGGGTGACCACGAGGCTCGGCCCCGCCTCGACAAAGTCGTCGAAGGTGACCGTGGTGGTGGTGTCGGCGATATTGGTGGTCGTGGTTGGTTCTTCGGCGAGGAAGCGGAACTCGGCCGCGGCGTTGTCGTCGACGAGGATCTTGGGCGAGGCGGAGATGCGGGCGTAGTTGGTGCTGGCGATGGCGGTGATGACCAGCGGCGTCTCGTCGGCGCGCAGGATGGCAAAGACGCCCCCCGGGTCGATGTTGCCGACGGTCCCCGGCGTGGTGGGCACACCGCCGGCGGCCCCGCCGAAGAGCGTGCGGCCGGTCAGCGAGTTGGTCCCGCCCAGGCGGTTGAACTGGGTCTCGAAGGCCAGGAGGAAGTTGTCGTCGTCGTCGATGGTGACGATGACGGCGTCGATATAGACCTGCGGGCGGCGTTGGTCGAGGCGGTCGATCAGCCGGGCAAACTGGGGCTGGAGCCGCCGTGGCGCGCGGACGACGACCTGGTTGTTGGCCGTGTCGGAGAGCACGAAGGCGTCGGCGGAGGGATCGATGGCGGCGTTGTCGCTGGCGGTCGAGGCGCCGCCCCCGGGGGCGCCGGCGCCCGGGGCGCCCTGGCCGGCCTGGGTGGTCGTGCCGTCGGGGTTGAAGGTCAGGCCGCCGCCGGTGGGCCTGACGCCGCGGTCGGGGCGCCGGTTGCCCTGGGTGGTCGTGCCGGGCAGGAGCCCCGACCCGGAGGAGGTGGGCACGTCGCTGGTGATTAGGCTGCGGACCAGCTCGGCGACGTCGTCGGCGGCGGCGTTCTTGAGCTTGTAGAACTCGTAGACGGGCGTGTCGGCGGTGGTCAGGTCGCCCAGCTCCTGGATCATCTGGGCCACGCGCTGCTGCTGCTCGGGGGTGCCGTAGTAGATAAAGCCGCGGCGCTGGTCGAGGATGAAGGCCGGGCCGGACTGCTGCTGGGGCGGCTGGAAGCCCTGGGCCTGGGTCGCTGTGGCGCCGCCCGCCGAGACGAAGGAGGAGACCTCGCCCAGCCCCAGGCGCTCGCCCTGGCGGGCGATCTGCTCGGCGAAGCCGCCGACGTCGTACCACTTGGGGGTGAGCGTGTTGGGCCTGTCGAGGATCTGCAGGACGCGCTTGAGCAGGGCGGTCTCTTGGGGCAGGCCGCGGAAGAGCAGGGCGTTGCCCTGGCGGGAGACGGTCAGGCGGTCGGCCAGGTTGGAGCTGGCGATGCGGGTGGTCGGTTGGGCGAAGGGGGCCGCTGCGCCGGGCGTCCCGGGCTGACCGCCGAAGGCCGGCCCGAGGGCCTGGGGCTGCCTGCCCATCAGCTCCAGGGCCCCGGTGCGCGCCGAGGAGGCGGCGATGTTGCTCAGGGGCAGGTACTCCCAGTCCACCTCGGCCTGCCGCGCGACGATCTCGGCCACGAGGGACTCGACAGCGGCGATGCGCGACGGCGCGTCGGTGATGATCAGCAGGCCCAGGTCGTCCATGAAGGCGACGTTCGGGGGTGCCGGGCTTGCAGCGGCCTGGTTTGGTTGGACGCCGCCGCGACTTTCCAGGCCGCCGCCGGCAACCGGCGCCGCGGCCTCGCGCAGGACGATGCCGATCGGCCCCGAGAGCGTGGACGGCACCAGGCCCGGGGTGGCGATGAGCCGGGTGGTGGTGAAGCGCGACTCGCCGTAGCTGCCCTGGGTCCGGGCGACGATGAGCAGCACGCCCGGCGACGGCCCCTCGACCATGATCAGGCCGTTGAGGGCCAGGAGGGTTTCTAGGAAGGGCAGCAGGTCCTGGCGCGGGATGTCCAGGTCCGTCGTCAGAGTGATGGAGGCGTCGGAGGCCTTGGCGTCGGAGGCGATGATCTGGAGGCCCAGGACCTGGCTGATGGCGGTGGTCAGGGTGGTCAGCTGCACGGCCTCAGCGGTGCGGGTGAAGCGGAAGGAGCCGTCGGGGCGTGGCGGCGGCGCGGGCTCGGGCCGATCGAGCTGGTCGGGCTGGGC
>PNJV01000049.1 GCA_013822085.1 Isosphaera sp. | reverse complement strand
CCCAACCCCCAACCCCCAACCCCCAACCCCCAACCCCCAACCCCCAACCCGCAGCCCCCGGCCCCCAACCCGCAGCCCCCGGCCTTACGGCCCGGCGCGACGCTCCGCTGCGCCCTCATCAGCGCCCTGCCCAGCGGTCTCAGCAGCGCCCTGGGTCGCAGCCGGCCCGTCCCCCTGCGCCGGCGGGCCCACGAGCACCTTGGCGCCGTCGAAGAGCTTGAACGACCCCGCGGCCGCGATGCGCTCCCCCTGACGCAGGCCCGTGAGCACGATCACGTCCTCGCCGACGCTCTGGCCGAGCGTGACGTACCGCTGCCGAGCCCGCACGTCCCCGCGCTCGTCGGCCTGGAGGACGTAGACCGAGTCGGCGTACGCGGTGCGGCGCACGGCGGTGCCCGGGATGACGGTGTACGGCCGCGGCTCTTCCATCGGGACGTTCACCTGCACCGACATGCCCGGCACCAGGAGGCCGGCGGCGTTGTCCACCACCGCGCGGACGCGCAGGTTGCGCGTGTCGCGGCTGACGGCGGCGTCGGCGGCGATGACCTCGATGCTCACCGGGTCCGGCCCGAGCAGCTCGCCGGTGGCTTGCACCCTGGCCCCGACCGAGACGCGCGGGACGAACTCCTGGGCCACGGCAAAGTCCAGGTAGATCCGGTCGGTCACTTCCTGGAGCGTCACCACCTCCACGCCCTCGGCCAGGAACTGCGACTCGTGCACGGTGCGGATGCCGGCGCGGGCCCTAAACGGGGCGCGGACGGTCAGCTTGGACAGGCGGGCCTCGACCTGGGCCACGCGGGCCAGGGCCTGGTCCACCTCGGCCAGCCAGCGCTGGCGGTCGGCCCGGGCCACAGCCAGGCGCGAGCGCGTCCGGTCGATCTCGATCTTGGCCACCGCCGAGTCCTGCACCGCCGTCAGGCGCTCCAGCTCCAGCTCCGCCAGCAGGATCTGCGCGTCCGACTGGGCCGCGTTGGCCTCGGCCACGCGCACGCTGGCCTGGGCCACGCGCAGGTCCGCCCGCTCGGTCTTGTCGTCCAGCCTCAGGATGACCTGCCCCGGCTCGACGACCGAGCCCGAGTCGAACCCAACGAACGACACCACGCCGGGGACCTCGTTGCGGGCAACGACCGAGCGGATCGCAAAGACGGTGCCCACCAGGTCCGCCGTCGGGTTCCAGAGCACGCGCCGGGCCTCGACGACCTCCACGGCCTCGGCGGGCTCGAAGGCCTGGGCCTGGTCCGCCGGCGGGCCGCCCCGGCCCAGCTCGTGGCGGAAGTACACCGCTGCGCCGCCGGCACCGGCCACGACCACGCCGGCCACGATCGCCCATACCGCCCACGTCTTCATGCGTTGGCTCCCCGGTGCCCAGCCGCGGGCGAGCCGGCGGCCTTGGTGCGTGCCCTCGGCGTGGCGTGGGCGGCTGACCTCTGCCCCCGCGTGCCGCGGGGCGCCGGGGCGGCGCGGGGCTGGGCAGCGATCAGGCCCTCGAAGACCCTGCGGACCCGGTCCAGGAACGCCCGGTCCACCGGCGTGAGCCCGAGCACCCGGTAGAGCCACAGCCCGTCCATCGCCGCGATCACCGCCTCGCCCACGCCGGGGGCCAGGCCGTCGTTGTCAAGGCGCTGGCGCAGCTCGGTGTAGACCCGCCGGATGGGCTCGATCAGGCGCGGGTCCTGGGCCAGCGCCGAGAAGACCGCCGAGGAGCTCTGCTGGCACTGGGCGGTCCATGCCTGGGTGTCGGTCAGGTGGCTCAGCAGGGCGCGGGCGGTGCGGCCGGGCCCCTCGGGAGTGCGCTCCAGGGCCCCGTGCACGGCGGCGAGCCAGTGCTGGGCGCACCGCTCGACCATCGCCTCGACCAGCCGGTCCTTGCTGGGGTAGTGATGGAGCAGGCCGCCCTTGCTCAGGCCGGCCTGGGCGGCGGCGGCCTCGAGCGTCAGGCCGTTGATCCCGTGGCGGATCACGACCGTCTCAGCGGCGTCCAGGACGCGGTCCTTGACGGTCTCTTTGCCCGCGTCCTTGCCCGCGTCCTTGCCCGCGTCCCTGGCGGATGGTGCGTGGACGGCGGGGTGGTGCTGGGAGCTCTGATCCATGTCGTAGAACAATACCGTCCGGACGGTCGGCGTCAATCGGGGCATTCCCCGCAACGCGCGCAGGGTGCCGCCAGCTGGGCCCGGGCGTGACCTCCCCGGGCCGGCGTGCGGTGCGCCGCTGCGGGGCGGCGAGCGTGGATATGGTCCGCATCGGGCGCGCCGGGCGCGTCGAACCCGTTGGTGGCGTTGGGCGGGCAACACCCGCGGCGCGCACCAGGCGGGCCGGCCCGGGCGGGCCGGCCTGGGCGGCTGCAAGGACCGACGACACAGGAGACGCGGGCATGCTCGGACAGATAACGCGGTGGCTGCGGCGCGGCGTGACGGGGGGCGTGGCGGCCCTGGGCCTGACGGCGTTCGGTGCGCCCGCCCTGGGGCAGGCGGCCTCGGGCGAGCCGATCCTGGTGGGCCACTTCGGGTGCCTCACCGGCTCGGAGGCGACCTTCGGGATCTCGACGAGCAACGGCATCCGCATGGCGATCGAGGAGTTCAACGCCAAGGGCGGCCTGGGCGGCAGGCCCGTCAAGCTCGTCGAGTACGACACCCGCGGCGACGACAAAGAGGCCGGGGCCGTGGTCCAGCGGCTGATCAACAACGACAAGGTCGTGGCCGTCCTGGGCGAGGTGGCCAGCAACCGCACGCTGGCCGGGGCCGCTGTGGCCCAGGCGGCGGGCATCCCGCTGATCTCGCCGTCGAGCACCAACGAGCGCGTCACGGCGGTGGGCGACAAGATCTTCCGCGTGTGCTTCATCGACCAGTTCCAGGGCTACGCCTGCGCCGTCTTTGCCCACAACGAGCTGGGCGGCAACGCGGCCCTGCTCTACGACCAGAGCCAGTCGTACTCGGCGGGCCTGGCCGAGGAGTTCAAGAAGAACTACGCCAAGCTCGGCGGCAAGATCCTGGTCGAGCAGAGCTACAACCGCGGCGCGGCGGACTTCACGGCCCAGCTCACGGCCATCCGCAACGCCAAGCCCGACGTGATCTTCGTGCCCGGGTACTACACCGACGTGGGGAGCATCTCCATCCAGGCCCGGCGGCTGGGCATCACCGCGCCGCTCCTCGGCGGCGACGGCTGGGACAGCGACGAGCTGGGCCGGATCGGCCGCGAGAACATCGAGGGCTCGTTCTACTCCAACCACTACGCCGCCGACCAGCCCGACCCGCGGCTTCAGGACTTCATCGCCAAGTACAAGGCCAAGCACGGGGCCATCCCCGACGCCCTGGCCGGCCTGGGCTATGACTCGGCCAACCTGCTCTTTGACGCCATGAAGCGCGCGCCGTCGCAGGCCGGCGACGCGCTGGCGGCGGCGATCGCGGCGACCAAGGACTTCCCCGGCGTGACCGGCAGCATCACCATCAACGCCAAGCGCGACGCGAGCAAGCCGGCGGTGATCGTCGAGCTCCAGGCCGACACCCCCGGCCAGCCCCCCCGGCCGCGCTTCGTGGCCAAGATCGACCCGCCGACGGACAAGTGAGCCCCGCTCTGGCCCCCGGCCCAACAACCTGACGCAGCACGCGGGCCCGGGCCGATGCCGGGCCCGTGTTGTTTGTGCGCGGCCGCGGGCGTGAGCGCAGCGGCTCGTCGGGGCCGGGCCGCTGTCTTTGGGCCCGCCGGTTGGTCGGCCGCACGGCGCCGGCATGCGCGCGGCGCACGGTGTGCGCGGGCGGTGGCGTCGATTTTTGTCGCGTGCGCCCGTGCGCCGCGGATCCGCTGCGCGGGCGCGGGTATAGTGGAGCCCGCCGGTGGATCGCCGGCGGTTATCGTCTCGGGAGCATCGGCGGTGCCCGGCCGACCGGGGCCGCCGGGCGAGTGGATCGGGCAGGCGGGGGCGCGGGTGATCTTGCAGGACCAGACCGGACGATGGGCACCCTGTTCGACGCAACATTCTTCGACACGATGATCGCATCGGTCGCCGTCGGGAGCCTCTACGCGCTGATCGCGCTGGGCTACACGATGGTGTACGGCATCCTCAAGTTCATCAACTTCGCCCACAGCGACGTGTTCGTGCTCGGGGCCTGGACGGCCTTCACGACCACCACGGCGCTGATCGCCTGGACGGGCCTGAGCGCCGCCGGGGCGCCCTGGTGGCTGGGCCCGATCGTGCTGGGCGTGGCCATGGTGGTGTGCGGGGTCACGGCGTTCTGCATCGAGCGGTTCGCCTACCGACCGCTGCGCAAGGCCCCGCGGCTCAACGTCCTGATCACGGCCATCGGCGTCTCGCTGCTGCTGCAGAACTTCAACCAGCTGCCGCCGGCGCCGGGGCTGGCGCGCACGGCCACGGTCTCGTTCCCGTTCGGGCCGACGCCCAAGACCATGCCCGAGCTGCTGCCGGACGTGATCCTCAACGAGTCGATCATCGCCACCGGCACCCTCGGCGGCGGCGAGCGGCGGGGGCAGGTGCTCCTCGACCGAGCCGTGACGGTCCTGCCCGGGCGCACCTATCGGCTGGACGTCACCCGGCAGACCGAGGCCGGCCCGGTGGTGGCGCGATTCAACTTGAACAACCCGCCGGTGGGGGAGGTCCAAGCCGGGACGCCCCTTGTGACCCAGCCGCTGCGGCCGCCCGCGGAGATGCAGGGCCTGGCCTACGTGCTGGTGCAGGTGCCCGCGGTGACGATCCGCCTGGTGGACGTGGCCATCGTGGGCACGGCGGCGGTGCTGATGGTCGGGCTTTTATGGCTGGTCTTCCGCACGCGCCTGGGCGCGGCCATGCGCGCGGTCAGCTTCTCGATCGAGAACGCGGCGCTCATGGGCGTGAACGTCAACTTCGTGATCTCGTTCACGTTCGTGCTCGGCGCGTGCCTGGCGGCGGCGGCGGGCTTCCTGTACCCGATCAAGTACCCGTCGCTCCAGCAGCCGGCCAGCGACGTGTGGGTGCTCCTGGGCCTCAAGGCGTTCGTCGCGGCGGTGGTGGGGGGGATCGGCAACATCCGCGGGGCGGTGCTGGGCGGGTTCCTCATCGCCTTCATCGAGTTCTTCGGCGAGACGTACCTCTCGGCGACCATCGGGTCCGGGTTGCAGGACATCTACGTGTTCACGACGCTGATCCTGGTGCTGCTGCTGCGGCCGGCGGGCCTGCTGGGCACGCCGGTGCGGGAGAAGGTGTGACGTGAGCGCGATCCACGAACTGACCCAGAAGAACCGCCCCGGCGTGGGCCTGACGGTGGCGCACACGGCGGCGCTTGTGGGCCTGGTGCTGGGCACCGGCGCGGTGATGCAGTGGGTCGTGGGCCCCGCCGCGGGCATCTACCCGGCGACGATCCTCCGCCAGATCGGCATCGTCGCCATCGCCGCGGTGTCGCTGAACATCGTCAACGGGTACACCGGGCAGTTCTCGATCGGGCACGCGGGGTTCGTGGCCATCGGCGCCTACGCGGGGGGCGCGGTGAGCTTCTACGCCAACTCCTTGGGGTGGGTGGGGGCGTACGACCCGGCGGGCCTGCTCACGCCGGGCCACGCGGTGATGCTCGCGGGCGCGGCGATCGGCGCAGGAGCCGCGGGCGCAGCGGGGTACATGGTCGGGCTGCCCTCGCTGCGGCTGCGCGGGGACTACCTCGCCATCGTGACGCTCGGTTTCGGCGAGATCGTGCGCGTGCTGTTCCAGCAGACCCAGAGCCAGGTCTTCGACCCGCAGGCGGCTCGCGCCCTGCCGATCTCCGGGTGGTGGCCCCCGCCGCTGGGGGGCGCCCAGGGGTTCTCGTCGGTGATCCCGTACGGCGAGCTGTTCTGGATCTACGCGGCCCTGGCCCTGACGGTGGTGTGGTGCTACCGGCTCAAGTTCTCAAGCTCCGGGCGCGCGTTCCTGTCGATCCGCGAGGACGAGATCGCCGCCCGCGCCATGGGCGTGAACCTGACCAGGTACAAGGTGCGCGCCTTCGTGCTGGCGGCGGCGCTGGCCGGGCTCGGCGGGGCGTTCTACGCCCACCTGAACCTGGCGGTGCAGCCCAAGGACGCCGGCTTCCAGAAGTCCTTCGAGCTGATCATTATCGTGGTGCTCGGCGGGCTCGGGTCGATCAGCGGCGTGCTGCTGGCGGCCTTCGGGCTCGGGGGCCTGACCGAGTGGCTGCGTCAGCCCACGTCGGTGTGGCCGGCGGCGCTGGTGGCCCTGGCGCTGGTGGGGGTGGTGCAGGCGGTGCGGCGCGACATCGACTCGCGCGCCCGCGGCCGGGCCATGGGGCGGGCCCTGCTGGTCATCGGCGTGCTCACGGGGCTCTTCGAGGGGCTGCGGGCCTTTGCCGCGTGGCAGGGCTTCAAGCTCGACGACATCCGCATCGTGCTCTACGCGCTGGCGCTCATCAGCGTGATGCTCCTGCGTCCGCAGGGCCTGCTTGGGACCTCCGAGCTGTGGCTGGTGCCCGGGCAGCTCATGCGACGCAAGGCCAAGGCCGCCGCGGCGCCGTCGCTGCGCACCGCTGGGCCCGCCGACCCGGCCGCTGCCCCAGCAACGGGAGTTGGGGGCATGGGGGGGGGGGTGACGGAGGCGGGGGGGGATGAGGGGTGGCCATGAGTGACCACACGCAGGCCAACCACACGGCCGATCACGCCCCGGGGCCTCAGCCGGGCGCCACCGACGTGGCGCGGGCGCTGCTCAGGGCCGAGGGCATCGGGATCAGCTTCGGCGGCCTCAAGGCCGTGCAGGGCCTGAGCCTGGCCGTCCCGCCCGGCGGGCTCGACGGCCTGATCGGCCCCAACGGCGCCGGCAAGACCACCGCGTTCAACCTGCTCACCGGCGTCTACCGGGCCCAGACCGGGAGCATCACGCTCGACGGCCGGCGCATCGACGGCCTGCGGCCGCACCAGATCGCCAAGGCGGGCATGGCACGCACGTTCCAGAACATCCGCCTGTTCGGGAACCTGAGCGTCTTGGACAACGTGCGCCTGGGGGCCCACGTGCGCGGCCGGCACACGCTGGTGGGCACGCTGTTCCGCACGCCGGCGTACATCGCCCAGGAGCGCGCGATCCTGGCCCGCGCGCGCCAGCTGCTGGGTGTGTTCAATCTCCTGTCGCGCGCCGACGAGCCGGCCAAGAGCCTGCCCTACGGCGACCAGCGCCGGCTGGAGATCGCCCGGGCCCTGGCCACCGAGCCCAAGCTCCTGCTCCTGGACGAGCCCGCCGCGGGCATGAACCCGCAGGAGAAGCGCGACCTGGCCAGGACCATCCAGCGCCTGCGGCGCGAGTTCGGCGTGGGCGTGCTGCTCATCGAGCACGACATGGGCCTGGTCATGGACATCTGCGAGCGGATCACGGTGCTCGATCACGGCGAGGTGATCTGCCACGGCGTGCCCGCGCACGTCCAGAACGACCCGAAGGTGATCGAGGCCTACCTGGGCGAGCCCGGCTGAGCCCGCGCCGCGCCGCCGGGTGCGCACAGGAGAGGGGACGACGATGGCCCTGCTGGAGATCGACAACCTGAGCGTGCACTACGGCGCCATCCACGCCATCAAGAGCGTCTCGGTGCGCGTCGAGCAGGGGCAGATCGTCACGCTGATCGGCTCCAACGGCGCCGGCAAGACCACCACGCTCCGGGCCGTGTCGGGGATGGTGCGCCCCACCGGCGGCCGGGTGCTCTACCAGGGCAGGCCCCTGGCGGGCCTGCCGGCGCACAAGATCGTGCGCATGGGCATCAGCCAGGCGCCCGAGGGCCGCGGCGTCTTTGCCAACCTGACCGTCCGAGAGAACCTCGGGCTCGGGGCGTACATCCGCAAGGACCACGCCGCGGTCGCCCAGGACATGGACAAGGCCCTGAGCATCTTCCCGCGCCTGCGCGAGCGCCTGGGCCAGATGGCCGGGACGCTCTCCGGCGGCGAGCAGCAGATGCTGGCCATCGCCCGGGCGCTCCTTGCGCGCCCCAGGCTGCTGCTCCTCGACGAGCCCTCGCTGGGCCTGGCCCCGCAGATGGTGCAGCTGATCTTCAGGATCATCCGCGAGATCAACCAGTCCGGCACCACCATCCTGCTGGTGGAGCAGAACGCCCACATGGCCCTCCAGGTCGCACACCACGCCGTGGTCCTGGAAGTCGGGCAGTCCACGCTCAGCGGCCCCGCCGCCGACCTGGCCGCCTCCGACGAGGTCCGCAAGGCGTACCTCGGGCACGGCTGACCATGCCGGCATGGGACGCCGACGAGGTGCTCTCGGCCGCGGCCGACGCGCTGGAGGCCCACGAGCGCGCGTTGATCGCCGAGCAGGCCGTCTACGGCCTGGAGGCCCTCGACGAGACCGACGCCCACCCGGTCCTGGCCGCGGGCCTGGCCGTGGTCGGTCGGCACGGCTGCCGGGTGCTCCGCGAGCAGCCGTACCCGTCGCAATGGCTGGCCAAGCGCGGCCGCAAGCGGGCCCTGCCCCAGGGCCCCGACCGCCTCCGCTGCGACCTGGCCCTGCTGCCCTACGACGCGGCGGACCTGGACGCCTCGGGCGCGCCGCGCTGCACGCCGTGCCTGGCCGACACGCTCCGCATCGCGCACGGCGTGGCCGACCACAAGCGACGCCGTGCCGGCACGCTCTTCGAGGGCGCGCACGAGCCGGGCATCGACGACTTCGATCCCGCCCAGCCCAACGCCGCGCTGCCCCTGTCGGCCCCAGCGCCGGGCGAGCGCGTCGTGGCCAGCACCGAGGCGTACTGGCTGGAGGTCAAGCTCGTCGGGCAGCACTGCTACCGCGACGGGGTCCCCGGCCCCAACACCCGCTACGCCTCGGAGCTGACGCGCGGCGTGATCGCGGACCTGCGCAAGCTGCGCCGCCAGGACGGCATCGCGCCCGGGGCCCGCGGCGTGCTGCTCGTGGTCCTGTGCGCCGAGCGCGGCGTGATGGAGGGCGACACAGCGATCCTGGTGCACAGGTGCCTGGACCGCGGCGTGGGCGTGCGCTGGCCGCGCGTGACGGGCTTTGCTGTGCCCGATCGGATCGGCAACCGCTGGTGCGGCCTGGCGCTCCTCGAGCCCACGGCCGCCGACTGATGCCCCGCCGCGAGCACGCCGGCGAGCGGTCAGCGTGTGCCGGGCTCAGGCCGGCTGGGCGGCCGCTGCGGCGGTGGGCGGGCTAGGCGGGGTGGAAGGGGGCGCGGCGGAGGCGGCGGGGCTCACGCCGAGCATCTCCAGGATCGCGTCCGCCGAGAGGATGCCCGCGCGGCGGCCCTGGAACTTGCGCGTCACCGCCAGCAGCTCCTGCCGCTGCTGCTCGGCCAGCCCCGGCTGACGCAGCAGCCGGTAGACGCCCACGGCCAGCTCGTGCCCGTCGCCGAAGTGCGGCACCAGCTCGGTGACGATGCGCTTGCCGGCGATGAGGTTGGGAAGCGTGAACAGGTCGGTGGTGATCAGCCAGCGCCCGATGAGCGTGTGCAGCACCCGGTAGAGCTGCGAGAGGCGGTAGAAGGTGACCATGGGCTTGGCCTGCTTGGCGACCTGGAGCGTGACGGTCCCCGAGGCGACCACGGCCAGGTCGCACCAGCGGATGACCGCGTCGGTCTGGTCCACGGCGGTGAGCAGCCCCTCGGGCCAGCCGCCGAGGCGCTGGGCGTGCGACGCAGGAAGGCTCGACCTCGGGCTTGGTGCAGGCGATGACCGCGCGCGTGCGGGGGAAGTCTCGGCGGATCTGGCGATAGGCGTCGAGCAGCGGGGGGAACGACCGCTTGATCTCCCCCGGCCGCGAGCCGGGCATCAGGGCGATCTTGGGCGACCCGTCGCCGAAGCCCGCGGCGACCGCGTCCAGGGCCGCCTCGTCCAGCGGCGTCTCGAAGAGCGGGTGGCCCACGAAGCGGGCCGGCACGCCGCGCGAGAGGAACCACTGCTCCTCGAAGGGCAGGACGCACAGCACCAGGTTGGTCAGGGCGCGCAGCCGGCGGATGCGCCCCTCGCGCCAGGCCCACAGCTGCGGCGCCACCAGGTGCATCACGCGGGCGCCGCGCCGGCGGGCCATGGCGCAGATGGCGAAGTTGGCGTCGGGCGCGTCGACGGGCACGTGCAGCGCCACGGGGTTCTTGTCCAGCCAGTCCTCGACGCGGCGGTTGATGCGCACGTGCTCGAGGATCTTGCCCACCCCCGGGACGCCGACCACCGCGGCCTCGCCGGTGCGCTCGATGACCGTCGCGCCGGCCCGCTCCATGCGCGGGCCGCCCCAGGCGTAGACGGGCACGTCGGGCGCGCGGCGTTTGAGCTCGGCGATCACCACCGAGGCGTGGTCGTCGCCCGATGGCTCGAAGGCCGTGAACAGCACGCCGCGCCGCGCCGACGCCGGACGCCCGTTGGTTGGCTCGCTCTGCCGGTGGATCACGCCCGATTGTTGCCACACCCGGCCCGCCGCACCATGCCTGTTTGCGTCGCGCTCGGGCGCGGCTGTGCGCGCCGGCTTCGGCTGCGCGCTCGGCCCCGGCCGCGTGGCGCTGGCCGCTGCCCCGGCGGGTGGCCCGCGGCGCTCAGAAGCCCGCCGCCGAGAACCACGCCGAGGGCTGCTTCTGGAGCGCCCCGGCGATGTCGATGAGCGACTCGACGCTGGGCAGGTGGGCCCCGCGCTCGATCGACGAGAGCTGGCTGACCGAGACGCCGCAGGAGTCGGACAGGTCGCGCAGCGTCCAGCCGCGCTCGGTGCGGGCGATGCGGATCTGCCGGCCCAGCTCCGTCCGCAGCCGGTCCCTGGGCCGCTGGCCGAGGCCGAGCTTCTGGCACGCCTGGCGCAGCGTGGCCCGCAGGTCGGCCAGCGAGAAGGGCTTGGCCAGGTAGTCGAAGACCTCCCGCTTGAACGTCTGGCGCATCGAGTCCAGCGACGGGTAGCCCGTCACGACGATCACGCACAGCTTGGGCCAGCGCCGCCGCAGCTCGCCCAGCACGCCCTCGCCGGACTCCGAGCCCATCTTCATGTCCAGCAGGGCCACGTCGGGCATGCTGGCCTCGATGAGCGCAAAGAACGCCTCGCTGGTGCCGGCCACGAGCACCTGGTGCCCGTCGGCGCCGAGCACGGCGGCGATGTACTGGCGAAAGTCGGGGTCGTCGTCCAGGGCGACGATGCTCAGCGGGGGCACGCCCGACTCGGCCGGGCCGGCCTCGGGGCCCTCGCTCGGGCGGTGAGCGGCGGGTGTGCTGCGCTGCGGCTGCGGCTCGGGGGTCATGTCGCCAGTGTACCGAACCGCTGCGCGGGCCCCGGGGCTGGGTCAGTCAGCGGGGCGGTCGGCCGGGCCGTCGTGGGCGACGATGTAGCAGATGAACGCGTTGCCGGCGTCGCCGAAGCGGGCCTTGCGGAAGACGCCGTCGCCCCCGCCCTTGCCGTCGTCGCCCTCCCAGTAGACGTCCACGGACCCGAAGCCCGCCTCGCGGAGCATGTCGGCGATCTCGGGGAGCGTCCAGAGCCGCCAGGTGTAGCGGAACGCCCGCGGCAGCTCGGTGCCGTCGCGGAATCGGAAGCCGATGCTGCAGCGCATCACGCCGTCGATGGCGTTGTACCGCTCCTGGTTCCACACGTAGGTGAACCCCTTGCACCTGCGGGACTCGGTCAGCTCGCGGTGGGCGTCGGGGCCGCCGAAGGCGTCGAGGAAGAGCGCCCCGCCGCGCGCAAGCGACCCGCGGCAGGCGCGCAAGTAGCGCAGCAGCAGGGCCCGCTCCATCAGCACCCAGTAGGAGAAGTTGAACGCCGCGATCGCGTCGAACCCGCCCGCCGGCCCCGCCCGCCGGACCCGCTCAGAGAGCACGTCCGCCTGGAGGACCCCGACGCGCGCCCGCGCCGGCTCGTCCAGCGCCCCGAGGTGGTGGGCCACGCCCCAGGCGATCGGCTCGGGGTCCAGGTCCACGCCCAGGGCCGTGCGCTCCAGCCCGGCGCCGCCGGAGGTGGCCCAGGCGCAGCAGATCCCGAACGTGCCGCAGAAGTCCTCGCGCAGCGACACGGCGCGCCTGCCGTTGAGGCCGCGGTACACCCGGTCGATGAACCGCACCTCCGCCTCGGGCTCCTGCACCGCGGCCATGTAGAGCGCGTAGCGGTCGGCCGTGCGGGCAGTGGGGACCTGGACGGGGCGGCGTCGGGTGGTGGTCGTCTGCATCGGGCACGAGTGTACCGATCGGCGCCCGCCGGGCGCCGGCCCCGCGCAGGACCCGCCGCCGCTCGCTCGTATCATGCGACAACCCCAGGAGCACGCATGCGAATCTCGATCGTCGGCACCGGGTACGTCGGCCTCGTCACGGGCGTCTGCCTGGCCAACACCGGCAACGACGTGGCCTGCCTGGACACCGACGCGGCCAAGGTCGAGCGGCTCTGTCGCGGCGTCTCGACGATCTACGAGCCCGGCCTCGAGGAGCTGCTGGGGCGGAACCTCGCCGCGGGCCGGCTGCGCTTCACCACCGACCCCGGGGCGGCCCACCGCGACGCGGCGGTGATCTTCCTGTGCGTCGGCACGCCCAGCGACGAACGCGGCCACACCGACCTGAGCGCCATCATGACCGCCGCCGACGCCGTGGCCGACGCCCTCAACCGCGCCGGGCCGTCCGCCCACCCGCCGGTCGTGGTCGTCAAGAGCACCGTGCCCGTCGGGACCACGCTGGAGGTCAAGCGGCGCATCGCCGAGCGCCTGGCCCCCGGCGTGCGCTTCGGCGTGGCCAACAACCCCGAGTTCCTCAAAGAGGGCGCCGCCATCGACGACTTCAACAAGCCCGACCGCGTCGTGTGCGGCGTCGAGTCCGACGCCGTCGCCGCGCTGATGCGCGACCTCTACGACCCCTTCGTGCGCAACGGCCACCCCATCCAGGTCATGGACGTCCTCTCCAGCGAGATGGTCAAGTACGCCTCCAACGCCTTCCTGGCCGCCAAGATATCGTTCATCAACGAGATCGCCAACCTCTGCGAGGCCCACGGCGCCGACATCGCGCGCGTCCGCGAGGGCATGACCGCCGACCGCAGGATCGGCAACCAGTTCCTCTACCCCGGCCTGGGCTACGGCGGGTCCTGCTTCCCCAAGGACACCCTGGCCTGCATCATGATGGGCGACCGCGCCGGCGTCCCCACGCCCATCAACCGGGCCGTCCACGACACCAACCTGGCCCAACGCGACCGCTTCTTCGCCAAGATCCTGGCCCACTTCAAGGCCAAGGACGCGCCCGGGGGCCTCACCGGCCGGGTCGTGGCCTTCTGGGGCCTGGCCTTCAAGCCGCGCACCGACGACATCCGCGAGGCGCCGGCCATCACGCTCATCCGCAGGGCCCTGGGCTACGGCGCCGCCGTCCGCGCCTTCGACCCGGTCGCAAACGACAACGCCCGCCGCGAGCTCGGCCCCACCGTGACCGTCCTCGACGACATGTACGCCGCCGCCCAGGGCGCAGACGCGCTGGTCGTCTCCACCGACTGGGACGAGTTCAAGAGCCCCGACTTTGCACGCCTGGCCCGCACGCTCAAGCCCGGCGCCGCCGTCTTCGACGGCCGCAACCTCTACCTCCGCGGCGGGGCCCAGGAGCACGGCCTGGCTTACTACTGCGTCGGCCGCCGCGCCTCAGCCCCTCGCTAGCACTCTCAGGCACCTACCGCCATGGCCCAGGCCCGTGTCATCCAGGCCGACTGGCTCGACGCGGCGCCCGCGCTGGAGCCCGCCTCGGTCGACCTGCTCTACGCCGACCCGCCGTTCAACACCGGCCGCGCCAAGTCCACCCCGCCCAACGCCTCCCGGCGCGACCCCGCCGCTGCGCCCCTGGCCGCGTCGTTCCCCGACCGCTTCGGCGCGCCGCGGGACTTCATCGCGTGGCTCGAGCCGCGACTGTGCGCCACGCTTGGCGCCCTCAAGCCCTCGGCCAACCTCATCCTGCACGTCGATTGGCGCACCAGCCACCACGCCCGGGTCCTGCTCGACCGCCTCCTTGGCCCCGACCGCTTCGTCAACCACCTCGTCTGGTCCTACGGCCTGGGCGGCTCCTCGCCGCGCAGGTTCGCGCGCAAGCACGACGACCTGCTCTACTACTGCCTTCGCCCCGACGCGTACTACTTCGACCCGCCGCGCGTCCCAGCCACCTCGCGCCGCATGGCCGGCCAGACAAAGAAGGCCACCGACGTCCTGCTCGTGCCGGCCATCAACAACATGGCCGCCGAGCGCACCGGCTACCCGACGCAAAAGCCCCTGGCGCTCCTGTCGCTCCTGGTCCGCGCCTGCTGCCCGCCGGGCGGGACGGTGCTCGACCCCTGCTGCGGCAGCGGCACGGCCCTGGTGGCAGCCGTCGAGTCGGGGCGCGACGCTGTGGGCATCGACCAAAGCCCCAGCGCCGCCGAACTGACCGCGCGCCGGCTCGGCCTGGCCCCCCCCGCAC
>PNJV01000048.1 GCA_013822085.1 Isosphaera sp. | reverse complement strand
GCCGCGGGCGATGGTCCGAGCGGCGCCGTGCGTCGATGGCGTCATGGCGGCCTCCGTGCCGAGGGCGGGGCCTCCGGCCCCGCGTCGCGTGGGGCGGTCGGGCACGAGCCGGGGCGGGGCACTGCGCCCGTCAGCGGCACGGCCGGCGGCCGCCGGTGTTCGGTCGCTCAGTGATTCGGCTGTTCGGCCACGCCGGCCACAGGATTGGCGTGCTGGTGCTCCTGGGCGTGGCCGCTGTGCGCCGAGGCCGTGGCCGGGGCGTTGGGGGCCGCCGCTGGGGCGCCCATGGCGGCGATGGCCTTGCCCGTCGAGACGGCCCAGATGTTCTCGCCGCCGCCGCGGTTGGTCACGAAGAAGAGCCGCCCGTCGGGGCTCCAGGTGGGCATGAGGTTGACGAACTTGCCCGCGGTGAGGTTCACGCGGGACTGCCCGTCGGCGGTGGAGATCCACAGGTCGGTGGCCACGCCCGGGGCGCCGGCGGTGGCGCCGGCCAGCGGCCCGTAGGCGTCGGCCAGGCCGCCGGAGGCGTCGCCGGCCAGCCGGCAGTAGGCGATGTGCTGGCCGTCGGGGGACCAGGAGGCGTCGATGGCGGCAAAGCCCGCGCCGGCGATGACCTCGGTGGGGTTGCTGGCCGAGCCGGGGGCGTAGTCGAGGGTCCAGAGCGAGAAGCTGCGCTCGCCGCGCTCCCGCCCGCGCTGGAAGAGGATCTTGTCGGCGCCCGCTGCGCCGGCCACGGGGCTCCACTCGGGGAACAGGCCGTAGCCGATGAACTCGGCGGCCGAGGGGCGCTCGACCGGCACGACCCACAGCTCCCACCGGCCCGAGACGGCCCCGAGCCGGCAGAAGACGATGCGGGCGCCGTCGGGGGACCAGCTCGGGTGGAGGTCCTGGCCGCCGTCGGCCGTCAGCTGCACGGCCTGCCCGCCGGCGGCGGACATGACGTAGATGCTCCAGGAGCCGGTGCGGTCGGAGGCGAAGGCGATGCGCGCGTTGTCCGGGCTCAGGGCGGGCATGACGTCGTTGCCCGGGTCGCTGGTCAGCTGGGTGATGGACCGCGAGCCGACGCGCTGGAGGTAGATGTCGGCGGTGGGGCGGTGCTGGGTGGAGGCGAAGACCAGGCCCGAGCCGTCCTTGGAAACGCGCGGGTGGAAGTCGGCGCCCTCCTCGGCGAAGGAGACGCGCGAGAGGCCGTCGAGCCAATCGAACGTGGGGCGGTCGGTCTCGGTGATGGCGTTGACCGGGCCCAGGGCCGCGTCGAAGGCGGCGCGCTGGGCGTCGGCCATCACCGGCGCGGCGCGGTTGAAGCCCACCGGCGCAACCAGCGGCCTGACGGGCTCGCCCTGCGCGACAGCCGCCTGGGCCGGCCCGGACGGGGCCAGCTGGTCGGCGTCGGCGGGGCCGGTCTGGGGCAGGATCTCGCCGCCGCGGCGGGCCTGGAAGCCCTCGGCCCACGGCGAGGCGCACCCGCCGGCCAAGGAGATCATCGCCGCAGCGGCGACCAACAGACCACGAGCCGACGCGAGCGCGCACGCCATATGCAGCCTCCAGGGCCGGGCGGCTGCCCGGCGTGGAGGGTGCATCGGCTGGGGGGCCCGGGAACTGGAGCACGGCAAGGGCCGGTCGGGCGCGAATCCCCCGCCGCGCAACCGGTGCGCCCCGCGCAGGCGGCCCGGGTGGATCAGTCGTCGTCGCGGGGGACGCCCTCCGGGCGCGTGCGCGGCATGGCGGTGACGACCCGGTCGACCAGGCCGTAGGCGAGCATCTCCTGCTCGTCGAGCCACTTGTTGCGGTCGCAGTCCTCGGCGATCTTGGCGACGGGCTGGCCGGTGGCGTCGGCGTAGATCTTGTAGAGCCGCTCGCGGATGCGCAGCATCTCGCGGGCCTCGATCTCCAGGTCCGTCGCCTGGCCCTCCATGACCCCGCCCAGGAGCGGCTGGTGCATCAGGTTGCGGGAGTTGGGGAGCGTGAAGCGCTTGCCCTTGGTGCCGTTGGTGGCGATGAGCGAGCCCATCGAGGCGGCCTGCCCGATGATGTACGTGGCCACGTCGCAGGGCACAAAGCGCATCGTGTCGATGATCCCAAGGCCCGCCGAGACCGACCCGCCGGGGGAGTTGACGTACAGGTGGATGTCGGCCTTGGGGTCCTCGTTGGCCAAGAACAGCAGCTGGGCGATGACCAGCGAGGCGATCTCGTCGCCGATGGGGCTGCCCAGGAAGATGATCCGGTCCTTGAGCAGCCGCGAGTAGATGTCATACGCGCGCTCGCCGCGCCCGGACTTCTCGATCACGATCGGGACCAGATACGACGACATGGCGTGTTCCCTCGCTCGGCCGACCCGCGGCCGTGTTGTGTGCCGACCCTGCCCCACCGCCCCGACGTGCTATCCACCGCCGTCCTGCCCCCCACCTCCCACTCTCCTCACCTCGCCACCCACCCCCCACCCCCCACCCCCCGCACCCCGCACCCGCGCAAGCCCGCGGTCGATCACTTGTTCAGAGGGCTCTGGATCACCTCGTCGACGAGCCCGTAGGCCTTGGCCTCGTCGGCGGAGAAGTACTTGTCGCGCTCCGAGTCCTTGCGGATCTGGTCCTCGTGCTGGCCCGTGTGCCGGGCGATGATGCGGATCAGCTCGTTCTTGCTCTTGATGATCTGCTCGGCCTGGATGCGGATGTCCTCGGCCTGCCCGCCGACGCCGCCGTAGGGCTGGTGGATCATCACCTTGGCGTGCGGCAGGATGTAGCGCTTGCCCTTGGACCCAGCGGTGAGCAGCAGGGCCGCGCCGGAGTACGCCCGGCCGATGCAGTACGTGCTCACGGGCGAGGAGAGGAACCGCATGGTGTCGTAGATGGCCAGCGTGTCGTCGACGACGCCGCCGGGGGAGTTGATATAGAAGTGGATCTCCTGGCCCTTCTTCTGGTTCTCCAGGTAGAGCATCTGCATGGTCGCGCGAGCGGCCGAGCCCGGCGTGATCTCCCCGATGAGGAAGACCACGCGGTTTTCCAGCAGCAGCTCGTCGATGGTCATCTCGCGTGTGCGCTGATAGGCGATGCTCACGGTGGTGTTCCTGTGTAGGTGCCCGGCGGGGGGTGGGGGGTGGTACGGGTGTGCGGGGGGTGCGGGGGGTGCGTGGGCGGTGGGGCAGGGGCTGGGCGGGAGGTCTGGCAGCGTCGCCCACAGCCGGCAAGGGCGCCGATGCTAGCCAAGCGGTATCGGCAATCGGCGCGCCCGGGGCGACCCATCGCTTGGCGGGCTCTGGAGCCGATGCCGGCATGCCAGTTTGGCAGATCGGCGGTGGCTCTGCCCGCGGCTGCCGCCAATGCGTGCCGGCGGTCGCCAACGCGCACAGCCCGGGCGTTGGCCCCGCGGCCCGCCCACGCCGCCGGGGATTGCCCGGCAGACCGGCTCTCTCTAGCATCGCACGCGGGAGAGGACTGCCCGCACGGAGACGGCCGAGTGCCCACAGCGGTGATCAGCGACATCCACGCCAACGCCGAGGCGCTCGGGGCGGTGCTCGAGGACATCCGGTCCCGGGGCGCCGACCGGATCATCTGCCTGGGCGACATCGTCGGGTACGGCCCGGACCCCGCCGCGTGCGTGGACATGGTGCGCACGCGGTGCGCCTGGTCGCTGATGGGCAACCACGACTACGGCGTGCTCTACGAGCCGACGAACTTCAACCCCGGGGCCGAGGCGGCGGCGTTCTGGACGCGCGAGGTGCTCGACGGCGAGCCCGACGAGGCGGCGCGGGCTGCGCGCTACGAGTTCCTGGGGCGGCTGCGCGTGCGCGTGGTGGACTCGTCGCCGGCGGCCCCGCACCACGTGCTGTGCGTGCACGGCTCGCCCAGGCGTCCGATCAACGAGTACATCTTCCCCGACGACGTGCAGACCGCGCCCGACAAGCTCCAGACGATCTTCGAGCGCGTGACGCGCGTGTGCCTGGTCGGGCACACGCACGTGCCCGGGGTCTTCACCGACGAGCCGGACTTCTACCCGCCCTCGGAGCTGACGGACCAGACCTACCGCTTCACCGCCGGCGAGAAGGCGATCATCAACGTGGGCTCGGTGGGCCAGCCGCGCGACCTGGACCCGCGGGCCTCGTACGTGATGCTCGAGGCCGACTCGGCCCGCTTCGTGCGCGTGCCCTACGACGTCGAGGCCACCGCCGCCAAGATCCGCAAGGTCCCCCAGCTGTCGGACTGGCTGGCAGACCGGCTCTTCGAAGGGCGATAAGCGGCGCACCCGCACGGCCCGGGCGCACCAGGCCGTGCGCGCACGCGGAGTGATAACGCCGCCGCCGCGGCAAGCCCGGCAAGCTGTCACGCCGCGCCGGCACAGCCTCGCGTCGGGCACGCCCCGCGCCCCCGTCGGGGCGCGCCCCGAGCAAAGCGGAGCGGCCGAGGCGCCGATAGGCAGGCGGCAAGAGGGGTCCCGCGGGGGCGCCGCCAGAGCGTTGGGAGGAGAGAGCGCGTGTCCCAAGCCGGCCAGACTAGCGGATCGGTGCCGACGGCCGAGACCTCACGGGCGGTCTCGGTGCGGGTGGCGATGCTCCACGCGGCCCAGTGCGCCGGGCACGCCGAGGCCGCCGCGCGGCTGATCACGCCGGTCTGGCCCTGTCGCGAGGACCGCCTGACGTGGATCCCCGTCGACGCCGAGCGGCTGTGCCAGGACCCGGAGCAGGCCGCCCGCGCCGCCCGCTGCGACCTGTGCCTGGCCCTGCCCACCGACGACGGCTCGGCCCGCGCCGTGCTCCGCGCGTGTACCCGGCTCGCCGAGGCCGGCAGGCCCGTCGTGTGCGTGCTCCCCGAGGGCCTGCGGCCGTGGCGGGCGCGCTTCGTGCGCGTCGGGGCGGTGGTGCACGCGGCCGAGTCGGGCGTCGAGGCGCTGGCCGGGCTGCTCACGGGCGTCCTGCGCATGGCCGAGCGCGTCGGCTCGCTCGAGCAGGAGCTCGCCGTGGCCGACCGCCTGGCCCAGAGCGCCAAGCAGTGGATGCGCCGCGTCGACGAGGAGCTGCACCTGGCCTCGCGGCTGCAGCGGCAGATCGCCTCGCCCAAGCTCCCGCAGACGCCCGGCCTGCGCGTCGGGTCGCTCTTCCGCCCGCTGTGGCACGTCTCGGGGGACATCTACCGGGCCGAGCGCCTGGCCGACGGCCGCCTGGGGGTGCTCCTGGCCGACGCGATGGGGCACGGCCTGTGCGCGGCCATGAGCAGCGTGATCCTGGCCCACTTCCTGCGCTTCGTGCGCCGCGACGCCGACGGCGCGGTGCGCGCGATCAGGCCCGCCGAGTCGATGCTCTCGCTCAACGACGAGATGCTCCGCCACACCAGCGAGTCGATGCGCTTCGCCTCGGCGGTGTGCGCGCTGATCGACCCGGGCGACGGCTCGGTGGAGATCGCCTCGGCCGGGCACCCCCCGGCGCTGGTCATCCGCGCCGACGGCCGGGTGGAAACGCTCACCGCCGAGGGCCCCTTGCTGGGGGTCTTCGACGACGCCGAGTTCGTGCCGGCCCGCACCGCGCTGGGGCCGGGCGAGACGCTGGTCCTGCACACCGACGGCCTGGAGCAGGGCCTGTGCGGGACCGGGGCCGGCTCCGGGGCCCTCCTCCAGGCGACCCTTCGACAGTGCGCAGGCCCCGACCCGCGCTGCCCGGGGGACGTCTGCCCGGCCATCGCCGCCGACCGCCTGAGCGAGCTGCTCGACGCCAAGGCCGGCTCGCTCCACCGCGACGACGACGCCAGCGCCGTGCTCATCACGCGGGCCTGAGCGCCACGCCGTCGCCAGCCGAGCCGGCGCACCGGCGGCTCAGGCGGGCTTGTGCGCAGGCCCGGCGGGCGTGCCGCCGGCGGGCGCCTGGGGCGCCGCGGCGTGGTGGTGCGGGCCGGCGTTCTCGATGACGCGGCGCATCGGCTCGGGCCAGTCGGCGCGCGAGCCGCGCGAGGCCGGGGCGCTCTGGCGCGCGTCGAACTGCTCGCGCACCGCCGAGGCCGACCAGCGGATGTGCTCGCCCATGACGCGCGAGGCCTCCAGGGCGTCGCCCCGGCGGATCGAGCGCAGCACCAGGTCGTGGTCGGTGTACATCCGCGAGACGTGCTCGGCACCGTACGCCCCGACGCGGTACCGCCCCACCGCGATCATCATGTGGGCGCGGGCGATCAGCCGCGAGCCGAAGTCGTTGCTCGTCGCCGAGGCCAGGGTCAGGTGGAACTCGGTATCGATGGCCCCCACGCGGGCCGCCTGCTCGGCGGGCAGGCGCTGCTGCCCGGATCGATAGAACTCCCGCGCGATGGCCAGCGTCTCGTCGTTGAGCCGCTGGAGGGTGGTCAGGGATTCCTCGTCGCGGGCCAGGGCCACGGCGCCGGCGGCCCCGGCCTCGAGCCACTGCCGCACCGCGTAGAGGTCCTCCAGGTCGCTCCGGCTGGGCGACCGCACGAACGAGCCGAGCTTGGGAACGTGCTGGAGGAGCCCCTCGGCGCGCAGCCGCACCAGGGCCTCGCGCACCGGCGATCGGCTCACGCCGGTCTGCTTGGCCACCACCAGCTCGCTCACGCGGTCGCTCCCGCTGAGCCGGCCATCGAGCAAGCACTGGCAGAGATGGTCGTAGACGCGCTGGCTCAGTTCTTCGGACATGACCGTTCCCTCAATCCCCCCCACCGCGACCCTCGCACCGACGCCGCTGGCCCGCCACCGCCGCCGACTGCGCTGCGCCGCCCCTGCCCGCGGCCCCGGACCCGCGCCGGTGCGCAGCGCACGGGCCCTAAGCCCAGCCGCCCGTGCCCCGACCCATCCCCGCCGGGCAGGGCCGCCCATGCCCATGGCCATGGCCATGGCCATGCCAGGACACCACGATATCGGCCTCGGGGCTTGGCCGCCGGTCACTTGGCGCGCCGGGGCGCGATCGGGTACCGTTGCCCCGGCATGACCCACAGACCCCCCGACGCCCGCCCGCCCCAAGCCGACCGAGCCGACCGAGCCGACCGAGCCGACGCGTCCAGGGCGCGGGCGCCTCTGGCCTGGGCCTGGGCCTGGGCCTGGGCCTGGGCCTGGGCGGTGATCGCGCTGGCGGCGCTCGGGGGCGGGTGCGACGCCCAGCGGGTGGAGCCGGCCCGCCTGCGCGTCATCCACGCCCTGCCCGACGCGCCCGAGATCGACATCGCCATCAACGGCGAGGCGGTCGCCCGGCACGTCGAGTATCCCTACGCGATCACCGGCTTTACCACCGCGCCCGGGCCGCAGCGCGTGCAGGCCTTCCGGGTCGGGCAGGACAGCCCGGTCGCTGACGTGCGCCTCGTGCTCGACCAGGGGCAGCGCGCCACCGTCACCCTCGGCGGACCGATCCGCGACGACCGGGGCATGCGCGCCCGGGTGTGGCCGGAGCGCTCGCTCCCCCCGCGCGAGGGCTTCTTCTGGGCGCGGGTCTATCGGCTGAGCCGGGAGCCCGAACGCGTCGATGTGGTCTTCCGCGGGCCGGTCGTCGACGCGGCCCCGGCGCTGCGGCAAGAGTCGGTGAGCGCCGATCTCCAGCTCCCCGCCGGCCAGTACCGCGTGGAGGTCTTCCGGGCGGGCACCCGCCAGGCGGTGGCCATCCTGGAGTCGGCGGCGTTCGTCTCCGGCGGGCGCTACGCGGTGGTGATCGCCGGCGAGCCGGAAGGTTCGCCCGGGCGGTCGCTCGGGCCGGGCCGCAACGCCCCGACCGACCCGGACGTGCGCGTCTACCGCGACTGAGCCCCAACCCCCATCCCCCCACCACCCCCCACCACCTCAACCCCAAAGCCCAACCTCCCCACGCTCCCCGCCGCACGCACGCTGGCCCATACCCGCGCGCCAGGACCACCCGCACACGCCCGCGAGGCCACCCGTGACCGCACCGCGCTCATCCCCGGCCGAGGCCGGCTCGGCCCACGCCCAGGGGTCGCTCGCGGCGAGTCCGCCCAGCCGACCGCGCCCGCCGACCGAGGCCGGCGCGGTGCTCCTGTCGATCATGCCGCGCTGGGCCGAGATGATCCTCGACGGGCGCAAGACGGTGGAGATCCGCAGGCGCAGCCCCGGCGTGCGTCGGGGGGACGTGCTGGCGCTGTACGCGAGCGGGACGCGGCGCGCGGTGGTCGGCTCGGCGCTGGTGCGGCGTGTCGAGCGCGTGGCCGCCGAGCTGGTCTGGGGGCACCTGCGCGGGCGCGGCGGCATCGACAGGCCCGCGCTGGAGGACTACCTGCGCGGGTGCGAGCGGGCGTGCCTGATCGAGCTGGAGGCGCCCCGGGCTGGGGCGGCCGAGGTGCTCCTGAGCCAGCTGCGCCGCGCGGCGCCGGGGTTCAACCCGCCGCAGAGCGCCCGGCGGTTGCGCCCGGGCCTGGCGGCGGACCGCGCGGTGCTGGACCTGCTCGGGCTGTGGCCCCGGTGAGCCGCGGCGGGCGCGAGATCTACACTGGGCCGTGACGCTCGTGTGCGTGCCGATCCTGTTCGACGACCCGGAATCCGCCGCGCGCGAGGCGATCGAGGCCCGCGACGCCGGCGCGGACCTGGTCGAGCTGCGCGTGGACCGGTACTTCTCCGGCCGCGGCGGCGACGAGCCCCAGGGCGAGTGCCACCAGCAGGCCGAGCGCATCGCGCAGCTGGTGGCGCGCTGCCCGCTGCCGTGCATCGTCACGTGCAGGCCGGTGCTCGAGGGGGGCCACTACGACGGCCCCGACGACGCGCGGATCGCGCTGATGGAACGCCTGGGCGCCTCGGCCGGCGGCGTCGCCCCGGCGCACGGCGGCGCGGGCCGGGCGCCCAGCTACATCGACGTGGAGCTGGCCACGTTCTTGCGCAGCGAGAACGTGCGGCAGAAGGTCAGGCTCGCGGTGGATCACCCCGGGCAGGTGCGCGCGGTGACCACGGGCCTGATCCTCTCCAGCCACGACTTCCACGAGCGCCCGCCGGACCTGCTGCGCCGCCTGGAGGCCATGAACCGGGAGCCGGCGACGCGGGTGATGAAGATCGCCTTCAGGGCGCGCTCGCTGCGCGACAACCTCGAGCTGCTCGACCTTCTGGCCCAGAGCCGCGGCGCCGGCGGGGCGATCAAGCCGCTGATCGCGCTTGCGATGGGCCCGTACGGGCTCATGTCGCGCGTGCTGGCGCCCAAGTTCGGGGCGTTCCTGACCTTCGCCTCGCTGCGGCGGGACAGCGCCACCGCCCCGGGCCAGCCGATCATCGGGGAGCTGCTCAACCTCTACCGCTTCGGCGCCATCGGCTCGGCCACGCGCGTCTACGGCGTGGTGGGCTGGCCCGTGGAGCACTCGCTCTCGCCGGCGGTGCACAACGCGGGCTTCGAGGCCATCGGGCACGACGGCGTCTACCTGCCCATGCCGGTGGCCCCGGGGTACGAGCCGTTCAAGGCCACGGTCCTGGAGCTGGCCGAGCACGTGCACCTGGACCTGTCGGGGCTCTCGGTGACGATCCCCCACAAGGAGCACCTGGCCCGCCTGGCCCACCAGCAGCGCACCGGGTGGGGTGACCGGTGGTCGCTCGACCGCCTCACCGAGCTGTGCGGGGCGGGCAACACGCTGGTGATCCGCCGGGACCCCAAGGGCCGGCCCAAGGGCCTGGCGGTGCACAACACCGACGGCGCGGGGCTGGTGGGGGTGGTGCGCGGCGCCGGCGTCGAGCCGGCCGGGGCCGAGGCCCTGGTGCTGGGGGCCGGGGGGATGGCCCGCGCCGCGGCTGCGGCGCTGGCCCTGGAAGGGGCCCGCGTCTGGGTGCTCAACCGGACGCCCGAGCGTGCCGAGGCGCTGTGCGCCGACATCGCCCGCGCCGCGGCTGCGCTGCCCGAGATCGGCAGCGCCATCGCCCAGCGCGTCTTGCCGATCGGGCGCCACGAGCTGGCCGCACGGGCGCCGGGCATCGTCGTCCAGTGCACGCCGCTGGGCATGGCCGGCGGGCCCGACCCGGGCGGGAGCCCGCTGGGGGCCCCGGAGCTGGCCGGCCTGCCCGATCGGGCCCTGGTGGTCGAGACCGTCTACCGCCCGGCGCGCACGCCGCTGCTGGACCTGGCCCGCCAGCGGGGCCTGCGCACGGTCGACGGCTCGGCGCTGTTCGTGGCCCAGGCCGCCGAGCAGTTCCGGCTCTGGACCGACCGCGCGGCGCCGTCGCGGCTCTTTGACCGTGTGGTGCGCGAGAGCCTGGACGCCGACGTGGCCGGGCCCTGAGCGACGCGGGACGGTCACTCGCCCGGCACGGCGATGCCGCTCGAACGCAGCAGGGTCTTGAACTGCTCGCCGAAGACGAAGTTGTGGGCCGGGAAGTCCACGCCGGCCTGCCCGGCGGCGCCCATGTTCTGGTCCAGGTGGCTGAACATCAGCTCGGCCGAGCCGATGGTCTCGAAGGCCGGGTCGGGCCCGGCGTGGTCGAGCAGCTCGACGCCCAGCCGCACGGCGCCGCCCTGCTCGTCGAGCCGCTCGGCGTGGGCGGTGTAACGCAGCGTCGAGCCGGGGGTGGCCTCGCGGCTGAGCTCGACGCGGTTGATCTTGGCCAGGATCACCTTGTGGCGGAAGTCGTAGGCGTGGCCGACGAGGACCCCGCCGCTCTGGGCCAGGCCCTCGATGATCAGGCTGGCGGGCATGACCGGCACCGCCGGGCGCGGGGGCGGGCCGGGATGGGCCGGGAAGTGGTCGTGCAGGTGCTCCTCGGCGAGCGAGACGTTCTTGATCGCCACCAGGCGCACGCGCGGCACCAGCTCCACGACGCGGTCGATCCACATCCAACGCAACGCGGGGCTCCTGATCTGCCTGACGCCGGGGGCGGGTGGGCCGGACGCCGGGTCTTAGGCCGCGGCGAGCTTCTTCTCGACGAAGCGCACCAGCGTCTCGACGGTGAACACGTCGGCGACGCGGCTGAGCATCGGCTCGGACTCGAAGCCGGCAAAGTCCACGTGAGGCAGCCGGGCGCGCAGCGCGGCCAGGCCCTCGGGGGTCACGCGGCCGTCCTTGACATACTTAGGGTCCTGGGCGACGTTCTCGGGGAAGAGCTCGCCCTGGGCGATCTTGAAGCTGAAGGCCTGCTCGAGCTTGAAGACGATGTCCAGGAAGTCGATGGACTCGGCGCCCAGGTCGCGGCGGAGCGACGCGGTCGGGGTCACCTCGTCCTCGTCGACGGCCAGCGCGTCGACCAGGACGGTGCGGACTTTGCCGAAGATCTCGTCGTGGGTCATGCTCCATCCTTGCGGGATCCGCCCCCCCGGTCCAATCCCGCCCGGATTGTTGACCGGCTGTCAGATGGACGGCCCGAGCGGTGCGCGCCTCAGCGGCGCAGCCTGGCTGGGCGCAGCGTGAACCGCCCGGAGACCCCCAGGCCCAGGGCGACCGGGCCGCCACCGGGCGGGGCGGGCGCGGCGGGGTCGATCACCTCGGCCTGGCCCCTGCACTCGTACACCACACCCCCCACCACGCCCGCACCCCCCACCACGCTCACACCCCCCACCGCCGGCCCCGCGCTCGGCCCCGGCCTGGGCTCGATCCCGACGCGCACCCGCAGGGCCTGCCCCGGCCTGACGAAGCGCCCGTACTTGAGCGCCCGCACGGCCCCGAGCACCAGCGGCGGGCCGTGCGGGGCTGCGCCGGGCGGCTGGATCAGCCGGCGAGCCGCCTGGACCATCGCTTCGAGCATCATCACGCCCGGGAGCACCGGGAAGCCGGGGAAGTGATCGCCCAGGTACTCCTCAGCGGCGGTCACCTGCTTGAGGGTGACGATCTCGGTCGGCGAGGCGTGCAGCACGGCGTCGATAAGGTCAAAGTGCAACCGCGTTCCTCCGTGGGTGGCTCGAATGGTGCGCCGGCGTGCGCTGCGGCAGGGGCGTGTCAGGCCCACCGGGTGACGTGCCAGTCTTTCTTGCCGCGGCGCAGCACGATGAGCCGGCCGTGGAGCAGGTCGGCGCGCGTGAGCCGGTGCGCGGGGTCGGCCTTCTTGCCGTTGACGGAGACGGCCCCGGCCTGGAGGAGCTGCCTGGCCTCGGACCTGCTCTTGCACAGCGAGGTGAGCGGCAGCAGGTCCAGGATCGGCAGCCCGGCGCTGAGGCCGGCGGGGTCGTGCGTGGTGGCGGGGGCGGCGGCCAGGGCCTCGTCGAGGGTCTCGGGGCCGAGCGAGGCCAGGTCGCCCGAGAAGAGGGCGGCGGCGGCGGCCTCGGCCTGCTGGGCGCCCTCGGGGCCGTGCAGGAGCGCGGTGGCGCTGCGCGCCAGGGCCCGCTGGGCATGGCGCGCAGCCGGCTCGGTCGCCGTCAGGTGCTCCAGGTGCGCCACCTCGTCGGGCCCCATGAAGGTGAAGGTCTTGAGGAAGCGGGCCACGTCGGCGTCGGCGGTGTTGAGCCAGAACTGGTAGTAGCCGTAGGCGGAGGTCCGCTGGTGGGCCGGCTCGCCCGGCGCCGGCGGCAGGAGCCAGACGGCGCCGCTCTCGGTCTTGCCGAACTTGCCGCCGTCGGCCTTGGTCACCAGCGGCCAGGTCAGGCCGAAGGCCTGGGGCCCATCGGCCGGGTCCGGCCCGGCGTGGCGCCTGCGGATCAGGTCGATGCCGCTGACGATGTTGCCCCACTGGTCGCTGCCGCCCATCTGCACGCTCACGCCGTGGGCCTGGTGGAGGTGCGCAAAGTCGTAGGCCTGGAGGATCATGTAGCTGAACTCGGTGTACGAGATGCCCTGGTCGCGCTCCTGGAGCCGGGCGCGGACCGAGTCGCGCTTGATCATCTCATTGACCGAGAAGTGCTTGCCCGCGCCGCGGAGCACCTGGAGGTACCCCAGGGCGCCGAGCCACTGGGCGTTGTCGAGCATCAGCCCGCGCCCCGCCGCGGCGTCCAGGTCGATGAGCCGGGCGAAGATCCGCCGGATGGAGGCGACGTTGGCCGCGACCTCCTCGGGCGTGAGCAGGGCGCGCTCGGCGGACTTGCCCGAGGGGTCGCCGATGAGCCCGGTGCCCCCGCCCATGAGCACCACCGGCGTGTGGCCCGCCCGCTGCCAGCGGGCCAGGTTCATCACGCCGACCAGGTTGCCGATGGTCAGGCAGGAGGCCGTGGGGTCGAAGCCGACGTACGCCCGGCGCCCGGCGGGGTCGGGCCCGCTCAGGTGCTGGTCCAGGCCGCGCGGGTCGGTGCACTGATGGATCAGGCCGCGCCAGGCCAGGTCACGGAGGAAGGGCGCGTGGAATTGGGCGTCGTCCATCGGCGCAAACGTAGGAGCGCGTGCCCCCCGGTGGGCACGGGGCAGGCCGGGTGCAGCCCCGGTCGATGGGATGTGGGGCGGGAGGGCCGGGTGCGGGAGGGCCGGGTGTGGTCCTAGCGCACACGCGGCGGCGAGGAGCTCGACGCGGTCGGCAGCCTGCGCAGCACCCAGTCGGGCGCGTCGGCCTGGTCGGCCCAGCACCGCATGTCCGAGAGCTCGGCGATCGTCTTTGTCGCAGCGTGGCCGTCAAGGAAGGCCGCCACGGCGCGGCCGCTGTAGCGGGCGTCGAGAAAGCCGGTCGTCGAGGGCTCGGAGGCGGCGTCGAACGTCTGAGCCGACCAGCGCTGGGCCGTGAGCCGGGGCGACTGCACGCTGAAGTAGCCCGGCAGCGGGCCGAAGCCGAAGTCCGGGGCCCGGGCTGAGGCGAAGGCGACCACCTGCGTCGGTCGGCGGGCCTGGTCGATGCGCGTGAGGTAGAACCGGCCAAAGAGGCGGATGGCGGTGGTCCCAAAGAAGCCGCCCGAGTTGGCGTTGCCCCCGACAAAGTCGGCGTTGATCCCAAGCGAGGGGTGCAGGGAGAAGATGTAGTTGAAGTCCTCGGCGCTGCGGACCTTGTCCAGGGCCTGGGCGTTGAGGTAGAGCCCTTCGAGGTTCCCGCCCAGGTACGGGGCCAGCCGCCACGGGTACCGCTGCGCGGGCGGGCCAGTCAGCGGCGAGCCGTCGGCAGCAACGACGTTCTGGGCCAGCGCGCTGGGGGCATAGCCGGGCACGACGGCGCCCTTGTGGTCGTTGGCGTAGACGGTGAAGGCCTGCATCGTCTGCTGAGCTGCCGCAGCCTCGCGCGTCTGGCGGGCCAGCACGCGGGCGCCCGAGAGCGCCGGCAGGAGGATCGCGATCAGGATGGCCACGATGGCGATGACCACCAGCAGCTCGATGAGCGTGAAGGCCCGCGCCGCGGGGCCCGAGAACAGGCCGGCCAGGGCCCGCGAGGATTGGTAGCAGGCCCGCATCACGGGGCAGCGCGTGGCCCGGGAGCGAGACGCGAGCCAGTCGGCCGGCGACGCGGGGCACAGGCGGGGCGCGGGGCGAAGTTGCGACAGAGTCTCAGTCATAGCTTGACAGGGTATCCTTCGCGTGACATACTTTCCTAATCAGCGACAAAAAATGATCCGTGACAGAAAAAATCGGCGCGTGCACAGATTTGTTTGATATTTGTTTGTATTTGCTGTCGAGTGTCGGCGTCAGACAAACAGACGGGAACCCAACAGATCGGCGGTCACGAGCGGCCGCAGGAGTGAGCCCATGGCGTCAGTTCGTCGGCGGGTGTCGGGGG
>PNJV01000047.1 GCA_013822085.1 Isosphaera sp. | reverse complement strand
CCGCCCCCCCGACCCCCCGATCCCCCCGATCCTCCGGCCCCCTGGCCCCGTTGTGGACTCTTGAAGCAAGGGCGCGATCTACCCTTGAGGGTGAACCCAACTGACTCTCAGGGCGGGGCGGGGCCGCTCCAGGGCGTGGCGACATCGCAGGACGGCGCGAGCACGGTCGCCAACGGCCGGGCCCACCCGCTGACAGCAGCGGACCGCGCGCACCCGAGCCGGGCGGCGGGCGCATCGGCGGCTGGGGCGTGGGTGAGCGTGGTGGTGCGCGGGGTGGTTTCGCTGGTGCTGCTGGCGGGCGCGGCGGGCATCTTCGTGGCGCTGCTCCGCGCGGCGCCCCGCCTCAGGCCCCTCGAGCTGACCGACGCGCCGCTGGCGGTGCGGGTGGTGGCCGTGCGGCGCGCGGAGGTGGCGCGGACGTGGGAGGGCTTCGGCTTCGCCTCGGCGATGCGCACGGCGGAGCTCTCGTCGCAGGTGACCGGGCGCGTGGTCGAGCGCCCGGGGGCGGTCGAGCCGGGGGCGCGCGTCAGCGCGGGCGACGTGATCGTCCGCATCGACCCGACCGACGCCCAGGCGCGCAAGGAGGCGGCCGACAGCGCCGTGGCCGCGGTGACGGCCCAGCTCGAAGCCCTGGACATCCAGGGGCGCTCGCTGGGCGACCGGCTCAGGCAGGCCGACGAGGAGCTCAGCTCGGCCAACGCGGAGCTGGAGCGCATCCGGGGCGCGGTGGAGACGGCCGGCTTTGCCGCAGCGGAGCTGGACCGCGTCATCTCGTCGGTGCGGCGCGTCGAGCAGGCCCGGCGGCTGATCGCCGAGCAGTTCGAGACGGTGCCCGCCACGCGGGCGCGGCTGGTGGCCGACCGGCTCGGGCTGCGCGCCGAGCAGCGCCTGGCAGCCGAGGAGCTGGCCCGCACGCGGATCGACGCGCCGATCTCCGGCGTGCTCCAGCGCGTCGAGCCGCGCGTGGGCGAGCTGATGCGCGCCGGGGACTTTGTCGCCCGCGTGGTGGACCTGACGCGCATCGAGGTCCCGGTGCGGCTGCCGGCCGAGGCCGCCGCGTCGGTCCGCGCGGGGGACCCGGCGCGGCTGTACGTCGGCGGCGACACCGCGGCGGGGGCGATCGACGCGGTCGTGGGGCGCATCGCCCCCGAGGCGGACGCCCAGACGCGGACGGTCACGGTGTTCGTCGAGTTCGGGCAGGACCCGGCCGGGGCCGGGGCCGTGCTGCCCGGGCGGTACCTGCGCGCCGAGGTGACCACGCGCGGCGTCTCGGAGCGGATCGTGATCCCGCGCGGGGCCGTCAGCGACGACGCGGTGCTCATCGCGACCGAGTCCGCCGCGGCTCAGGGCGCCCAGGGCCCGGCGGGGTGGTCCGCGGCGCGGCGCGAGGTCCGGGTGGCCTACGCGCGTGACGGCCGGCTGCCCGAGATCGACCCGCGCGAGACGCAGTGGCTCGTGCTCGACCCGCTGAGCGACCTGGCCGACGGCGAGCTGGTGATCGTGTCGAACCTCGACGAGCTGCGCGTGGGCCGGCGGGTGAGCCCGGTGCGCTCGGGGCCGGCCGCGGGCAGCGCCGGCGGCGGTTCGCCCGAGGCCGCCGCACCCCCACCGGCCCGCGCCACCAAGGAGGCCCCGCGATGATGCGCGCCCTGGCCCGGTTCTCGGTCACCAGCCCGGTGCTGGTGAACCTCTATCTCTGCGTGATCCTGCTGGTGGGCCTGGTGCTGGGCACGTCGATCCGGCGCGAGTTCTTCCCCGAGGTGCGCCCCAACGAGGTGCTGATCACCGCGCCCTTCCCCGGGGCCACGCCCGAGCAGGTCGAGTCGGCCCTGCTGATCAAGATCGAGGACGCGATCGTGGACCTTGAGAACATCAAGGAGGTCTCGTCCACGGCCGGCGAGGGATCGGGCACGGTGCGGGTGCAGTTCTACAGCTCCGAGCCGATCCAGAGCGCCGTGGACAAGATCCAGCGGCGGATCGACGGCCTGGACGACCTGCCCGAGGAGGCCGAGCGGATCGTGGTGCGGGAGCTGGAGCCGAACCTGCCGGTGATCTCGCTGAACCTGTCGCCGACCTACGGCCCCGACGGCCGACCGTCGGCCGACGAGCGGGCGCTCAAGCGCGCCATCATCGAGATCCGCGACGACCTGCGCCGGCTGCCTGGCATGGGCACCATCGCGCTCTCGGGCGTGCGGACCGACGAGATCGCTGTGGCGGTGCGCCCCGACAAGCTCCTGGAGCACGGCCTGAGCCTGACGCGGGTCGCCGACGCGGTCAGCCGGGCGACGTCCGACCTGCCCGGCGGCGCCGTGCGCACCGACACGGCGACGATCTCCGTGCGCACCGTGGCCGCCGATGAGACGGCCCAGGCCGTGCGCGGCATCGTCGTGCGCGGCGACCCGGACGGCTCGGTGCTGCGCCTGGGCGAGATCGCCGAGGTCCGCTCGACGTTCCGCGACGTGTCGCAGTCGACGACCCTCAACGGGGCGCCGGCGGTGACGGCCACGGCCTTCAAGGTCGGGCGCACCCAGGACGCGGTGGAGATCGCCCAGACGATCCGCGGCTATGTGGCCGGCCGGCTCGGCCAGGCCCCGACCCTGGGGTTCCTCGACCGGGTCAAGTCGTCGCTGGGGCTCGACGTCCCGTACACGGTCGGGTACCGCGCCGGGCAGGCCCGCGGCGACCCGCCGCCCGGGCGCATCGTCCTGACCAACGACCTGTCGCGCTTCATCACGGGCCGCCTGGAGCTGCTGACGCGCAACGCCCTCTCCGGCGGGCTGGTCGTCTTCGTGGTGCTCCTGGCGATGCTCAACTGGCGCGTGGCCCTGTGGGTGACCACCGGCCTGGTGACGGCCGTGTTCGGCACGCTCATCTCCATGAGCGCCCTGGGCGTGACGCTCAACCTGCTGACGATGTTCGGGCTGATCATCGTCCTGGGGATGCTCGTCGACGACGGCATCGTGGTGGCCGAGAACATCTACGCGCGGTGGCAGCGCGGCGAGCCGCCCCTGACGGCGGCGATCGAGGGGACCGCCGAGGTGGCCTGGCCCGTGGTCGCCACGGTGAGCACGACGGTCTTCGCGTTCACATCGCTGCTGCTCATCGAGGGGCGCATCGGCGACTTCTTCGGCGTGCTGACGGTGATCGTGGCCATCGCGCTGGGCGTCTCGCTCACCGAGGCGATCCTCTCGCTGCCCGGGCACATGGGGCACACGCTGCGCAAGCTCACGGCCGGCGCGGGCCGGTTCGACCGGGCCATGCTGCGCTACGACGCGCGCCGCGACGCGTTCCTGGAGCGCGCGCTCTACGGCCCCTACGAGCGCATGCTCCGCTGGTGCGTGCGGCGGCGCTACCTGACGCTCAGCGCGACCGTGGCGGCGCTGATCGTCAGCGTGGGCCTGCTGGCCGGCGGGCGCGTCAAGTTCACGTTCCTCGGGTCGTCCGACTCGGAGACCATCGTCGGCAACCTGCGCATGGCCGTCGGCTCGCCCCTGTCCGAGACCGCGCGCGTCGTCTCGGCGATCGAGCGCGCCGCCCTGGCCCAGCCCGAGGTCTCCTACGTCTTTGCCCAGGCCGGGGCCCAGACCTCCCTCGACGGCACCGACGGCGGCTCGGCCGGGAACATCGGCCAGGTCTTCATCGAGCTGCGGCCCGTCGAGGAGCGGCAGGCCATGAACGGCCGAAAGAGCGACCAGCTGATCGTGGCCATCCGCGAGGCGATCGGGGACCCCCCCGGGGTGCGCTCGCTGCGGCTGGACTCGATCCAGGGCGGCCCCGAGGGCCCGCCGCTCCAGTACACCATCACCGCGCCCGACCCGCGGGCGCTCCCGGCGGCCGTCGAGCGGGTCCGCCGAGGCATGGGCTCCTACGCGGGGGTCTACGGCGTGAGCGACGACGCCGACCCCGGCCAGCGCGAGCTGCGCATCGAGCTGCTCCCCGGCGCCTCGGAGCTGGGCTTTGCCGTCGCCGACGTGGCCCGCCAGGTGCGCGGGTCGGTCTTCGGCATCGAGGCCCACACCTTCGCCTCCGAGTACGCCAACGAGGACGTGGACGTGCGCGTGTTCTTCGACGAGCCCTCGCGGCGGTCGCTGGCGGCGATCGAGTCGCAGCACGTCTTCACGCCCGACGGGCGGGCCGTGCCGCTGTCGGAGGTGGCGCGGATCTCCGAGTCGCGAGCGTTCGCCACCATCCGCCGGCTGGACCAGCGGCGGGCCGTCACGCTCACCTCGGAGGTGGACCAGGCCGTGGTCTCGCCCGAGGCGGTGGCGGCGCAGCTCCAGCCGCTCTTCGGGGCCATCATCTCCGAGTCTGCCGGGGCCGTGCGGATCGTCCCCCGGGGCCGCCAGCAGGAGACCCGCGAGAGCCTCGAATCCATCCCCTACGGCTTCGCCGCCGCGATGCTGCTCATCTTCGTGAACCTGTGCTGGGTCTTCAAGTCCTACACCCAGCCGGTGATCATCCTCACGACCGTGCCCTTCGCCGTGATCGGGATGATCGTCGGGCACCTGGTCATGGGCTACGACATGACGGTGCTCTCGCTGATCGGCTTCGTGGCCCTGGCCGGCGTGGTCGTCAACAACGCGATCGTCCTGGTGGAGTTCTACAACACCCACCGCAAGAACGGCGTGCCGGCCCTGGAGGCGGCGGTGATGTGCGGCCCCCAGCGCCTGCGCCCGGTGCTGCTCACGTCGCTGACGACCATCGGCGGGCTTGGGCCGCTGGTCCTCGAGCAGTCGTTCCAGGCCCAGTTCCTCATCCCCATGGCCATCACCATCTGCGGCGGGCTGCTCAGCTCGACGGTGCTGGTGCTGGTGATGGTGCCCGCGCTGCTTGTGATCTACGACGACGCGGCCCGCTTGCTGCGGTTCCTCTGGTCGGGCCGGGGCATCGCCGAGGCGATGCCGATCGACGACTGGGACCGCGAGCTGTCGCGCGAGGCCGCCGCCGCCCGCCCCTGAGCCGCCCGCGGCGCGCCCTCACCGCACCAGGCGCGTGCGGATGGTCTCGTCCAGGCGGTTGAGCTCCTCGACGGCGCGCTGGGCCTGGGCCGCCTCCACGTCCAGGGCCACGTAGCCGACGCGCTCGTTGGTGCGCAGCGACTGGGCGGCGATGTTGATCCCGCGGTTGGCAAAGACGGCGTTGATCTTCGAGAGCACGCCGGGCACGTTCCTGTGGACGTGCGTGAGGCGGTGCGTCCCGGCCAGGCCCGGGTCGGGCAGCTCGACCTCGGGCAGGTTGACGCTCCCGGTGGTGCTGCCGGCCCGGAGATAGCCGAGCCACTTGCCGGCCACGTCCAGGGCGATGCTGGCCTGGGCCTCGCGCGTCGAGCCGCCGATGTGCGGCGTGAGGATCACGTTGGCCAGGCCCTGCACGGGGCTCTGGAAGCGGTCCCCGCGGCCCTCGGGCTCGGCGGGGAACACGTCCAGGGCCGCCCCGCTCAGCCGGCCGGCGCGCAGGGCCTCGGCCAGCGCGTCCAGGTCCACCACGCTCCCGCGGGCGTTGTTGATCAGCACCGAGCCGGGGCGCATCAGGCGCACCTCCGCCGCGCCGATCAGGCTCTTGGTCCGGGGCGTGGCCGGCACGTGCAGGCTCACCACGTCGGCCGTCTTGAGCAGCTCGGGCAGGCTGCGGCAGGCCCGCGCGTTGCCCAGCGGGAGCTTGGGCGCGATGTCGTAGAAGACCACGCGCATGCCCAGGGCCTCGGCCAGCACGCTCAGCTGCGAGCCGATGTGCCCGTAGCCGACGATCCCCAGCGTGCGCCCGCGCACCTCGTGGGCGCCCTGGGCGGACTTGTCCCAGTCGCCCCGGTGCATGGCCGCCGACTGGTCCCCCAGCCGCCGGTGCAGCGCGATGATCTCGGCGATGGTCAGCTCGGCCACGCTGCGCGTGTTGGAGAACGGCGCGTTGAACACCGCCACGCCCGCCCCGGCCGCCGCCGACAGGTCCACCTGGTTGACGCCGATGCAGAAGCACCCGATGGCCGCCAGGGCCGCGCCCCCGGCCGCGATCGCCTCGGCGTCCACCTGCGTCTTGGAGCGGACGCCCAGGAGCACCGCCCCGCCGGCGGTGCGCCCCGCGGGGCCCTTGCGCTCGGGCGTCCCGCCGGCACACAGGTCGGTGATCCGCTTGACCAGCTCCGCTGGGCCCAGGGCCCGCGTCTCGGTCACCACGCGATAGCCCGCGGCGCTCAGGGCCTCCTCAGCGGCGGGGTCGACGCCCTCCAAGAGCAGCGCGGTGCCGGCGCCCGCGGGCTTGGGTGTGCGGCCGGGGACGCGCTGCCGGCGTGGCGTGGGCTGTGGTGTCATGCGTCGATGATTGCCGCCAACACCGGCGCCAGCCACCCGCGGACGGCCTCGCCTGCCCCCGTCACCGCAGCGGCGCCGCGCCTTGCCCGTAGAGCTGCCGCAACCGACGGCACACCGCGCTGACCAGCCGGCCCTCCCGCTCCGGGTCTCGCGGCTGATCGATCGTGGCCTCCACCGTCAGCTTGTCCGGCTCCCCCGCCCGGCGGATCACCAGCTCGCCCAGCTGATCGCGGATCGAGACCAGCTCCCAGCGCCCCTGCGTGTCGCTGACTTCTCGGCGGAGCACGGCGACCTCGGCGGCTTCGAGGCCGACATCCACCGCGGCGTCCAGATCGTCCCAGTCCCCCGCCACCACCTGCGCCGATGGGCCCGATTCGGTGGCCACCGCGGCGCACCCGGTGACGGTGCCCAGCGAGCAGAGAGCTATGAATACCCACAAACGAACAAATATAGAACAATTGCGATGATTACTCTTAGCCATGTGCTCTCGGGTGTGCATAGAAGGCCGCGACCGAGTCATGCTGCATTTGTGATTTGTCTTTGTACGCATAAACAAAGCACGAATACGACATCGGCATGACGACAAATATCATATCGGACTCGATGCCGAGGCGCCACCGACGCCGAGCCGGCGCGGGAGCCCGCCGCTTGGACGATACCATCAGTGTGCAGGGGTGGTGGCGGCGACGAACAGATGACCGCTCGCCGCGCCCGGCGCCAAACTCGGAGGAACGCCCGCTTGGAGGTCGTTGTACGTGTGCCGGAGGGTGCCGACTGGGTCGACGTGCTCGGCTCGGGAGACCGCAACCTCAAGCTGATCCGCGAGGCGCTGGGGCTTCGGGTCTCGGCCCGTCAGGGGCTGGTGCGGTTGGCCGGCGATCGTTCGCAGGTCAGCGCCGGGCAGCGCGTGCTCGAGAGGCTCTCGACGGCGTCGCTCGAGGGCCGCTCGGCCCAGTACGCCACGCGCGTGGCGGTGCTCGGGCTCATCAGCGAGGCCATCGCCGAGGCTGGACCCAAGGCGGTGGGCCCCGCGGTGGACCTGCGCAGCAGCGACGACGGCTCAGCCCCGGGGCAGTTGGCTGAGCCCGGGCAGGTCCCGCGCGACGACCGCTCCTGGGGCGAGGCCCTGAGCGTCTACGCCGCCGGCAAGCCCATCCGCGCCCGAACGCCCAACCAGCGCGCGTACCTGGAGGCCATCCGCGATCACGACGTGGTCTTCGGCATCGGGCCGGCCGGCACGGGCAAGACCTACCTCGCTGTGGCCGCCGCGGTGCAGATGCTCAAGCTGGGCGTGGTGCGCAAGGTCATCCTGGCCCGGCCGGCGGTGGAGGCCGGCGAGAAGCTCGGCTACCTCCCCGGCGACCTGCAGGCCAAGGTCAACCCGTACCTGCGCCCGCTCCTGGACGCCCTGGGCGACATGATCGACTACGGCACGCTCCACCGCTTCATGAGCAGCGACGTGATCGAGGTGGTGCCCCTGGCGTTCATGCGCGGCCGCACGCTCAACCGCGCCGCCATCATCCTCGACGAGGCCCAGAACACCACGCGCGGCCAGATGAAGATGTTCCTCACGCGCATGGGCGAGCAGAGCAAGATCGTCGTCACCGGCGACGTGACCCAGATCGACCTGGACGACCCGACCCAGTCGGGGCTCGTCGACGCGGCCCGGGTGCTCCGCCGCGTGCCCGGCCTGGCCATGATCCAGCTCACCGAGGCCGACATCGTCCGCCACCCGATGGTCCAGCGGATCGTCGAGGCCTACGGCGCCGAACGCCCCAGCCCCGAGCGCCCCAGGCGGCCCCGCCGCGCAGCGCCCACCGCCGACCTTCCCGCGGCCGCGCACGCGCCGGCGGCGGTCCACCCCGCCGAGGACGCCGCGTGAACCGCGCCGGCACCCAGCCCAGTCCCCGGCCAAGTGGCCGCTGGCGCCGCGGCGTGGTGCTCGCCGGCGACACGTCCCGGGCGCGGGCGCGCCTGGGCGCGTTCCTGCGCCTGGCGTTCGTGCACCGGCCGGTGGTGGGCGTGGGCGGGCTGATCGCCGCGGCCGTGGGCCTGTGCGTGTGGGTGATGCTCGACGTGATGTCGGCCGACCTGCTCATCGCCCCCGAGCAGGTGATGCGCGCCACGCGCACGGTGCGCGTGCCCTTTAGCGTCGAGGACCTCGTCGGCACCGAGGCCCAGCGGCAGTCACGCCGCGAGCGCGCCCCGCGCGTGCTCATCGCCGACACCCAGCCCCTGGACCAGCTGCGCCTGAGCCTGGAGAACCTGCCGCGCACCGCTGCGGCCGCCGCCACGCTGGACAACCTCACCGAGGCCTGGCGACAGGACTTCGCATTCACGCCGGAGCTCTTCGACGCGGCCCTGGGCATCGGGCAGTCGCCGGATGCGGGCACGGCGTGGGCCCAGCGCGTCGCGGCCCTCCACGACCTCCTGCGCCGACGGCCGGTGGTCGACAACGAGACCTACCAGGCCGGCCAGCGCTGGCTCGGCGACTGGGTCGAGGTCCGCTGGCTCACCTCGGCCAGCAGCGCCGACGCGACCGGCCTGACGCCCCAGCAGGAGTGGGGGGTGCAGCGCACCCTCCGCACCGACGTGCTGGCCCTGGGCGCCCAGGAGACCTCGCGTCGGCTGCGCGAAGCGGCCGGCCAGGTCGGCTTCCTGGGCCAGGAGCTCGAGCTGGTCGCGCGCCGGCTCGCCAGGCTCGGCGCGCCCACCCACAAGCTCGACCCCGAGCTGACCGCGCTGCGCCAGCAGGAGGCCGCCGACTCGTCGCCGGTCCGCACCGTCGGCTACGAGCCCGGGCAGGTCATCTACCAGCGCGGCCAGGTCCTGACTCCCGAGCAGTACCGCCTGGCCCGCCAGGAGGCCCGCGCCTACGCCGCCAGCGAGCCCCTGCTGGCCAAGGCCGTGCGGGTCGTCTCGCACAGCGGCACCGCGTCGCTGGTCGCTGCGGTCTTCTGGGGCGTCTGCGTGCACTTTAGTGCTCGCCTGTCCCGCAGCCCGCGCCGGCTGGCCATGACCTCCCTGGTCTGCGTCGGCTCGATGGCCCTGGCCAGCTGGGCCGCCTCGGCCGAGCCGCGCATCGCCGGCGCCGCGCTGACGGGGCCGGCGGCCCTGGGCTCGATGGTGCTGCTTGTGGCCCTGGAGCGCCGCGCCGCCGTCGCCATCGCCGCGATCGTCTCGGTGGCCGTCACCGTCATCCTGCGCATGCCGGGCGCCGCGGCCCTGGGCCCGCTGGCCGGGGTCGCCGCCCTGGGCCTGCTCATCGGCGAGGTCCGCTCGCGCAAGGCCCTGATCGTCTCGGGCGCCGGCGGCGGGATCGCCGCGGGCCTGACGCTCCTGGTCGTCGGCGGGCTCACGCTCCCGCCCTCGACCGAGGCCATCACCCAGTCGCTCTGGCAGGCCGTCGCCGCCGCCGGGGCCGTCTTCTTCGCCGGCTTCTTCGTGCTCGGAGCGCTGCCCCTGATCGAGCGCGCCTTCGGCGTCACCACCGGCCTGACCCTCGTGGAGATGCGCGACCCGAGCCACCCGCTCCTCCGGCAGCTCCAGCAGCGCGCCCCGGGCACCTACAGCCACTCGCTCAACGTGGCCACCCTGGCCGAGGCCGCCTGCAACGCCGTCTCGGCCGACGCGCTCCTGGCCTACGTCGGCGCGCTCTACCACGACGTGGGCAAGATGAACAAGCCCGACTACTTCGTCGAGAACCAGGCCGGCGTCAACCGCCACGACAAGCTCGCCCCCAACCTCAGCCTCCTGGTCATCGTCGGTCACGTCAAGGACGGCGCCGAGCTGGCACGCGCCTACCAGCTGCCCCCCGAGATCGCCCACTTCATCGAGGCCCACCACGGCACGACCCTGGTCGAGTACTTCTTCCACCGCGCACGCCGGCAGGCCGAGGGACACCCCGACCCCGCCGCGCACCTGCCCCAAGAGATCGAGTACCGCTACCCCGGCCCCCGCCCGCGCACCCGCGAGGTCGCCATCCTCATGGTCTGCGACGCCGCCGAGAGCGCCGCCCGCGCCATGGCCGAGCCCTCCGCCGTGCGCATCGAGGCCATGGTCCGCGCCATCGCCAACCGCAGGCTCCTCGACGGCCAGTTCGACGAGTGCGACCTGACCCTCCGCGACCTGGCCCGCGTCGTCGACGCCGTCTCCCGCACGCTCGTGTCGATCTACCACACCCGCGTGAGCTACCCCTCCGGGGCCGACGCCCCCGAGCCCTCCTCGGAGCCGGAGCCCGCCGTCGGCTAGGCCCGCGCACCCGGCCGCTCAGGGCTCGCGCAGCGTCGCCGAGATCGCCGCCTCGTGCAGCGGCACGCTCAGCTTGTCCAGCGCCAGCTTGGCCCGATAGAACGCCTCCGGGTCCACCGCGCGCCACCCCTCCGGTGACCCCTCCGCCGTCGCGATGAACCCCTCGACCGTCCCCAGCGCGTCCTCCAGGTCGCGCAGGACCCCGGCGGCCAGCGCGCCCCCGTGCCGGCCCAGCTGCCGACGCACCCAGCCCACGTCCAGCCTGCTGTTGGCGACCAGGTCCGTCACGCGGTGCTCGGCCATGTCCTGGCGAGCCATGGCGACCGACTCGCGCTCGATCCGCGCCACCTCCTGGCGCGTCAGCCCGTGGCTCGGGACCACCTGCACCTCCAGGCTCACGCCGGAGCGCAGCTCCCCCGCCGAGACGCTCAGCACGCCGTTGGCGTCGAGGTCGAACGTCACCCGCACCTGCGGGATGCCCGCCGGCATCGCCGGCAGCCCGCGGAGATGGAACACGCCCAGCGATCGGCAGTCCCGCGCCATCTCTCGCTCACCCTGGAGCACGTTGATCGTCACCGCCGTCTGGTTGTCCGCCTGCGTCGAGAACATCTCCACCCCGCGCGCAGGCACGCTCTGGTTGCGCGTGATGATCTTGGCCATCGCCCCGCCCGCCGACTCGATCCCCAGCGAGAGCGGGATCACGTCCAGCAGCAGCGCCGCCCGCGTCGCGCCCGAGAGCACCGCCCCCTGCACCGCGGCGCCCAGCGCCACCACGCGGTCGGGGTCCAACGCCGTGTACGGCCGCATCCCGAACAGCCCCTCCACCCGCGCCCGCACCACCGGCACCCGCGACGAGCCACCGACCAGGACCACCGCCGAGATCCCCTGCTCGGCGAGCTCTCGCCGCGCGTCGCGCAGCGCCCGCCCGCACGAGCCCAGCGTCCGCTCGACCAGCCCCGCGATCACGCCCTCGAACTCCTCCCGACGCACCGCCACCGTGCGCGCACCCTCGGGCGCGCCGCCGTAGCTGCCCGACAGCCCGACCGTCGCGATCGCCACGGTGTGCTCGCTCAGCGCGATCTTGCACGACTCGGCCGCGCGCAGCAGCGCCCGCCGAGCCCCCGGCGGGATCGGCTCGGGCAGCCCCACGCCCGCTGCGCGCAGCCGCTCGATCAGCAGCCCCGCCAGCGCCTGGTCGAAGTCGTCCCCGCCCAGCCGCGTGTCCCCCGCCGTCGAGAGCACCTGGTACGCGTCGGCGTCCTCCCCCGCGCCGCCGGGGGTCAGCCGCAGCACCGACGCGTCGAACGTCCCCCCGCCCAGGTCGTACACCGCCACCGTGCGCGGCGCCCGGTCGGCCTGGGCGCGCAGCCCCAGCCCGTAGGCCAGCGCCGCCGCCGTGGGCTCAGCGACGATCCGCACCACCTCCAGCCCGGCCAGCGCGCCCGCGTCGCGCGTCGCCTGCCGCTGCGCGTCGTCGAAGTACGCCGGCACCGTCACCACCGCACGCTCAACGCCGACCCCCAGCGCACGCTCGGCGATCTCCTTGAGCCGGCCCAGCACGCGCGCAGCGACCTCCTGCGGCGAGACCAGCCGCCCGTCGGGCAGCAGCGCCCGCGCCGTCTGCCCCGGCCCCTCGGCCACCACAAACGGCAGCGCACCCGCGTCCGACCTCGCGTCGCGCAGCGACCGGCCCATCAGCCGCTTGGCCGACGCCACGGTCCACGCCGCGCTCGCCGGGTCCGGGTCCTCTCTCGCCGGCCACCCCACCAGCGGCGGCCGGGCACGGTCCTGGAAGTACCGCACCACGCTCGGGCACAGCGCCCTGCCCGACTCGTCCTCCAGCACGCGCGGCGCAACCCCCGGCTGGGGCCACCCCGCCACCGCCACCAGCGAGTACGTCGTCCCAAGGTCGATCCCCACGATCGGCCCGCGCCCCGCGCCGCCGGTCCCCCCGCCCGCCTGGCCCGATGATGATCCGGGGATCATGGTGAGGCTCCCGGGCTCATGCGCCCCGGACAAAGAACATACCCGTGTGATCCGACGCGCCGCGTCTCCGGGCCGTGCGACTCACCGCCCCGACCCGTACACCGCCGGCCCGGGCGACAGGTACGACCACGCCGCAAGCTCCCGCGCCAGCCCCGCAGCCGCACGCCGCAACGCCGACTCGTCCACCCCGGGCAGCGGCTCGGCCAGCACCACGCGCTGGCGCGCCCCGCCCGCGCCCACCTCCAGCACATACGTCAGCCGCCGAGGGTCGGGCGCCCCGGAGTCATCGACCGCCGCCCCCGCCGCCGTGCTCATGGCCCCCACCACCAGCCGGGCCGCAGCGGGGTCGGCCGACGCGGCGCCCTCGACCAGCGCGCCCGCCACCACGCGCCACACCCGCTCGAGCCGCTCCGGCGCAAGGGCCGCGCGCACCGGCACCGAGATCGCCGCCGCGTCGCGCACGCGCGTCACCGAGCGCGCCGCCGGCAGGAAGTCCGCGCCCAGCGTCCCGTCCGGCCACACGATGTACCGCGCGGGCAGCCGCTCGGCGCTCACGCCGGCGTCCGTGGCGCGGCTCGGCGAGATCACCGTCAGCCCCACCACCAGGTCGCGCGGAAACCCGTGCCCCGTGCCGATCAGCCGGGCCTGGCCGCGCGCCACGGCGTGCTCGATCGACGCCGACTCACCACCCCCCCCGCCCCCGTCAACCCCCCCGCCGGCGCACCCGACGCAGGCGCACATCACCAGCCACGCAGCGGGGCGCACAGCGGGCCACGCAGCGGGCCACGCCCATCGCCCAGCACCGCGCGCCGCTCGCCGATCGATCATTGACGACACTAGCCGCGCCCAACCCCCGCGTCCGACAGCGCCTGCGATCCCATACCCCCCAACACCCCCGCCCACGCCTCACACCGGAAGCGACGGCATGTCCGCCTCGCCCAGGAGCCGGAACTCCTTCCGCCGCAGGATCTGCCCCGCCATCGTCGGGTCGTCGATCGCCAGCGCGATCGCCGCCGGGCCCCCCTCCCACCCAAAGAGCGGGTAGGTGAACCGGATGTTCAGCTCCGCCGAGAGCACGAACCGGCACATGTCGCTCAGCGTGTGGTCACGATCGAGGGCCACCACCAGGATGTCGCTCTCGATGAACGTCAGGTGCTGCTCGGTGAGCACGGAGCGCGTGACGTTGGCGTTGCTGGTGACGACGCGCACCACCGCGTGGTCGCTGGCCTCGTGCACCGCCAGCGCCGCGATGCGCACGTGCTGCTCGTCGAGCCACTTGACCAGCTCCATCATCTTGCCCACGCGGTTGGCCAGGAAGATCGAGAACTGCACCACCGCCGGCGTGGCGTACCCGCGTGTCGTCTCGGTCGGTGTTGATGCGTGGCTCATGGTGGTGCTGTCGGGGGCGCCCGTGCTGGTCTCGGCCCGAGGGGCGAGCGTCCCAGCATCGCCGGCCCCATGCTAGCAAAGGCGCGCGGCCAGCACCGCCCGTGACCCCGATCGTCACCCCACCCCCCACCCCCCACCCCCCATTCCCCACCTGCACCATCGCACCCCCGCACTCCCCGCACCACCGCCCTCCCCGCTCCGCACGCCCTCCCCGCCCGCGCCACGGCGCTGTGTCAGCCTCAACAAAGCGCCCCCAGCAAGGGCCGGGGGCGCGTGGCGATCGTTTCAGATTGTCCGAGCACGGGCCCGGTTCGAGCGGGCCCGCTCAGCCTGCCTCAGCGCCGCCGACGCGCAGCCAGCGCACCGCCCAGGAGCAGCAGCGACGCAGCGCCCGGGGCCGGGATCCCGCTGGTCCGGCCCAGCTCGAAGCCCTCGGGCTCCACCACCGCGTTCGGGCCCGCCGCGACGCGGTTCGGGCTGTCGATCGTGAAGCGGATGTTCCCAGCGATGTTGTACAGCGACCCAGCCGCCAGAAAGCCGAGCGGGTTGTTCGGCAGGTTGATCTCCAGCAGGCTCGCCGCGAACGGCCCCGCCGCGTTGCGCACGAACGGGAACGCGTTGCCGTTGGGGAACACCGAGTCCACAAGCGGCGCCCCAACGGGGGGCGTCAGCGTGAACGTCGCGTTGAGGTCGAACCGCGCAAAGCCGCCCGCGGCCACGTTCCCGATCAGGTTGAAGAACGCGAACGTGAAGTACCCCGGCCCGTTGACGGGCCAGCCCGCGGCGCCCACCGTGAACGTCGCGTTGAAGCCGATGTCCACGAACGCCGGCCCCGCAGCCCCGGTCGTGTCCAGCTGATTCACCCCGGACCCGCCCGAGAAGAGCAGCCCGAAGACGCTCTGATCGGGCCGCACGAACGCCCCCAGCCCAGCCCGGCCGAGGCTCGAGCTGCCCGCCGGCCCGTTGATGACCTGGTTGTACTGGAACCCGCCGTTGAACAGGCCCAGGTTGCCGGCCACGTTGTTCGCCGGCGCGCCGAAGCCGCCGTCGTGCGTGATGGCAAACGTGCCGTTGTTGAAGGCGATCTGGCCGCTGGCAGCGCTGGCCATGACCATCGTGCCAGCGATCGCCGACAGAACACAAACCCAGCCAGCCGCGCGCACAGCGCGAGCAGGTGCGACACTCTTCGTCATTGTTGCTACTCCCTTGTGCTTTCCCTGTGGGCGTGAGAACCCGGGATCAAGATAGCAGAAGCACGTAATTCGGGCGAGCTGTGCCAGGAGTATTCCTGATTTCTTTACAGAGCACCGCGTGGCCAACATAAAAAAATCGCCCGAAACTCGGGCGATCTGGCGACAAGACCTTGAGCGTGGTGCATAAACCCCAGCAGCGGGCCGGGGCGCTCAGGCGCTAAACGACGAGCCGCACCCGCAGGTGCTCGTGGCGTTGGGGTTGTTGAACACAAACCCGCTCTGCATGATGTCCGACTTGAAATCGATCACCACGCCGCTCAGGTACAGCAGGCTCTTGGGGTCGACGATCATCGTCACGCCGTGCTGCACGAAGACCTCGTCGGAGTCCTTCTGGGTGTCGGTCAGGTCCAGCAGGTACGAGAAGCCGGAGCACCCGCCGCCCTTGACGCCCACGCGCAGGCGGATCTTGGCCCCGTCCAGCTCCTCGCGCTGCACGATCTCCAGGACCTGCTTGGCCGCGGATTCCGTCAGACGCAGCGGCGCGTCCTGCTCCTGCGCAGGGCCCGGCGTGGTCGGTGTGAGTGTGGTTGTCATCGGATCGGCTCCTTGATCAGGGTTCGCAAGCTCGGTCGCGGCCTGTTCTTGCCGCGCGATGTTCCAGCGTGGGTCGCACGCCGCGTACGCACACGATTCTAGAGCCGGCCAGCACTGCCCGCTCCACCACCCGGCCCCGCCCGCCCCGCCCGGCCCCCCCGGCCCCCCGCTCGATCAGGTGCCAGCGGCCCGCCGCCTGGCGCGTGGGCCTGTTGCGCGTCGGG
>PNJV01000046.1 GCA_013822085.1 Isosphaera sp. | reverse complement strand
CCAGACCCTGGTGGGCAGGTTCAAGCTCTGACCCGCGCCACGCGCACCGAGCGACCGGGGCAGCCTAACTAGGAAAGCCCGACCAGGGCAGTCACACCACGGGTGTGTGAACCGCCCGGGCCCAGCGCCCGGGCGGTGCTACTGGTGCGCCGCGGCGCGAGACCACAGGTACGCCTGCTCCCGGGCGATCTGGGCGCAGCGCTCGTCGTAGGCGGCGGTCTCTTGCGGCGTGCCGTCGGAGCGCTTGGGGTCGGCGTACGGCAGCGAGTAGCGCGCCGCGGCGCCGGGGACCACGGGGCAGGCCTCGTCGGCCTCGCTGCACACCATGACGGCGATGTGCCCGGCGGTCGGGTTCGGGGCCGCCGAGAACGGCTTGGAGAAGCACGTCAGCGGGGGGGCGTGCTCGGTGTACCGCACGTGGTAGACCGGGTTCTGGTCGTCGGTGGTCTTCTCGATCCGCAGGCCGGCACGCTGGAGCGCCGCCACCGCCCGCGGGTTGAACGCCGTGGACTCCGTGCCACCGGAATAGGTGCGCACCGAGCCCAGGCCCTCCCGCGCCGCCGCCGCCGCGGCCCACACCTGCGAGATGTGGCTGCGGCGCGAGTTGTGCGTGCACACGAACAGCAGCGACACCCCCTGGCCTGCGCTCAGGCGGGTGCGGATGTCCGCGGCGATCTCGTCCAGGAGCGCGCGGCGCTCGGAGGGGATCTGCTCCGCTTCAGCGGCCCGCGCGTCGAGGTATCGCTCGATCTCTGGGAGCACGCGGCCGGCCCTTGTCGGGTGGTGCGAGTCGGGGTGCCCCTGGGCCGCCGAGCCCACCGCGGCGACCATCGGCGTTGACACGATCGCCGAGGCCAGCACGCCGCACACAGCGAGCGAGACACACGCGGCGGGGAACAGGCGGCTCGCCCAGGTGGTACGCATAGCCCCAAGTATAGAAAGCGCCGCGCCGCCGGTGTGTGATCATCGCGCGAATTCGACCGCGCGCGTCTCGCGCAGCACCGTCACGCGGATCTCGCCGGGGAAGGTCATCTCCTCACTGACGCGCTTGGCGATGGACTGGGCCATGGTCACGGCCTCGTCGTCGCTGATGCGTCGGGCGTCGACCATCACCCGCACCTCACGGCCGGCCTGGATGGCGTGGGCCTCGGTGACGCCGGGGTAGCCCTTGGCGATGTCCTGGAGCTGTTCGAGCCGCTGGATGTACTTCTCCAAGGACTCTCGGCGGGCGCCGGGGCGGGCCGAGGAGACGGCGTCGGCGGCCATGACGATCGGCGTGTAGAAGGACGTAGCGGGCACGTCGCCGTGGTGGCCCAGGATGGCGTTGAGCACCGGCTCGCGCTCGCCGAACTGCTTGGCAAAGTCGTACCCGATCTTGGGGTGCGTGCCCTCGACCTCGTGGTCCATGGCCTTGCCGATGTCGTGCAGGAAGCCGCAGCGCCGGGCCAGAGCCGCGTCGAGCCCGAGCTGGTCGGCGATGATCTGGCACAAGAACGCGACCTCGACCGAGTGCCGCAGCACGTTCTGGCCGTACGAGGTCCGGTAGGCCAGCTTGCCCATGGCCTCGACCATCTTGGGGTGCAGCCCGCGCAGGTTGGTCTCGGTCACGGCCTCCTTGCCCGAGCGCACGACGCGCTCCTCGATCTCCGACCGCACCTTCTCCACGACCTCCTCGATCCGCGAGGGGTGCATGCGCCCGTCGGCGATCAGCCGCTGGAGGGACTCGACCGCCACGGCCTGGCGGACCTTGTCGAAGCACGAGACGACGATGACCCCGGGCGTGTCGTCGACGATGATGTCGGCGCCGGTGGCCTTCTCGATGGCGCGGATGTTCCGGCCCTCGCGCCCGATGATGCGGCCCTTCATGTCGTCGCTGGGGATGGGCACGGCCCGCACGGTGGACTCGGCCGTGTGCTCGGCGGCGTAGCGCTGCACGGCCATGAGCGTGATCTCGCGCGCCCGCTCCTTGGCGTGGCCCTCCGCCTCGTCGATGATGCGCCTGGTCGCCTTGGCCATGTCGGCGCGGGCCTCCTGCTCGACGCGCTGGATCAGCGTCTCGCGGGCCTGCTCGGCGCTCATGCCGGCGATCTGCGTCAGACGCTCGCGCTGCTCGGCCAGCGTCCCCTCCAGCTGGGCCTGGGCCTGGGCCACCGCCTGCTCGCGCTGCCTGTACCCCGCCGCGGCACGCTCCAGCTCCGACTCCTTGTCGGTCAGCCTCTGGAGCTTCTGGTCGAGGAGGTCCTCGCGTTTTTGCAGCCGCCGCTCGGTCTCGCGCAGCTCGTCGCGTTTGCCGGCCAGCTCGCGCTCGGCCTGCTCCTTGCGGCTCAGCGCCGCCTTCTCGGCCTCCAGCTCGGCCCGCCGGGTCTCCGACTGCGCGTCGGCCTGCGCTCGCGCGCGGATCTGCTCCGCCTCCTGGCGCGATCTCTCCAGCGACACCCCCATCAGCTGCCGCATCAGCAGGTACGTCAGGGCCGGGAACACGACCAGCCCGGCGCCGGCCCCGATCACGATCGACAGCGCCTCTACCGCCAGCACGGGGAGCATGCGTAGGTCCCTCCGGCCGCCGGGCGGCTCACACATGCGTGTGATGCCCGCGGTCCCTCAGAGCGTTGTGGTTGGTCCGAGATGGGTCGTGTGGGTCGCGGCATGCGCTCTGGGCGGTCGGTGCAAGGCCACGGTCGGGTCCGGCTTGGCGGGCACCGTTGCCAAGTGCGCTGGCACGCCCGCGAGCCCCGACCATAGGCCGGCCACGAAGATTGAGTAAAGACCGCGCGGCCCGATCGCACCCCGAGCGGGCTCGCACCCGCCCGCCAGGGCCGCTCAGGTCGCTGTGCTGGCACGCTCGCTGTAGAGCTCGATCTCGTACCCGTCTGGGTCGGTCATGCGCAGGTACGGGTACCCCTCGGGACCGGGGGCCTGCTTCTCCCACACCCAGCGCACGTGCGGCGTCAGCTCCGGCACACGCCGGGCGGGGTCCGGGTCGTAAAAAGCCAGCCTGAGCATGCCGCCGGGCCGAGACCCGGCCACCCGCACGCCGAACATCTCGCGCAGCACCAGGCCGAAGCCCGGGTAGCGCGGGCTCATCAGGTGCACCTCGGGGTGGATCAGGCCCTGCCGCTCCCGGCGGACCACCTCGAAGCCCGCCAGCAACCGGTAAAACTCCGCGGCCCTGGCGATGTCCAGAACGTCCAGCGTGACCGAGGCGAGCATCGAATCGGCGGGGTGTGGTCCGGGCGTCATCGCGCCAGCATAGCTCAGGCCGCCCGCCGGGCCGCGTCGCCCGCCCGGCCCGCCAGCGCCGCGCGCTCGAGCGCCCCGATCAGCCCCGCCACCGTCGAGGCCACGAACGCCTGGTGCTCGGGGTGGAAGGCAAACTCGTAAGCGAACCCGGCGTAGACCTGGCCGTCGGGCTCGGCGTGCGTGTGCACGCGGCGCAGCGTCAGCCCCAGCGGCACGTCGCACATCGGCTCGATCGGCAGCCTGGCCCAGGTGAACGCGGCGCGCTCGATCGCCCCAGCGGCGTCCCCGGGGATCAGCAGGCCGAGCCCGCCGCACGAGACGTTCTGGAGCCGGCACTCCGACCCCGGCCCGACGCTCGGGAGCAGGGCCTCGTCGGGGATCCTCGGCCCCGCGTCGCCGGCGCCCAAACCGCGCGCCCCGGCGGGGCGCACGGCCGCCGGGCCTGGCACCCCCCCCACGGCGAGCGAGCCCCCGCCGTGGAGCCTGGACTCGATCAGCGCACGGTTGGCGATCTCGGCGCCGCGCACCGAGATCGGGTCGCTCACCGGCCAGCACGAGAGGGCCGGCAGCGAGAACCCCGCCGTGGCCAGGCGCGGGCAGTGCCGGCGCGCGCAGCGCGACACGCCGCGCGGCATCGCCAGCCGCAGGGCCGTCTCCTGCGTGGCCAGCACCACGCTCCGCTCCACCTCGGTGCTGAAGATCCAGCGGTTCTGCCCCACGCAGTACGACGCCACCACGGGCGTGCCCGCCGCCAGCCCCACGCCGCGCCCCCCCGCCCCGGGCGCACCGACGATCAGCCGCGACCCGTCCATCCCGAGCAGCCGCACGCGCCACACCAGGTCGTCGCGCCCGGGCTCGGGCCGAAGGTCGGCCCCGGCGCGCAGCGTGAACTCCACCGCGCCGCGGCGTTCGAGGATCTGCTGCAGACTCGACACCCAGTTCTCGGTCCTGGAGCGGTTGGCGGGCATATCGGTTCTCTCGTTGCTCCGTGGGGCGACGCCACCCCCCGCCGCGCAGGACGGCTCGGGGCGCAGGGTGCGGCGCCCACCGGACGCACAGCCTTCATCGGAACCCGCCCGCCTTGGCCCAACGACGCCACCGCTCGCCAGGCCCCGCCAGCGGAACATGGCGCGGTCGTGGCGCGGATCGGCCGGCTTATCGCCCTCGCCCCCACCCCTTACCCCCATCCCCCACCTCCCGGCCCGCGCAGCGCACATCGGCGCGCACGGCCGCCCCGGCGGCCACCGACCGCCCAGCCCTACGCCCCGGTCGTCATGGGCGCGCCGCCCGCGCCCGCGCGAGCTGCGCGCCGCGCGTGGTCCAGCGTCCGTCGCAGTTGTTCGAGGCGCTGGCGCGTCCAGGCCTCGTGCCCCTCCTCGGGGGCAGCGCCCGCAAAGGCGATGGCGTAATAGCGCCCCGTCAGCTCGCCAACGAGCCCCGCGACCTCGGGCCAGCGCTGCGCCAGCGCCCGGGCGTGCTCGCCGGGCGGGATGTGGGCCGGCTTGCCCAGCCCGGCCCGACGGAGCTGCGCGAGCATCGCGCGGTAGAAGGCCGCCTCGGGACGCTCGGGCGTCGCCCCGGCGCTTCGGGCGCCCGGGGCCAGCAACGCGCGCACCCTGCGCCAGGCGTGCAGGCCGCCCTGGACCATCACGATCAGCACGCTGCCGACGCCCACCAGCAGCGCGCCGATCGACAGCGCCCGCGCAAAGCCCTCCCTGGGCAGGTACGCCGCCAGCTCCCCGGCCCGGTCCGTCAGGCCCTTGACGCGGTCCGAGAGCGACCGCAGCGCCTTGCCCGCCGCCGTGCCCCCGGGCGATGACCAGTCCGAGTCGTACGAGACCACGTTGCGGATCCACGTGAACTCCAGCGCCTGGTGCAACTGGGTGAGCATGGCCCACAGCCCGCCAGAGCCCCGCCGCGCATAGGGCACGTCCGACTGCGGCGTCGGGTCGAACGTCTCCCACACGCCCCGGTTGATCTCCACCTCGCTCCAGGCGTGCGCGTCGGACTGCCTGATCACGTACGAGCCGGCCAGCGCGTTGAACTCGCCCACCGCGTAGCCGGTCACGACCCGCGACGGGATCCGCAGCGACTGGCACATCGCCGTGAAGGCGCTGGCGAAGTACTCGCAGTGGCCCTGCTGGGAGACGTTGAGGAAGTAGTCGATCGGGTCGCTCTGCTCGGGCGGGGCCTCGATGTCCAGCGTGTACTCGAAGCGCCCGCGCAGGTGCGCCGAGAAGATGCCCACGATCCGCCGCACGTCGTCGCGCGTGAGCGTGTCGTAGTTCAGGTCGGCGCCGTCGTCGGCCAGCGCGCGCGCCGCGTCCTCGCCGGACTCGCGCAGCACCCTGAGCGCGTAGGCCTTGACCTCCTTGGGGATCGACCCCGGCCCGGCCTCCAAGAGGTTTGCGCGCTCCACCCGGTCCGGCTCGGCCCCCTGGCCCGGCTCGGTCGCGGGGCTCGGCTGGGCCCCCGATGCGCCGGCCCGGTAGTCGATCGTCGAGGCCGCCGCGTACGACACGCGGCCGCGGCCCCTGGCCACGGTGGCGATGCCCGTCTCGTGGGCAAACTCCAGCACGTCGGCCCGCTCGAGCGAGATCCAGACCGGCCGCCACAGCGTGAAGAGCACCTGGCGGCCCTGCTCGGCCGAGTGGAGCAGCACCCGGTAGCGCGTCGCCAGCGAGCCGGGCGAGTCGCCCCTGCCCTGGAGCGAGACCTCCTCGGTGGGGACCGGCGTGTGCCGCACGGGCTTGACCAGCTGGTCGGGACGCCACGTCGCCCGCGACACGGCGCTCTGGTACTCGTAGGTGGGCATCACCGCGCCGCGCAGGTACAGCACTGTCTGGAGCGCGCTGGTGGCCCGGCCCCGGTCGTCCAGGAGCGTCACCTCGCCGATGGGCGCCGTGTCCTGCGAGATCAGCCCGCCGCCGCCCAGCTCCAGGTTCTCGGTGAACCCGGTCACGGGCTGGGTGGTGCGCCCGAAGATGCCGCGGCTCTGGCCGGCCGCCAGCAGGCTGCGCGGGACCGCCACGAACGCGCCCAGCGCCAGCCCCAGGCTGGCCACGATCCCCACCGCCGCTGTCAGGCGCAGGTCGCGCCGAGCGCGCCGGCTCATGCCCGCGGCGCCCAGGGCCGTGCCCTCCACCGCGGCGTCGATGTCCGCCTGCCGCTCCTGGCACGCGGTGATCTGCATCTGGACCACCGCCCAGATCGCCAGGGGCGTGTACGCCACCAGGATCGCGCCAAGCCCCAGCGTGCTGCTCATGAGCACCACGCCGATGACGATGAACACCGAGAGCGTCAGCAGCTGCGACTCGTCGTGCACCCGCCGCCGGTCGAAGAGCTTGATCATGGCCACGATCACCAGGAACTGCGTCAGCTCCACGATCATGTCCTGCAGGTTGTTGACGATGCGCGAGAGCACGAACAGCCCCGCGCCCAGCACCAGCCAGTTCATCACCATCCTCGGCGGGGGGCTGCTCCCAGCCGCCGCCCACGAGGCCCCCAGCACCGCCGCCATTACCAGCAGCAGCTCGTACCTGCCCTGGACGACGATGAACGCCGCGATGGCAAGCAGCACGCACGCCAGCGTCAGCCGGCGCAGCGCCAGGTGGCTCTGGTTGGAGCGCCAGTGGCTCACGCCGCGGCCCCCGCCGAGGCGTCACCGGGCGCCCGCGCCACGGTTGCCCCGGGCGGGGCCCCCAGCAGGGCGTCGCCCAGTTCCCCCGGCGTGACGACCACGGCTGTGTCGCCCCGGCCTGCGCCCAGGAGCCTCCACGCCGGCGCCTTCGCGCCGCGCTGGCCCGGGCCCGCCCCCGGCTCCGGCGGGAGCACCGTCGCCAGGGCGTCCAGGCACGCAGCGGCAACGCCCGCCCGCGCCCCGGGCGCCCGCACGATCCCCGCCGACGGGATCGCAAGCCCCACCGGCACGCCGCGCCGCGCAGCCCGCTCGACCAGCCCCGCGGCGCACGACACCGCCCACTCCACGTCGGCCGGCCGCCGCGCCGCCCCCCAGCCAGAGAACAACAAGCACGCGCCCAAGTCCGCTCTGGGCGTACTGCCGCACCCGCAGGTCCTGGGCCCGGGCCGAGGCGCGCCAGGAGATCAGCCGCGGGCTGTCGCCCGGGGCGTACTCGCGCACCGAATAAAAATCGTCGCCGCGCGCGTTGGCCATGCCGGCGGCCGGCTCGGCGCTCGGCCGCGGCGAGAACCCGAGCGCCTCGCTGCGCAGCGCCGGCCCCGGCACGGGCCGGACCACCGCAGCGGCGGGCATCGTGTAACGCAGCGATTTCTTGATGATCCCGAACGGGAACGTCGTCGTGACCCACAGCGTCGAGAGCCGCACGGCCCCGCGCTGGGTCGTCCCGGACCGGGCCTCGAAGCTCACCACGCCCTGCGCGCCCACGTACGAGACCATCGCCTGGAGCTGGTGCGCAAGGGGCGAGGCCCTCTCCGCCGGACCCCCGCGGGCCGGCGCGGGCTCCTCGGCCACGCGCAGCGCAAAGGTCGGGATCCACCGGTTGGTGTTCCGCATCACGTACCGGACCACCAGCGGCTCGCCGGCGCGCACCGGCGCCACCGCCAGCCGCTCAACGCGCAGGCCGGTCATCATCGGCCCCGAGATCACCCCCGAGACCACCAGCATCGCAAGGGCCATGGCAAAGAGCCAGAACAGCAGGTTGTTCTGGCTGATGAACGCGCCGATGGCCACCAGCGTGGTCACGAAGCAGTAGACCAGCAGCGTCGGGTGGAAGAAGTGATAGTGATAGCTGGGGACCGCCCCGCCGCGGGCACCCCCGAGTGGCTGGATCGGGACCTTCATCGGGCGTACCCGGGCGCGTTGCCCGGTCTCCACTTGATGTTGCACCCGATCGAGGGCTTCTGCGGCTGGGGCACAGCCCGGCCGGCCAGCACGGCGTCCAACGCGGCGCGCACGTCCGCCCCGGTGACCGGCGTCGGCGTCCCCTGGAACGACCGCGTCGACGGCCGCGAGTCGTCCAGCTGGCCGCGGTAGACCAGGCCCTGCGCACCGTCGAAGACGAAAAAGTCCGGCGTGCACGCGGCCCGGTACGCCTTGGCCACCTCCTGCGTGGCGTCGAAGAGGTACGGGAACGTGTAGCCGGCGTCGCCCGCCTCGGCGGTCATCTTCTCGGGCGAGTCGTCCGGGTACGCCTCGGGGTCGTTGGAGCTGATGGCCACCACGGCCACGCCGCGCGGCTGGTAGTCGCGCCCCAGCCGGGCCAGCTCGCCCCGCACGTGCTTGACGAACGGGCAGTGGTTGCACAGGAACATGACCAGCAGGGCGCGCGACCCGGCCAGGTCCGCCAGCGACACGACCGCGCCCCGCCGCGTGGTGTCCGGGAGCGTAAAGCCCGGCGCCCGCGTGCCCAGTTCCAGCATCGTCGAAGCTGTCGCAGCCATGCCCGGCCTCCTGTGCCCCCCGCCAGCGCCGCGTGCAGCGGGGGCTGCCGGTCGCGGGCGCTGTGCCCTTGGGTCAACCGTATCGCCCGGCTGGGCCGGCGTGAGCCGGGGGAACGCCACCGATAGGCACTCCTTCGACCGACTGGGCGACCACGTCCATACGTTCTGACGCGCTGACGGGATCGGGCCCCGGACTCTTCCCGACCATCGGCGCCAGGGCCGCCCCGATCTTCGGCGGGCGTTTCCCAGGCTGCGCACGCGGCGCCAGCGTCGGCTGCGCACGCGGGACCGACGCGGACGTTGGCCTGACGGCTGGGCGGGTCGGCTTGCCCTCTGGGGCGGGGCTTGGTAGCGTGCGCGTTGTCCGCCGGCAGTCGGCACACCACGCTGAGAAAGGGCTTCCGTGAGCACCCAGCCTTCTCCCCACCAGGGCCCCTCGCCCTCTTCCCCAGCCCACCCCCCAGCCCACCCCCCAGCCCACCCCCCATCCCCGCCCGCCGTGGATCCGGCAGAAAAGGTCGGATCGGGATGGATGGACCGTCTGGAACGACTCGGCAACCGGCTGCCCTCGCCGCCGACGCTCTTCCTGGTTCTGGCGCTGCTGGTGATGGCGGTGTCGCACGTCGGGGCGGTGGCGGGGTGGTCGGTGACGGTCCTGGAGCCGCGCCGCGTCGAGGCGCCCGCGGGCCAGGCTGGCGCACGGCCCACGCTCGAGCTGATCACCAAGACCGAGACCGTCGATGTGCCGGTGCGCACCCCGGACGGCGCGCCGGCGATCGACGCGGCCACGGGCAAGCCCCTGACCGAGCGCCTCACCCGCCCGGTGACGATCCGCGTCAACAGCCTGCTCACCCCCGACGGGCTCTACTACGCCATCTCGCGCATGGTGTGGAACTTCATCAATTTCCCGCCCCTGGGCGTGGTGCTGGCCGGGATCCTCGGGGTGGGGCTCGCCGAGCGGACGGGGCTGATCGGCGCCATCCTGCGCGTGACGGCCCCGCTGGTGCCGGGCCGGATGCTCACGCCGATGATCGTGCTGCTGGGGATCGCAAGCTCGGCGGCCAGCGACGCGGGGTACATCGTGCTCCCGCCCCTGGCCGCGGCGTTGTACATGGCCTACGGACGCTCGCCGGTGGTCGGGATCGCTGCGGCGTTTGCGGGGGTGTCGGGGGGCTTCTCTGCGAACCTCTTCCCGACCACCATCGACCCGGTGGTGGCCAACCTGACCGCTGCCGCTGCCGGCACCGTCGAGCCCGGCTACACCGTCAACCCGATCTCGTCGTACTACTTCCTGCTCGGCTCGGCCCCGCTGATCACGCTCCTGGGGTGGTTCGTGACCGACCGGGTCGTCGAGCCTCGGCTGGCCGCCAAGAGCCAGGACGAGGGCGGCCCACGCCGAGACGGCACCGGAGCCCGGCTCGAGGCGCTCTCGCCCGGCGAGGTGCGCGGCCTGGCGTTTGCGACCGTGGCGCTGGTGGTGGTGCTCGGCCTGATCGCCGCCGCGGTCTTTGTTGAGGGCTGGCCGCTCTGGGGCAAGGGCCCCAGCGCCCCCTCCCGCACCGGTGGGGTGGCCCCGGTGGACCGCTGGACCGCGGGGATCGTCCCGATCCTGCTGGCCGTCTTCGCTGTGCCCGGGATCGTCTACGGGGCCGCCACCGGCGTGGTTCGCGGCGAGCGCGACGTGGTCAAGATCCTCTACGCCACCATGTCCGACATGGGCCCGATCATCGTCATGTCCTTCTTTGCGGCCCAGTTTGTCGAGTGGTTCACGCACTCGCAGCTGGCCCAGATGCTGGCCATGCTCGGGGCCAAGGGCCTGGCCGCCTCCGGCCTGCCCTGGTGGGGGCTGCTCATCGCCATCGTCGCCGCCACAGCCCTGGTCAACCTGCTCATGGGCTCGCTCTCGGCCAAGTACACCATCCTGGCGCCGGTGCTGGTGCCGATGATGATGCTCCTGGGCATCTCCCCGGAGCTGACCCAGACCAGCTACCGCGTCGGCGACAGCGTCACCAACATCATCACCCCGCTCAACTCTTACATGGTCATCATCCTGGCGGTGGTCCAGCGCTACGCCCCGCGCTCGGGCCTGGGCACGATGTTCACGCTCATGGTCCCCTATTCGCTGGTCTTCCTCGTCGCCTGGACGCTCTTCCTGCTGCTGTGGGTCGGCCTGGGGGTGCCCGTCGGGGTCGATGGCCCGCTCTGGTACGGCGGCTAAAAGGACAGCCGCGGGCGTCGGGGCTATATTTTCCACGAGGTCGCATAGCTCAATCGGCTAGAGCGCAGTCCTCACACGACTGAGGTTGCTGGTTCGAGCCCAGCTGTGACCACTGACGCCCGGTCTTTGCGCCGGGCGTTTTTCTGCGCCGCGGGCCGGTCAGCCGCGTGGCTGCGCCGCGGGCCGGTCGGCCCCGGTCGGGCGATAGACGGAACCGCGGCCGGCCGTGCTCCGTACGGGGAATCTTGGGCGGGCCGACCCCCGGCCCGTCGTGTGCCACCAAGACCTGGAGGGTCGCATGTCCAAGGCGGTCGTCGATCCGGCCGAGCTTCGGCGGTTCGCCGGTGAGCTCAAGCGGTTCACCGAGGGGCTCCGCCAGCAGATGGCGGCGCTCTCGTCGCGCGTCTCGACGCTGGGCCAGACCTGGCGCGATCAGGAGCAGGTCAAGTTCACGGAGCAGTTCGAGCAGACCATGCGCGTGCTGGCCCGCTTCACCGACGCCGCCGGCGAGCACATCCCGGTGCTGATCAAGAAGGCCGAGAAGATCGAGGAATACCTCAACCAGCGCTGAGCCCGGGCGCTCACACCGCGCCCAGCCGCCGCCGCGCCCAGCCAGCGGCGCTCGAGCACACAACCGCGCTGCGCCCAGGCCACCCGCACGAGTTTGAGCCCCGCGCAGCGGCGGGGCCGAAGGAGCCGCGATGCCCGAGGGCGCCAACCTCCGATCCACAGAGGCCCTGCTGCGGCTCAAGGCGGCCATCGAGCGGTTCATCGAGCAGGCCGTGGGCGCCCTGACCGAGGTCGAGGCCGACGCGCAGCGCGGCGTGTCACGCATGACGCGCCAGCTGGGGCCGTACTGGCTGGCGCGCACGTCGAGGCTCTCGGAGGACGTCGCCCGCGCCCGCAGCGCGCTGGTGCGCAAGGAGGGCAGCGCCCTGACCGAGCACGCCAGCGTCGTCGACGAGCGCCGGGCGCTGGAGACCGCCAAGAGCGACCTGGAAACGGCCCGCCAGAAGGTCAAGCTCGTCCGCGCCTGGGCCGTCGAGCTGGAGCGCCAGCACGAGATGTACCGCGGGGCTGTCACAGCCCTGGCCGAGGTGCTCCAGCAAGAGCTCCCGCACGCGTGCGAGCAGCTGCGGCGGATGGTCGAGGCGGTCGAGGGCTACCAGCGCATCGCCGTGCCCGAGAGCCGGCCCCTTGATGGCGAGCACCCCGCGCCCGGCCCGGCTGAGGCGGGCCCGGCCATGCGCAGCGCGGCCGAGGCTGTGCCAGCGGCGTCCGGGGCAGCCACCGAGCCTGCCCAGGAGCCCCGCGAGCCGATCGGCGTGCCGCCCGCCGACGGCACCAGCGCAGCGGACCCCCCGCCCAGCCCCTGGGCGCGGCTGGTCCGGAGGGTGCCCGGCCCAGCGGTGCGCGCGGGCGTCGCCCTGCGTGCGGCTGATGGGGCGGGGGCGCGTCGGGGCGCTCAACACCTCACCGGGCACGCCGGCCGCCCACCGGCTGCGCATGGCGGGCCGAGCGACAGCGACGGCGCGCTCCAAGCTCGGCGCAGCGACGCGGCGAGATGCGCCCGGACGCTGGCGGGCCTGGGGCTGGTCGGCCAGCCGCCCGCTCCGGGCGACAAGATCGTCTACGCCGCGGGGTGCCTGGACGGGCGCGACGTGTTCCTCCACCGCGTCGCGCCGGCGGCGGGCGACAGCGGGTGGTACATCGGCCCGGTGGCCGACGCGGGCGGCTTCCCGGGCTTTGTCGGCCTGGGCGCAGCCGAGCTCGCCCGGCGGCGTCCGGACCTGTGGGCCCTTGCGGGCGTCGTGCCCGGGCACACGATCGTGTGGCAGTCCGGCGGCGTCGTCGCGGTCCTCGGGCCCGACGGGCGGGAGTGCCAGCTCGGCCCGGGCGACGGCGGCCCTGACCGGGAACACCACGCCGGGGGCGCAGCGGCGGATGGGGATGCGTCATGAGCATGAACTCGGGGCAGGCCAAGCTCAAGGACGCGCACAAGGCGCTCATGGCGCAGTGGGAGCGCTCGCTGGAGGGCTGGGACGACCAGCGACGGGCCGACTTCCACGGGCGGTACATCGAGGAGCTCGACGCGCGCCTGCGCGCAGCGATGGGGGCCATCGGGCGTCTGAGCGAGGCGTTTGCGCAGGCCCGGCGGGAGTGCGAACCCGAACGGTGAGGGGCGATGGGGCGCAGCGGGGCGGGAACAATCGAACCGGGCGGGGGCGGAGGGCTCATGACCGACGGGCCGATCATGCGTGGGGTGCGGGAGTCGGCGGCGCGGCTGGTGCGCACCGCGGCGCAGCAGGGCGAGCTGCTGCGCGCCTCGCGAGCTGCGCACGCCGACGTGGAGCTGCGCGCACGGGCCGCGCTGCGGGCCGCGACCGAGGCCGCCGAGGGCGAGCACGCCCGCGCAACCCGCCAGGCCCGCCGGGAGCACGCCGACGAGTCCGAGGCCCTGGCTGTGTGGGCCCGCCAGCGCGCGGCCCTGGCCGGACGCGCCACCGAGAGCAGCCGCGCCGCCGCCGAGGAGCGCTTCGAGTCCGAGCGCAACGCCGTGCGCAAGCACGTCGGCGACGAGTCCTGGATGGCCGACACGGTGCTGGACACCGAGCGGTCCAGGGCCAGGCAGCAGCACGCCCAGTCGGCCGAGATCGTGCGCGCAGCGCGGGCGGAGCTGGCGCTCGTGCGTCAGCGGCTGGCGGTCGCGGCCCAGGGCGCCGGCGTTGCCCGCGCGGTCGGTCCGAGCGATGGGCCCGCGCAGCGCAAGGCTGGGGCGCCCCCCGAACCCCCCGAACCCCCCGAGCCCGCCAACGCCGACGGGCATGCCGAGGGTCCCGCTCAGGCGGGCCCGGACGATCTTGAGGCCGTGCTGACCGCCCTGGCGCAGCGGACGGGCCAAGCCGCGGCTGAGGCAGCGGCGCTCGAGCGCGCGGTCCTGGCGCGGGCGACGCGCGCGCTGCCCGGGGCCACGATCGCCGCGTGCGTGGGCCTGGCGGCGGGCGTGGGGGGGTGGTTCATGGGCCGCGGTGACGCCGCGACGGCGTCGGCGGCCGGCGCGGGGCTCGGCGCGTCGGTGCTGGCAGCGGCGGGGCTGTGGGGGATCGGCCGCGGCGCGCGTCGGCGGGCCGCGGGGCGCCTCCAGCGGGGCGTGGCGCTGCTCGCGGAGGTCGCCGCGCTGATCGAGCGCGCCGCGACGCAGGCCGAGGCACGCCTGGCCAAGCGGATCGAACAGGCGACCCTGACCCACATCCGCGCCGGCGAGAAGGCCGCCGAGCTGAGCGCCGCTGCGCGCGACTCGGCCCTGCGGCGTCGGCAGAAGGCGATGCTGGAGATCGAGGCCCAGCGTTCCGCCGCGGTCAGCGCCACGGAGTCGGAGCGGGAGCAGCGCCGCCAGCGCATCGAGTCGCGCCTGGCCGAGCGCCTGGCCGAGGCCGATGACGCCCGGTCGCGCGAGCTCGCCCGCGCCGCGCACGAGCACGACGACGCGATCCTGCGCGCCCGCCAGGCGCTGGACGCCCAGACCGCCGAGTCTGAGCGGGAGTGGGCCCAGGCCCGGGACGCGTCGGGCGCGGTGATCGCCCAGGCCGAGCATCTGGCCGAGCTGTCGTGCCCGGCGTGGGAGAGCGTGGACTGGTCCGGGGCCCAGCCGGCGGCGGGCCCGGGGCGTGATTGGAGCGTGCCGCAGAGCCCGCCGGCGCTGGTGCGCATCGGCAAAGTCCCGCTGGGCAGCCACGGCCTGGGGCAGGGCGCCCCCGGCGACGCGGTGAGCCTGACGGCGCCGGTGGGGCTGGAACTGCCCGACCACGCGTCGCTGCTGATCCAGTACGCGGGCGCGGGCAAGGGGTCGGCCGTGGACGGGGCGCGCGAGGCGGCGCTGGAGGGCCTGCGCGGGGCGATGCTGCGGGTGCTCACGGCCTTCCCGCCGGGGACGGTGCGATTTGCGCTCTTCGACCCCGTCGGGCTCGGGCAGTCGTTCGCGGGGTTCATGCACCTGGCCGACTACAGCGAGCTGCTGGTGAGCGACCGGATCTGGACCGAGCCGCGGCACATCGAGCAGAAGCTCACGGACCTGACCGAGCACATGGAGCAGGTGATCCAGAAGTACCTGCGCAACCAGTTCGCCACGATGGAGGCGTACAACAAGGCCGCCGGCGAGATCGCCGAGCCGTACCGCTTCCTGGTGGTGGCCGACTTCCCCGCGGGCTTCACGGAGGCGTCGTGCAAGCGCCTAGCCAGCGTGGTGACCAGCGGCCCGCGCTGCGGGGTGTACACGATGATCGCCCAGGACACGCGCGTCGCCGTCCCGGCGGGGCTGACGGCGGCGGACCTGCGGCGCGGGGCGGTGCGCGTGGTGTGGAAGCGCGACCCCGACGGCGCCGGCTCCATGCGCGTGGACGCCCCGGAGCTGGCGGGCGCCGCGGCCGAGCTCGAGCGCCCGCCGGAGGGCGAGGCGTTCAACGCGATCGTTCGCGCCGCGGGCGAGCGGGCCGGCCAGGCGGGGCGCGTGCGCGTGCCGTTCGAGACCGTCGCGCCGGGCCCGGAGCGGTGGTGGTCGCTCAAGAGCGACGGCGAGCTGCGTGTGCCCCTGGGCCGGGCCGGGGCGACGCGCCTGCTGCACATGACGCTGGGGCGCGGCACGGCCCAGCACGCGCTCATCGCCGGCCGCACCGGCTCGGGCAAGTCCACGCTGCTGCACGTGATGATCACCGGGTGCCTCGCCTGGTACGCCCCCGACCAGGTGGAGCTGTACCTGGTGGACTTCAAGAAGGGCGTGGAGTTCAAGGCGTACGCCGGCGGCGGGCTCCCGCACGTGCGCGTGGTGGCCATCGAGAGCGAGCGCGAGTTCGGCGTCTCGGTGCTGCGCGGGCTGGACGAGGAGCTGCGCCGCCGCGGCGAGCTCTACCGCGCCGCGGGCGTTCAGGACCTGGCGGGCTACCGCCGCGCGGCGCCCGACCAGCCGATGCCGCGCGTGCTGCTTGTGATCGACGAGTTCCAGGAGCTCTTCGTCGAGGACGACCGCCTGGCCCAGGAGGCGGGCCTGCTCCTGGACAGGCTCGTCAGGCAGGGGCGAGCCTTCGGCATGCACGCGGTGCTGGGCAGCCAGACGCTCGGCGGGGCCTACTCGCTGGCCCGGGCCACGATGGGCCAGATGGCCGTCCGGATCGCGCTCCAGTGCTCCGAGGCCGACGCCGTGCTGATCATGGGCGATGACAACACCGCGCCCAGGCTCCTGACCAGGCCCGGCGAGGCGATCTACAACGACGCCAGCGGCGCCGTCGAGGGCAACAGCCCCTTCCAGGTGGCCTGGCTGCCCGATCAGACGCGCGACGCGGTGCTCGAGGCCGTGGCGCTCCGGGCGGTGGATAGCGCGGGGGGTGGGGCGGGGGGTGGCGCGGGCGGCGCAGCGCGCACGATCGTCTTCGAGGGCAACGCGCCGGCGCTGCTTGAGAACGCCGCCGAGCTCAACACAGCCCTGGCCTCCGAGCCCGAGGCGCAGCCCGCCGCCGCCG
>PNJV01000045.1 GCA_013822085.1 Isosphaera sp. | reverse complement strand
GCCTCCGGGAGCTTGGGCACGGGCAGCTCGGGGATCGGCAGGCCCTTGGGCAGGGCGTCCTTGACGGCGTTGCCCAGGCCCTCGGTCGCCTGCTTGGCCGCCCCAGCGGCCGCGTCCTGGATCCCCTGAACGGCCTGACCCAGCTGCCCCTCGACGAGCTCCTTGAGCGCCCCCGGGTCGGCGATCTTCACCACCGACTCGATGCCCAGGTCCTTGAGCGACCTGAGCCCCGACAGCGCCAGCCCCAGGTCCTGCGTCAGGAACGGCGGCAGCGCCCCGCCGGCCTTGTCCTGCACCGCCCCGAGCACGGCCTGGAGCACGATCCCGGTCAGCTCGCCCATCGTCACGCCCGTGCCGCCGACGCCGCTGCCGGTCTGACCCACGTTCTGGAGCCGGATCTCCTCCACCGGGATCGACAGCGACGCCGCCTTGTTGACGATCTCGCCCGCTGGGCCGGGGAAGCCGGCCATGTCGATGCTCACGCTCACGTCGCGGATGACCAGCTCGGAGATGACGAACTTGGTCTCCGAGCCCGACCCGGACCCGGACCCAGCGCCAGCCCCCGAGCCCCCCGACGGGGTGCCCTGGAACTTCTTGAGGTTGTCCAGGATGGCGCCGTAGTTGGTCGCGCCGCTGGACCGTTCGAGCCAGACGCGGATCGTGCTGAGCGTCAGCTCGGGCAGCACCACCGTCGGCTCCTGGAGCGTGCTGTACGAGACCGCCACCGCGCCCGAGCCCAGCGAGAAGAACGCCGGGGCCTTGAACCCCGGGGGGTTGTCGATGTTGAGCCCCGAGAGAGCGAAGCGCCCCGAGAGGACCCCCACGTCGGCCGACCCGAGCGTGGTCTTGACGCCCAGGGCCGCGGTGCCGCCCCTCTCGATCGCCTGCTTGGCCAGCGAGTCGATGAACACAAAGCCCGCGACCACCGCCGCCGAGATGCTCAGGGCCACGAGCAGGAACAGGATCACCAGCAGGCGTTTCATGGTGCGTTTCTCCGCAAGCTCTTTGGGCGTTGTTGCGCAACGAGGGTATTCATGCGGCGGGCGGCCGCCGAGTGGTGAACCCCCCACGCGCAGTTGAGCGGTGAGGGGCGCTGAGCCGCTGCGCTGGCTCAGCCTGGCGCCCTGGCCGGGGGTTCGGGACAAAGCGCGCAGATCGAGCGAAGTTGACGGCTGCGGGATCCGATAACAGGGCTATGGAATGCCTACGGCCCTTGCATCGTGGCGGTGCGCGCACGCCCCGCGTGAGCGTGGTGATGCCGCTGTACAACCTGGAGGCGACGGTGGCAGCGGCGCTGGGGTCGCTCCAGGGGCAGACGTTCGAGGACTGGGAGGCGATCGTCGTCGATGACGGCTCGACCGACGCCGGGCCCAGCGAGGCAGCCGCAGCGGCCCGACGCGATAGCCGGGTTCGGCTGGTTCAGCAGGCCAACGCGGGCGTGTGCGCCGCCCGCGCCCACGGGCTGTCGCTGGCCGGCGGCGACCTGGTGATGTTCCTCGACGCCGACGACGAGCTGCTGCCCGAGGGCCTCGAGCGGCTGGTGGCGGCAGCCGACGCCGGGGCGTCCGGCGACGGGCCGTGCGGGGCGTTCGGGGGCTTTGCGCTGGTCAGCGAGCGCGGCGCGGTGCTCGACCGGGTCCGGCCGCAGCGCGCCAGGCTGGGGCTCGACTGCCTGCTGGGCAGCGTGTTCGTGGCCGTGCACAGCGTGGTGACGCCGACGGCGCTGGCCCGGCGGGTGGGCTTCCGCGCCCAGCTGCCCGGCGCCGACGGGGCCGGGCCTGTGCCCAACCGCGTGGAGGACACGGACTATTTGCTCCGGCTGGGGCTCTGCGGCCTGGGCTGGGCCAACGCCGGCGCCGAGGTGTGCCGGTACGTGGTGCGCAGCGGGAGTCGCTCGGGCGCCTGGGGCCAGATGCTGGCCGCGACGCGGGCCTGCTACACCGACGCCTACGCCCAGGCGGAGCGCGCGGGCCTGCGCGGGCGGGTGGACGCCTCGGCCGACCGCCTGGGGCTGGTGCTGACCAAGGCGGCCTGGGGCTACGCCACGCGGCGGGCGATCCTGGCGGACTCGGTGGCGCTGGACGAGGCGGCGGCGTTGCTGGCCGGCGTGCGGCCCGAGCCGCGCGTCGATGAGCAGCTGCTGGTGCACATGGGCCGGCGCGCGGTGAACCTGGCCCTGCGCAGCGCGGCGCGCTTCGAGAGCCCCGCGCGACCTCCCCAGTGGGCCGGGGCTCTTGCGGCCTGGTGGGAGCGCTGCGTGGGCATGGGGCTGATCGGGCGGGACACGGCACGCCTGGCCCAGCGGCTCCTGACCGACCTGTGCGCCCACGTGCCCAGCGTGGCCGTCCCCGCTGGGGCCGCCCTGCGCAGCGAGCGTGCCGCCTGACTCAGCCCGCCTGCGTTGCGGCGGCGCCGGTGTCGAGCGACTGACCCACAAAGCGCACCACCCGCCCGGCCAGGCTTGGCATGGTCAGCGAGCGGTGGGCCCGCGCGGCCATGGCCGCGGACATGGCCGCGCGACGCTGCGGCCGGGTGACGGCGGCCTCCAGGAGCGTTTCGAGCTGGGCCTCGGAGGCGAAGGTGGACTGCGCCAGGTCGCCGATGAGCCAGGCCTCGTGGTGCTGGCGCGCCACCCAGGCGGGGTGGGCCTTGCAGCGTCTTACGAAGCCCTCGGGCAGGCGCACGAGCCCGTCGGTGACCCACGGCGCCGTCGAGAGGCCCAGGCGCTGGGCCTGGGCGACCACCGCGGCGCAGTGGGGCGAGTCGATCAGCGGGAGCTCGTAGACCCCGTCGCGGGCGCCGAGCCGCTCCAGCCCCGGCGTGAGCGCGGCGGCGTAGACGGCGTGGTCGAGCACCTCGCGCAGGCACGCGGCGGTGGCCCGCACCAGGGGCAGGCCGCCGGACAGGGCGCACTCGATGACGCGCTGGTGGAGGTACGTGCCCGGGGCGGCGTGGAGGTGGGCCTTGGCCACCGCGTAGCTGGTGCGCAGGGCGTCGCCGTGGGGCAGCTCGCCGCGCGCGTAGGGGGCCAGGATCGGGTGGCGGTCCCAGCCGCGGCCGTGCAGGCAGAACGACCACCCCCGGCGCTTGGCGATGGAGGCGGCCCACGCGGCGGACTGGTGGCGGAGGATCCGGTCGGCCAGCGGGCGGGCCAGCGTGTGGGCCACTCGGGCGATCGTCTCGGGTGTGGCCACGGCGGGGCCCATGGGGGCCAGGGCGCGGGCGGTCAGGGCGTCGATGGCCTCGCCGGACCAGTCGGTGTGCCCGGCGGCGAAGGCCCCGTGCACGGCGTCGCGGACGCGCGCGATGGCGTCGCCGGCCTGGCGCGGCCCCTGGGCGGACTCCTCGGTGACGCGCTGGACCAGGGCCTCGGGGGTCTCGCTCTGGTGGGTCACCATGGCCACGTCGCAGGCCAGGCGCGCCGCCAGCTCGGGCGGGTGGGGGGCGCGGGCGTCGAACTTGCGCGGGCACACGGCCAGGACCGAGGCCATGGCGCGCTGGATCGGCCAGCCGAAGCGCGCGAAGAGCTCGGGGAAGCAGTAGCCCACGGCGAAGTCCAGCTCCCCCTGCGCGGCCCCGGCCTCGGGAGTGAAGAGGTGCGGCATGGCGTCCTGGAGCCAGCAGACGAAGGGGACCGCGTCGGGCATCAGCGAGGGCATCGAGGCGCGGGTGTAGTTGATCAGCACGATCATGTCGGGGCGGGCCTGCTCGACGGCCTCCAGGTAGGCCAGCGGGCTCAGGCGGGTGTGGTCGTCGGGCTCGACCAGCGTGCCGGCGGCGTGGCCGAGGGAGCGCAGGGCGCTGGCCAGGTCGTCGCTGGCGTGGCGGATGTACGTCGAGAACCGGCAGGTGGGGATCAGGACGCGCAGCGGCCCGCCCTGCTCGTGGACGGGGCCGTCGGGCTGCGGCAGGTCGGCCGGCTGGGCCTGGTCAGCGGGCGCAGCGGCGTTGGTCGGCTCGGATGGCGCAGCGGCGGGGGCGGGGTGCGCGGGCGCGGCGTGGGGCTGCGGCGGGGCGTCGGCGGCGCGAGCGAAGCGCGCAGCCCACTGCGCGGGCGTGGCCGACGGGGGGTACAGGGCCGCCACCCGGGCCCGGGCCGCCAGCGTGCGCAGGGCCTGCTTGCGCAGCGCCTCGGCCAGGACCGCGGCCACGGTGCCGCTGCCGGGCGCGCTCGGCTCGGGGCCGACGACAGCCCCGCCGATGATGTACCGCGCGCGCGAGTCGAGCCACGCCGCCAGGTGGCCGAGGGCCTCGGGGCCCAGGAACAGGGTCAGGCGCGGGTCGGTCAGCTCGCGCCCCAGCGGCTCGACGCAGAGCGCGTCGAGCAGGGCGAGCGGGTCGGCGACCACGGCCACGACGCGGCTCTGGGAGCCGTCGGGGTTCTTGGGTGTGGCCTGCATGGCCCGGCGCAGGACGCCCGGGGGGGTCAGGCCGTCGAGGTAGACGGTTTGGGCCTGGCGGGGGACATCGGCTGGGATGGCGACGCGCGAGAGGGTCAGGGCGTCGTTGCGCAGGCGGGCCCAGCCGGGCATGTCGGCCGGTTCGGCAGCGGGCGCGGTGCTGGTCGCGTTGTGCGCGCTGGTCACGGCGCCCGCCGGCGCGGGCCCCTGGGCGCTGATGGCGACCAGGCCGCTGCGCGTCAGGAACCAGCGCTGGGCACTTGCGCGCTCACGCCAGGCGTCGAAGGCCCCCCGGAGCGCCCCGGGCTCCAGGCCGTGGAGCGCCGGCCAGCGCGCCTCGCTGTTGGGGCGCGACGTCAGGGCGGCCAGGTTGGTCCGGCAGGTCTCCAGGCGCTGCTCGGGGGGGAGCAGGTCTGGTGGGAGCGCGCTCGCCGAGGAGCGGATCGCCTGTGCGCCCGGCTCGGCGGCGGCGCGGGGGCTCAGGAGCGCCAGGTGCTCCAGGGCCGCGGTGCGCAGGCCGAGCATGGCCAGGTGCGCAGCGGCGAGCAGGCGCAGGGCGTCGTCGGTGGGCGCAGCTGCCAGCGCAGCCAGGCCGGGCGGGAGGAACTCGAAGGGGCGTCGGCTGCGCGCCAGCGAGAGCAGCTCGGCCCGCGTGGGGGCGCGGTCGGCCAGGCCGAGGCGGGCTCGGGCGGCGGGCGGCGGGTCGTGCGGGATGGTGCGAGGCAGTGCGCTCATGGTGTGCGGTGTGCGGGGCGTGGGGGGTGGGGGGTGGGCGCGCAAGGGCGCGCGGTGTGTATCGGCCGGTCGGGCCGAGGAGGACGCAACTGAGCTGCCGGCGTCGAGGCGCAAGAAGTGCTCGGGCCGCACGCGCGGGGGAGCGTGGATGAGTCGTGCGGGGTGGGGGTGGGGACGCAACGGCTGCGCGGGTTGTGCGGGTTGTACGGCTCAGGTCTCAACAGCCCCCCGGGCCGGGTCCGATACAACCTGCATGGATCGCAACTACGGCGCGGGCGTTGGGGCGGGCACCGGCGGCGCATCGGCCGGCGGTGGCGGGCTGGAGAAGATCGTCACGCTCGATCGGCTCGTCGAGCTGCGCGAGCGGGCCCGGCGCGAGGGCCGCGCGGTGGTGCAGTGCCACGGCTGCTTCGACATCGTGCACCCCGGCCACGTGCGGCACCTGCGGCAGGCCCGCCAGCACGGCGACGTGCTGGTGGTGTCGATCACGGGGGACACGGGCTACGCCAAGCGCGACGGCACGCCGCTGATCCCGGACCACCTGCGTGCCGAGAACCTGGCGGCGCTCGACTGCGTGGACTTGGTCTACGTGGACCCGTCGGCGACGGCGCTGGAGCTGCTGCGCGCGGTCCGGCCCGACGTGTACGTCAAGGGGCAGGAGTACCAGACCAACCACGACCCGAGGTTCGAGGCCGAGCGCGCGGCGGTGGAGGCCGGCGGCGGCCGGGTGGTGTTCAGCTCGGGGGACGTGGTCTTTAGCTCCACGGCGCTGATCCGGGCGCTGGAGCGGTCGGCCGACCCGTACCACGCCAGGCTCAGCGGGCTGCTGGGGCGTTCGGACATGGAGTGGCCGGCGCTGTGGGGGGTGATGGGGCGGGCGCGCGGGGCCCGGGTGCTGGTGGTTGGCGAGGTGATCGTCGACGAGTACGTGCTGTGCGACCAGCCGGAGGTGGCCTCGGAGGGCCCGGTGATGACGCTGCGGCCTCTGGAGCGGCGGAGCTACGACGGGGGCGCGGCGATCATCGCGCGGCACCTTGCGGCCATGGGCGCGCGGCCGGTGCTGCTGACGGGGCTGCCCGAGAGCGCCGCCGCCGAGGCGATGCGCCGGCGTCTTGGCGCCGAGGGCGTGGAGGTGCGCAGCGTGCGGACGGAGGTCCCCATCGCCGAGAAGCAGCGCTACCTGGTGGGCGCGCAGAAGGTGATGAAGGTGAACAACCTGCGGCCGATCGTGCTCGACGCGGCCCGGGCCGACGAGCTGCGCGACGCGGCGGCGGGGCTGGCGTCCGAGTGCGGCGGCGCGATCATCGCCGACTTTGGCAACGGGCTCCTGCCCGGGCCGAGCCTCGAGGCGCTGTGCCACGCCGTGCGGCCGCGGGTGCCGCTGATGGTCGGCGACGTGTCGGGGCGTCGCGGGAGCCTGCTGGCCATGCGCGGCGTGGACGTCCTGTGCCCGTCCGAGAGCGAGGCGCGCGAGGCGGTGCGGCTGCACGAGGAGAGCATCCCCGCCGTGGCCTGGGGCCTGCTGCGCGCCACCGGGGCGCGGGCGGCGCTGATCACAATGGGCGGCGAGGGGCTGATCGCGTTCGAGCCCATCGGCGGGGGCGCAGCTGAGGGGCCGGTGGCGCCCGGCGGCGACGGCCACCGGACCAGGCTGCGCGCCGAGCACGTGCCGGCCTTGTGCGGGTACCCCGTCGACCCGCTGGGCTGCGGCGACGCGCTCCTGGCCGCGTTGACGGTGGGGCTCGTCGGCGGGGCGAGCCTGGTGCAGGCGGCGTTCCTCGGGTCGCTCGCGGCGGCGTGCCAGGCGCAGCGGCTTGGGAACACGCCGGTGTCGTGGGGCGACGTGCGCGCGGCGCACGGGCGGCTGGTCGGTGCGCGGCTGGCGGTGGGTCAGAGCGATGTCAGCCCCGGGGCCTGGCGTGTGCCGGCGGCGGCGCTCGGCGCGGGCGCGGGGGTTGGCGTTGGGGTGGGGGTGGGGGTGGCCTCGTGATCAGCTACGTGATCCCCACGCGGGACCGGCACGAGCAGCTGGCCATCACGCTCGATCGGATCGCTGCGCTGGGCGACCACGCCACGGTCGGGGGCGCCGAGGTGATCGTGGTCGATGACGGCTCGCGGCGGCCGGTGCGCGCCGCGGCGCGGCTCGAGAGCGGCGTGGCGGTGCGAGTGCTGCGCTTAGAGGTGTCGGTCGGGGCTGCGGCCCGGAACGCCGGCGCCGCGGCGGCGGACCAGCGCAGCGAGTGGCTCGTGATGCTCGACGACGACTCGCACCCGCTGGGCCAGGGCCTGCTGCGGGCCATCGGCGAGGCGCCTCACGGGGCCGGCGCCATCGCGGCGGAGGTCTTCCTCGGGGAGCCGGCGGTGAGCGGGCCGGGCGCGGGCCGGTGGTCGCCGCACGAGGCCGGGGGCCTGCCGGAGGTGTTCGTCGGGTGCGGGGTGGCGATCCGGCGCGAGGTGTTCCAGGGGCTGGGCGGGTACGACGCGCGGTTCCATTATTATGTGGAAGAGTACGACCTGGCGGCGCGGATGCTCCTGGGCGGCTGGCGCGTGCACACGGACCGGCGCTTCCGGGTGGTGCACAGGAAGGTGAGGACGAACCGGGATTTTTCGCGCATCGTGGCCCGGCTGGTGCGGAACAACGCGTGGGTGATGGCGCGGTACGCGCCGCGGTGGGAGCTGGCCGGGTGGCTCGCCCACACGCTGGCGCGCTACGGCGTGATCGCCGCGCGGGAGCGCGCCCTGCGGGGGTACGCGCGCGGGGTGCTCGGGCTGGTGGGCACGCTGTGGGCTCAGCCGCGGCGGGCGATGCCCCGGCACCTGTGGGAGCGCTTCACGGGGCTGGCGCACGCGCGCGACGCGCTGCTGGCCCACGCGGCGCGGGCGCCGCTGGGGCGCGTGGCCGTCGTCGGCCGGGGCAAGAACGCCGGGCTGGTGGCGCGGGCCGTGCGCCAGGCCGGGGGGAGGCTCGTCAGCGACCCGTCGCGTGCGGACACGGTGGTGATCGGGACGCTCTCGCCGGGGCCGATGCTCGACGGCCTGCGGGCCCACGCGGGGCGGGCGTCGCGGGTGATCGTGCCGTGGCTGGGGCTCGGCGAGCAGGGCTGGGACGACCAGGCCGCAGCGCAGAGCGCCGGGGAGCGGGCGGTTGTCGCTGCGTGAGCGCTACCGCGTCGGGGGCGGCAGCCGGAGCAGGTCGAGCGTCATCGGCGCGGCGTGTTGGCGGCCAGGGTCGGCGTGCGGGCGGCTGTGGGGCGAGGGGCTGCGCGACAGCGCGTCGCGGATCTCAGCCAAGGCGGCGCGCTGGCCGGGCCAGGTGACATGGGAGTGCGCTTCGTCGAGCTGGACCCAGCGGGCGGCCGAGTGCTCGTGGTTGAGCGTGGGTTCCCAGGGGGGCTCGACCAGGGCCAGGAAGCGCGGCGAGAGGACGACGCAGTCAAGGGCGGCGATGTAGAACGGGTGGACCTGCTCCAGGGCGAAGAAGCCGGCGCAGGGAGGGGCCCAGACGTTGAGGGCTGTTTCCTCGCTGGCCTCGCGCGCGGCGGCCTGCCAGGCGCGCTCGCCGGGCTCGATGTGCCCCATCACCGGGTGCCAGGTGCCCAGGAGCGGGGGCTTGGCCCGCTTGATAAGCAGCAGCTGGGGCGCGCGGCTGGGCTGCGGCTGGCCCCAGGCGCCGCGGACGATGTAGACGTCCACGACATCGGCGCGGAGCCGCGGTCCTGGGCCTGGCTCGTGGCGGTAGCCGTCGGTCATAGGCAGAGCCGGAGCGGGTGGGGGGGTGCGGGGGGTGCGGGGGGTGCGGCGCTGCTGGTGCGGGCGGGCGTGGGCGGGTGCTGGAGCGGGGCCAGGACGGCGGCCTTGGCCAGGGTTTCGTCCCATTCCAGGTCGGGGTCGCTGTCGTGGACGACGCCGGCGCCGACGCCGTAGGTGAGCGTGCCGTCAACGACCGAGGCGGTGCGGATGGCGACCGAGAGGGCCATGGAGCCGTCGTCGCCGAGCCAGCCGATGACGCCGCAGTAGTGGCCGCGCGGCTCGGCTTCGAGGCGGCGGATCAGGGAGAGCGCGCTGGCCTTGGGCGCGCCGGAGATCGAGCCCGGCGGCAGGGTGGCGTCCAGGAGGGCCTGGCGTGTGGCGCCCGGGCGGAGCGTGCCGGTGATCGTGGCGGTGGCGTGCCAGACGCCGGCCTGAGGGTCGCCCGGCAGGGGGTGCGCGCCGTGGTGCTCGAGGGTCCTGGGCTCGGGGACGGTGACCGAGCCGGGGAGGCAGACGCGGCCGAGGTCGTTGCGCATGAGGTCGACGATCATGGTCAGCTCGGCGCGTTCCTTGTCGCTGCGGAGGAGGTCTTGGTGGGCGTTCGGGGCTGCGCGGCGCGTGCCCTTGATGGGCCGGGTGACGACGCGGCCGTCGGCTGAGAGGCGCAGGAACAGCTCGGGGCTCAGGGAGATGAGCGCGTGGTGGGGGTGGGAGGGGGCCGTCGGCGGGGTTTGGAGATAGGCGCCCATCCAGGGTGCTGCGGTGTCGGCCAGGGCGCCGAAGGCGTCGCGTGGGTGGCAGTCGAGCGGGCCGCGGAGGAGGTGGGCGAGGTTGACCTGGTAGACGTCGCCGGCGGCGATGGCGGCGCGCGCCGATCGGACCATGTCGGTGAAGCGCGCGCGGCCGGTGTTGCTACCGAGCGGGCCCAGGGGCGCCACGGGCGCCGAGCGGGCCATGCGCAGGGCTGCGCCTTGGGCGGCGATGGCGGCCAGATCCGAGGCGGTCAGGCCGCCCAGGGCGAACCACTGGCTGGTGTGGGTGTCGTAGATGAAGCCGCGGGTGACGCGGTGCCAGAGCGGGCGGGGGGCGGCTGGGGGGGCTGGGGAGGCGTGGGATGTGGGGGGGGTGGGGGATGTGGGGGGTGCGGGCGTTGGAGCGGTGCTGTGGCGGGGCTGCCAGGTGGTTGCGGCTGCCAGGGCGCACTCGTAGCTGATGGCCCCGACCCAGACGCCGGGGGGGCCGTCGGCGGTGGGCGGTGGCGTCCAGCGGGTGGTTGTGGCGGTTGGCGCGGTGCCCGCTGGGTGCGTGATGCCGGCCGGCTGCGCGATGATGGCTGGCTGCGGGGCGTCGGCGACGCCCAGGAGCGTCCAGCGCGACCACGGCAGCGGCGCGCTGGTCGGGCAGGACCAGAGCGCGGTGAGCGGCCAGCGGTCGGGCCAGCCCGCCAGCACGTCCAGCGGGGAGATGGCGTCGCTGGCTGAGGCGATCGGGGGCAGGGCTGGGAGACCGAACACAGCGGACGGTACGGCGGGGAGATTGCGGCGCGTGGGGCAGAGTGGGGCGCGGGATGGGGATGGGGATGGGGGGTGGAGGGGAGTCTGTGTGCGCGGTGTGCGCGCGGGTCGAAAGCGCGCCCGAGCGAAACTAGGATCAAGACCCCGCGTGATCGGACCCCGGCGGAATGTCCGCTGAGCACGAGCGTGGGCCGAACACGACCCGGACACTCGCGTAGGGCGGGTGGGGTCGTCCGAACGCAAACCGATCTTCGCGGATCGTGAGGTGTGATCACAATGCCCAGCGCCACGAGCAAGAAGAGCCCGTCAGTCAATGGCAGCCTCAAGCCGATCACCGGGAAGGCGACGCCGTCCAAGCTACAGGCCCACAAGATGGTGTACTACTTCGGGGCCGACAAGACCGACGGCAACGCGGGGATGAAGGAGCTGCTCGGGGGCAAGGGCGCGAACCTGGCGGACATGTGCCAGATCGGGCTGCCGGTGCCGGCCGGGTTCACGATCACGACCGACACGTGCGCGGCGTACTACCGCGCGGGGCAGCGGCTGCCCGTGGGGCTGATGAACGAGGTGCACAAGCACATCAACCTGCTGGAGAAGGAGACGGGCAAGAAGTTCGGGTCTGCGGAGAACCCGCTGCTGGTCTCGGTGCGGTCGGGGGCCGCGGCGTCGATGCCCGGGATGATGGACACGATCCTCAACCTGGGGCTGACCGACGCGGCGGTGGAGGGCCTGGCCAAGGCGACGGGGAACCGGCGCTTCGCGTACGACGCGTACCGCCGGCTGATCAACATGTTCGGGGACGTGGTGATGGGTGTGGACCACCACCTGTACGAGTCGGCCTTCGACCACATCAAGAACAAGTACCGGGCCAAGGACGACACCGGCGTGCCCACCGAGGGCATCGTCGAGCTGTGCGAGGCGTACAAAGAGGTGTTCCGCAAGAAGGTCGGCGAGACGTTCCCGCAGAACCCGTTCAAGCAGCTGGAGCTGTCGATCGAGGCGGTGTTCAAGTCGTGGAACGGCGAGCGGGCGGTGGCGTACCGGCGTCTGGCCAACATCACCGGGCTGCACGGGACGGCGGTCAACGTGCAGGCGATGGTCTTTGGGAACATGGGCGAGGACTCGGGGACCGGGGTGGCCTTCACGCGGAACCCGTCGACGGGTGAGAACAAGTTCTACGGCGAGTTCCTGATCAACGCGCAGGGCGAGGACGTGGTCGCCGGGATCCGCACGCCCAAGCCGGTCGAGGAGATGACCAAGTGGAACAAGAAGGTCTATGACCAGCTGATCAAGATCAAGCAGAAGCTCGAGAAGCACTACCGGGAGATGCAGGACATCGAGTTCACGATCGAGCGTGGCACGCTGCACATGCTCCAGACGCGCACCGGCAAGCGGACGGGCTTTGCCGCGGTGAAGATCGCCTGCGACATGGTCAAGGAGAAGCTGGTCACGGAGAAGCAGGCGCTGGTGCGCATCCCCGCGGCGGACCTGACGCAGCTGCTGCTGCCCTCGTTCGACGCGACCAAGAAGAAGCTGGTGACCAAGCTGACCGAGGGCCTGCCCGCCTCGCCCGGGGCGGCGGTGGGCAAGCTGTCCTTCACCGCCGAGGACACCGTCCGGCGGGCGCACAACAAGGAGGCGGTGATCCTGGTGCGCAAGGAGACCTCCCCCGAGGACGTGGAGGGGATGCACTCGGCGGCGGGGATCCTGACCAGCACCGGGGGCATGACCAGCCACGCGGCGGTGGTGGCCCGCGGCTGGGGCAAGTGCTGCGTGGTCGGGGCCGGGGAGCTGCAGATCGACTACAAGGCGCGCACGCTGACGGTGCGCGGCCGCGTGTACACCGAGCAGGACACGATCTCGATCGACGGCTCGACGGGCGAGGTGATGCACGGCTCGGTGCCGACGGTCGAGCCCAAGCTCTCGGGGGACTTTGCCACGATCATGCGGTGGAGCGACAAGCACAAGCGTCTCCAGGTCCGGGCCAACGCCGACACGCCCGCCGACGCGCGCCGGGCGCGAGAGTTCGGGGCCGTTGGGATCGGGCTGTGCCGGACCGAGCACATGTTCTTCGAGGGCGAGCGCATCAAGGCGATGCGCGAGATGATCCTGGCCGAGGAGGTGGGGGCACGCGAGGCGGCGCTGGCCAAGCTCCTGCCGTACCAGCGCGACGACTTCGTGGGCCTGTTCACGGCCATGAAGGGGCTGCCGGTGACGGTGCGGCTGCTGGACCCGCCGCTGCACGAGTTCCTGCCGCACGACGAGAAGTCGCAGGCGGAGATCGCGCGGTCGCTCGGGGTGACTCCTGAGAAGGTGCGCTCGCGCGTGGCCCAGCTGCACGAGGCCAACCCGATGCTGGGCCACCGCGGGTGCCGGCTGTCGGTGACGTACCCGGAGATCCTGCGGATGCAGATCCGCGCGATCGTCGAGGCCACCCTCGACTGCGTGGCCAACGGCGTCAAGGCGATGCCCGAGATCATGCACCCGCTGGTGGGCACGCGCAAGGAGCTGGCCCTGCTGCGCGCCATGACGCTCGAGACGATCAACCAGGTCCGTCAGGAGAAGGGGTGGCAGAAGCGGATCGACATCCCGGTCGGGACGATGATCGAGGTGCCGCGCGCGGCGGTGACGGCCGCGGCCATCGCCGAAGAGGCGGACTTCTTCTCGTTCGGGACCAACGACCTGACGCAGATGACGTTCGGGTACTCGCGCGACGACGTGAACAACTTCCTGCCCGACTACCTCCGCCACGAGCTGCTGCCGGCCGACCCGTTCCAGACCATCGACCGCGACGGCGTCGGCGCGCTGGTGCGCATGGGCCTGAGCGAGGGCCGCAAGGGCAACGCCAAGCTCAAGGTCGGGATCTGCGGCGAGCACGGCGGCGATCCCAAGTCGGTCCACTTCTTCCACGCGGCGGGCCTGGACTACGTCTCGTGCTCGCCATTCCGTGTGCCGATCGCGCGCCTGGCCGCGGCCCAGGCGGTGATCCTGCACGAAGAGGGCAAGATCTGAGGCACGGGCGCGGCGGCGCGTCTTCGGGCCAGGGCTGACACGCGGCAAGCGCGCTGGGCGCGATGAGCGCGCCCGGCCCGACGAGCGCTCATGAGCGAGCCGGGCCCAGCGAGCGCGGGCGGCGTGGGGTCAGGCCGCCTTGGGCTTGGGCCGGCCCGAGGGGCGCGCAGCGTCGGGGCGCTGCGCGGGCGCGGCCTTGCTTGTGCGCTGCGGCTTGGGCGCGGCATGCTCGGGCTCGACCTTCCAGCTCCCGCGGAGGGTGATGGTGGCGGTGGTGCCGCGGTCCGGGGCTGAGTCCAGGACGATGTGGCCGTGGTGGAGAGCGATCAGGCGCCGGGTCAGCGCCAGGCCCAGGCCCGGGCGTCGGCCGGCGGGCTTCTCGGAGAAGAAGGGGTCGAAGGCGTGCCGGAGGGCGTGGGGGCTCATGCCGGCGCCGTCGTCGCGGACGCGGATGGTCAGCTCGTCTTCCTCGGGCCCTGCGCGCGCGGAGATGGTCACGCCGGTTTTGGGGTTGCTCTGGAGCGCGTTGGTGACCAGCTCCTGGAGAGCGCGCGGGAAGAGGGCCGGGTCGGCGGAGATGAACGAGACGCCGGGCTCGAGCGCCACGCGGACCGGGGTGAGCGGTGCGCGCTCGTTGGGGGCGCGCGGCGTGGGGTCGGCCGGGAGCGCCGAGGGCGGCTTGGACATGGCCTGGCGTGCGATGGACTCGAGGAGCTGGCGCAGGTCGATCCTGGCCGGCGCGCACTGGGGCGGCTTGGCGATGAGGTGGAGCCGCGTGATCAGGTCGCTCATCCATCCGGCGGCGGCGGCGATGTGGGCCGCGGCCTGGCGGAGCTTGGCGTCGGTCAGGCGGGAGATGAGGATCTGGGCGCGGCCGGAGATGATGGTCAGGGGGTTGTTGAGCTCGTGGGCTGCGCCCGCGGTGAGCTCGCTCAGGCGTGACATGGACTGCTGCTCGGCGAGCTGGCTCTGGGCCTCGGAGAGAGCGCGCCCCGTGCCGGCCAGCTGCTCGGCGAGCCTGCGCGCGCCGTCGTGCTGAGCGGCCAGCTGCAGGGCCAGGCCCCAGGCGCGGGCGATGGGCGTTGTCGTGGCGGGGTCTTGGTCCAGGGCGCGGGCGTGGTCGGCCAGGTAGACCAGCACGCCGGCGGGGCCGATGGGCGCGGCTGGGTCGTGGGTGTTGATCAGGCTGATCAGCCGCAGCCGGCGCACGTCCGGTGTGGAGTTCGCCGGCGGGGCGTCGTGCGGGTCGGGGGGAGCTTGGGGTGCGGTCAGGTCGGCGGGAACGGGCGGGTCCAAGGGGTTGGGGGGGGTGGGGGGGTCGGTGAGCTGCTCGCTCAGCCATGTGATCAGGCCGACGGCGTCGCCGAGGGAGGCGTGGGTGTCGAGGGTGCGCAGGTCGATGGGCTCGCCGTCGGCGCTGCGTGGGGGCTCGACGGAACGGCTCCAGGCGGCGCGGCCGTCGGGCTGGAGCCTGGCGATGCGCCACTCCTGGCCCGGCCGGCTCTGCCAGACGATGCCGATCCAGGTGGCGCCCAGCGTGCGTGCGGCTGAGTGAGCGACGAGCCCCTGGACCTCGGGGAGGCTCATGCCGGGGCGGACGGACTCGCTAAAGAGCGTCAGGGCCTCGAGCAGGCGTGCCTGGCGCCGGTAGCCGGCCACGGCGCTCTGGCAGGAGCTGTGGAGGGAGGCCAGCCGCGCGTTGGCGGCGGTGACCGAGCGCATGATCAGGTCGCTTGCGGGCTCGTCGGCCAGGCCGAGGGTCCGGGCCCGCTCGGCGACGGCGTCGTGGACGCCGGCCAGGACTCGGCGCGCCCGGTCCGGGTCGATGCCGGCGCGCTGGGCGGCCTGCTCGATCTCCAGCGGCGTGTCGCAGGATCCGGACCAGCCCACGTGCATGTGGCGGCTCAGGGCGTCGGCGGCGGAGACGACCCGGATGAGCTGGGCGTGGGGCAGGTCCGGGATCGCGTCGGGGGGCTGGCCGTGGAGCCAGAGCGCGTCGAGGTAGAGGTGCGGCAGGCCCCAGTGCTCGCCGAGGCGTTTGCCGGCCAGGTGGTGGTCCATGCCGATGACGGCCCGCTCGGCCCCGGCGATGGACAGGCCGCGCGAGGAGGCCAGGCGGATGACCTGGGCGTAGCTGCGCGGCAGGACCCAGTCGAGGGCGAGCTTGCCCAGGTCGTGGAGCAGGCCGGCGGTGAAGGCCTCCTCGGGGCGCACGCGCAGGGCCGGCTGGGCGCGTGCCAGCCCCTCGGCGACGGTGGCCACGGCCAGGGCGTGGAGCCAGAAGCCGACGCGGTCGAAGGGGGTGTGGTCGGCCGGGAGCGCGGCCGCTGCGTCGCGGTCGCGCGCTTGCAGGGCGCGGTCGTGCTGGCGGAGGACCTCGTAGACCTGCACCGACAGGAGCGTGGCCTGGAGGGTCTCAAGGCCGAGCATCGTGGCGGCGCGGCGGACGGTGGTGATGGGCTGGGAGATGCCCAGGGCGGCGCGTCGGCACAGCGAGAGGACCCGGGCCGAGAGGGTCGGGTCGGCCTCGATGATGGCGGTGAGCTGGTCGAAGTCGGCGTCGGCCGAGCTGGAGAGCCGCAGCACGCGCGCGGCGACCGGCGAGAGGGTCGGGAGCGAGTCGATCTGCTGGAGGACGGTCTCGACGCGGGCCAGGTGCGGGGCGTCGTCGTGGGGCGGGGCGAGCGGGCCGGTGTCGGCCGGGGCTTGGGCCGAGGGGCCTTGGGCCTGCGCTGCCTGGCGCGGCGCGCGCGCGTGGGCGGGGCGAGCGGGGGTCGTGTTGTGCTTGATGACCGCCATGGGGCGTGGCGTCTCCGCTGCGCGGGCCGCGGCGCGCGGCAAGGCCCCGCGTCGCGCGAGCCGAGCGCACGGGCCGCTGAGGGACTATCGGGCGTTTCTGCCCCCGGCTGGACGTCGGCCGGCGCGGGGCCCAGGCACCGGGGCGCGTGGCGCGGGGTGTGGTGGTGGGGCCGCGTGGTTACGCCGAGGCCACCGGCGCGCTCAGGCCGGCCAGCTCCTGCATGGTGCGGGTGAGCGCGGCGACGTCGAAGGGCTTCTTGATGAAGCGGTCGGCCCCGGCGGCCAGGAGCGCCTTGATCTCGGCGTCGTTGACCACGCCGGAGACGATCATCACCTTGGTGTCGGCAAGCTCCGGGTTCTCGCGGATGCGGCGGCAGACGAGGTTGCCGTTGATGTCCGGGAGCATGTAATCCAGGACGACCAGGTGGGGGCGGAAGCTCTCGGTCAGCAGGCCGGCGTCGTAGCCGGTGGACGCGGTGCGGACGGACCAGCGCTTGTCGCGCGAGAGGATGTCCTGGAAGAGCTCGAGGATGTGGTGGTCGTCCTCGACGACCAGGACGCGCTTGGTGGCGCGGGACTCGAGAACATCGGTGGGGATGTCGTTGTCGCGCATGAACTTGAGCAGCTCGGCCCGGGGGATTCGGCGGAACTTGGACCCGGGCACGCGGAAGCCGCCGAGCCGGCCGGAGTCGAAGCAGCGGATGATGGTCTGCTGAGAGACCTTGCAGATCTCGGCGGCCTCGCCGGTGGTGAAGATGCGCTTCTCGGCCCACTTGCCGTCGGTGTCCGTGAGGCCTGTGCTGCGTGTGGCGGTCATGCCGAGTGCTCCTGCGCAGCGCCGTGTGCGAGATCGCGCGGCGCTTGCGCGTTCGGGAATCGGGCCCCAGGTTGCCTCACTTCATTGGTCGGCACCAACGGCGCAACGTCCCACGGGTCGGTGGTCGGCACAACAACTGCGCCCGTTTCAACCGCGACGAACGCCGCGGTTTATATGACTGAGCGTGACTTCTCGGTCACGGAGGGGGCAACTATATAAAGTCCGATCATCCCACGCGCGTGCGCGGGGGTCTTTGCGGCGTTTTCGGGCGTGAGGTGCAGGGCGTGGGGGGTGGGGGGCTCAGGGGGTGCCGTGGCGGGCGCGCCAGAGGGTGACGGCCTCGGGCTCGCGGCCGTAGTCGGGGCTGAGGGTGCCGTCGATCGGGAGGGCGGGGTCGCTGCGCCAGTGCGCCGCCAGCCGCAGGAGGACCGCGGCGTCGAGGCGTGCCGGCAGGACGGCTGCGCCAGCGGCGGCGGCCCCCCGCAGCAGGTCCGCGGGCGCGTGCGAATCGGCGATGAGCGCCGCGGGGGTCATGCCCGCGGGCTGAACGCACTGGTCCCAGGCCCGGACGGTGCGCCCACGGCACGGCGCTGCCCATAGCAAGGGGCCGCCCGGGACGATCGTGACCAGCGCGGCTGCGCCCTTGGACGCCAGGGCCACAGCGACGCTGCGGCCGGCCCACACGGGTGTGGGCAGCTCCGGCACGGTGGCCACAGCGGCCGCGATCGCGGTGGGGATCGCGCGGCGCGTCAGGGGCGCTCGGTCCGGCGCAGGGGCGAGAGCGTCGATGCACAGGGCGATGCCCCGGGCCGCGGCGCAGGCCACGCGCAGGGCTGTGTAGCCGCCGGGGCCGATCGAGACCGCGATCAGCCCCACGTCGGGGGCGCGCAGCGTGCGCGGCTGGTCGCCGCTGGCGGCGGCCAGCACGCGGTCGATCGCTGGGACGAGGTCGTCGGTGCTGGCGGTCGCGGGGGCGACGGGCTGGCGGTAGCACCGGGGCGGGCTGCTGGGTAGGAACGGCTCGTCGAGCGGCACGGCGCGGGCGTCGTCGATCGGCGACAACGCCACGGAGGCGCCGATGCTGGGGTTGCTCGACTCGATGGCCAGGGCCCAGGCCGTCGGGGGTGTGCGCCGGCCGGCGGCTCGGGCGTCTGGTCGGTGCTCGTGGCCGAGGGGCTCGTGCTCCACGCGCGACGGTATCCGACGCAGCGCCGCGGTGCGACGGGCGCTCACGGGCGAGCGCTGCCCATCACGGCGTGGGGGCGGGAACGAACCGGGGCCGCGCGCTGACCGGCCCGCCATGAAGGGTCACAGCCGGGGGTCGGCCGGCTCGCTCTCTAGGGCGAGGACGCCGAACACACACTCGTGGACCCGGCGGAGCGGCTCGCGGCGGACGAAGCGCTCGAGCGACTCGGTGCCAAGGGCAAACTCACGGAGGGCGAGCGAGCGCTTGTGCGTCAGGCCGCGCGAGCGCAGCCGGTCGAGGTTCTCCGGGGCCTTGTACTCGGGCCCGTAGATCATGCGGAGGTACTCGGGGCCGCGGCACTTGGCGGCGGGCTGAAGCGGGCCGCGGCGGTCACGCGTGATGAACTCCCGCGGCTTGACGACCATGCCTTCGCCCCCGCTGGACGCGAGGCGCTCCCACCACTCGATGGCGGCGTCGACGCTCGACTGATCCGCCAGCGCCACGCGGGCCGAGCTGCCAACGGCGGCGTACTGCTCGCGGAGGAGCGCCTGCGCCTTGACCGACCACGGCATCAGCTCGCAGTCGAGGCAGACCCACGAGGTGCTCAGCTCGTCCCAGAGACCGGCCGCGCCGATCGAGGCTCGCACCCGCTCAAGGAGCGATGCCTCGAGCTGCGCATCGCCGAAGAACCGCCGGCCGGTCCGGGTGCGCACGATGCCGGCCTGGCCCGTGGTGACGCCGAAGCGCTCGCGGGCGGCGTCTTT
>PNJV01000044.1 GCA_013822085.1 Isosphaera sp. | reverse complement strand
CATGGCAAGGCCGGGGGCCTCGCCGAGGCGCTGGCCTGGGGGCAGGGCCGTCCAGAACGGGTGGCGCGACCAATCGGTGAACCGCTCTGGGTGGGGCATGAGGCCGAAGATCAGGCCGGAGGTGTCGCAGATGCCCGCGGCGTCGTCCTCCGAGCCGTTGGGGTTCTCGCCGGCGGCGTAGCGGAGGGCGACCTTGCCCATGGCGCGCAGCGTGGCGGCCTCCTCGGGCGAGGCTGTGACAAGCCGGCCCTCGCCGTGGGCGACGGGGAGCATGAGGGCGTCGGCGGCGCCGGGCCGACCAACCCAGGGCTCCAGGCCGCGCGTCCAGACGCACGGCGTGGCCGGGTCGACCTCGACGCGGCACCAGCGGTCGATGAACCGCCCGCCGGCGTTGAACGTCAGCGAGAGGCGCTGGGCGGGGGCGTGATCGGCCGGCCAGTCCTGGCCCGGGGCCGGGCCCGGGAGCAGGCCCGCCTGCACCAGGACCTGGAAGCCGTTGCAGGCGCCGATCATGGGCACGCCGCGGCGGGCGGCCTGGCGAAGGGCGGGGTAGAGCCGCTGACGCAGACGCATGGCGAAGATGCGCCCGGAGGCCACGTCGTCGCCGTAGGAGAACCCGCCGGGGAACCCGATCAGGTGGTAGTCGGCCAGCAGGTCGGGGCGTTGGAGCGCCGCGTCGAGGTGGACCAGGTCGGGCTGTGCGCCAGCCAGGTCGAAGGCGTGGCACATCTCCGAGTCGCAGTTGGTGCCCGCGGCGCGCAGGACCAGGGCCCTGGGGCGCACGAGGGGATCGCGTGCGGGCGCCTGGCGGCGTGGTGTCGGGGCGTGGCCCGGGGCGTCTGCGGGCGCTGCGAGTGCCATCGTGGGTGCTCTCTGGTGCGCAGCCGGGGGCGGGGGGGTGGAGGGTGTGGGGGTGTGGGGGTGTGGGGGACGGGGCGCGGGGTGTGGTAGCTTTGTGTCAGGCGTCGGCTGAGGCGTCGAACTGGGCGAACTCGCCCCTTTGCGTGGCCTCAGCGACGTACTTGCGAAAGTCCGTCACCTTGTAGGAGACGAAGCAGAAGGCGTGGTGCAGGGCCAGGTACTCGATGTCGGTCGGGTCCTTGGGGGCGTCCTTGCGGAGGCGGTCGAGTTCGGCCAGGATGGTCTCAGCCTTCATGGGCGATGCTAGGGACGCGCCGCGGCGGCCCGGCCACGACCGACGCAGCGGCGACGCCCGCGGCCTGGCGCACGATCCGGCGGGCCTCGGCGTCGATGCTCAGGAGCTCGTCGAGGGTGTCGAAGGAGCGCCCGGCCAGCTGGTCCATGGCGCGCTGGGCGTGCTCGGGGATGGAGCCGAAGGGGACGGCCCCGGCCAGGAAGAGCGTGGTGGCCTCCTCGCTGGCGGCGTTGAAGACGGCGCCGGCGGCGTCCGAGCGGCCATCGGGCCGGGACGCGTCGGCCTCGGCCTGAGCGATGACCCGGTAGGCCAGGGCCAGGGCGGGGAAGCGCTGGTGCGAGGCGGGCTGGAAGTCCAGGCGCGTCATCTGGGCCAGGTCCAGGCGCTTGGAGCACCCCGGGGCCCGCCGCGGGTAGGTCAGGGCGTACTGGATCGGGGTGCGCATGTCGCTGGCCCCGAGCTGGGCGATGACCGAGCCGTCTTGGAACTCGACCATCGAGTGCACGACCGACTGGGGGTGGATGAGCGCCTCCAGCTGCGCCCCGGGCACGCCGAAGAGCCAGTGAGCCTCGATCAGCTCCAGGGCCTTGTTGGTCAGGGACGCTGAATCGATGGTGACCTTGGCGCCCATGGACCAGGTCGGGTGCCTCAGGGCCTCCTGCGGCGAGGCGTGGTACGCCTCAGCGGCGGTGCGGGTGCGGAAGGGCCCGCCGCTGGCGGTCAGGATCAGCCGGGCGACGCTGGGGTGATGGAGCATCGGCGGGCAGGGGGCGTGCTGGGCCCCGGGGGCGCCGGGGAGCTCCTGGAGGCACTGCCACAGGGCCGAGTGCTCGCTGTCAAGGGGCAGGAGCTGGGCGCCCGAGCGGCGGGCGTGGCGGCAGATCATCCCGCCGGCGGCCACGAGGGTTTCCTTGTTGGCCAGGGCCACGCGGCGGCCGAGCCGCGCCGCTTCGAGGGTCGCCGGCAACCCCGCGGCGCCGACCATCGCAGCGACCACCACGTCGCACGGGACGTCGCGCACCAGCTGGAGGGCGGCGTCGGGGCCGGTGCGCAGCGTGGCGCCGGCCCGCAGCGGGGCGCCGGAGTTGCCGGCCGGGGGCGCGGCCAGGGCCAGGTCGGTGACGCCGAAGCGCTGGGCCTGCTCAAGGAGCAGGCTGTGGGAGGAGCCGGCGGCCAGGCCCACCACGACGTAGCGGTCGGGGTGCTCGCTGCGCGCGTGGAGGGCGTTGAGGTGCGCCACCACGTCGAGCGTCTGGGTGCCGATGGAGCCGGTCGAGCCGAGGATGAGCACGCGGATGGGCGCGGTGCCGTCGGCGGGGCGGGCGCGGGCGGTGGAGGGGGTGAGGTGAGGCGTGCTCATGCAGCGTGCCAGCAGCGGGGATCGGTCGGGGGCGAGGATACCAGCGCGGGTGGTTGGATGGGATGGGGTCGAGGTGGTTGGCGGGCGGGGCGCGGGATGGAGGTGGGGCGCGGGATGGAGGGTGGGGGTACGTCGGTGGCGTGAAAGTTCGCGGGTGGCTACTCGTCACGGCGCGGGGCTGGGGCACCGCCGGGCTTGAGCCTGCGGAAGGCGGCGTAGAGCGTGCGCGGCTTGGGGGGCTGCGGGCCGCTTGGCGGCTGCGCAGCTGCCCCCGGCGCGGGCGTGGCGGGAGCTTGGCTGGGGCGCGGGGCCAGCGAGGGCGATGATTGAGACCGATCGGCTTGGGCGGGCCCGCGGGCGCTGCTGCGGCCCCTCCCACCCCCACCCCCCCCACCCCCTGCACCCCCCCCACCGCTGCTGCCACCGCTGCCAGCACTGCCGGCTCTGCCAGCGCCGCTGCGGCCGCCCTGGGCGTTGCTGCGGCCAGGGCCCACCACAGCCGGCCCGCTGCGCGGCACGCCCGGGGCGCGGTCCGGCCGACCTGACGAGGGAGCGCCGGCGGGCGGCTGGGCTTGGCCGGTGGGCTCGGACGGGTGGGCGGGCTGATCGCTGCGACCGTCGGCCCCGGCGCCACCACGGCCGCCACGGCGGCGGCGACGGCGGCGGCGGCGGCCGCCCCCGCTGTCGCGCATATCGGGGCTTGCTGAGTCGTCCAGGGGCGCGTCGGGGTCGGAGGCGTCGTCGGTCGGCGCCTGGGCGTCGTCGGGGATGGGGCGCGACGGCTCGTCGAGGGAGGCGTCGCCCGCGGCGGGCTCGCTGAGCATCGCGGGCCCGCGCGGCGCGGCGGGCAGGAGCGCAGCGGGATAGACCGGCGGCGGGAGCGCGCCGGCGTCATCCAGCGGCGAGGGCCCGCCCTCGGCCCAGGTGCTCGGCGGCTCGCCCGGCCGCGCCGCGGGGCCGTCGCTCAGACCGCTGCCGGTGCCCCGGCCGCGCCTGCGACGCCGGCGCCTGCGTCGGCCGGTGCCGGCTGGGCCGTCGTCGTCGCGCAGGGGTGCGCCGGTGTCGGGATCCAGCGGGGGCGAGTCGGGCGAATCGCTGGCCGTCGGGGGCGCGTCGGGGCCGAGCGCGTTGGGGCTTGCGGGGTCGGGGGTCGGGCTCGGGGCGCGTAGGGCCGGCTGGGCGCTTGCGCGGCCGTCTCGGCTGGCGCGCGCGGGACGTTCGGCGGGGCCGCCCCGGCCCCCCCTGCCCCCACCGCCTCCTCCACCCCCCCCACCGCCTCCCCTGCGGCTGCGTCCGCGGGGCGCGATCTCGATGGTCAGGTCCGGGGCGGCCAGGTCCGCTGGGGTGGCCGGGAGCTCGATGGGGTGGAGGTCGTGGGCGGGCTCTGGGTCGGCCTCTTGGGGCTCGGGCTCGGGGGCGTCGGCCCAGTCGGCGTCGTCGGGCATCGGGGTGTCGTCGACGAAGGGGACCAGCAGGTCCTGGACGGGGGTGGGCTTTCGGCGGAGGCGGTCGAGCTCGAGGTCGTTGCCGGCGGCGTCGTAGGCGTAGAAGGTGACGCGGTCGGTGGGGGTGGCGTCGGAGAGGCGGACGTGGACGGGCTTGGCAAAGGCGCGCTCGACGCGCGCCAGGGACTTGCGTTTGCCCGAGAGGAGCTCGGCGGCGATGCGCGGGTGGACGACCATCTCGGCGCGGGCGACGGGGGGCGCGTCCAGGAGGTCGGCCAGCTCGCGGAGGGCGTCGGCGGCCACCGAGTCGGGGCGCTGGAGCAGGCCGCGGCCGTTGCAGTGGGTGCAGGTGGCAAAGTGCTGGCTCTCGTGGCTGCCGCGCATGCGCTGGCGGGTCATCTCGAGGATGCCGAACTCGCTGATGGGTGCCAGGGTGGTGCGTGCGCGGTCGCGTTCGAGGAGGTCGGCCAGCTTCTGCTCGACCTCCCGGCGGTGCTTGGCTGCGCGCATATCGATCAGGTCGTTGACGACGATGCCGCCCAGGTCGCGCAGGCGGAGCTGGCGGGCGATCTCCTCGACGGCCTCGAGGTTGGTCTTGAGGGCGTTGGTCTCGCTGTCGGAGGCGTCGCGGTGGCGGCCGGAGTTGACGTCGATGGCCACCAGGGCCTCGGCCTCGTCGATGACGAGCCTGCCGCCGGAGGGCAGGGGGACCTCGCGGGCGTAGATGCCGCGGATCTGCTCCTCCAGGCCCACGGCGTGGAAGACGGGCGCGCGGCCGGTAAAGTGCGTCACGACCGTGGCCGAGCGCGGCGAGACGATGCGGATGAACCGCGCGGCGCGGCGGACGGCCGAGGGGGAGTCGATGATGACCGAGGCCGTGTCGGAGGTGAGCAGGTCGCGCAGGGCGCGGACCAGCAGGTCGCTCTCGGAGTAGAGCATGCGGGGCTTGGAGCCGGCCTTGCGGCGGCGCTCCATGTCCTTCTGGAGCCGCATGAGGTAGGCCAGGTCGCGCTTGAGCTCGGCCTTGGTGCGGTCGAGCCCGGCGGTGCGCAGGATGAAGCCGAAGCCCTCGGGCAGGTCCAGGGTGTCCAGGACGGCCTTCATGCGGGCGCGGAGGTCCTCGTCCTCGACCTTGCGCGAGACGCCGACCTTGTCCATGGCGGGCATCATCACCAGGAAGCGGCCCGGGATGCTCAGGTAGCTGGTGAGCGTGGGGCCCTTGGAACCGACGCCCTCTTTGAGCACCTGGACGACCACCTCCTGGCCGCGGCGGAGGCAGTCCTGGATCGGGGGGCGCTCGCGGCGGGGCGTTTTTTTGCCGACGCGTTCGGTGGTGTCGCCCTCCTGATCGGGGAAGTATCGCGGGTGGAGGTCGGTGGTGTGGAGGAAGCCGTTGTGCTCGAGGCCGAAGTCGACGAAGGCGGCCTGGATGGCCGGCTCGACGTTGGTGACGCGGCCGACGTAGATGCTCCCGACGTGGGAGACCTGGTCGGGGCGTTCGGAGTGGAGCTCGTCGAGGCGGCCGTCGACGACGACGGCCACGCGGGTCTCCTCGCCCGGGACGTGGTTGATGACCAGGTGCCGGCCCGAGAGGGGGGCGTTGGGTGGGTGCTTGGTGCTCATGAGCTGTGGCTCCGCCGGACCGAGCGCGCCTGCGACTGGCGCGTCGCGTGCTCGGCGGACGGTAGATCGGCAAGTCGCGTGGGTTGTGGGTTCAAAGGGGGTGGCCCCGTGGTGTGGGGCGCCGGCCGACGTGGGTCGGTCGTGTGAGGAGGAGCGTGCGCCGCGCACCGGGGCCGGGAGCGTCGCCGGTTGGGCGAGCTCGCGGCGATGGGGCCCGGCGCGTCGTGCGGCCGAGGTGCTCGGCCGGGCGTTGCACGCCCCGGGTGGTGCCCGCCGGGCTCGGCCGAGGCCCGAGGGATCGGGCGTGCGGCGGCCGCGGACGCGGGTGGGCTCCGGCACACGGGCCACCGGATGGGGGCCTGCGCCGGGATGTCTGTTCCCGTGGCCCTTGCGCGGGGCGGTGCCCGGCTCAGTCGTCGCCGGAACTGCCGGCGAACGCCTCGGGGATGATTTTCCTGGTCACGGAGAGCAGGTAGCTGCTCACCGCGGCGTCGGAATCGAGGGCGGCGACCTTGCGGACGACCTCCTCGCACTGGCCCACCGTGACGCTGCGCACCAGGCGTTTGAGCGCCGGGAGCGACGCGGGGGCCGCAGAGAGGGTACGCAAACCCAGGCCGATGAGCAACATGGCCTGCTCGACATCGCCGGCCGACTCGCCGCAGCACGAGACGGGGATGGCGCGCGTGGCGGCGCCGGCGACGGTCCGGCGGATCAGCTCCAGGACGGCCGGGTGGGCGGGGTTGAACATCGGCGCCACGGCCTGGTTGGTGCGGTCGACGGCCAGGGTGTACTGCACCAGGTCGTTGGTGCCGATGGAGAAGAAGTCGGCGTCCTGGGCGAACTGCTCGGCCAGGAGCGCCGCCGAGGGGACCTCGACCATCATGCCGACGGGGACGTTCTGGTCGAAGCGGACGCGGCGGTCGCGCAGGTCCTCCATGACCTCGTTGAGGATGAACCGGGCGCGGCGGAACTCTTCGGGGCTTGTCACCAGGGGGAACATGACGCGGACCGGGCCGTGGGCCGAGGCCCTGAGGATGGCGCGGAGCTGCCTGCGGAACATGTCGGTGTTGGCCAGGCAGTAGCGGATGGATCGCAGGCCGAGCATGGGGTTGGGCTCGGGGTCCTCGGCGCGCTGCTGGGTGTACTTGTCGGCGCCCAGGTCGACGGTGCGGATGGTCAGGGGTCGCCCGCCGAGGAGATCGACGCAGCGGCGGCAGGCCTCGTAGTGGTCCTCCTCGGTGGGCTCGGAGTTGGAGGCCAGGTAGAGGAACTCGGTGCGGTAGAGCCCCACGCCGGTGCCGCCGGACTCCAGGACGTGGGGGATCTCGTCGGGGAACTCGATGTTGCCCTGGAGCTCGACGCGGTGGCCGTCGGCGGTGACCGGCTCGAGTCGGGCAAGCTCGGAGAGGGAGATCTTGAAGAGCGCCCTGCGGTCCTGGAGGGTGCGGTAGCGGGCCAGGGTGCGCTCGTCGGGGCTGATGATGACGGTGCCGCTGTCGCCGTCGACGATGACCGGGGTGCCGTCGGAGACGGCCTCGGTGGCGCGGGGGCAGGCCACGACGGCCGGGATGCGCAGGGCCCGGGCGAAGATGCCGGTGTGGCCGGTGCGGCCGCCGGCCTCGGTGACGAAGGCCAGGACGTTGTTTTTGTTGAAGGCGGCGGCCTGGGATGGGGTCAGGTCGCGGGCGAAGACGACGGCGCGGTGCTTCATGTCGGCCAGGCGGCCGGCGTGCTCGCCGATGAGGTTCTTGAGCACGCGCATGGACAGGTCGTGGACGTCGTCGACCTTGGTGCGGAAGGCGGGGTCGCCCATCTGCGAGAAGCGGTCGGCCAGGGTCTGGAGGCCCGCCCAGACGGCGTACTCGGCGGTGACCAGGTCGCGGTCGATGGCGTCGTGCATCGGGCCCGTCAGGGACGGGTCGGAGAGCATGCCGATGTGGAAGGCGAAGATCTTGGCCGCGTCGTCGCCCAGCTCGATGTGGGTGCGCTGGCGCAGCGCCGCCAGCTCGCGCAGCGAGAGCTGGAGGGCCTGCTCGAGCCGGGCGCGCTCGGCCAGGCACTGGGCCGGCTGGACGGTGCGGCGCGGGATCCTGCGGCGCTGGTCGTCGAGCACGAAGACCTCGCCGACGCCGACGCCCGGTGAGACGCCGACGCCTTTGAGGACCTGCATGCTCACGGGCGGCTCCGCGTCGGGCACGGGGACGCCCCGGGCCGGGGTCGATGATACAGGCGCGCGCCCCCGGGCAGCGCCCGAGGCGGCGGCTGAGTTGTGGGCCCTTGGCCGGCCTCCGAGCCGGGAACGCGCGCAGGAAGCGGGCGGGGGCGCGCGGGCTGGGGGCGCGGCGCGGGGGAGCGCGGCGCGGGGGAGCGCGGGGGGCGGGGGGTGGGTATGGTTGACGGGTCCTGCCCGGGGCGGGGTGAGCGTGTGCCGAGGCCCGGCCCAGCGCCGGCCAGCGCTCCGAGCGGCACACCACGCGCGGCACGTGCCAGACTGAGCCCGGCCGATTTGAGCTGCACCGACGGGCGGGTGCACCGGAGCGTACAACGTGGTCTCACGCGGCGGATGGAACAATCGCGGACGCGGTCACGGGCGCCAGCACGGCGGCGGGCACGCGCTGCCGCAGCACGGCGGCCGCCACCCCGGCGGGGCGCCGGGGTCAACGCAGCAGCGCGGGCCGGGGGTGCAGATCGCCGGGTTCGACCCCGCCACGGCGCCGCGGGTGCGGGCCTTCGACGAGCTGACCTCGATCGACCCGGCGCCGCGCCTGACGCTCGAGCACCCCGGGTGCGCCGAGTCGTGCAGGCTGATCGACCTGTTCTGCCCGCTGGGCCGGGGGCAGCGGGCGCTGATCGTTTCGCCGCCCAAGGCGGGCAAGACCACGCTGCTCAAGGACATCGCCGGGGCCATCGCCGTCAATCACCCGGGCGTGCGCCTGGTGGCGCTGCTCATCGACGAGCGGCCCGAGGAGGTCACGGACTTCCGGCGGACGTTCGCGGCCCTGGGCAACCGCCCCGACGGCGCGCCGCGGTGCACGGTCTTCGCCTCGAGCAACGACCAGAACGTGGACCGCCACGTGCACACGGCCATCGAGGCGATCGCCGCGTGCAAGCGCGTGGTGGAGGCGGGCGGGCACGTGGTGGTGGTGCTCGACTCGCTGACGCGCCTGGGGCGGGCGTTCAACCTGTCGCGCGCCCACGCCTCCAGCGGGCGCACGCTCTCGGGCGGGCTCGACGCGCGGGCCCTGGAGGTGCCCAAGCAGCTCTTCGGCTCGGCGCGCAACACCGAGGAGGGCGGCTCGCTCACCATCGTCGCCACGTGCCTGGTCGACACGGGCTCGGCCGGTGATCAGGTGATCTTCGAGGAGTTCAAGGGCACCGGCAACATGGAGCTGGTCCTGGACAGGCGGATCGCCGAGCGGCGGGTCTTCCCCGCGATCAACCTGGCCGCCTCGGGCACACGCAAGGAGCACCTGCTGATGCCCGAGCGCGAGATCAAGACCGTCACCGCGCTGCGCCGCCGATTGATCAACATGCAGCCGCACCTGCAGGTGGAGCAGCTGCTGGCGGCGCTCAAACGGTTCCCGACCAACGCCGGCCTGGTCGAGGCGGCCGGCTGAGCGCCCCCCCACCTCCGCGCCCGCGGCCGTCTGCTGTGCACGCCCGCGCGCCCGCAACGGCGGGCAGCGGGTTTGGTATAAACAGGCATGCGCAAGGGCTTTGCCTGCCCACACTGTGCCGCGTACTGCCGCGGCCTGATCTACGCCCGCGAGCCCGTGTACGGCCTGATGCTGGCCCGCTGCCCGGGCTGCGGCGCCGCGGGCGTGCTGGAGGACCTGCCGCGCGGGTCGATCTCCGCGGTCGTGGCCCGCTCGCCGCAGGCGGCGCGCCGGACGCTCCAGAGCCTGCTGATCGTGCTCGTGGTGATGCCGCTGCTCTCGCTGGTGGTGGGCGAGATGGCTCGATTTTGGCGGGAGGCGCACCTCTTCTGGAACATCACGGCGCTGGACCTGTTGCTCAATCCGATCAGGAGCTTCGTGCTCCCAACCTTCTATGCGGCGACTGAGGACGTCGAAGGCGCAGCGAGCTTCTTTGCAATGGCCACGCTGGCGATCACGCAGGGGATCGGGTGGGGCGTGCAGATGCCCCATGTGCGCGCGGCGCTGGCCACGCAGATGGCCGTGCCCACTGCCGCCGTGCTGTATTTGGCATATCTGGCGCTGATCGGGGGCGGCTCGCTCACGTCAGATTGGGAAAAAATCCTGCTCGACGCGGGGTTCATGATGATTATTTCGAGCATCGGCGGGGTGCTGGCGATCGGACCGACCGTGGCCATCCGTCGGCGCCGGAGGCACCAACGCCGCCGCGTGCGAGCGCGGCTACGCAAGAAGCTCCGAGCACAAGGGGAGTCGGCATGAACAGCGCGTCGTTGGCTCATGGGCCCGATGGGGCCGCGTCTGCGCCCACCGGGGCCACCCAAGGGCCTCAGAGGACGCGCCCAGACTCGGCGGCTCCGGCAGCAAGGCCGCAGCCGCTGGGCTTTGTCGGCGGCGATCGGCCGTGCGTGTCGTGCGGGTTCAACCTGCGCGGGCAGGCGATCGCGCGGGAGCCGCACTACGGCCTGCCGATGGCGCGCTGCCCGGAGTGCGGCAGGGCCGACGCGCTGATGGAGCTGCCCAGGCTGGCACGCTGGCAGAAGCGTCTGGCGCTGTGGCTGACGCTCGCGTGGCTGGGGACACTGCTTCTGGGCCTGCTCGTGACGTTCGGGACCATATCAGGGGCTACGAATTCGATCAGGTACGTGATGGCCGAGCCTCTGAAGGATCGCATCCTTGATGCATACAAAGCCTCTTTCCCGACCGATTCTCAGTTGTCGTTTGCCCTTTCGGAAAACTTATTAGGAGCCGGCTGGGAAAACCTCATCGACGCCCAGGCGATCGCGCACCAGACGCCGAACCCGCTGCTCTCGCCCACGACGGCGACGCTGATCGAGTTGTTGCTCACCCCGATCTACATCGTGCCACTGGGGGTGTGCTGGGGCGTGGCCCTGGGATGGCGGCCCCGCGTTCAGGTGCTCGCGATCATGCTGGCGATGACACTGGCCTGCATCACGTTCTATCACTTGCTCTTCGAGTCAGTGGGTTCCGGCTTGAGCCGTATTGGTCTCCAGCCGGCAATAAATGCCGCCGTGGCGTTGCTGGGCCCGAAGCTCTACATCACGCCCGGGCTGGTGCTGGCGGCATCGCTGATGCTCGGCGCGTGGTTCGGCAAGCCCGTGGCACGGCGGCTGGTGCTGCTGCTGATCCCGCCGGCGGCGCGCGCCCCGCTGTCGTTTCTGTGGTACGTCGACGGCCTGCCGATGCCCGCTGCCGGCTTGGTCGGTTCGGGTTCCGCTGGCGCAACGAGCGCCGCACGTTCTAGCTGACGTTCGTGCGCAGTTGCGCCTTGCCCGAGCGCGGGGCGCGACAACCGGTCCACGCTGCGCGAAGATACAGGCATGGCACGCAAGACCGCCGATCGCCGCACGATCACGGACCGCGCAGGGGCAACCGAAAACGGCTCGCCCGCGCTGGCCCCCCGCTACGCCCTGCCGGAAGACCCAGCGGCGGGCCTGGGCCCGGCCAGCGTGCACGTGGGGGACTGCCGTCAGGTTCTGCCGCGGCTGGGGCTCAGCGGCGGCGTGGACCTGATCTTCGCCGACCCGCCGTTCAATTGGTCGCGCAACTACGACAGGGCGCCGGCGGGGGCCGCGCTGGGCGTGCAGGGCGCAGCTCGCGGCCCGGCCGCGGTCTGGCGCGACGACATGCCCGAGGCCGAGTACCTGGCGTTCACATATTCGTGGTTGAGCGCGTGCGTCTCGTCGCTGCGCCCCGGCGGGACGCTGTGGGTGAACGTTCCCGACGACTGGGCCGCGGAGATCGTGGTGTGGATGAAGGGCCGGGGGCTGGGGGGGCACGGGGGCGAAGGGGTGGCGGGTGTGGCGGGTGGACCGCCGGCGGAGATGATCATGCCGCGCGGCGGGTGGTGCGTGTGGCACTACCGGTTCGGGCAGAACCGCACGCGCGACGGCGGGGACGCGGCGTTCGTCAACTCCAAGGTGCACGCGCTGTGCTTTGTCAAGGCCCCGCTGGCGGCGCGCTGCTGGCGGCCGCTGCGGGTGCTCGAGCCCTCGGACCGAGCCACGGTGTACGCCGACCCGCGGACGCGCTCCAAGCGCGACGGCTTCCCGCCGGGCATGCGCGTGCCCCTGGACGTGTGGTACGGCCCCGGGTGGGGCCGCGTGCAGGGGAACAACGCCGAGCGCGCCGCCGGGGACTTCGCCCACGACAACCAGCTGCCCGAGGCCTATCTGGAGCGCGTGGTGCTGGCCTGCTCGGACGAGGGCGGCCTGGTGCTCGACCCGTTTGTCGGCTCGGGCACGACCGGCGTGGTGGCGCGGGCGTACGGCCGGCGGTTCGTGGGCGTGGAGTACTCGGCGGCCAACGCCGCCTCCGCGGCGCGGCGCATCGGCGCGGGCATGGCGCACAAGGGGGTGTACCTCAACCGGAGCAGCGCCACGGCCCGGCCGCGGGGGTCAAGTACAATCGCGTCCGAGCCGCTCGCGGCTGCGTGCACATAACGGGGTGCCTCAAGCATGGCCAGGAACGACCTCGCGTTGACACAACAGCATCTTGATGTCATCGGCCAGGAGTACGGCGCGGTCGGTCTGTCGACCGACGAGCTGCCGTACACGCCGGAGTTCGCCGATCTGCACGCGCGCTGCTGTCAGCGGCTGGGCGTGGGGCCCAGCGAGGCGGAGCTCTGGCGGGCGCTGGTGCGGCTGCGCAAGGCCAAGAAGCTGGCCCGCAAGAAGCGCTGAGATGCCCCTGATCGTGTTCGACATCGACGGCACGCTGACGGACACGTCCGCGGTTGACGACGAGTGCTTCTGCCACGCGGTGGGCGCGGCGCTCGGGGTGCCGGTGACGGACACGGACTGGTCGCGGTTCGAGGCGGTGACGGACCCGGGGCTGGTCTGCGCGGTGGCCGCGGAGGCCGGCCTGGCGCCGCCGGGAGCCGCGGAGCTGTCGCTGGTGCGCGCGGGGCTGATCGCGGCCTGTCAGGAGCGTGCCTGGCGCGAGCCTGCGAGGTTCGCGGCGGTGGCCGGGGCCGGCGCGGTGCTGCGCGGGCTGGCGGAGCGCGCCGGGTGCGCGGTGGCGATCGCCACGGGCGCCTGGGGCGGCTCGGCGAGCGTGAAGCTGGCGACCAGCGGCCTGCTGGCGCTGGACCCGCTTTGCCGGGGCGTGCCCATGGCCAGCGCCGACGACGCGCCGACGCGGCCGGAGATCGTGGCCACCGCGGCGCGGCGCGCCATGGGGCTCGGGGCGACGCCGGTGGGGTCGATCGGGGAGGCGGTGGCGGTGTGCCGGTCGGCGGCGGAGCGCTTCGGGGGCGTGGTCTGCGTGGGGGACGGGGTGTGGGACGCGCGGGCGGCGCGTCGGCTGGGCGTGGGCTTTGTCGGGGTTCGCCTGGGCGGGGACTTCGACCGGCTGCGCGCCGAGGGGGCGCGGTCGCTGCTGCGCGACTACGCCGACACGCACACGGCCATGGGCGTCATCCTCTCGCCGGAGGCGCTGCGGACGCCCGCCGTCGGGGCGATGCGGTGACGCCGCCGGGGGCTGTCTCAGCGGCGGGCGCTGGCGCGATCACGCTGCGCGTCAAGGCCGTGCCCGGCTCGAGCCGCGACCGCATCGCGGGAGTTCTGGGCGACCGCTTGAAGGTGTGCGTCACCGCGCCGCCCGAGGGCGGCAAGGCCAACGCCGCCATCGCGGCGCTGCTGGCGCGGGCGCTGGGCGTGGCCGGGGCCGCGGTGGAGCTGCGCGCCGGGCGCAGCGGGGCGGAGAAGGCGTTCGTGGTGCTCGGCGTGAGCGAGGGCCAGGCACGAGAGCGGCTTGGAATCAGCTGAGCGCGCCGCGGCCGGCGGGAGCGGGGGCGGGGGCGACTCAGCCGGGCAGCTGGTGCCACTGCTCTGGCGGGACGGTCAGGTCGCGGCCGGTGCGGGCCGCCTCGACGATCATGTCGCCCCAGCGGTCGAGATAGAGCCGCAGGCGCGGGTTGCGCGCGGGGCGGTGCTTGTGGTCGATCGCCTGGGAGCTGTAGGAATCGTCGAACGCCACGCCGCGGGTGAGCCTGAGGTAGAGCATGCTGGCCACGCTGGTGCGTTCGGAGCCGGCCGAGCAGTGCACCAGCACCGGCTGCGCCGCTGGGTCGGCCATCAGCCGCAGGGCTCGGACGTAGCTCTGCGGGTTGCCGACGCCGTCGCCCTCGAGGTCCTGGAAGGTGACGCGGCGTGCGCCCAGCGCCTCGGCGGTGCGCTGGGCCAGGCGCTCGCGGCTGGGGTCGTCGCGGTACGCGCCCAAGTCGATGATGGTGCGCAGGCCGAAGCGGTCGGCCAGGGTGTGCGTGGCCGCGGGGGTGAGCCGTCCGGAGCGGTAGACCTCGCCCTGGGCCACGGTGCCCGCGTTGCGCGGCCAGAGGTTGTCGCGCAGCGAGTAGCGTGCAAAGAGCGCCAGCCCCGCGCAGAGGCAGGCGATCAGGCCGACACCGGCGAGCCGGCGCAGGGCCCGAGCGGGCGGTGAGGCTGGCAGATGAGTTGCCACGGGCGCGCCGTCGGCGGGCATGACCGAGGGTATGCGCGCAGCCGTTATCATCGGGCATGGCCGAGCCCGATCCTCCCCCGATTGCCCCCGACCAGTCCGCGCAGCACGCCGGCGCAGCGCCGGCGCCGCCGCGCAGCCCCCGGCGGACTGCCGTGCGTTCGAGACTGGGCGGCTACCCGGGGGCGGTGGAGGACCTGATCGACCGGATCGCGCGGCTGCCGGGGATCGGCCCGCGCTCGGCCGAGCGTCTGGCGCTGCACCTGCTGCGCGAGCCGCCCGGGACGGCCGAGGGGCTGGCGGCGGCGTTGCGGGCCATCAAGCGGGCCGTGCGCAACTGCGCCGTGTGCTACAACTTGACGGAGGGGGCGCTGTGCGCCGTCTGCGGCGACGACCGGCGCGACCGCGCGGTGGTGCTGGCGGTGGAGCAGCCGCGCGACGTGCTGGCGCTGGAGCAGACGGGGGTGTACACGGGTGTGTACCACGTGCTGCTGGGGCGCGTGGCCCCGCTGGAGGGCGTCGGGCCGGGCGACCTGACGATCGCGGCGCTGGTGGGGCGCGTGCGGGACCCGGCGCTCAACTGCGCCGGCGTGGCGGTGCGCGAGGTGGTGCTGGGCACGAGCCCGACGCTCGAGGGCGACGGCACGGCGCTGGTGCTGGCCGAGGCGGTCGGGCGCGTCGCCCCCGGGGTGCGCGTCACGCGGCTGGCGCGCGGGCTGCCCACGGGCTCGGCGCTCGAGCTGGCCAGCAAGGCCGTGCTGGCCGACGCCATCACCGAGCGGCGCGACCTCCGCTAAGCGGCCAACAATCCCCAGAGAACCCATGCGCTTCGACGCCTCACAACACATGCGCATGAGCCAGCAGATGAAGCTGGCGCCGCAGATGATCCAGTCGATGGAGATCCTCCAGATGCCGCTGCTGGAGCTCCAGGAGCGCATCGAGCAGGAGCTGGAGAACAACGCCACGCTCGAGCTGGTCGAGCCGGGGCAGGACGCCGGGACGCTCGACGCCGACGCCCCCCACGACCCCCGCGGAGCGGCCACCTCCACCGCCGAGGAGGGGCCCCTGCGCGTCGGCGAGGGCTCGGCCGACGACGACTTCCAACGCCTGACCTCCTTCGAAGAGACGGCCCCCGACGCCGCCGAGAACGCCTTCGACGAGTCGCCCGCACCCAGCCGCGACGACTGGTCCGAGCGCAGCCGGGCCTCGGGCAACCCCGACGACGCCGACGCCAAGTCCGAGGCCATGGCCAACACCGCCTCGCGCCCCGGCACGCCGTCGGACCAGCTGGCCGAGCAGTGGTCGCTCACCGAGGTCGAGCCGGCCCTGCGCGCCCCGGGCGAGGCGATCATCGCGCACGTCGAGGACGACGGCTACCTGCGCACGCCCCTGGCGACCATCGCCGGGCGCATGCCGCCCGGCCCCGCCACCCCCCACACGCCCCACACCCCCCACACGCCCCCCCCGTCACCGCCGACCGCCGCCGACATGGAGCGTGCCCTGCGCGCCGTGCAGCTGCTCCTAGAGCCCCCGGGCATCGCCGCCCGCGACACCCGCGAGTGCCTGCTGCTCCAGATCGACGCGCGCCTGGGCGACTCGCACCCGAGCGCCTCGCCCGCTCAGCCCGCCGGCTGGGAGCTGGCACGGGCCATCGTCGATCAGCACCTGGACGACCTCTCCCACAACCGCCTGCCACGCCTGGCCGAGAAGCTCAAGACCGACCTGGACGCGATCAAGGCCGCCGTGGACCTCCTGCGCACCCTCTCGCTGGCCCCGGGCCGGCTGCTGGAGCGCCGCTCGCCGCCGGCCATCATCCCCGACGCCTTCGTCGAGTACGACCCCGAACGCGACCGCTACTACGCGTACCTCAACGACGCGCGCCTGCCGGCCCTGCGCATCAACCAGGAGTACGCGCGCATGGCCAAGGACCGCACCGCCCCCAAGCCCACACGCGACTTCATCCGCGTCAACCTCTCCAACGCCAACTTCCTCCTTGACGCCATCGAGCAGCGCAAACGCACCGTCCTGCGCGTCCTGGAGGCCGTCGTCGACGCCCAGCGCGACTTCTTCGACTTCGGCCCCCAGGCCCTGCGGCCGCTGCCCATGACCAAGGTCGCCGAGCAGCTGGGAATCCACGTCGCCACCGTCTCGCGCGCCGTCGCCGACAAGCACATCGCCACGCCGCGCGGCGTGGTCCCGCTCCGCCGCTTCTTCTCCGGCGGCACCGTCGCCACCGCCGGCGAGCAGGCCGGCCAGGAGGTCTCCTGGGACGCCATCCGCGCCGCCCTCCAAGAGGTCATCGACGCCGAGGACAAGCACAACCCCCTGAGCGACGACCAGATCGCCGACAAGCTCAAGGAACGCGGGCTGGAGATCGCCCGCCGAACGGTCGCCAAGTACCGCGGCCAGCTGAGCATCCCCACCGGCCGGCTCCGCAAGGCCTACTGACTCACCAGCATTGCACCCGTCCGCAACCGCCGCCGGACGCCGTCTGTATACCCAGTGTCGGCAACCCCGGCCCGGCACGTGCCCGGGCCGACACCCCGCCGACCGGAGACCACCCATGCGTCGATCGCTCAACCTGTGTGTGTGTGTGTGTGTGCAATAGCCGTACCAGCCGCCGCAAGCACAGCAAACCCAAACACTTACGCCGTCAGCTCTCTCCGCATTGAGGCCCAGTCCTGGACCTACGTCCCGCTCCTGGCCCGCACCCAGCTCCCCGACGGCTCCTCTGCCACCGCCGCCCATAGCGTCCTGGCCATCCCCGACCCAGCCACCCGCACCGGCGACAACTTCATCGCCGTCTGGTACACCCCCGACCCCGCCCAGCCCACCGGCTGGTCCGCCGTTGCCTGGAACACCCGCACAACCCTCGACAAGGTCTACGCCCAGATCGCCGACCAGCTCGATATCCCCGACGACCCCGCGCTCGACGAGTGGCCCTACGTCCCCGAGCTCTCCGCTCAGGAAATCTTCCCCGAAGACCTCCCCTTCCCCCTCGTCAACGGCGTCTCCGCCGACGACCCGCTCGCCCCAGCCCTGGGCGCACTCCCCCCAGAAACCCAAGGCGAACTGCTCGACACCATGGCTGACTACGGCTATGGCGCAGACGACGGCCCCCTCCAAACCTCCGACACCATCGACCCTCCCAACCAGGATCCCAACGACAACGACGCCGTCTATTCCCGCGGCCTCACCGCCATCGCCCAGGCCACGCCCTTCATCGACGACTTCGAGTCCTTCACCGATGTCTTCATGGCCGGCGTCGGCATCAACAACGGTGCCACCAACGCCGCCGAAGCCATCGCCAACGATGGCAACACCACCGACGATGAGGCAGCCATCAACTTCAACAACTGCCAAGACGTCTCATACCTCTTGCAATTCGGCCCCGAGGGTCCCATCGACGACGCCAACAGCGACGGCTATCCCGATTGGCTTGTCCTCGGCCTCAAGCCCACCTTCATCAGCGACGACGGCGCACTGCCATCGATCTACGACCTCCTCCTCGCCGACGGCTACAGCTTCGACTCCAACGGCGTCCTTCGATTCTGCGGGGAACAGTCTGCAACGGGGTGCACGTATACCTTCACAATAAGCAAACCTATTGGTCGTGTAACGAGAGGCCAAAGTGTGCCGATAAATCCCACTCGGTGGTTTCTTGTTGACCGCGATCCCGAAACGAAAGAGTGTATCTATGAGCGATACTCGGACGACAAAGACTATCGAACCGTGGACGTAATGTGTGTCTCAACCGACCCAACATGCCCTCCAATAACACATAAAAAAGTGCGCCAGTACTTCGGGACAATTCAGCGCAAAAAGTGCAATCTAATTCCAGACAGAGAAACCTGTCCTGAGGCCCCTCCAGCGGCCGCCGACAACCTGACAGGAGTAGGATGCACAGCGAACGATTTCGATTTCAAGATGCCATTTATAGTCAACCACGGCAACAGCACCTCTAAATTCGTCCCACTGATCAACCCCTGTTTTCGCCCGGTTCGCTTCTAGTGCTCACGCAAGTACAACTCAGGTCTTCTAGTGAAATTACAATACCACATTCTTACCCATGCCTTCCTCGCAATCGCGACCAACTACCTAGTGGTCGCGATTGTTTATAATTTTCCATCCGAGATCCGATCTCCCAAAAACTTAACACGACAATCGCCCCCTATATGGTACGCCGTTCTCACGAGCCCTATTCGCCACGAACTAGCCGCTCAGGGGTCAATCATTATCGGCAATCACAAATACACATCGGTGGCCAACGGAGCTGAAATAACATGCTTTTCCACGTACGATGCAAGAGATAATACCTATCCGTACAGAGCTGAGTATTTTACATTCGTCTTGCCTACTAACGACCTGCCTCCACATGTACTAGAAATATCGTCTCTATACATATGGGATCAATTCCACGAAGACTATTTTCCATCGTGGGCATCTCTTCGCCCCGGCACTCTTCTTGACGACTACGTAAATCATCACATGCTTGACTTCGCGTACGGTTGGCCCTTTCTGAGCTTACGCGGCAGGCTAGTGTGGAGTTCATATTGGAATTTTTTATACAGTCACGGCACGGTGCCGTTCTACTTCTCATACATTATACCGTATTATGCTTTCAGGAAATTTATTCTGAACGATGGTTCCCTGCTGGAGATTCCGCTATTCCCCCTCATCCCCATCTGGCCCGGCTTCCTGCTCAACTCGCTGATCTATCTCTGCATCATCGGCTTTGCGGACCTGGCGATCCTGAGTCCTGCTTGGCGGCACGCCGGCCGCCCCGCTCTCGGCCATCTTCGCAGCTGGCGCCGCCGCCGCCGCGTCGTCAGGCTCGCCGACCGCCGCGGCCTCTGCCCCACCTGCACCCACCCGCTCGTCCCAGCCACCGCAGACCCCGCCTCCGGCTCGACGCGGCCACGCCGCTGCACCGAGTGCGGATGGACCGACGGGAGCGGCGAGAGCTCATGAGCACACAATTGAGTTCAACGCATCACACAGGACCCAGGCATCTCCCACCGCATGCCCCCAACTTTGAACCTCGATCCGAAGGGCCCACACGCTCTTCGGATCTTTATG
>PNJV01000043.1 GCA_013822085.1 Isosphaera sp. | reverse complement strand
AGGGTTGCGGCGTTGGCGCGGGGAACCAGGGCGAGAGGTCAAAGGGGCGCTCCAGCGGCGGGCTGGCGGGCGCGGGCGCAAGGGGATCAATGCCGGCGGGCGCGCTGAGGGCGCTGCTGGGTGGGATGGCAGCGGGCGCGCTGGGGGGCGTGCGCGGGGTGAGGTCGGGGACAAAGCCCGGGGGCAACTCGGCCGGGACCAGGGCGGCGGCCTGGGCCATGTGGTGCGAGAGCAGCGGGTCGAAGACCCGGTAGCCGACAGCGCGCAGGCGCGGGGCGATCAGGGTGTGATCGATGTGGAGCATCGGGGCGCTGCGCGGCCAGGAGGCATCGGGCGTGACGCCGATGTCACCGGCGGCGTGCCGCATGCCCGGGGCCAGCCTGCTCAGGGAGGCGGCGCCGAAGGGGGTGTTGAAGTCCCCCAGGATGATGTCAAGGGGCGCCTGCGCGGCGCGGGCCGGGTTGGCCGGGTCGGGCTCGGAGACGATGCGGTTGATCTGCTCGGCGATGAGCCCGGCGTTGTGCCAGCGCGGGGCCAGCGGGTACGAGGGCAGGTCGATGGCGCCCAGGCGCAGGTCGCCCATGGGCTGGGGCGTCCTGATCGTGAAGGCGACGAGGGTGCCCTGGGTGTCGTCGCGGAAGACGCGGCGGAGACCGTCGGGGCTCAGCTCGCCGGCGCGCCAGCGCAGGTTGAGCGTCCGCCGGACGAGGCGCGCCAGGGCGTGGTCGGGGGCCTTGCCAAGCGAGAGCAGGAACGCCGCGTGATCGGTGATCTCCCAGCGTGAGAGGACCACAAAGTGGGCCACCGCGACCCGGTGCCCGAGCCCCAGCGCGGCGCCCAGCTCGGCCGAGCGCGTGCGGCCGAAGGTGCGCGAGGTGAGCACCACCACGTCGGGGGACTGGTGGCTCAGGGCGGCGATGGTGGGGCCCAGCGGCGCGTCGTGGGGCGTCTGCTCGCAGTTCCAGTGGACCACGCGGACCACATGAGAGCCCGAGATCACCGAGTCGGGCGGATCGCCAAGCCCGACGCCGTCGATGACGCCGCCGAGGATCAGGAGCGTCAGGAACCCCGCGCAGCCCCGGCGGAGGGCCCAGCGGAAGCCCGTGCCGCGGCCGACGAGCATCGAGGACATGCCGGCGCCGAAGCCCGCGGCCAGCGCGCCGGCCCAGAGGATCCAGGCTGGGACGAAGGTCGCAAACTGCGACCAGGAGGTGCGGTCGGAGAGCCCCAGGGCGGTCAGGCGCACCGCCACGCACAGGGCGGCGACCGTCAGGCCGGCCAGGCACAGGACGACCGCCGCACGTTGCACCAGGGCGCGGAGCATGGGCAAGTTTTCGCTCCGTCGGACGCCGGGGCGATGGGGCGAGTGTGAATAGCGCGCGATCATCCGTCACGTCCTGATCCGGTGCCGGCCAAGGCCAGACGCCGGCGCGGGCCAAACGCCGGCGCGGGCCAGACGCCGGCGCGGGGCTGGTCTAGTCCTTCAGCGGGGCGGGGGCCGGAGGGTGAGGGTCGGGCGGCGTGAGAGCTGAGCCGTTGAGGCCCGCGTGATGGCCGGGCCCGCCATGGCCGTAGACGGGCGTGGCGCTCCGTGGCTCGGCGGGGTCGGGAGGGCTCGAGTGGGCGTGGGCGCCGCCGTTGAGGCCGGCCAGCGCAGCCAAGCGGTCGGTGCTGGCCAGGAGGGCGACGGGGGTGGGGTCGGGATCGCCAAGGAGGCGCGAGAAGCGCAGCGCCGGGGCCAGGGGGCCGTCGTGAGGCGTGGGGCGCAGCGGGTGGGCGCCCAGGCCGCCGTCGTCGGGGTGGTCCTGGTCGGTGTCGGGGTCTGGCACGGGGGCGTCGGGGGGCTCGGCGTCGAGGGCGTGCTGGCTGTAGCGCCAGGCCATCGCGCTCTCGGTGGAGGCGAGCTTGGCCAGGAGCAGGAAGAAGTAGAACGGGGCGGGGATGGCCAGGTAGCTGCCCTGCTTGAGGGCGATCAGGAGCGAGAAGAGCGCCCAGCCGGCCAGGACCATCGCGGCGGAGCGGCCGATGGGGTCGTCGGCGTAGAGCTCCCAGAGCTTGCGCGCGGCCAGGCCCGCCAGCACGCACACGAGCGTAAAGAGCCCGAAGCCGATCAGGCCGTGGCTGCCGAGCACCTCGGCCAGGATGTTGTGCGGGTATTGGAGGTCGCCCTCGGTCCCGAGCACGTGGTTCATGGCCGCAGGGCCGAGCCCGATGAACCACGCCACCGGGTCGTTTGACCAAGCCGTCAGGAGCTGGGTGATGCGGGAGAAGCGGTCCGTCAGGGCGTCGTTGACCGAGTCGGCGCCCCAGCGCGAGCCGGACCCGGAGTTAAGGAACAGCCCGACGATCAGGCCCATGAAACCCAGCACCACGACCGCCCCGCCGGCGACGAGCACGAACTGGCCGATGTTGCGGACCTGCCGGGCAAAGGGGAAGAGCGCAAGCACCGTGACGAAGGCGGCGATGAGCTGGCCGCGCCCGCCGGCCAGGACCGCGATGCCCAGGCCGGCCACGGTCGCGCCGACGCGGATGATCAGGATCAGCGGGTTCTTGGTCCTGGGGTTGAAGAGGATCCCGGTGATGGTCAGCAGCGCCCCGAGTGTGGCCGTCTCCAGGGGGTTGGCCTTGATGCGCTCGGAGCTGCCCGGCGTGGAAATCTCCACGAACAGCCGGCCGCCTTCGACCTTGGCGCTGGGCGAGACGATGATGGCCGTGGCCACCATGGACCCGACGACCAGGAACGGGACGAGCATGGCGCGGACCTGGTCCAGGCGCGTGGCCAGGAGCGGGAAGAGCACCAGCATCAGGCCGTAGTACGGGTAGTTGCCGCGCACGAAGCGGTTGGCCGACGCCGGCGAGGGCGTGTAGACCAGCCCGAGGAACACGAACATGTAGAACGCCACCGTGGCCAGCATCAGCGGGTTGATCGAGCCGACCAGCGGCGAGTCGCGCGTGCTCATCGAGCGCAGCACCGCCAGCAGGGCGCTGATCCCTACGGCGAGGTTCACGAACGAGGCCCGGGCCACGAAGAAGGGCGAGTACGCCTGGAGCAGCTGCTCCAGCGGGAAGAAGACCAGCACCAGCAGCAGCGCGTAGCGCGGCAGCATGACCGCGGTGACGCACAGCAGAGCGAGTAGTGCCACCAGCGCAGCGGTCATCGGGGTACTCCGCCTGAGTCTATCGACCCAACGACAGAGCCCGTCCAGCCTGCGGGAGAGGCTGGACGGGGCTTGTCAGGAGAGGGGTTGGCCGAGCGAACGTCGCGATCAGTTGCCCGGGGCCTGGCCGGGCGCGGGCAGGCCAAAGCGGCTGGGGAACTGGACCTTCTCAAGCTCGGGGTGCACGATCGTGTTCCACCACTGGGTCACCGCGGGGATGTACTGGCGGTAGGGCCCGTGGAGGGCGGCCCAGACGATGATCCCGTCGGCGCCCAGGTCGCGGCTGAGGCGCAGGACCTGCTCGACGTCGGAGCGGTTGAGCGTCGTCCAGGGGGCGATTCGGGTGTTGGACTCGTGGTAGAAGGGCGTGATGAAGGGGATCACGGGCTTCTCGGTGCCGCCGAGCTGCCTGGCGCGGTTGGCCAGGGTGAGCATGCCGCGGTTGTAGGCCTCGTTCTCTTCGGGGAAGGCGTAGCCCAGCGGGCGGCGGGCCTGGTCGGTGATGGGGTAGAAGGCGTAGAGGCTGGGGAAGAAAACGTCCTGGAGCTCCCAGAGCCAGACCGGCTCCTCGGCGTGGCTCTGGGTGTATTGGTTGATGCGCGTCTCGGTGCTCAGGAAGACGAAGTAGTCCCGGAACGGCAGGCCGTACATGCCCCACTTGGCGTTGGGGACGATCTCGCGTGCGGCGGCGAAGGTGGCCTCGAAGAACCGCCGAGCCACGACGTTGAAGGTGCTCTCGAAGGTGGCCTCGTGCTGATCGGCGGGGACGCCGACGAGGTATTGTGGGCGCTCGCCGGTGACGAAGCTCCGCCAGTTGTTCTTGATCTCCTCGGTGCAGGCGTCCCAGTAGGGCCACCAGGCCTCGTAGTCGAAGACGGCCAGGCCGTTGTAGGTCGACGCGGTGCTGCCCATGTGGACGCGCAGCTCGCGGCGGATCTCGTCGAGGTGGCGGGTGAAGAGGTTGGGGTCGCGCTCGTAATCGGCGGGGCCGGACCGGCGGTACTCGCCCAGGCCGTCGCTGAAGATGACGCCGCCGCCGGCGATGAGGATGCCCTCCTGACTGAGGGTGTTGAGCGCCTCGACGGTCGAGAACCAGTAGACCGGCAGGTAGGGCTCGTTGGGGTCAGCGGCGGGCGCCTGACCTGTGGGTGGGGACTGGGCGCCCGGGGGCGTCGTGGGGCCGGTGGTCGAGCCGCCCAGACCGCTGCCCGAGGTGCCGCCCGAGGTGCCGCCGGTGCCCGTGCCGGATGGGGCCGCGGGCACGCCGGAGCCGCCCGACGAACCGCCGGCTGAGCCGGTGCCCGTCGAGCCGCTGGGGGCTGGGGCGCCTGAGGGTGCTGGGGGTGTGGGGGGTGTGGGGGGTGTGGGGGCGCCACCTGACGAGGTGCCGCCGCTGGTTGAGCCGCTGCTGGGGGGCGTCGCGCTGTTGGAGGTGTTGGTCGGCGCCGGGGGCGTGGCAGCGGTGCCACCGCCGCTGCTCCCACCGCCACCACCGCTCCCACCACCGCCACCACCGCCACCGCCACCACCACCGCCACCACCACCGCCACCGCCGCCGCTACCACCGCCACTGCCACCGCCGCTACCACCGCCACCGCCACCGCCGCTGCTCGTGCCCCGGCCAGCAGTGGAGGCATTCCGCGACGACGACCCGCCGCCGCTCCCGCCGCTGGCGGTGCCGCTGGTTTTCGGGATCCTCACGCCGCTGCTGACGCTCACGCTCGAGCCCGAGGTGGGCGCGTTGACCCTTGGCGGCCCGGCGTTGTTGGTGTCCGTGCCGCCGGCGGTCTTGGGGACGGGGATCCCGCCCGAGCTGGTGCCCGAGCCGGGCTCAGCCGGGGGCGCATCGGTACCCGGCTGAGGCGCCGCGGGCGCGGGTGCCTCGGGCGCGGGGGGTGCGGGGGGGGATGCGGGGGAGGGGGGTGCCGGGGGCGTGGGCGCTGCGGGTGCCGTCGGCTGGCCTAGGGCGCCGGCAGAGGCGATCAGCAGCGTGACCATGCCCACCCGCGCGGTGGCCCAGACTCGGCGTGGATTCAACGGACCTGGCATCGGCGTCACTCCCTCGCGTTGGGCCCCGGGTCCCGGGGCGGCGCGCCAGCGGCTCGGCGGCGCACCATCATCATCGGAATCACCCCGCGGCGCAGCCCGTGGCTGGTTTGACCGTTCCGGGCGTCGCCCCCAAGCGTTGCCGACCTTGGGGGCGAGCGAACGCGTCCGGGGCCGAGAACTGGTGGGCCATCGGGCGAACCCTTGCCCAGTGCGCGGCGCGCCGCCCGGCTGCCACAGCGTCCCGGGCTGGGCTGGGCCGGGTCACGCCCGGGTCGCGCTGCTGCCGGCGGGCTGGGCCGCGTAGCACTCGTGCCATGCCGCAGCGAGCGTCGCGGGGTCGCACATGGCCCTTGCCCATGCCACCCCGCGCTGGGCGAGCTCGTCCCGGCGCTCTGCGGAGCGCCGCAGGGACTCGATCGCCTCGGACCATGAGTGGGCCCCCGCCTGGGCCACCAGCCCGGCGTCGGCGGCGTGGATCTGGCCCCAGAGCAGCACGCCGGTCCCGACGATCACCGGGGCGCCGTGGGCCAGGGCCTCGAAGATGACGGCGCCGAAGTTCTCGTGGAGGCTCGGCAGGGCCAGGCACAGGGCCGAGCGCAGCAGCGCGGCCTTGGCAGCGCCCGAGACCATGCCCGCCCACTCGATGCGCGCCGAGACGCCCGCCGACGCGGCGCGCCGCCGGAGCCACGCCGCGTACGCCGCGTCCTCCTCGGGCCCGGCCACGCACAGCCGCCAGCCCGAGCCGGGCCGGCCCATGGCGTCGATGAGGGTCTCGATCCGCTTGATCGGGTGCACCCGGCCCAGGAAGACCACGGGGCGTTGCTCGTGCGGCGTCGGGTCCGGTGTGGGGGCGTCGGCGGGGCTCTCGGCGGCGGCGCCCAGGGGGATCGGGAAGGGGATCACGCGCCCGACGCCGGGCCTGAGCCAGGGCCGCGACTGGGCCAGTTCCTCGTCGGAGGCGCAGACCACCGCCGAGGCCCGCGCCAGCACCGGGGCGGAGTACAGCCGCAAGAAGACGCGCTTCTTGAGCCAGCCGTCACGCATCGGCGCGCAGTCGAGCATGCCGTGGGGGTTGACGACAAGGCGCGCCCCCGCCCGCAGCCCCAGCCGAGCGACCTGCCATGGCGAGCGCTCCCACATGCCGTGGATGTGCACCACCTCGGCGTCGCGGAGGAGGCCGGAGACCTGGTCGCGCTGCGCTTTGTTCAGGCTGCGCATGTTCGTGCGCACCGGCGGGACGGCCACGACGCGCAGCTTGCCGTGGAGGGGGCTCGGGTCGCTGGGGCCGGCGGGCTGGTCGTGGCCGTGGGGGTCGGTCGTTGCCAGCGTGACACGGTGGCCCGCGCCGGCCAGGAGCGCACAGGTGTCCATCACCACCTGCACCACGCCGCCGATCGCCGGGTCGAGCGAGCGCAGGTAATGGAGGATCTTCACGACCGGCCCGCCCGGCCGGCGCCGTGGGCGTGCATGGCCCGCGCATATGCCTCCAGCGAGCGCTGGGCGATGACCGGCCAGGTGAACCGTTCGGCCACCAGCCGCCTGCCGGCGGCGCCCATCGCGGCGGCGTCGCGGCTGGACCCGAGCACCCGGAGCAGGCCGCGCGCGATCTGGGCCGGGTCCAGGTCGGTCAGCACGCCGGCGCCGGCCTGCTCGACCTCGGGGTAGTTGCACGCGTGGGTGGCCACGACCGGCACGCCCGCGGCCAGGGCCTCGGTGATGGCGACGCTGAAGCCCTCCTGGCGGCTGGGCAGGCAGAAGACCGCTGCGTCAGCCAGCGCTGCCAGCTTCTGCTGCCCGTAGAGGGCCCCGACGAAGGTGACCCGTCCCCGGAGCCCCGGGGCTGAGGCCTCGCGGCGTGCCTGCGGCTCGGCGCCCCCGTCGGGGCCGGCGATGACCAGCTGTGCGCTGGGGTGCTCGGCGGCCACGGCGGTGAAGGCGGCCAGGAGCAGATCGAGCCCTTTCTTGTGGTGCAGCCGGCTCAGGAACAGGACCAGCGGGCCCGGGCCAAGCTCGGGGCGTTCGAGCCGGAAAAGCCCCGGCCTGGGCATCGGCTCGAGCTCCTGGAAGAAGACGCCGTTGGGGATGATCTCGGCGGGCACGCCGGGGCAGACGCGCACGCAGGCGGCTCGCTCGGCGCTGGTCAGGGCGTGCACCGCAGCGGCGCGGCGGAGCACGGTCCGCCAGCCCAGGGCGAGGGCTGCGCGCTTCCTCCACTTGGATTGGGCGAGCGACCACGGGTCGAGCATGCCGTGGGGCGCGATCAGGTACGGGACGCCCAGGCGTCGGGCGGCCACGGCGCAGCGCCACGGCAGGCCCCCCCAGAGCCCGTGCACGTGCACGGCGTCGGCTTGGGCGATCAGAGCGCGCTCCGACTGGTCGGCCCGCCAGAGCAGGGCCCCCAGGCGGGTCTCGGGGCGTTCGGGCCGGAGCACGCCAACCAGGCCCAGCCCCGGGACCTGCTCCGTGGCCCGCGCCACGCGCTCGGCGGCCTCCGGCTCGTGGCGCGAGAGGATCGACACCGTGGCCCCGAGCTGGGCCTGGGCAGCGGCCAGCCGTGGGACCACAGCGGCGACCCCGCCCAGGCGCGGGTCGAGTCCGTCGATCACGTGCAGCACGCGCATGGTCGAGGATATGTTTGGACCTGCTGGTTGTCGTGGAGGACCCATGAGCGTGATCGCACTGACCGGGGGCGCGGGGTACATCGGCTCGCACGCGGCGCTGCGGCTGCTCCGCGGCGGGCGCCGGGTGCTGATCATCGACGACTGCCGGCGCGGCCAGCCGGGGGCGGTGGCGGCGCTGCGCCTGGCCGCCGGCCGGCACGCCGGTGCCCTCGAGCACACCCCCATCGACTGCGGCGACGCCGACGCCGTCGAGCGGGCGCTGCGCACTCACGGCGTTGAGGCGGTGATGCACTTTGCTGGGCTGATCAACGTCGGCGAGTCGGTGCAACGCCCGGGCGAGTACTACCGCGTCAACACCGGGGCCACCGGGGGGCTCCTGGAGGCCTGCCGACGGGCGGGCGTTGAGCGCTTCGTTTTCAGCTCCACCGCCGCGGTCTACGGCGAGCCGGAGCCCGACCAGATCCCCATCCCCGAGGAGGCCCGCCTGCTGCCGGTCAACCCGTACGGCTGGTCCAAGCTGCACGTGGAGCGGATGCTGGCCGAGCACGCTGATGCGGCCCGGGCGCAGGGGGCAGGCGGGCAGGGGGGCAAGGGTGGTCAGTTCCGCGCGGCGATGCTCCGGTACTTCAACGTCGCCGGCGCCGACCTCTCGGGCCACCTAGGCGAGGACCACCGCCCAGAGACCCACCTGATCCCCATCGTGCTGCGGTGCCTGCTCGGGCTCGAGCCTGAGCGGCAGAACACCGTGAGCGTCTTCGGCGACGACTACCCCACGCCCGACGGCACAGCCGTGCGCGACTACGTGCACGTCGAGGACTTGGTCGAGGCCCACGTCTTGGCCCTGGAGGCCATGGAGGGCGCGGGGGCTGGTGGCGGGGCGGGGACGGGGGGTGAGGTGGGCGGAGGGGTTGGGGGGGATGGGGGGGTTGGGGGTGGGGCGCCCTGGGAGGGCGTGCGGGCCTTCAACGTGGGCTTGGGCGAGGGCTTTAGCGTGCGGCAGGTGATCGAGGCGGTCCGCCGGGCTACCGGCATGGACCCGCGGGTGCGCATCGGCCCACGCCGAGCCGGCGACCCCGCCCGGCTGATCGCCAGCCCGGCCCGCGCGATGCGCGAGCTCGGCTGGCGGCCCAAGGTCACCAGCCTTGACCAGATCGTGGCCAGCGCCTGGCGGTGGATGAGCGCACATCGGCAGGGGTACGGCTAGCCCGGGCCTGGGGCGGGTGTTTGCGTCGTGTTCGGGCGTGGGATGCTATGGTGTTGTTTCTTCAGGGGTGTGGTCGCTCCGGCGACGATCCGGAGGGCCGTGAACCTCAGAGGTGAGAGCCCGGGGTGTCGGTGGGCCAGAGGGTGAGGTCCTGCGCATGAACCACGCCGAGCCGACAACGGACCCGACAGCCGACGGCGCCGCGCCGCAGCGCGCCTGCGGCCTGAGCGTGCTGGTGCTGACCAAGAACGAGGAGGTGAACATCGCCGCGTGCCTGGACTCGGTGCGGTTTAGCGACGACGTGGTGGTGTACGACAGCTACTCGACGGACCGGACGGTGGAGATCGCGCTGGGGCGTCCCAACGTGCGGGTGGTCCAGCGGCGGTTTGACAACTGGTCGGCGCACCAGAACTGGGGCGTGTCCAACATCGCCTTCCGGCACCCGTGGGTGCTGTACATCGACGCCGACGAGCGCGTCGACGACCAGCTGCGGGCCGAGCTGTGCCGGGTGTGCGCCCAGCCGGGCGAGATGTCGGCCTACCGGGTGCGGCGCAAGGACATGTTCATGGGGCGGTGGCTGCAGCGGGCGCAGCTGTACCCGACGTGGCTGGTGCGCGTCTTCCGCCCGGAGAAGATCCGCTACGAGCGCCTCGTCAACCCGGTGGCGACCATCAGCGGGCCGACGGGCGAGCTGGCCGGCCACCTGATCCACCACCCGTTTAGCAAGGGCCTGATGCAGTGGTTCGAGCGGCACAACAGCTACTCGGGCTTCGAGGCCGAGGAGTTCACGCGGCCCGGGCGGTTCCGGCCGCCGCTGGCCCAGGCCCTGAGCACCGACCCCGACCGCCGCCGCGCGGGGCTCAAGGAGCTGTTCAACCGGGCCCCCTCCAGGCCGCTTGCGCGGCTGCTCTACCTGCTGCTGCTGCGTCGCGCGGTGCTCGACGGCGCCCCGGGCACGGCGTACTCGTTCATGATCTCGATGTACGAGTACTGGATCGAGCTCAAGATGCGCGAGATCCGCGCCGGGTGGCGCGCCGACACCGAGGCGATGGTCGCGCGGGTCCTGGGCAGGAGGGCCGGCCCGGGGGCCAGGCCGGCCGCGGTGGCGCACGAGCTCGCCGGCCAGGTCCCCGAAGGCGGCTCTGCGGCGCAGTCGCCCGCGCAGGCCCCCGCGCAGCCGCCCGCCGGGCCCGGCCCGGCCCGCGGCCCGCGCCTCGGCGCCGTTGACGTGCTCATCGCCACGTACAACGAATCGGCCCACATCGCCCAGACCGTCGCCAACGCGCGGCGGCTGGGCAACGTCTACGTCCTCGACTCGCTGAGCACCGACGGCACCCAGGGCATCGCGCGCCAGGCCGGGGCCACCGTCGTCGAGCACCCCTTCGAGAACTACTCCCGCCAGAAGAACTGGGGCCTGGACAACCTGCCGCTGACCGCCGAGTGGGTCTTCATCCTCGACGCCGACGAGCGCATCACCCCCGCGCTCGAGGAAGAGGTCCGCAGGACCGTCGCCGACCCCCGCGCCGCCGACGGGTACTTCGTCAACCGCGTCGTGATCATGATGGGGCGCGCGATCTGGCACGGCGGGATGTTCCCGTCGTGGAACATGCGGCTCTTCCGCCGGGGCAAGTGCCGCTACGAGGACCGCTCCGTCCACGAGCACATGATCTGCGACGGCCCCACGGCGTACCTGCGCGGGCTGATGCTGCACATCCGCCGGGAGACGATCGGCGAGTACATCGCCAAGCACATCCGCTACGCCGACATGGAGAGCGACGAGTGGCTCAAGCAGCGGCTCGGCTCGGACCGCTCGGCGCGGGCCGGGCGCCTGTTCCGCGACGCGGGGCGCTTCCGCCTGATCCTGCGCCGCGACGTGTGGCCGCGCGTGCCCATGCAGCCCCTGATCAGGTTCATCTACATGTACTTCTTCAGGCTCGGGTTCCTCGACGGCGCCGCCGGCTGGCACCTGGCCTGCCTCATGGCCTCGTACGAGTACATGATCAAGCTGCTCTACCGCCAGAAGCTCCAGTGCGCCCGCGACGGGTCCCTGGCGGTGGCCCCCAACGGCAAGCTGGTGCCCGCCGCACCGCCCGCGTCCGCCCCACCTCCCGGGCCAACCGTCCCGCCCCCCGCGCCCGTGGGCACGGGGGCACGCGCGTCATGACCGCGGCCTGAGCGCCAGTCGCCGCGAGGCGCGCGGGGATCACCGGCGAGGCGCGCCGATCCCCTCGACGAGCTCGACCCAGCGCCCCAGGCACGAGGCGCGGTCGTAGCGCCCCGGCACGCACGCCGCGGCGGCCCGCCCCAGCGCATCGGCCGCGGCGCGGTCGTCGGCCAGCTCCGCCAGGGCGCGGGCAAGCCCAGCCGCGTCGCCGTTGGCCACCGCCCGCCCGCAGCCGTGCTCGGCGATCGTCAGCCCGATCTCCGTGCCCGCCGGCCCGACGTACACCACCGGCCGGCCCGCTGCCAGCACCGAGTACAGCTTCGACGGCACGACCAGCCCGGCGTAGGCCGGGTCGATGCTCACCAGGTGCACATCGGCGGCCCCGAGCGAGTCGGCCAGGCGCTCGCGGGGCACGTATTCGTGGTAGGCGGCGTTGGTCAGGCCGGCGGCGGCGATGGCCCGCTCCACCGCTGCGCGGCGCTTGCCCCCGCCAACGAAGACAAAGCGGATGTCGGCGCGGTCGCTCAGCAGCCCCATCGCCTGGCAGATGGTCGCCGCGTCGTGAGCCAGGCCCATGTTGCCCGAGTACATCACGACCAGGTCGCTCGGGCTTGCGCCCCAGGCCCGGCGGAGGCGCTCCGAGCCCTCGGTCCGCGCCCCGGCGGGGGGCGGCGGCACGCCGGTGGCGTCCCAGACGGTGATCACGCGCAGGTGGTCGGTGCGGCAGCCCTTGGCGCCGATGCGCTCGGCCATGCAGCGCCCCAGGGCCACCACCGCGTCGCTGCGGCCGATCACGAACCGGCCGAGTGCTTCGAGCACCCCAGTGAGCGGCGAGCCGGCCCGAAAGACCCCGCCGGCGACGCCCACGTCCGGGTACAGGTCCATGACCCAGTAGACCGAGCGTGCGCCGCGCAGCCACCGGGCCGCCACGCCCAGGAGTGCGACGTACGGCGGCGTCGTGAAGGAGATGACCACGTCCGGCCGCGGCCGGAGCGTCAGGACCTTCCAGCCGGCCAGGGCGTAGTAGAGCCCGAAATCGAAGAGCCGGGCGGCCACGCCGCGCTTGCCGAAGATATTGGACCCGACGCGGTGGATGTGCAGGACGCCGGGGCCGGCCGGGTCGGCGACGGTCTGCCGGGCCGGCAGCGTGGCCCCGGTCTGGCCGTAGATCGACCGCGAGGCGACGGCGGTGACGCGGTGGCCGCGGGCGGTCAGGGCGTCGGCCAGGTCCTTGCCCATCTGCGCGGTGGCCACCACGTCCGGGAAGAACGGCTGGTTGAGCATCACGACGTGCACGGGCGGATGATTGCCCCGCTGGCCGGCGCCAGCGCGGGCGGGCCCGGGGGGTGATAAGGGCGGCGCGGGCGGGGCTGGGGGGCAGGGGGCGGGGGCGCAGGCCGGGCCGCGGGGTGATATGTTCTGGTCCGAGCGGCGCAGCCGGTGCGCAGCCGGCCGGGCGGGTCAGCGGATTGGGGCAGGCATCTATGAGCCAGCAGGGCGAGCACAGCCAGGGCGGCCGGGGACTGCTGGCGCGGGCGCGCTCGCGCCTGGGCAAGTGGCTGCGCGGCGCCCACAAGATCGGCCGGCCGGAGCTGTCGCGCCCGACGCTGCGGCTGGGCGGCCGGGCCGGCGGCTGGACGGTGGACCCGACGCTGCTGGGTGGCGAGTCGGTCGTGTACAGCGTGGGGATCGGGCAGGACGTGTCGTTCGACGTGGCCCTGAGCGAGCGCTTCGGGTGCGTCGTCCACGCATTCGACCCGACGCCCAGGTCGCTGCGGTGGGTGGCGGGGCAGACGCTGCCCGGGTCGCTGCGCGTGCACCCGGTGGGTCTGAGCGACCGCGACGGCCAGATCGAGATGTTCGAGCCGCCCTCGGAGCGGCACGTCTCGCACACGGTGGTGGCCGGGGCGGGCGGGGCGGGCTCGGTGCGCGTGCCCGTCCAACGCCTCGGGACGATGATGCGCACGCTCGGGCACGACCGGGTCGACCTGCTCAAGATGGACATCGAGGGCGCCGAGTACGCCGTGATCCGCGACCTGGCCGCCCAGGGCCCGGCCGTGGGGCAGCTGCTCGTCGAGTTCCACCACCGCTTCCCGAGCGTGGGCGACGCGGCGACGCGCAACGCCCTGCACCAGCTGAGCGGGGCTGGCTACAGGCTCTTCCACATCTCCGACTCGTGGGAGGAGTACGCGTTCGTGCACGAGTCGGCCCTGCGCCCTTGAGGGTCCGGCGTACGCGCGGGCGGGGCTGGGGGGCAGGGGGCGGGGCGGGGGAGTGCCGGCGTGGCGGGCCGGTTCAGGCCGGCGCGCTCGGGAGCTCCGGCCGCGACATCGACCACCGAGCGAGCCTGTGGAAGAGCGCCGGCGGCGCGGACATGACGCCGCGGCCCGGGGGGAGCAGGGGGCCAGAAAAATCCAGCGGCTCGCCGGTGACGGCCCCGGCCAGGCACCCGGCCTCGGTGGTCAGCAGCGTGCCGGGGGCGTGGTCCCAGGCGGTCTCGCGTGCGGCGGGGCTCATGGGCACGCGGAGGTACACGTCGGCCTGGCCGCGTGCCAGCAGGGCGTACTTGCACTGGCTGTCCAGCCGCGGGCCGCGTGCTGCGGCGCCGATGGCTGCGGCGGCTGAGTCGTGTGCCCGGCGGCGGCGCTCGCTCGGCTCGACGCTCTCGGTCATGCGCGGCGGGGCTGCGCCGTCCCAGGGCGGCCGGCGCAGCGCCCGGCCCGGCGGCGGCTCGGCGGCCGAGGGGTTCAGCGTGTCCAGGGCCCACTCGAGCGCGTGCCCGCTGCCCGCCAGGGCCGCGTAGGCGCAGCCGTGCGGGTCGGGGTCGTCGAACGGGCGTTCCCAATCGAGCGACAGTGCCGGGCAGGCGAGCGCGGCGAGTACCGCCCGGCCGCGGTGCACCTTGGCCAGGCACACGGCGTACTGATGGCCGCGGATGAATCCGCGCGTGCCGTCGATCGGGTCGGTGGTCCAGTAGGTCTCGGGGGCCGGGCCGGCGTCAGCCGCCGAGCCGCCCGCGTCGGCCGACCACGAGCCGGTGTCGATCGCCTCGGCCAGGCCATCGCGGGGCGCGTCGGGCCAGGCCCCGCTCTGGGTCAGGGCGTTCCATGCCAGCTCGTCGGCGCCGGGGAGCGCAGCCAGGCAGGCGCCGCGCAGCGAGGCCCCGGACTCTTCGCCGATCATCGTCACCGGCCCCAGCCAGCGGCGCAGCGTGTGGGCGATGACCGCCTGAGCGGCGTAGTCGGCCGGGGTCACCGGCGAGCCGTCGGCCTTGACGATCTTGGGCATGCGACCGGGGCCGGCGGCGCGGTGGGCTGCGCGGTACCACTCGGTGGCCCTGGCCGCGGCACAGACAGCCTCCAGGGCGACGCGCAGCTGCGGGTCGGCCCGGCTGGGGCCCTGCGAGGGGTCAGGGGGGCCAGGGGGATGGGCCGGGTGGGGCGGTTGGTCCGGCTGGCCCGCGGCGGCCGGGGCGTGCGGGGGGTGCGGGGCGTGCGGGGCGTGCGGGGGGTGGGGGGGGGACGGGGGGTGCGGAGGATGTGGGGGGGCGGGTGTCACCTGCCGGCAGGATATGAATGCGCAAAGCCTGCACGCGCAGCCGCCCTCGGGCTCGGCGATCGGAGGGCTCCCGGATACAGTCGCCGCGCCGAGGCGGCTTGGGGTCCGTTGCGTGTGATGCAGCAGCGGGAGCGGGCCGATCTTGGGGGTGCACGGCGGGCGCGGGGGACGCGCGCGGGTGGTGGGTGGTGGGTGGTGAGGGTTCGGCGGTGGGGGGGCCGGGAGCGAGCGATGGTGCAGTCTCACGCGGACAAACGGGTGTGCGTCGTCGGGCTTGGGTACATCGGGCTGCCGACGGCGGCGGTGCTGGCCTCGCGCGGGTACAGCGTGCACGGCTACGAGGTGAACCCCAAGGCGGTGGAGATCATCAACAGCGGCAAGGCCCACATCATCGAGCCGGACCTGGACATCCTGGTGCGTGCCGCGGTGCAGACGGGCAAGCTCCGCGCCCACCAGAGCCCCGCCGAGGCCGACGTGTTCCTCATCTGCGTGCCCACGCCCTTCCACGCCGACCGCACGCCGGACCTGACGTTCGTCGAGTCCGCCTCGCGGGCCATCGCCCCGCTGGTGCGCAAGGGGAACCTGGTGATCCTCGAATCGACCAGCCCGCCCGGCACGACCGAGCTGGTGGCGCGCGTGATCACCGGGATCACGGGCCTGACGCCGGCCGACGTGCACTTTGCCCACGCCCCCGAGCGGGTGCTTCCGGGCAAGATCCTGCGTGAGGTGGTCGAGAACGACCGGATCATCGGCGGTCTGACCGACGCGGCGACGCGTGCCTGCGCCGACTTTTACGGCACGTTCGTCTCGGGGCAGCTGCTGCTGACGGGCGCCAAGACCGCCGAGACGGCCAAGCTGGTCGAGAACGCCTTCCGGGACGTGAACATCGCCTTCGCCAACGAGCTGTCGCTCATGTGCGACCACCTGGGGCTGGACGTGTGGGAGCTGATCCGGCTGGCCAACCGGCACCCGCGCGTGAACATCCTCAGCCCCGGGTGCGGGGTGGGCGGGCACTGCATCGCGGTGGACCCGTGGTTCCTCGTCGCCGCGGCGCCGGGCGTGACCAAGCTGATCCGCGCCGCGCGCGAGGTCAACGACCACAAGCCGCACTACGTCGTCGAGAAGGTCCTGCGCCGCGCCGAGCGGTTCAAGCACCCGCGCATCGCCTGCCTGGGCCTTGCCTACAAGCCCGACATCGACGACCTGCGCGAGTCGCCGGCGGTGGAGATCGTCCAGTCGCTGCTCAAGACCGGCGTGGGCGAGGTGCGCGTCGTCGAGCCCAACATCGAGCGCCACCCCGAGTTCCGCCTGGTGCCCACCGAGCAGGCCGTGGCCGACTCGGACATCGTGGTGCTGCTGGTCGGGCACAGGCAGTTCAAGCAGCTGCCCCCGGCGTTGTGGGCCGAGAAGATCGTCTTTGACACCTGCGGGGCCCTCCTGCCGGGGGCCCGGTAAGCCCGCGGCAGCGCCACCGCCTCACCGGCACCGCCACGCATGCGCACCATCGCCGTCTTCATGGGGACCAGGCCCGAGGCCATCAAGATGGCCCCGGTCGTGCGCGCCCTGGGTCACTCCAAGTCGGTCCGGCCCGTGGTGGTCTCGACGGGCCAGCACCGCGAGATGCTCCGCCAGGTCGTCGAGCTCTTCCAGATCCCGGTCCACCACGACCTGGACGTGATGGTCCCCAACCAGACCCTGGCCGGCCTGACGGCCCGGCTGATGACCGCCATCGACCAGACCCTCGACGCGCTCCGCCCGGACATGGCCCTGGTCCAGGGGGACACGACCACGGTGCTGGTGGCGGCCCTGGCGTGCTTCTACCGCCGGGTCCCGATCGGGCACGTCGAGGCCGGCCTGCGCACCGGCGACCTGGCGGCGCCCTTCCCCGAAGAGGCCAACCGCACGCTGGCCGGCAAGCTCGTCTCGCTGCACTTTGCCCCCACCGAGCGCTCCCGGGCCAACCTCCTGCGCGAGGGCGTGAGCGACGAGCACGTACTGGTCACGGGCAACACCGTCATCGACGCCCTGCACATCGAGGCCGAGCAGCAGGCCCACCCGGCCGTCCACGCCGCCGTGCACGGGCGCATCAACGCCCTGCTTGGCCCGGGCTGGAACCAGCGCCGCTTCGTGCTCATCACCGGGCACCGCCGCGAGAACTTCGGCGACGGCTTCGAGCAGATCTGCGACGCCCTGGCCACCCTGGCCGACCGCTTCCCCGACGTGCACCTGGTCTACCCGGTTCATCTCAACCCCAACGTCCAGGGTCCCGTGCGCCAGCGCCTGGCCGGGCGCGCCAACATCCACCTGATCCCGCCGCAGGACTACCGCGAGTTCGTCGCCCTGATGCGCGCCTGCACGCTGGTGCTCACCGACTCGGGCGGCGTGCAGGAGGAGGCCCCGTCGCTGGGCAAGCCGGTGCTGGTGATGCGCGACACCACCGAGCGGCCCGAGGGCCTGGACGCGGGCACGGTGCGGCTCGTGGGCGCCCGCAGGGAGGCGATCGTCGATGGCGTCGCCCGGCTGCTGACCGACCCGGCCGTCTACCGCGCCATGGCCGAGGCCGTCAACCCCTACGGCGACGGCAAGGCCGCCCCGCGCATCGTCCAGCGCATCGAGCGGTTCCTGGGCTGAGGCCGGCCCCGGCCGGTCACTCCTCCTCGTCGGTCTGCTTCATGCGCAGGCGGTTGACGAGCTTGCCGCAGGCCCGCATGGTGTCGTCCGGGCTCAGGGCGGGCAGGTCGACGATGGCGCACTCGCCGGTGCGCAGCGGCTGGGCCCATTCAGCGGGGTCCTTGATGACCATGGTGATCAGCTCGGAGAGGATCGGGTTGTGCCCGACGATGGCCAGGGCCTCGGGCGGCTTCTCCGCGGCCCGCCCCGACGCGGGCAGGGCCAGCGTGCGCAGGAGCGCCAAGGCGTCGACGGTGTCGCGGTCAGCGGCCAGCGCCTCCTCGACGCGCAGGGCGCAGCGCAGGCCCCGATGGAGGATCCGGGCCGTGTCCAGGGCGCGCACGTACGGGCTGGCCAGGATCACCGAGGGGCGCTTCTTCATCGCCAGCAGCTGCTCGCTGAGCCAGCCGCACTGACGGATGCCCCGGGGGCGCAGCGGTCGGTCGGGGTCGCGCCCCGTCGGCGAGGTCTTCTCTGCCTTGCCGTGGCGCACCACATAGACACGCATAAGCGATGGTATCACCCCTTGCATGTTCGCAACCGCAGGGCGCGCTGCGTCAAGTGCCCCCATCCGAACGCGCAGCCGACGCAGCTGGGCGCGCACGGGCGGGGCCGGGGTGGCAAGATGTGGGCATGCGAGCGCGACGCGGCGCAGTGCGGGCGGGGGTGGCCCTGGCAGCGGGGCCCGCGCTGGGCGTGACGGCGCGCCTGGCGTGCGGGCCCGCTGGGGCGGGCCTCGGGGCCGACGCGGCGTGGGCCGTGGGCCTGGCCGTGTGGATGGCCGCCTGGTGGATCAACGCCGCGGCGCCGCTGGCTGTCACGGCGCTGCTGCCGCTGGTGGTCCTGCCCCTGGCGGGGGTGGGGGGCATGGCCGAGAACGCGCGGGCGTATTCCAGCCCGGTGATCGGGCTCTTCATGGGCGGGTTCATGCTCCAGGCGGCGGTGGAGCGGTGGGGCCTGCACAGGCGCGTGGCGCTGGGCGTGTTGCTCCTGGCCGGGCCGTCGCCCAGGGCGCAGGTCGGCGGCGTGATCGCCTCGACGGCGCTCCTGAGCATGTGGATGAGCAACGCGGCAGCGGCGGCGCTGATGATGCCGATCGGGGCGTCGATCGTCGCCGCGGCTCGCGGCCGTGCGGGGCCGGGGCCGGGGGCGGGGCCGGGGGCGGGGGGGTCTGGCGTTGACGCGGCTGGCCCGGCAACACCCCAGGCGCAGGCACGCGCAGCCAACTTCCAAGCCTGCGTGCTCCTGGGCGTGGCCTTCGGCGCGTCGATCGGCGGCATGGGCACGCCGGTGGGCACGCCGCCCAACGCGCTGGTGATCGGCCAGCTGCGCGAGGCCCACAGCGTGGACGTGTCCTTCCTGGCCTGGGCGCTGTACGCGGTGCCGATCATGCTGGCGCTGCTGGGCCTGACGTGGGCGGTCCTGTGCCTGTGGCTCCACCCGGTGGGGCGCAGCGCGAGCGGCGGAGGGGACGGGGGGGACGGGGGCGGCCGAGGGCAGACGCGGGCAGCGTGGCGTGCGTTGGGCCCGCTCAGCGCCGCCCAGTGGGGGGTCGTCGGGTGCGTGGGGCTGGCGGTGGTCGGGTGGCTGGCCGGCCCGGCGCTGGCCCACGCCGTCGGGCTGACGTCCCCCGGCCCGGGCGGCGCGCCGCGGCCGAGGATCACCGACGAGGGCGTGGCCCTGACAGCGGCGGTGCTGCTCTTTGTGATCCCGGCGCGCTGGCCCAGCCCCACCGGCGAGCCCGTCCCGACCCGCCTGCTCACGTGGGAGCAGGCCCAGTCGATCCCGTGGGGGGTGCTGGTCCTGTTCGGGGGCGGGCTGAGCCTGGCCGACGCCATGGACCGCACCGGCGTCACCGCTGCGCTGGGGGAGCAGCTGGGCGCGCTGCGCGGCGCACCGCCGCTGGTGGTGCTGCTGGTGGTGGGCGCCGCGGTCTCGCTGGTGAGCAACGTCATGAGCAACACCGCGCTCACGGCGGCGATGGCGCCGGTGGTCTCCGCGGGTGCCGTGGGCCTGGGGATGGAGCCGGCGGCGCTGCTGGCGCCGCTGGCGCTCTTTGCCAGCACGTGCTTCGTGCTGCCCTCGGGGACGCCGCCGAACGCGGTGGTGTTCTCGTCGGGGCACCTGCGTATCTCTCAGCTGGCCCGTGCCGGCGGGGTGCTGGCGCCGCTGGCGGTGGCGGTGATCGCGCTGATGACGTGGCTGATGCCACCGGGCGTGGCGTCGCGTGCTTGGCCGGCTCCGCTGGGTGCGCCCGGCGCGGCGCCCAACGCGCCGGGGGCCTTGCCGAGCGCGCCGCGGTCTGGGTCCATCCCGGCGGGCCCGCTGCGCGCCGGCGCGGGCGCCAGCGATGGGGTCCTTTG
>PNJV01000042.1 GCA_013822085.1 Isosphaera sp. | reverse complement strand
CACGACGACCTGACCCGCGACGGCCCCGCCCCCATCGACGCCTTCCTGCGTCGCCTGGGCGCAGCGCCTACGTATGTTACTTTCGACATCGACGTCGTCGACCCGGCCTTCGCCCCGGGCACTGGCACGCCGTGCGTCGGCGGGCTCAGCTCGGCCCAGGCGCTGGACCTGCTCCGGCGTCTGGCCGGCGTGCGCGTGGTGGGGGGCGACGTGGTCGAGGTGCTCCCCGACCGCGACCCCGCCGGCGTCACGGCGCTGCTGGCGGCGCACGTCGCCTTCGAGATCATCGCCCTGGACGCCGCCGCCCGACGCCGCTGAGCCCGGCTCACCCCGTCAACCACGCCCGGCGCGCCCGCCTCAGCCGTTGCGGCGTGCAAACTCGTCCATGAACTGCGCCAGCGCCACGCACCCGGCCCTGGGGAAGGCGTTGTAGATGCTCGCCCGCATCCCGCCCACCGACCGGTGCCCCTTGAGCGTGTCCAGGCCCGCCGCGGTCGCCTCCTTGCAGAACTTCTCGTCCAGCTCGGCCGTGCGGCAGCGGAAGGTCACGTTCATCAAGGAGCGGTCCTCGCGCCGCGCGTGGCCCTGGTAGAACCCGCTGTGGCGGTCGATCGCGTCGTAGAGGACCTTGGCCTTGTCGGCGTTGCGCTGGGCCAGCACCGCGAGCCCGCCCTGGGCGAGGATCCAGTTGGCCACCAGCCCCACGGTGTAGATCGCAAAGTGCGGGGGCGTGTTGGGCATGCTGCTCTCCTTGGCGAAGGTGCGCAGCTGCTGCATCCGCGGGATGTCCTTGCTCCCCCGCTCGACCAGGTCCTCGCGCACGATCACCACCGTGGCGCCGGTCGTGCCCAGGTTCTTCTGTGCGCCGGCGTAGATCAGCCCGTACTGGCTCACGTCGATCGGCCGCGAGTAGATATCGCTCGAGGCGTCGCACACCAGCGGCACCCCCGCCGGCACGCGCGGCGTGCGGTGCCACTGCGTGCCGTAGATGGTGTTGTTGCTGGTCATGTGCACGTACGCCGGGCCCGAGGAGTAGCGGATCTCGTCGTCGCCGGGGATCAGCGCGTGCTTGCGGTCGGCGGTGTTGGCCGCCGCGTGCATCGGGCCGTAGAACTTGCCGTCCTCGAAGTTCTTCTCCGACCAGTAGCCCGTCACCAGGAAGTCGGCGTGGCCGCCCTTGGGGACCAGGTTGGCCGGCACCAGGTGGCTCTGGCCGGTCGCCCCGCCGGTGAGGAACAGCACCTTGTACCCGGCCGGCACCGTGCCGACCTTGCGCACCGCCGCCTCGGCGTCAGCCAGGCAGGCCTCGTAAACCCTGCCGCGGTGCGAGTGCTCCAGGATCCCCACGCCCGAGCCCTTGTAGTTCCACACGTCCTCCTGGATCTGCCGGATCACCTCGTCAGGGAGCACCGAGGGGCCCGCCGAGAAGTTGAACACGCGCCCCCCCGGACCGGCGACGCCGTTGCCGTGGGCGGACGTGTGGGTTGCCGACGCGGGGGTCAGTGCGGTCATGGCTGTGTTCCTTGAGTTCGGCTGTGGCGGGGCCCCGACCGGGCGACCGCGCCGCGCGTGGGCACTTTAGGTGCACTCCCGCCGCCCGGGGCCGCACCACCGGCACGCCGGCGGCCCGGCCAGGAAAGAAAACCGCCCGGGCGCAGGCGCTCGGGCGGCGGTGGGTCCGGGGTCCTTGTCGGGCCGGCTGCAAGTCAGGCCGGGCGGTTGCTCAGCCGGGCTGGTTGGCGTGCTCGGGCACGGCGTTGGGGGCGTCGTCACGGCGGCCGGGAGCGGCGGCGGCGGGCTTGCTGATCTCCGCCGGCAGCTTGCCGTTGAGCGCCAGCGTGCCAAGCACCTTGGCCCGCAGCACGGCCACAGCGACCTCAAGCTGCAAGTCCGTGCCCTCGTCCAGGAGGCGCTGGGGATCGGGCGGGACGAACCCGGCGCCGGCGTCGGCCGGCCCGGCGGGGATCAGGTCGCCGTTCTCGTCCTGGCCGGGCCTGCGCACCACGGGCTTGGCGTCCGGCGGCAGGTCGGCGTCGGCGCGGAGGATCACCGAGTCGGTGATCTGCTTGGGCAGCATCTCCACGCGCAGGTGCGGCTCGACGCCCCATGCCGAGGCGCCGGGCCGGCGGTGGATCAGCTGGTCGTTGGGCAGGTAGTAGTACTGCGTGGTGAGCTTCATCTGCGCCGCCGTGCTCAGCGGGATCACGTTCTGGACGCTCCCCTTGCCGAAGCTGCGCTCGCCGATGAGCACCGCGTCGATGCGGCCCTGGTCGGCGTAGTGCCGCAGGGCCCCGGAGACGATCTCGGAGGCCGAGGCCGAGCCCTCGTTGATGAGCACGACCACCGGCACGCCCACCACGCGCAGGCCGCCGGGCTCGGCGTTCTCGGTGTTGGTGCGCTGGCCGCCGGCCCCGCGCGTGTAGACCACCGTGCCGCGCTCGATGAAGGTGTTGGCCACCGAGACGGCCTCGTTGAGCAGCCCGCCGGGGTTGAAGCGCAGGTCCAGGATCACCCCGTTGAGGCCCTCCTGCTTGAGCCGGTCGATCGCCGCGTGCAGCTCCGCGGTGGTCCGGTCGCTGAACTGGAGCAGGCGCACGTAGCCGATCCCGGCCGAGCGGTCGATGAACCAGTCCCAATCGCTGTCCTTGGGCCCGGTCTTGCGCCAGCCGCGGGCCGACTCGATCGGGATGCGCGCCCGCGTGACCCTGATCGGGGCCAGCTCCTGCCCGTCGCGCAGCACCGTCAGCTCGACGGCGGTGTTCTCCGGGCCGGTGATCAGCTCGATGGCCTGGTCCGTCGAGAGGCCCATGGCGTCCTGCTCGTTGACGCGCCGGATGAAGTCGCCGGCGCGGATCCCGGCGCGCTGGGCCGGCATCCCCTCGATCGGCCGGATCACCTTGATCAGCGCCTGCTCCTCGTCGAGCTGGATCTGGATGCCCACGCCCACAAAGGACGAGTCCGTCAGGCGCTTGAACCGGGCCAGCTCGTCGGGCCAGATCATGGCCGAGAACTCGTCGAGCGCACCGAAGCAGCCGTTGCCGAACTCGTGCATCAGCGCCGACTCGGGCATGCGGGCGGTGCGCCCGTTGATGCGCAGCAGGCCGTCGATCAGGTCGTTGGCACCCAGGTCGCTGATGTCGTTGCCCGGGGCGCCAAGCTCGCTCAGGCGCAGGTCGATCCACGCCAGGAGCTCCTGGCGGGCCTCGCCCTTGCTCAGCTCGCCCAGCACCGGGTACACGTCCGGCGTGGTGATCAGCGTGCGCACCGACCCGAGCCCCCCGGCCACCACCTGGCGCATGGCCACGCGCTCCACGTGCAGCCGGGCGCGGCTCAGCGCCGCGCGCACCAGCGAGGCCGACACGCCGTTGAGCTTCTGGCGGTAGTTCTCCCCCAGGCCGTTGTACGCGGGCAGGGGCGAGAGCTTGTCCATCTTCCGCCGCTCGCTCCGGAGCGTCCACAGGCGCTCGGGGGCGTACAGCCGGACCATCCCCAGCCGCTCGGCCAGCCGCTGGGCGTCCGCCTTGAACGTCGCCTCCGTCTCGTAGAGCAGGTTCAGCCGGCCGAACAGCTCGCCGGCGATGAGCCAGTCGCCGCGCGCCTCGGCGCTGCGGGCGGCCGAATCGGCCAGCCCCACGGCGCGCACCACGCGGTCGCTCAGGAGCATCGCGCCCTTGTCCACGCTGATGATGTGCAGCTCCACCGCGTCGCGCAGGGCCTTGCTCAGCTCCACCGGCCCCGGCGTGCCCGCCAGGGCCGCGTCGATCTGCGCCGTCAGCTTCTGGGTCTGCTCGGCCCGCGTCGCCTCGCGCTGGGCGATGTGCCCCTCGATCCGGTCGGCCACGGCACGCAGGTCGGCCACGCCCACGCCCTCGACCCCGGGCGCTCGCAGCGCTGCGGTGATCGCCGCGATCTCGCCCTCCCGCGCCCGGTCCCACGCCGCAGCCCCGGCCGTGCTCAGGCCGGCAACCTGCTGGCCCAACGCCACCGTGCCCATCGCCAGCGCCACCGCCCACGCCGAGAGCTTCCTCAGAGGCGAGCCGCCCTTGCGCATCATCATCATGACTCCTGGTTCCTCGCACCCTTGCCGGCGTGCGATACAGAGTTCAGTACGTCCACGCCACGGCCTTCGTTTCGTGGTTCCTTGCCTGAACGCCACCGCCGAAACAGCCGCGCGGGCCTCCCCGTGCATCGGCACGATCGCCTGCCCCGAGGCACCGCCCCGGGGCCCGTGCGCGGGACCGGCAGTCTATCGGACGCGCCGAGGCTGTGCTTCCGCCAGAATGCCCCATGATCACGACAAAACCGCCCAAACCGAACCCTCTGCCGACCTCCTCTGCCCCCCTGCCCCCCCGGGTCATTCCCGCTGGGCGTGCCGATGCACGATCTGCCTGACCGCGATCCCCACCGCGGCCAACAGCAAGAGCGCGACCACCCCGACCATCGCAAAGACCTGCGCCCGCTCGGAGATCACGCCAAACTGGAAGAGCGCGTAAGCGAATAAACTGCTCGCAGGGCCCAATAAATAACCGATCCCGATCAGCATCTCGTGGGTGCCGCCGGCGTGCACCTCCGCTGAGCCGACCTCCATGGCGTAGTACAGCGCCGCGCAATAGATCATCCCCACGGAAACCCCGAAGCTGATCAATCCGCCGATCACGACAGCCCGGCCGGTCCAGCCGCCCTTGGCCCCGATCTCCGGCCCGAGCATCACGGCACAGAACCCGGCCACCAACAGCCCGAGCCCCACCCCGAGCACCCACCACTTGCCGTGCCAGCCCTGCCACCGCTCCATGAGCACGAAGGTGACCACGCGGGCGAGCATCCACGAGCCGGCGAGTGCGACAGCGGCCCCAGCCCCGAAGCCGAGCCGGTCCTCCATGACCGTGGGCAGGCGCGGGCTCAGCGCCGCCATCACCATGAAGGCCGCCGGGAGCAGGACACGGGCCAGGGCCAGCAGGTCCTTGGAGAGCTCGGGGACGGCGTGGGCCTGGTCGTGGACGTGCCTGGCCGGCGCGCGGCCAAAGCCCGCCAGCATCGCGGGGCTCAGGGCGTGCACCCCGGCCAGGAGCAGCAGCGTCGAGAGCGGGCGGGCCTCGATCACCGCGGAGAGCCCGAAGAAGGCCAGCGCCACCGCCGCCGACCAGGTCACGTTGAAGAGCCCCGTCGCCCGCCGCAGGTCCCTGCCGCGCCTGCCGCCGGAGAGGTACGACTCGACCAGCGGCCAGAGCATGCCGCTCAGGACCGAGTAGGCCGCCATGGTGACCGCCAGCGGCCACCACCCGCCCGGCAGGCCGACGCCGGCCTGGCGGGCTGCGCCGACGCCCACCGGCAGGGCCACGGACACGGCCATCAGGGCCATCAACCAGGCCAGCACCGCGCGCGGCGTCGTGCGCGACGGGCCGCCAGCTGGGCCGCCGGTCAGCCGCTGGATCAGCGGGCCAACCAGCAGGGCCGCGGGGATGTACAGCAGCCCGAAGACCAACCCCAGCATGGAGTTCTCGACCGCGTCGAGCCGGTACACCGACTTGGCGATGAAGTAGATCCCGCTGGTGACAAGCGACGAGCCGATGGAGTTGGTGAACGTGAACGCCAGCACGGGCCAGAGCCCCGTCGGGGCCTCGGGCTCGCCTGGCGGGTTCACGGCGGCGGCTGCGCGCTGAGCCGGCCCAGCGGGCGCGCGGGCGTGCGCAGCAGCGGTTGCGGCGGGGTGGGCGGTGGCGGTGTGGGGGATGGGGGTGGTTGGGGAGCCCCGCTGCGCCGGGGCGTCAGCGGGGTGTGCGTTGGGGGGCATGCGCAGGTCCGATCGTCGCTGAGCGATGGCGTGGGCGCGCAGCGCGCGTTGCCCAAGGGCGCCGCGCCGCGCACGCCGAACGCCGCGCGGGAACCAGAATATCCCGCTGCTGCCAAGCCCGGCCCGGCCCCGTGCACGCCGCGGGCGAGCCAACAACCCCGGCGGACCCGATGCGGACCCGGGGCTGTCAGCTGGGCGAGAGGGTGGCCCGCGCCTGGCGGTTGGGATTGTCAAGCATTCGACAAGTGCGCGCAAAGCCGATCGCTCGGCACGTCCGGGAACAGTATATTTGCCGCCGTGCGTACCGCAGTGTTTGGTATCGATGAGGCCGGGTACGGTCCGTTGCTCGGGCCGCTGTGCGTGGGCATGTCCGGGTTCGTCGTTGGCGACGCCCCGGTGGTCCCGCCCGTGGCCGAGGACGCGTGCGACGCGCACCTGAGCGAGCCGCGGCGCACGGGCGACGCCGAGCCGCCGGCGTTCGCCGAGCCGCCGCTGTGGTCGCTGCTGGGGCGAGCCGTGAGCCAGGGGCCCGGCGATGACCGCGGGCGCGTGGCGATCGCGGACAGCAAGGCGCTGGTCCGCGGCGGGGCCCGTCACGGGCGGGCGCGAGCCGAGCTGCTGGCGGCGGGGGTCTGCGCGTTCATGGACGCGCGGCACATGCACACGCAAGAGGACAGCGACGCCGGGGCGGGCCCCGAGAGCCCCGCGGCGCAGGCGATGACGGACCTGGGCGTGCTGGATCGGCTCGGCGTCCGACTGCGGCCGCACGCGCCGGCCTGGGCCCGCGGCGTGGCGGCGACTCTGCCCGAGCCGTGGGGCGGCCCGGCGGCGGTGGTCCGGGCCCGCGCGGTGAGCGCAGCCATGCGGCGGGCGTCGGTGCGGTGCGCGGGCGTGTGGGCCCGGGCGATGTTCGAGGCGGAGTTCAACCGGCTCACAGCCCAGGCCGGCAGCAAGGCCGCCGCCTCCGGGGCCGTGGTGCGCGACCTGATGCGCCAGGCCTGGGCCCTGACGCGCGCCCTGGGGCTGCCCGGGCTGATCGTCTGCGACCGGCAAGGGGGCAGGCGCGGCTACGGCCCCATGCTCGCGGCGTGGCTCGGCCCGGTCGGGGCCGCCGGCGTGGACACCGTCGCTGAGGGGCCGCAGGAGTCGGAGTACGTGGTGCGCAGCGGCGACGCCGAGCGCAGCGGCGGGTGGGACGGGGTGCGGGTGCGCTTCCGGGTGCGCGCCGAGGGGTGCTCGCTGCCGGTGGCGTTGGCGTCGATGGCCGCCAAGCTGGCCCGCGAGCTGCTCATGGCCCGCTTCAACGCGCACTACGCCGGTCGGGCCCGCCAGCGCGGCCGGCCCGAGCCCGAGCCCACCGCCGGCTACACCGCCGACGCGCGGCGCTGGCTGAGCCAGGCCGGGTGCATCCTGGATCCCGGCGAGGCCGCCGAGCTGGTCCGCATCTGCTGATCCGCCGCGCGCGGCCAACGATCGCCCATGACCGACGGTCAGGCCCAGCCGGCCCTTGGCGTCCATCAGGTGCGCGCGCTGCTCGATCTGGCGGCGCGCCACGCCGTGACGGCGCGCGGGCGCGTCGAGCCCAACCCCATGGTCGGGTGCGTGCTGATCGCCCCCGGCCCCGGGGCGCCGCGCGTGATCGGCGTGGGGCACCACCGCGTCTTCGGGCGGGCGCACGCGGAGGTCGAGGCGATCGCCGACGCCCGCGCCCGCGGCCACGGCACCGCGGGGGCGACGGCGCTGGTCACGCTCGAGCCGTGCAACCACCACGGCAAGCAGCCGCCGTGCACCGAGGCGATCCTGCGCGCCGGCGTTCGGCGCGTCGTCTGCGCCCGGGCGGACCCGAACCCGCTGGCCGCCGGCGGGGCCGACCGGCTGCGCGCCGCCGGGGTCGAGGTGGTCATGACGGGCGCCTCGGTCAACGCCACACGCCTGTGTGATCCGTTCGTCAAGCTGGTGCGCACCGACCTGCCGTGGGTGTGCCTCAAGTGGGCCCAGACCATCGACGGCCGGCTGGTCAGCGCGTCGGGCCAGAGCCAGTGGATCAGCGGCCCGCGCGCCCGGGCCCGGGTGCACCGCCTGCGCGGCGTGTCGGACGCGGTGATCACCGGCCTGGGGACGCTGCGCGCCGACCGGCCTCGGCTGACGCCGCGCCAGGCCACGCCGCGGCGCAGGCCCGCCCGCGTGGTGATCGACGCGCGCCTGGCCTGCGCCGCTGAGCCGGGCCTGATCGGGCCGATGCTCGCCGACGCGGGCCGGTTCCCGGTGCTGGTCGTCTGCGGCCCCGACGCGCCGGCCCACCTGGAAGCGGCCCTGGTGGTCTCGGGCGTGGGCGTGGTCCGGGCGCCCGGCGACGGGGCGCACGGCCGTGTGGACCTGCGCGCGGCGCTGGCGATCCTGCGCCGGGACCACGGCGTGTGCACGGCGCTGGTCGAGGGGGGGCCGGCGCTGGCCGGGGCGATGGTCCGCGCCGGGCTGGCCGACGAGCTGCTGGTCTTCGTCGGGCCGATGGCCCTGGCTGAGGCGGGGGCGCGCTCGCTGGCCGACGAGCGCGCCGGGCCGCTGGCGGGCCTGGGCGCGGCCGATCGCTACGAGCTGCTCGACGCCCGCCGGATCGGGCCCGACGCGCAGCTGCTCTACCGCAGGCCCCTGGACCGCGCCGAGGCCCTGGCTCTGGGGCTCTGAGCGGCGCGGGACGGCGCCGGCCGGCGCCGGCGAGCGCTCAGGCGTCGGGCAGGTCCTGCTGGGCGATCTGGATCGCCTGGCGGACGCGGCGCGGCGAGGTGCCCCCGATGGCGTCGCGCTTGGCCAGGACGGCCTCGAGCGTCAGCTCCGCAAAGACGTCGCCCTCGATGCGCTCCTCGACGCTGCGCATCTGCTCGAGGCTCAGGCCGTGCAGCGGCACGCCCAGGCCCAGGGCCAGGCGGACGATCCGGCCGGCGACGTGGTGGGCGTCGCGGAAGGGCACGCCCTTGCGCACGAGGTAGTCGGCCAGGTCGGTGGCGGCGGAGAAGCCGTCGTCGGCCGCGGCGCGGGCCCGCGCGCGGTCGACGGTCATGGTGTCCAGCACGCGCGGGAGCACCAAGAGGCACATGAGGAGGTGATCGGTGGCGTCGAAGAGCCCCTCCTTGTCCTCCTGGAGGTCCTTGTTGTACGCCAGCGGCAGGCCCTTGAGGGTGGCGGCCAGGGCCGTGAAGGCTCCCAGCACCCTGCCGACCTTGCCGCGCATGAGCTCCAGCGCGTCGGGGTTCTTCTTCTGGGGCATGAGGGAGCTGCCGCTGGTGACCGAGTCGTCGAGGCGGACGAAGCCGAACTCGGCGCTGGCGTAGAGGATCAGGTCCTCGGCCAGGCGCGACAGGTGCACGGCGGTGATGGTGCAGGCCCCGAGGATCTCCAGGGCGAAGTCGCGGTCGGAGACGGCGTCGAGCGAGTTGGCGGCCGGCTGGCCCAGGCCCAGCTCGCGGGCCAGGGCGGCGCGGTCGATGGGGTAGGCCGTCCCGGCCAGGGCGCCGCAGCCCAGGGGCGAGACGGCCGCGCGGGTGCCCGCGTCGACGAATCGCTCGGCGTCGCGCCCGAGCATCTCGAAGTACGCCAGGGCCCAGTGCGCCAGGAGCACGGGCTGGCCGCGCTGGAGGTGCGTGTAGCCCGGCACGGGCGTGTCGAGCTCGCGCTGGGCCAGGGCCACCAGCGACCGGCGCGCCGCCGTCAGGGCGCCAAGGAGCTCCTGGGTGCGGTCGAGGGCGAAGAGGCGCAGGTCTGTGGCGACCTGGTCGTTGCGGCTGCGTCCGGTGTGGAGCTTCTTGCCCACCTCGCCCGCGCGGCGGACCAGCTCGGCCTCGACCCACGAGTGCACGTCCTCCTCGCCGCTGTCGAGGACGGCGCGCGGGTTGGAGGCGGCGAACTCGCCGATGGCGCGCAGCGTGGAGGCGAGCTTGTCGGCCTCGCCGGCGCTGAGGACCCCGGCGCGCTGGAGCGCCGCGGCCCAGGCGATCGAGCCGCGCACGTCCTGCTGCACCAGGCGCGCGTCGAAGGCCAGCGAGTCGTTGAAGGCGCGAAAGAGCGGGTCGGCGGCGCTCTCGAATCGTCCTCCCCAGAGGGCCATGGGCGTGCTCCTGCCCCGCGCCTGCGGCGTGGGCGTGCGGTCGGTGGTGCGTGCGTGTGATGGGGCCCCGTCAGGGGCCGGGGGCGCGCTGGGCCTCGAGCTGCTTGAGGGCCGCGATCCGCGAGGGCAGCGAGAAGAGCCGGATGAACCCGCCGGCGTCCTGCTGGTTGTAGACCTCGTCGCGCCCGAACGTGGCGAAGGCCTCGGCGTAGAGCGAGTTTGGGCTGCGCCGGCGGACCGTCCGGGCGGTGCCCTTGTAGAGCCGGACCGTCACCTGGCCGGTCATCGGCTCGGCGATCTTTTCCAGGGCCGCCCACAGGGCCTGGCGCAGCGGCGTGAACCACTGCCCGTCGTAGATCACGTCGGCAAAGCGCAGGGCCAGCTGCTCGCGCAGGCGCAGCGTCTCGCGGTCGAGCACCAGCTGCTCCAGCCCGCGCAGGGCCTCGAGCAGCACCGTCCCGCCGGGCGTCTCGTAGGCGCCGCGGCTCTTCATGCCCACGCGGCGGTTCTCCACCAGGTCCACCCGGCCCACGCCGTGGAGGCCGCCGATCTCGTTGAGGCGCCCGATCAGGCCCTCGGGCGTGTGGGCCGCGCCGTCGAGCGACACGGGCCGGCCGCGCTCGAAGGCCAGCGTCAGGTCCACCGGCGTGTCCGGGGCGCTCTGGGGCGACTGCGTGAGCATCCACACGTCCTCCGGCGGCGCTTTCCAGGGGTCCTCAAGGTCGCCGCCTTCGTGGGAGATGTGCCAGAGGTTGCGGTCGCGCGAGTAGAGCTTGGTGGCGCTGGCGGTGGTGGGCACGTTGTGCTTCTTGAGATAGGCCAGCAGGTCCTCGCGCGAGCGCAGGTCCCAGAGCCGCCACGGCGCCACGATGCCCAGGTCCGGGGCCAGGGCCGCGTAGGTGCTCTCGAAGCGCACCTGGTCGTTGCCCTTGCCGGTGCAGCCGTGGGCCAGCGCGTCGCCGCCGACGGCCCGGGCGTACTCCACTTGGGCCTGGGCCAGGATCGGCCGGGCGATCGACGTGCCCAGCAGGTAACGCCCCTCGTACACGGCCCCGCTGATGGCCATGGGCAGGCAGAACTCCTCGACGAACCGCCGCCGCAGGTCCACAACCTTGCATTCCTGGGCGCCCGAGTCGGTGGCCTTCTTCTCCACGCCGGCCAGCTCCTCGGCCCCCTGGCCCACGTCGCCGACCACGGCGTAGACCTTGCAGCCGTAGTGCTCCTTGAGCCACGGGATCACCGCGGAGGTGTCGAGCCCGCCGGAGTACGCCACGACGATCTTCTGGAATGTGCCGCGTGTTGCCATGGGTGTTGCTGTGCCTGTGGGGGGCCGCGCTCGGCCGCTGGTGCGCCGTGGGGCGGGCCTGGGTTGGGCGTGATTGTTTCACGCTCGGGGCGGCAGTCGAGTGCGCCCCGGGCGCGGCCGCGTGGTCAGGGTCGGGCCCGGCGCTCGGCGATGGACCACAGGTCCCGCGCCACCACCGTGTGGAGGAGCACGGCGTTCTGCGCGTGCATGCGGTTCTCGGCTTGCTCGTAGACCAGCGACGCGGGCGAGTCGATCACGCCGTCGGTCACCTCCACGCCGCGGTGCGCTGGCAGGCAGTGCATGAACACCGGCCCCGCCGCCCGATCCACCCCCCGCTGGCCGCCCCGTCTTTCCCCCCGCTCGGCCGCCCGGCCCCCGCCGCGCCGCCGGCCGCCCGCACGCCCCGCGGTGGGCCCAGCCGCCAGGGCCATCACGTCGGCGTTGACCTGGTAGCGCGCAAAGGCCGAGGCTCGCGCGGCGCCGTCGCTCTGGTGCATCGAGGTCCACGCGTCGGTGTACACCGCGTCGCTGCCGGCCACCGCCGCAAGGTCCGCGGTGACGCGCAGCGAGCCCCCCGAGGCCCGCGCCGCGCTCTGGCACCACTCGATCACGCCCCGGTCGGGCTGGTACCCCTCGGCCCCGATCACCGTCATGTGCCCGCCGGTGGCGCACACGCCCTGCATCAGCGACACGCACACGTTGTTGCCGTCGCCCACGAACGCCACGCGCAGCCCGGCCAGCGACCCGAACCGCTGCCGCAGCGTCAGCAGGTCGGCCAGCGCCTGGCACGGGTGGTGCTCGTTGGACAGCGCGTTGATCACCGGCACGCTGGAGCTCTGGGCCAGCTCCTCGAGCACCCGCTGCTGGTATACCCGCCCGACCACGCACGAGACCCACCGCTCCAGGTTGCGCCCGTAGTCCTTGACGGCCTCGCGCGAGCCGATCCGCTCCTGGCTGTGCTCGTAGTAGAGCGCGTGCCCGCCCAGCCGCTCGACGCCGACCTCGAAGCTCACGCGCGTCCGCAGCGACGGCTTCTCGAAGATCAGGATCACCGTCCGCCCGCGCAGGGCCCCCGAGAAGGCGCGCGGCTCAAGCCGGCAGCGCTCGGCCGTGTCCAGGATCTGGCCGATGTCGGCGGCGCTGAGCGCGTCGATGCGCAGCAGGTCCTTGGTCGTCAGCGGCTGTGGCTCGGCGGGCGCACCGGCAGCGCCGGAGGATGCGGAGCGTGCGGGAGGCGCGGGCGTGCGGGGCGTGGGGGGGGTGCGGGGGGTGGGGGGGCGTGTCGGCGTGGGCATCGGTCTGCTCGGGGGATCTCGGCCCGCGCTCGGCGGCGCGTGGAGTGAAGGGGGGCGTGGGGTATGAGATATGGGATGTAGGGAGAGGGGGGGAGGGGTCGGCGGGCCTGAGCATAGAAGTTCTGCCATCGCCCCGCCTCAGGCCCCGGCGTGCTCGCCCTCGTCGCGGGCCCCGAAGGCCGCAAGGGCCCGCGCCCGGGCCGCGGCGTGGTCGACGATCGGCTCGGGGTAGTCCAGCCCGCTGCGCCGCAGGGGGCCGACGCGCCCCGGCTCGTGGATCTCGTCGTCGCTCAGGCCGCGCAGCTCGGGCACCCAGGCGCGGATGAACGCCCCGGCGGGGTCGTAGCGCTGGCTCTGGGTCGTGGGGTTGTAGATCCGGAAGTACGGCGCCGCGTCGGTGCCCGTCGAGGCCGACCACTGCCAGCCGCCGTTGTTGGACGCCAGGTCGCCGTCGACCAGCCGCTGCATGAAGAACCGCTCCCCGTGCCGCCAGTCGATCAGCAGGTCCTTGGTCAGGAACATCGCCGCGATCATCCTGAGCCGGTTGTGCATCCACCCGGTCGTGTGGAGCTGGCGCATCGCCGCGTCGACGATCGGGTAGCCCGTGCGTCCCGCCCGCCAGGCCGCCAGCCCCGCCGGGTCGTCGCGCCACGGGACCGACTCGGCCTCGGGCTTGAAGGCGCGCCCCTTGCACACGCGCGGGAAGCTGGCCAGCACGTGCTTGTAGAACTCGCGCCAGACCAGCTCGCTGACCCAGTGCGCCGGCCCGTCCAGGCCGCCGTCGGATCTGCCGCCGTTGGCCTCCATGCCCGCGCGCAGGCACCGCCGCGGCGAGATCACCCCCGAGGCCAGGTACGGCGAGAGCCGGCTGGTGCCGTCGGTCCCCGGCAGGTCGCGTTTTTCCTTGTACGGCCCGATCGCCCGCGCCGTGAACCAGCCCAGCCGCGCCTCGGCCGCGGCCTCGCCGGCGGGCCACAGGGCCGCGTCGACGGGCGACTCCCACCCGGGCACCACCGCCGGCACCGGGTCCGGCGGGCACACCATCGCCGGGCAGGGCTTGGGCGCCGGCCGCGGCTCCCACGACGCGTCGCGCCCCAGCCGGGCCATCCAGGCGCGCTTGAACGGCGTGAAGACCGTGTACGGCTTGCCCCCCTGCGTGCGCAGGTCGCCCGGCGGGATCACCGTCTGGTCGTTGTACTCGTAGACGGCGCACGTTGCCTCTTCGAGCAGCCGGCGGGCCCGCGCGTCGCGGGCGGCCTCGTTCACTTCGTGCTCGCGGTTCCAGTGCGCCGCGTAGCACCCGTGCTCGCGGGCCACCGCCAGGACCGCCGCCGGCACCTCCTGCCACCGCGTCGCGGTGCGGATCAGCAGCGGGATCCTGAGCCGCTCGAGGCTCGCCGAGAGGGCCGCCAGGTTGCGCAGCACAAAGTCCACCCGGCACGCGGCCCAGTCGTGGCGCGCAAAGTCCCCCGGCGAGACCACGTACAGCCCCACCACCCCGCCGGTGGCCCGGTCGGCGGCCTCGATCAACGCCGTGTTGTCGTCCACGCGCAGGTCGCTGCGGAACCAGACTAGGTGCCTCATGGTCCCGTCACTCCGCGGCGAACGCGCCCAGGCACGCGGGGGAGCGCACGCCCCGCTCGGCAGGGCGTCCGCCGGCCGACCCCCCGGCGCCCCATGGAATAGGACAGAGCGGACTGCTCCGCTCTGTCCTGCGACGGCCCGCGTGGTTGCCCACCTCGAACAAACCTAGACCCAACCGTCCCGCACGGCCGGGACGCGGGCCGTCACATGCTCTTTTTCGCCGCGGCGATCATCGACATCACCTCGGCACGCTGCGCCGGGTCCTCCCGAAGGCACCCGCGCACGGCGACGGTCACCATGCTCGGGTGGCTCTTGCTCACGCCGCGCATCTTCATGCACAGGTGCTCCGACTCGATCATCACCAGCACGCCGCGCGGCGCCAGCCCGGCGTCGAGCGCGTCGGCGATCTGATTCGTCAGGCGCTCTTGCACCTGCGGCCGACGCGCAAACACCTCTACCGTCCGCGCCAGCTTGCTCAGCCCCACCACCTGAGACCCGTCGGGCACGTACGCCACGTGGGCACGCCCGAAGAACGGCAGCAGGTGATGCTCGCACATCGAGTGGAACTCGATGTCCCGGCAGAGCACCACCTCGTCGGATGGCTCGCGGAAGACCCGGCCCAGGTGCGTCGAAGGGTCTTGGTGCAGGCCGGAAAAGATCTGGGCGTAGGCCTTGGCCACACGCCGGGGCGTCTCCAGGAGGCCCTCGCGGTCAGGGTCTTCACCGATGGCGACCAAAATCTCCCGAACCGCTCGCTCAATGCGTGCGGTGTCCACGGGCGGAGTTTGGCCTCTGTCGAGGGGCTCCGCCGATTTGTTCGGGCGAAGAGCGGGTCGAGCGCCGTGAAGGGCGCTTGTCGTGATAGCACTTTGTTCGTACTTGCAACAGTTGCCGTTCTGAGCGTTGACGATCATTCAAAGCTCCTGGAAGTAGAGAAGAAACGGCCGGGATTCGTCCAAATCGTTCGTGATGGATAGAGTATCATCGAAAGATCGGAAGTCAAACGAGCCGTATCGGTCTCTGGTCTATGACCAAAACACTGGGATATGACGCTGGATGTACGATGATTCTCGGTTTGATGAGTTCACACAGTGTGCAACAGCCGAGAGAGACGTAGAATCGTTCATACCGGTCAAGGGGCTCCGCGTGGATGAGATGTTGACACCAGCCCGTTTGGCACGAGCGATCGGGGTCAGTGAGTCGTCGCTCAAGCGATGGGCCAACGACGGCGTTCTCCAGGCGTCGCGCACGGTGGGGGGCCACCGGCGGATCGCGTTGTCCGAGGCGGTCCGGTTCATACGTCAAATCGGGGCTGTGGTGGTCAGGCCGGACCTGCTCGGGCTGGACGACCTGTCGACGGTCTCGCAGACGTTTGCCAGCCAGGCCGACGTTGAGCAGCAGGTCTACGCGGCCCTGGAGGCCGGGCACGCGCAGCGTGTGCGGGCGATGATGCAGTCGCTGTACCTGGGCGGGTGGACGCTCTCGTCGATCTTCGACGGCCCCATCCGCGCCGCCATGACCAAGATCGGGGCCCTGTGGCTCCACGCCGAGTGGGGCCTGGTCGTTGAGCACCGCGCCACGACGATCGCCATCCAGTCGATCAGCCAGCTGCGGATGTTGCTGCCCTCGCCCACGCCCGGGGCGCCCGTGGCGGTGGGCTCGGCCGGCGAGACCGACGTGTACATGCTGCCCTCGCTGATGGCCTCGGTGGTGCTCGCCGACGCGGGGTACGCCGACGTGAACCTCGGCCCGATGACCCCGCCCAGCGTGCTGCGCAACGCCGCCGGCTTCTACAAGGCCCGGCTCTCGTGGGTCTCGGTCTCGTCACCCACCGAGCCCACCCGGCTCGCTGCGGACCTCCAGCAGCTCCACAGCGACCTGCGCGCTGTCGGCACCACGCTGATCGTCGGCGGCCGGATGCTCCGCTCGATCCCGGCCTCGCAGCTGACGGGCCTGAACATCGTCAACACCATGGCCGAGCTGCACGCCTACGCCAAGGGCATGCTCAAGGCCGGCGAGGCCGCCCCGCAGCGCGAGCCCGGCCCGACGGGCGGCGGGGGCTTGGCCGGCGGCTCGGGGCCGGTCGATGGCCCCAACCCCATGGGCGACGGCGTAAGCGGCGCCGCTTGACGCGCGACTCGGCCCCGTGGCCTTGCCCGCGCTGGCCAGCGGGCCAACCGGATCGCACACTCTGACTCAGCCGGCTCACCCTTGAACGGGAGCGGGGCGCTCCGAGGCCCCCTGCTGGAGGCCGGGCCGGCGCTGCGGTCAGCCGCAGCGTGACGGGCGGGCGGTCGCCGCGACGGGGCGTCGGGGGCCGCTGCCGAGAGCCGGGGTGGTTGCGGCGTGTGCGGGGTGGTGGGATGTGGTGGGTGGCAGGGTTGCGGGTGTTGGGATGTGGTGGGTGGGGGGTGGGGGTGAGCCATGATGGGGGAGCCGTGCCCACGACACGCGTGCTGATCATCGACGACGACCCGGGCGTGCTGGAAGTGGCCTGCGAGGCGCTGATGCGCCACGGCCACGCGTGCGCACCGACGCGCACGGGGTCGGGGGCGCTCTCGCTGCTGGCGCGCGAGCGCTTCAGCGTGATCGTCCTCGACCTGGCCCTGCCCGACACCGACGGCCTGAGCCTGTGCTACCGCCTGATGGGCCGGGCCGCGGGGGGGGCCGGGGCGTCGCTGCCGGTGGTGCTCATCAGCGGCGACCCGTGGCGCGTCAGCGAGCAGGAACTGGCCGGGACCAACGTCCGCGGCGTGCTCGCCAAGCCCCTGGACCCGGCCCGGCTGTGCGCAGCTGTGGACCTGGCCCTGCGGCTGCGGATCGGCCCCGAGGACGACCACTGGTCCGTGCTGGATCGCGCCGCCTGACCAGCAGCCGGCGTGCTCAGTCAGCGGGCTCAGTCAGCGGGCTCAGCCGGCGATGTCGGTCCCGATGTCGGTGCGGAGCAGGGCGCCCGGGAAGTCGATGGCCTTTGCGGCCTGGTAGGCGCGCTGGCGTGCCTCGTGGCGGTCGGCGCCCACAGCGGTGATCGAGAGCACCCGGCCGCCGGTCGAGCGCAGCGTGCCGCTCTCGTCGCGTCGGGCGGCGGCCACAAAGACGCGCACGCCCGGCACGGCCTCGGCCCGGTCGATCCCGGCGATCGGCACTCCCGTGCGCGGCGCGTCGGGGTAGCCCGGGGCGGCCATCACCAGGCAGACCGCTGCGCCCGGCTCGGTGGACAGGTCGGCCCGCTCGAGCGCCCCTGGCCCCAGCGCCCCCGAGGCGGCGAGCATCATGTGCAGCAGGTCGCCGCGCATGCGCACAAGCAGTGCCTGGCACTCGGGGTCGCCGAAGCGGACGTTGAACTCCAGGGCCTTGGGCCCGGCGTGGGTGAGCATCAGGCCGGCGTAGAGCACGCCGCGGTACTCGATGCCCTGGCGGCGCAGGGCGTCGATGGTCGGCACCAGGACCTCGCGCTCGACGCGGGCGAGCGACCTCTCGTCGATGGCCGGCGTGGGGCACAGCGCGCCCATGCCGCCGGTGTTGGGGCCGCGGGCGCCGTCCAGGAGCCGCTTGTGGTCCTGGCAGGGGTCGAGCACGACCAGCGTCCGCCCGTCGGTGACAGCGAAGACCGACACCTCGCGCCCGCGCAGCCGCTCCTCGATCACCACCGTGGCCCCGGCCGGGCCCAGGGCCCGCTCGGTCATCAGCCGGTGGACCACCGCCCGGGCCTGGTCCAGCGTGTCGGGCAGGAAGACGCCCTTGCCCTTGCACAGCCCGGCGGCCTTGATCACCATCGGCTCGGTGCGCGACTCGAGGTACGAGACCGCCGCGGAGGCCTCGCTAAAGGACCGCCCCTCGGCGGTGGGCACCAGGGCGTCGCGCATCAGCTGCTTGGAGAAGACCTTGTCGCTCTCGAGGCGCGCCGCCGCCCGCGTGGGCCCGAAGACGTACGGCACCGGCGCCAGGCCCCCCGAGGTGCTCCCGGGCCGCCGGCCGCCGCCCAGCACCACCCCGGCCAGGCCCGCGTCGCCCATCGAGTCCGTGCCCAGGAGCACGTCGGTGAGCCCGTCGGCCAGCGGCTCCTCCGGCCCGATCACCGCCAGGCCGATGCGCTCGGCGGCGGCGAACTTGCTCAGCTCGTAGTGGTCCTTGCGGCTCCAGGGGATGGCCGCCGGCCCGGCCAGCGCCCCCAGGCCCGGGTGCGCCGGCGCGTCGGTGAACAGCGCGCCCAGCAGCAGCGACTGCCGCAGCTTCCAGGCGATGGCGTGCTCCCGGGCGCCCGAGCCAAAGAGCAGCACGTTGTGGGTGCCGGCGGTGGGGGGGGTGGGCGGGTTGGGGGGCCTGGGGTTGGGATGGGCCCGACTGTCAGCGGGCGGCGTGGGATCGGCGATCGGCGGTCGGGTCATGCGCGGCGATGGTAGTGGGGGAGCCGGGCCGGCCGGGAACCGCCGCGGCGCTGCGGCACGGTTATACTGGAAGACTCCACGACGCTACTTCCGGCCTGACCGAGTACCGCCACCGCTGGATGAACCCCGCCGCGGGGACCTTCCTGCAGAGAGACCCGCTGGGGTATGTCGATGGGATGAGCCTGTATGGGTATGTCCGGAACAACCCCGGCTCGTACGTAGATCCCACGGGCGAGTCCGCCGCCATCTTCCTCAACAATCCCGCTGCTCTTCTTCCCGCTCTCAATCCAGCTACTCTTGTTCCCGCTATCATCATAGCAGGAGGGGCAGTAGCAGTCTTGTACGTATGGGGGGATGAGATTGAGGCTTGGTTTGGGCAACCGCCTCTTCCCCCGTCTAGAGATATACTTGGCAGTCTTGGGAGGGTTTGGGACAAGACGAAATGTCTAATTTCTTCAGTTGTCGCCCCAACGGAAACAGCCTTAGATATATTAGATGCATTGCAAGCCGAAACTTGGCAGGACGTGGTCGAGATCATTATTACTAGCGGGATGCCGAATTGGCTGACTCGTCCATTGAAGAAACTAATTGACAAGGCAGCAGACGCAATCAAAAAATGGAGAAGTCCGAAGGGATCGCCCATGCCGCGGGGCCCCCCGGATGGCCCTGACGCAGCACCGTCGGCATCGGGCTCGAGCGGAGGAGCTGGGGGCGGCGGAGGCGGAGGCGGAGGCGGAGCTGGTGGTAGTGGAAGAGGTGGAGGCCGGTATCCGGACGACGGCCCTCCAAAGGGGCCGGACGACGCGCCACCCGGGTCGCCGGATCTTGCAAAGGCGATTGTCGCCCAGAACGGCACAGGAGTTATCGGTTTCGTACCTCATGGCATCGATAGAGCAATTGGAGACGCCGCGAAACGTGCGGGTACAAGGCCACAGGCCATCCTTGACGCTCTTAAGCACCCGCAGAATATTGTAAGCGGTACGGATCCGCAGGGGCGACCGTTTCAAATATTCACTGGACAAAATGCGAGGGTAGTAGTCAATCTAAAGACAGGACGAATCGTATCTGTAAATCCGTTATCTAAGGCTGGTGCGCAGTAGATGGTGGCTTAAACATGGAAAAGAAATATGAGTTTTTCTTGGCGGAGAAAGAGCTCGAATTTCTCCGCCAACTCGCTTTGAGCGAGACGTGGCTTGCTGAAACATTGAATTCTCATGCGGATGCGGAAGGACGAAAAACAGTTGTGCGATTAGACCGCGTACAAATTGAACAACTCAGAAACTGCCTAACGCTGAAATTGGCCCATGATGGCTTTGATGAGTACTACTACCCTAACGAACATGGCGACATGCTGGAAACGCTTATCGATAAGTTCTTTGAGCCTTTTTGCTAGGCTGTGAACTTCTTGATACGGCCCGCGAGCTCAAAAACCCATAGCAGCCTGTTG
>PNJV01000041.1 GCA_013822085.1 Isosphaera sp. | reverse complement strand
CCCAGCCAGCCCCGCCGACGTGCCCCTGGTGCTGGGCATGGTCAAGGAGCTGGCCCAGTACGAGCGCCTCGCGCACGAGGTCGTGGCCACCGAGGAGGACTACCACGCCGCCCTCTTCGGCCTCAGGCCTGCCGCTGAGGCAGCCCTGGCCCACTGGGGCGACGAGCCCGCCGGCGTGGCCATCTACTTCACGAACTTCTCCACGTTCCTGGGCAGGCCCGGGCTCTACCTGGAAGACCTCTTCGTGCGGCCGGCCTTCCGCGGGCGCGGCGTTGGCGGGGCGTTGCTTGCGCACCTGGCGGCGCTGGTCCAGCAGCGTCGCGGCGGGCGTGTCGAGTGGAGCGTCCTGGACTGGAACACGCCGGCCATCGGCTTCTACCAGCGCATCGGGGCTGCGCCGCGGAGCGGGTGGACGACCTACCGCCTGGATCAGCCGGCGCTGGCGCAACTGGCGCACGGCGCGCAGGGCTGAGCGCTCGGCAGCCCATCGGGGCGCCGGCCCAGAGCACCCCGCCGCGCCGCGCTTCGCCCGTGCGACAGGCCGAGCGCCAGCCTCGCAGCCAACGGTGGGGAGGGGATTCGAACCCCTGAAAGACTTGCGCCTTTACCGGTTTTCAAGACCGGTGCCATCAGCCGCTCGGCCACCCCACCACGGGGAAGCGCCCCGCGGGCGCCGCGTCCGGAGTGTACCCGCTGGGTGCGGCTGATCGGCCGTGCCGGGCGGGCCGCTCACTTGCGCGTGCCGGCGGTCTCCCACGAGACCTGCCCCCCGGTCGCCGCGGTGATGCCCCCAGCGTCGAGCCACGCGCGGGCGTCGTCGTCCCGGCGGAGGAAGGCGTCGAAGGTCGCCAGGGCCACCTGGCCGATCCAGCCGTGGAAGCGCGGGTCGCGCCCGCCCATGAGGCCATCGAGCAGGGCGTTGGTCTCGTCGGCGAAGGCCATGTGCCCCGCCCCGGTGATCACGCCGAGGTAGGCGGGCACGCCGCCGCGGGCCTTGATCGCCTTGAAGGGCTCGGTGCGCCACGTGTAGCTGCCGCCGGGGCTGTTGCCCGAGTCCTTGGTGCCGGTGAGCATCACCACGGGCGTGTCGATGTCGTCCCAGGCGCCGGCGTCGACGCCGAACTGCCCCTGCCCCTGCGGCGAGAGCGCGAGCAACGCCCCGACCCGCGCGTCGCGGAAGGAGCGGTCGCGTTCGCCGCCGGCGTCGACGCGCATGCCGCCCAGCGCCATCGTTGTGTACGCCCCGAACGAGTGCCCCATCACCCCCAGGCGCCCCTGGTCGATGCGCACGCCGGGCAGGCCGTCGGCCAGGGCCCGGTCGATCACGAACGAGACGTCCTGCGGGCGCACGATCAGGTTGCGCTCGTCCGAGGCCAGCTTGAGCAGGTTCTCGCGCATCTTGCGCAGCCCGCGGCCGGAGCCGCGCACGGCCTCGATGTCCGAGCCGGCGTGCTGGGGCGCGATCACCACGTACCCCCGGCTGGCCAGGTACTCGCCGAGGTATGTCCCGCCCTGGCGGCTGCCGCCCCCGCCGTGGGAGAAGACCACCAGCGGCCACCCGCCCGGCTCGGGCTCGGCCCCGGCGGGGATGTAGGCCTTGATCGGGATCTTGCGGCTGCGGGCCTGGTCGTGCCACTCGGCCAGCTCGGTGCGGACCTGGTGCGTCGGGGCCTTGCTGACATAGCCGGCGCCGTCGGGCGCGGGCTGAGCGTTGCGGTCGGCCCGCCCCCACGCCCCGCGACGCGGCCCGTTCTGGGCCAGGGCGTCGGTCACGCCCACGGCGCCCATCACGCCCAGACCGATGAGGATCGCCAGAGTTGTCGCAGCGGCCACGCGCGAGGGTCGCATCCCGAGTGCTCCGTGAAGTGGTGAGCGATGACTGATGACTGATGAGCGGGGGGCGGGGGGCGGGGGCACAACGCCCGAGCCGGCCGGTTCTTGCACGCCCGACCCCCGGTGCCGCTGGCAACGCGGGCGGGGGGCGTTCGGGGGTTCGCAGGCCGAGGATGGCGGAGCGCCAGAGGTGGCGGAGGTGGCGGGGTGGGGGTGGTGGGGGGGGTAGGGGGGTAGGGGGGTGGGTGAGGGGACGACCCAAGGGCTGTCGCCGGCTCGACCGCTCAGGCCGCCCACAGCGCCCGCGGGTTCACCCCGGCGCCCTGGCCAAGCCGCAGCAGCTTCCACAGCGGGATCAGCTGGTCCGCTGGGAGGCTCACCAGGGCCCCGCCGACCGAGAACTGCACGTACCGGCACAGCGGCTGGCCGCCTCGGCGTGTCGGCGAGAGCACCCACCCGATCACCTGCTGGGGCGTGGCCCGGATCGCCCGGAAGGCCGAGCCCGCCTGGGCGGCCAGGAGCGCGCGGGCCTGCTCGGCGTCGCCGTTGTTGAGGAACGCCATCACCACCGAGCTCTGGCCAAAGTCCAGCACGCAGGGCCAGGCCTGGGTGTCCAGCGTCAGGACCCACCACTGGTCCTGGGAGAAGATCGCAGCGGCGATGCCAGCGAGCGTCGAACCGATGTCGGCCGCGTGCTGGGCGGTGATCAGCCCCTCGCGGGCGCTCTGGGGCAGGTCGCCGTACTGCGCAAGGTGCGTGTCGGTCAGGGGGGGCGCCGGCTGGGCGGCGTCGGCGTGGGCCGGCTCAGCGTGCGATACCCGGACATGGAAGCCGCCGGCGTCGGCCGTCGGGAGCGGGGCCCGGGGGTCGTGCGGGGTGGGGAGGTTGGCCTGCTGGGCCATGGCTGGCTCCTGGGGTGCGATGGGCCCGACCCTCAGCGGGCGGCCAGCTCGCCCCGTGGGCTGCGCAGCGTCGCGGGCGAAAGTGTCCACGGCCCGCGTATTGGATCGGCGTTTGGGGCCGCGCAGATGAGCCTCGCTGCGGCTCCAGGCAACGGCTGGCCCTGCCCCGGTTGCCCCACAGCTCGGCGGCGGGCGTGCTTGCGGCGAGCGTTGCGCGCTTAGAGCTTGCCGCCGTGCTGGGCGGCCAGGCGGAGCTTGACCCGGGCCCGCTCCTGGTCGAGCGTGTTCTTGTCGGCCTGGGCCAGCGTGGCCGGGCGGGCCTCCCTGGCAGCGGTGAGTTCTTTGGTTGCTTCGGGGACCGAGAGCGTCTCGGCGCTGGCGGCGCGCGTGGTCAGGATGCTCAGGCGGTTGTTGAGGACCTGGGCAAAGCCGCCCTCGATCACAAAGTAGCGCGACCCCGCGGGCCCGGCGCCCTGGCCGCCGGTGGGGGCGACGTCCACGCGCAGCTCGCCCAGCCCCAGGCGCATGACCAGCGGGCTCTGGCCGTGCATCACGCCGATCTGGCCGTCGTGGGCGGGCAGCACGGCGTAGGTGGCCTTGGTGTCCATCACCTTGCCTTGGGGTGTGATCAGGCGGATGTCGAATGAGTCGGCCACCGGGCGCTCCGTGGTGGCCAGCCTGCTGCGGGCTGGCTCAATGAGGGTCTGACCGTTGCTGGGGCGATGATAGATCGGCACCGGCCCGCGGCTCAAGAGCCCGGGCCGCCGGCGCCGCGTGCCCCGGCTCAGCAAGCAAGGGCGCGCTGGTGTTCGGGTGCGCGGGCGGTGCGCATGGGCGCCAGCGGGGTGCGGGCGGTGGGGGGGGACGGGGAGTGGACGGGCCGATACGCTCGGGCCGTGTCGCCGCGCGGCCGAATCACGTTGCACGGGCTGGCGCTGGCGCTCGGGGCGGCGCTGGTGTGGCAGATGCTCGTCGGGGGTGGCGCGGGCGGCCTGCCCCATGACGTGTGGCAGCAGGTGCTCGGGCGCCGGGCCGATCGGGCCGTGACCTCGGCGCTGGTGGGCGGGAGCCTGGGCGCAGCGGGGGTGATCTTGCAGGCGATGCTGCGCAACCCGCTGGCCTCGCCGGACGTGCTCGGGCCGTCGGCGGGGGCGTCGCTGGGTGTGCTGGTCTCGGCGCTGGTGTTCGGCGTGGCGCCCGGGGCGTGGTGGTCGGCTGGGCCGGCCACAGCGGGGGCGGTCCTGACGCTGGGGCTTTTGCTGCTGCTGGCCCAGCGGCGCGGCCGGATCGACCCGGCGGGCCTGATCCTCGTCGGCGTGACCATCAGCGTGATGGCCGGGGCGCTCTGCGCGGCGGCGCAGCAGGCGCTGGCGGCGCGCGGCCTGCTCACGCCCGGGCCGTGGGCGGTCGTCGGCTCGATCCGCGACGGCCTGCCCAGGTGGATGATCGCCGCGGGCGCCGCGTCGTCGGCGGCGTGCCTGGCGGTGGCGCTGGCCACGGCGCGGTGGGCCGACACCGCCGCCCTGCCCGAGGACGAGGCCCGTGCCGCGGGCGTGCCCATCGGGCTCCTGCGGGGGGGGCAGGTCGTCTCGGCGGGGCTCCTGACCGGCACCGCGGTGGTGCTGGCCGGCCCGATCGGCTTTGTCGGCCTGGTCGGGCCGCACGCGGCGCGGCTGGCGCTGGGCCCGGGGTACGGCCGGCACGCGCTGGCGCTCTCGGGGCGTTGGCTGGGCCCCCACGCGGTGCACCTGATCGCCTCGACCCTGGCCGGCGGGGCCCTTGTCGCAGCGGCCGACGCCGCCGTGCGCGCCGTGCAGACCCCCGGCGGACGCTTGCCGGTGGGCGTGCTCACGGCGATCATCGGCGGCCCGGTGCTGGTGGCGCTGGTCCGGTCTCAGCCGCGCGCCGCCTGAGCCGCGTCGGGCGGCGGGGCGGGCCGGCTCAGATGGCGAAGTACTTGGCCTTGGGGTGGTGAACGATGATCGCCGAGGTGCTCTGCTCGGGGTCGATCTGCCAGTTCTCGGTCAGCTGGCACCCGATGCGCGACGGGTCCAGGAGCCGAAAGAGCGTCCCCTGGTCGGACATGTCCGGGCAGGCCGGGTAGCCGAAGGAGTAGCGCGAGCCGCGGTACTTCTGGGTGAACAGGTCGCGGACGCGGGGGGCGTCGTCGGAGGCGATGCCCAGCTCCTGGCGCACGCGCTTGTGCCAGAGCTCGGCCAGGGCCTCAGCGGCCTCGACGCAGTAGCCGTGGACGTAGAGGTACTCGGCAAAGTCGCCCCGGCGGAAGAGCTCCTGGGCCGCCTCGGTGGCCCCGCGCCCGACCGTCACGCAGTGCATGGCCAGCACGTCGGGGCGCCCGCACGAGGCGGGCAGGAAGTAATCGCTGATGCACAGGCGCTGGCGCGTCGCCTGCCGAGGGAAGGTGAAACGTTCGAGCTGGCGCAGGCGGGCGCCGCCCGGCCCGACCGCGCCCGGACGAAGCGACGCGGGATCCCACACGATCAGGTCGTCGCCGTCGCTGTTGCAGGGGAAGTAGCCGTAGACCACCGCCGGGGCCACGGCCCCGCGCGCGGGCAGGTCGGCGCTGAGCCGGCGGAAGATCGGCTCGACCGTGTCGTGGACCTGGGCCAGGAAGTCCTCCTCGCTCATGGCGCCCTGCTTGAACTGCCACTGGCCGCGGTAGAGCGCCACCTTGTTGATGAACTGCTCGACCAGGGCCGGGTCGATGCCCGTGACGGCCCGCGAGCCCCAGAACGGGGGCGTCGGGATGGTGTGGTCGTGCGTGATGCCCGAGGGCGGGCCGTTGGGCGTTGGCCGGCCCTGACCGAGGCGGCCCGCTTCCAACTGGGCCGCTTCCAACTGGGCCGCTTCCAACTGGCCCGCTTCCAACTGGGCCGGCCGCGGCTGATCGGCGTCGCCCCCCCCGCCCCGGGCCGGTTCGAGCACCGCCAGGCCGCGCTGACCCTCGGCCTTGGCGCGCTGGGCCTTGTCCTGCTCGAAACGGTCGGCGCGCTGGGCCTGCTCGGCGCGCGAGCGGGCGATGGTCTCCTCAGCGGCCGAGCGCTTGCCGGCGCGCTGGGCGATCTCGGCGACCAGCTCCTGGGCGCGCCCGCTCACCAGGTGGTCCATGGTGCGCAGGCCCTCGAAGGCGTCGCGGCCGTAGAAGACCTGCCCCTGGTACTGGCCGCGCAGGTGGCCCTCGCAGTACGCCCGCGTCAGCGCCGCCCCCCCCCAGGAGCACCGGCGCGCTGACGCCTTGGGCGTTGAGCTCGCGCAGGTTCTCCTCCATCACCGTGACGGACTTGACCAGCAGGCCCGACATGCCGATGGCGTCGGCCCCGTGCTCGCGCCAGGCCCGCACGATGTCGCCGATGGGCTGCTTGATGCCCAGGTTCACCACGCGGTAGCCGTTGTTGCTCAGGATGATGTCCACCAGGTTCTTGCCGATGTCGTGCACGTCCCCCTTGACGGTGGCCAGCACGATCGTCCCCTTGGCCGAGCCCCCGAGGCGCTCCATGTGCGGCTGGAGGTGCGCCACGGCCAGCTTCATCACCTCGGCGCTCTGGAGCACAAAGGGCAGCTGCATCTGGCCGGAGCCGAAGAGCTCGCCGACCACCTTCATCCCGGCCAGCAGGTGGTCGTTGATGATCGCGAGCGGGGGGTACCTGCGCATCGCGTCGGCCAGGGTGGCCTCCAGGCCCTCCTTCTCGCCGTCGATGATGTGCCGCTGGAGGCGCTCCTCCAGCGAGAGCTCGGCGGCCGTGCGCACCGGGGCGGCGCTCTGGGAGTCCTTGAAGAGGCCCACGAAGCGCGTCAGCGGGTCGAAGGCGGCGTCGCCGCCCTTGCCCCTGCGGTCGTAGATCAGGTCCAGCGCGGCGTCCCAGTGGGCGTCGTCGATCTTGGTGCGCGGCAGGATCTTGGAAAAGTGCATGATGGCGCTGGTCAGGCCGGCGGCGCGCAGCTCGTGCAGGAAGACGCTGTTGAGCACCACCCTGGCCGCCGGGCGCAGGCCGAAGGAGACGTTGCTCAGGCCGACCGTCGTCTGGCACTCGGGCAGCTGCTGCGCGATGGCGCGCACGCCCTCGATCGTCTCCAGGGCCGAGCGGCGGTCGCTCTCCAGGCCCGTCGAGACGGGCAGCACCAGCGGGTCGAACATCAGGTCCGCCGGCGCCAGCCCGTGCGCCCGCGTGGCCCGCTCGAACCCGCGCAGGGCGATGGCCAGCTTGCGCTGGGCCGTCCGCGCCATCGAGGCCTCGCGGTCCTCGTCGATCGACCCGATCACCAGACCCGCCCCGTACCGGCGGGCCAGGTCGCAGGCCGCGTCGAACTTCTCCGGCCCGTCCTCGAAGTTGGCCGAGTTGATCACGCACTTGCCCCCGGCCTGGCGGAGCCCGGCCTCCAGCGTGGCCGTCTGCGTCGAGTCGAGCATCAGCGGCACGTCCACCTGCCGCACCACCCGGCGCACCACCTCGGCCATGTCGCGCGCGTTGTCGCGCCCGGCGTAGTCGACGTTGATGTCGATCACGTGGGCGCTGTCGTGGCGGACCTGCTCCCGCGCCAGCGAGACGATGCCGTCCCAGTCCTCGGCCTCCAGGAGCTGCCTGAACTTCTTGCTCCCCGACGCGTTGCACCGCTCGCCGATGATCAGCGCCGAGCTGTCCTGGCGGTACTCCTGCGGCGAGTACAGCGACGCCACCGCCGCCCGGGGCGCCGGGCCGCTTGCCGCGGGCGCGGGCCGCTGGCCGACGGCACTGATCAGCAGCCCGATGTGCTCGGGCGTGGTCCCGCAGCAGCCGCCCACCAGCCCCACGCCGTGCCGGTCCACGAAGCGCAGCATCGCCTCCACGAACGGCTCGGGGCGCAGCGGGTACTCGGTGCGGCCCTCGTGCAGGATCGGCAGCCCCGCGTTGGGCAGCACCGACACCAGCCGCTGCGCCGCGCCCCCCGCGCGCCCACCCGTGGCCCCCCAGTGCTTGCCCAGGTACGCCACGTGCTCGGCCATCTCCGTCGGCCCGGTGGCGCAGTTGAGGCCCAGCGAGAAGATCGGGTAGCCCCAAAGGGCCGCCACCGCCGCCTCGATCGACGTGCCCACCAGCATCGTGCCGGTGGTCTCGATCGTCAGCGAGACCATGATCGGGACCTGCTCGTGCGTGCGGCCACGCTCGGCCAACGCCGCCAGGATCGCGTTGATGCCGCACTTGACCTGGAGCAGGTCCTGGCAGGTCTCCAGCAGGAGCGCGTCGGCCCCGCCGTCGATCAGCCCGCGGGCCTGCTCGCGGTAGGACTCGTGCATGGCCTGCCAGTCGGTGTTGCCCAGCGTGATCAGCTTGGTCCCCGGGCCCATCGAGCCGATCACAAACCGCGGCTTGTCCGAGGTGCTGAACCGGTCGCACGCCGCCCGGGCCACCTCCGCGGCGCGCTTGTTCAGGTCGTAGGTCTGGTCGGCCAGCCCGAACTCGGCCAGCACCAGCCGGCTGGCCCCGAAGCTGTCGGTCTCCACCGCGTCGGCCCCCACCGCCAGGAACGACTCGTGGATCGATTGGATCACGTCCGGCCGGGTCCGCACCAGCACGTCGGTGCAGTTCTCGCAGCCGCAGTAGTCGTGCTCCACCGAGAGGTTGTGCCCGAAGATCGACGTGCCCATCGCCCCGTCGAGGAACATCACCCGCCGGCGTGCGTGCTGGGCAAACTTCGAGTCCATGCGGCGGGGCACTCCGGGGCGGCACAGCGGCGAACGCGGCCGCCGGTGGGCGGTGCGGGCCGTGGTTCATCCATTCATCCGGATGAATGATAGAACGCCCCGCCGAGCGACGCGATCAGAATAGGGGTTTGTCCTGATCGAACGTGCTGCGCTGCTGGACTGCCAGAGCTGCCCGCACGGCCACGGCTATCAGTACGGCCACGGCTGCCAGCGTGATCGCCACGGTCGCACGGTCACTGCTGGAGCTGCTCGCCGGTGCCGTGCGTGTTGGCTTGCGGGCCCTCGGGCGGGGCCAGGACCGCCAGGCGTTCCTCGTCGAGGCGCCAGCGCCGCCGGGACTCGAAGGCCGCGATGTCGGCCACGGTGGTTTGGCGGAGGAATTCGAGGACGTTGGCCCGGGAAGCGGTCCAGAAGCGGTGGGCCGGGCAGGCGCGGGCGTCGGAGCACTCGGCGGTGCCGAGCATGCAGGTGGGGCTGGTGATCGGGTCGTCCAGGGCGGTGGCGACCTCCATGAGCGTGATGCCGACCGCGGGGCGGGCCAGCGAGACGCCGCCGCCAACGCCCCGCTGGGTGACAACGAGCCCTTTCTTTGCCAGCGCGTGGACGATCTTGGCCAGGTACGGGGCGGGCAGGCGGGCGGCCTCAGCGATCTCCTTGACGAGCACCGGGCGGCCGCCGGCGGAGGCGATGGTGCCCAGCGCGGTGATGGCGTATCCGACGGCTTGGCTGAGCATGCGGGCCTCCAGGGGACGGTAGAGTATCGCATAAGTTGATCGTTTTGTCTATTGAAATGGAAATCAATCTGGATTATCGACTCCTGAAAATCGCCTGAGATCGTGATCAAATTGAACGAATTGCTGCCGGATCGCAATAATTTTCGAAATTCTTGACAGCGATCGATTATTTCTTATACTTGATCAAACGATCTCTTGATCGTTTATACTGCTGCAACCTTCAGGACACACACCCATGGCGCCAGTCGGGAGTTCGGTCACAGGGATCGGTCATGGGCAGCCGCAGCGCACGGGCCTGGAGGGGTCCGACGCGGGGCCGGCACCCCACGCGCTGGCCGGGGACGCGTTGCCCGGCATGGACGCGTTCGAGTACGACGACGCCATCGTGCGCAAGTTCGTGCTGGCGACGATCGTCTGGGGAGCCGTCGCGTTCCTGGTGGGGCTGGTGATCGCGGTGCAGCTGGCCTGGCCGGCGGCGAACCTCGGCCTGGAGTGGTTCTCGTTCGGTCGGCTGCGGCCCTTGCACACCAACGCGGCGATCTTCGCGTTTGCGGGCAACTCGATCTTCGCGGCGATCTACTACAGCACGCAGCGGCTGTGCCGAGCGCGGATGTTCTCCGATGCGCTCTCGCGGCTGCACTTTTGGGGGTGGCAGGGGGTCATCGTCTCGGCGGCGCTGACGCTGCCCATGGGCGTGACGCAGGCGAAGGAGTACGCCGAGCTCGAGTGGCCGATCGACCTGGCCATCGCGGTGGTGTGGGTGGGGTTCTTCGGGGTGAACTTCTTCGGCACGCTGATGCGGCGGCGCGAGCGGCACATGTACGTGGCGCTGTGGTTCTACATCGCCACGATCGTGACGGTGGCGGTGCTGCACGTGTTCAACAACCTGTGGGTGCCGCTGGCGGCGGTGGAGCTGCTCAACGGGCGTGTGCCCAGCGGGGCCGACTGGCTCAAGTCCTGGCCGATCTACGCGGGGGTGCAGGACGCGTTCATGCAGTGGTGGTACGGGCACAACGCGGTGGCGTTCTTCCTGACGACGCCGTTCCTGGGGCTGATGTACTACTTCCTGCCCAAGGCGGCGGAGAAGCCGGTGTACAGCTACCGGCTGTCGATCGTGCACTTCTGGTCGCTGGTGTTCATCTACATCTGGGCTGGGCCGCACCACCTGCACTACACGGCCCTGCCGGCGTGGGCCAGCACGCTGGGGATGATCTTCTCGCTGATGCTCTGGATGCCCTCCTGGGGCGGGATGATCAACGGCCTGCTGACGCTGCGCGGGGCCTGGGGCAAGGTGACGAGCGACCCGATTCTCAAGTTCTTCGTGGTGGGGGTGACGTTCTACGGCATGTCGACCTTCGAGGGCCCGGTGCTGTCGATCAAGAGCGTCAACGCGCTGACGCACTACACCGACTGGACGATCGCGCACGTGCACGGCGGGGCGCTGGGGTGGAACGGGTTCATGACCTTCGGCATGCTCTACTGGCTGATGCCGCGGCTCTTCCAGGCGCCGCTGTGGAGCGGGCGGCTGATGGGGCTGCACTTCTGGGTGGCGACGCTGGGGATCCTGCTGTACGTGGGGTCGATCTACACGGCTGGGCTGACGCAGGGGCTGATGTGGCGCGCGTTCGATCAGACCGGGGCCCTGGCGTACCCGGAGTTCATCGAGACGGTCACGGTGCTGATCCCGATGTACTGGATCCGGGTCGTCGGCGGGGCGCTCTACCTGGCGGGGATGGTGATGCTGATCGTCAACGCGGCCATGACGTACCGGTCCCGGCCGGCCCGGTACGCCCGGCGCGTGCAGCACGCGCTGCCGCTCTCGGCCGCCTATGCCGACCCGCCCAGGCCCAGGAGCCGGCTGGACGCGAACATCGGCGCGGCCAGGTGGCTCGATTCGGCGGTGGTCAGCGGGTGGTTCCACAGGGTCTGGGAGCGCAAGCCGGCGCGGTTCACGGTCCTGACCACGGCCGCGGTCGTGGTGGCCTCGCTCTTTGAGATCGTCCCGACGTTCCTGATCCGGTCGAACGTGCCGAGCATCGCCAGCGTGCAGCCGTACACGCCGCTGGAGCTGATCGGCCGCGACATCTACATCGCCGAGGGGTGTTACAACTGCCACTCGCAGATGATCCGGCCGCTGTGGGCCGACGTGAAGCGGTACAGCGAGCAGCACTCGCTCCCGGGCGAGTCGGTGTACGACAGGCCGTTCCAGTGGGGCAGCCGGCGGATCGGCCCCGACCTGGCCCGGGAGGGCGGCCGGCAGAGCCACGACTGGCAAGTGAGCCACCTGGAGAACCCGCGGTCGCTGGTCGCCGAGTCGATCATGCCCAGCTACGCGCACCTGCTCGAGCAGGACCTGAACTTCGACTCGATCAAGGGCCGCGTGCAGGCGATGGCGCTGCTGGGCGTTCCGTACGGGCCCGCGGTCAAGGGGGACAACGCCAAGACGATGGCGCTGGAGCAGGCGTCGCGGCTCGGCGGCGAGCTGGCCCAGCAGGGCCGCCACAGCGGGCTGGAAGGCAAGAAGGTGATCGCGCTGCTGGCGTACCTCCAGCGCCTGGGCACGGACGTGTTCAAGCCCGCGCCCGAAGAGCCCGCCGGTGAGGCGGGGGCGCCGGACAAGGGGGCCAACCCGTGAGCATGAGCGAGCTGATGAGCGGCATGGGGCTGACGTTCTGGCCGCAGGTGGCCCTAGCGATCTTCCTGGGCGTGTTCGTGCTGGTGATCGGCCGGGGCATGCGCCGGTACGCGGGCGATGCGGGCAGGGCGGCGGCGAGCATGGCGCTGGAGGACGAGTCGGCGTGCCAAGGGGCGGGGACGGCACAGAAGGGGAGCGACGCGTGAGCACGGTCACGGGCAGGGAATCAGGGGCGGGCGCGGGCGGCCCTGATCGGGCCGGGCTGCGGCAGCGGGCGATCGACGATCGGGCCGGGCTCCTCGAGTCTGACCCGCTGCTCAACCACGAGTACGACGGGATCCGCGAGTACGACAACCCGACGCCGGGGTGGTGGCACGCGCTGTTCCTCGGCTCGGTGGTCTTCTCGGTGTGCTACGTGCTGTTCTGGCACGTGAGCGTCTTCGGGTGGACCAGCGAGGAGTCGATCGCTGCGCGGCGGGTGGTGGAGTACCAGCGGATCTTCGGGGCGCTGGGCGAGCTGAGCAACGACGAGCCCACGCTGCTCAAGCTCATGGCCGACCAGCGGATGATGGCCATCGCCGCCGGGAGCTTCCGCGGCGCCTGCGCGGCGTGCCACGCGGCCGACGGCGGCGGGATCAACGGCGTGAACCTGACCGACGATCATTACAAGAACGTTCGGGCCATCACGGACATCTTCGGGGTGATCACCGGCGGGGCCGCCAACGGCGCGATGCCGGCCTGGCGGAACAGCTTCTCCAACAACGAGCGGGTGCTCCTGGCGGCGTACGTGGCGTCGCTGCGCGGGACCGAGCCCGGCTCGCCGCGCGCCGCCGAGGGCGAGCCGATCCAGCCCTGGCCCGAGCCGCCCGAGGGTGGCACGCGGGCGGAGGTCGGGCGCGTTGAGGGTGGCGGTGGCGGGGGTGGCGCGTGACCAACGCCACGGTGCAGGGCGTCACCATCGGGGCCAGCGGGAGCCCGCCGCGCGTCCTGGCGACCATGAACCAGGACGGCTCGCGGCGCTGGATCGACCCGCGGCCCAGCTACGGCCGGTACTGGCGCCGCCGGCGGGTGGTCGCGTATTCGTTGATCGCGCTGTTCACGGCCCTGCCGTGGGTGCGGATCTCTGGCGAGCCGGCGCTGCTGCTCGACTGGGGCGCGCGGCGCTTCACCGTGCTGGGCAGGACGTTCCTGCCCACGGACACGCTGCTGCTGGCGCTGCTGTTCCTGATCGTGTTCGTGACGGTCTTTCTCGTGACAGCGGTCTTCGGGCGCGCCTGGTGCGGCTGGGGCTGCCCGCAGACGGTGTACATGGAGTTCGTGTTCCGGCCGATCGAGCGGCTGCTCAGCGGCCGGCGCGGCCGGGGGGCTGGCGGTGGGGCGGTGGGAGTGGGGGTGGGTGGGGGCGGGTTTGTGGGCTCGTCGGCGGCGCGTGCGCTCAAGCTGGTCATCTTCGCCGGCATCAGCTTCGTGCTGGCCAACACGTTCCTGGCGTACTTCGTGGGCACGGACCGGCTTGTCGAGTGGGTCGTGCGCTCGCCGGCCAGTCACCCGTGGGAGTTTGCGTTGGTGCTGGCCGTGACCGGGGCGATGCTGTTCGATTTCGGCTATTTCCGGGAGCAGACGTGCATGGTGGCCTGCCCGTACGGGCGGTTCCAGAGCGTGCTGCTGGACCAGTCGAGCATGATCGTGGCCTACGACGAGGCGCGCGGGGAGCCGCGCGGCCGTGGGCGTGGGCTGCGCCGGGGCGGCGGGTGCGGCGCGTCGGGGTGCGGCGTTGGGTCCGGTCAGTGCGCAGGGTCCGGGCACGGCGCTGAGCCAGTCCACGGCGCGGCGTGCGCCGTCGCGGGGTCGCCGGCAGCCGAGCAGCTCGGCGGGCGTCTGGGCGCGCTGCTCGGCGACGCCAACGGGCGGGGCGCGTCGGCGGGCGACGCGCCGGCGGCGCTGGGCGACTGCGTCGACTGCACGATGTGCGTGCAGGTGTGCCCGACGGGGATCGACATCCGCAACGGCCTCCAGATGGAGTGCGTCCACTGCACGCAGTGCATCGACGCGTGCGACGCTGTGATGGCCCGCGTGGGCAGGCCGCCGGGGCTGATCCGCTACTCGTCGCAGCGTGCCCTGCGCGGCGGGCCGGCGACGCTGGTCAGCGCCCGCGTGCTCGCGTACGGGGTGGTCCTTGCGGCGCTGGTGGCCGGGTTCCTGCTGGCGCTCTCGACGCGCGGCGGCGCCGACCTGATGGTGCTCCGCACGCGCGGCGCGCCGTTTGTGATCCCCGGTCCCGGGCTGGTGGGCAACACCGTGCAGGTGCGCCTGACCAACCGCTCGGGCGAGCGCGCCCGGTTCACGCTCAGGGCGTCGGGCACGCCGGGCGCGGCCCTGCGCGGGGCCGAAGAGCCGGTGACGCTCGAGCCCGGCGAGCGCCGCACGCTCTCGGGCATGATCGTCGTGCCCGACGGGGCGTTGGAGGCCGGCCGGTCCAGCGTGACGGTCGAGGTGCTCGACCAAGCGGGGAGGGTGCTGCGGTCGCGGCGGGCGGCGGTCGTTGGGCCGGTGGCCAGCGCCGCGCAGACGCCGCCTGCAAGCACGGGGGCCAAGCCATGAAACGCCCCGAGCGCCCAGCGAGCGGCCCGTCGTTGCCTGGCAGCGGCCTGGTCTGGCCGGCGATCATCGTTGCGCTCTTTGTGACCAACGCGGCCGTGGTGGCGCTGACGGTGTACCTGTCGCAGCGCGGCGGCGTGCCGGCGGTTGGTGCCCAAGGGCATGCGCCCGGGGGCGGCGCTGCCTCGGCCCCGCGGGGAGGCGCGCGGTGATCGCCACGCTGAGCGGCATCGTGCTGGCCAGCCTGCTGGGCAGCGCGCACTGCGCGGGCATGTGCGGGGCGATCGCGACGATGTCGCTCGAGCCGGCCCGTGGGGCGGGCGCGGGGAGCAGGCGTGCGGGGGGTGGTCAGCGGGCCCGCGCAGCGGTGGCGTATCACGCGGGGCGGCTGGTCAGCTACGCGCTCTTGGGTGCGCTGGCGGGCGTCGTGGGCACGCTGGTGGACATGGGCGGCGATCTGGCCGGCGTGCGGCGCGTGGCCGGTGTGCTCGCGAGCCTGGCGATGGTGGGCTGCGGGCTGGGCGTGCTGCTGGTGCACGCGGGGTGTGCGGTTCGATGGCCGCGGCTGCCGGGCGTGCTCGGGGGCCTGGCGTCGCGGGCGCACCGGGTGGCCTGGGGGCTGCCGATGGTGTGGCGGGCCGGCGCGATCGGCCTGCTCACGGCGCTGCTGCCGTGCGGGTGGTTGTACGTGTTCGTCACGGCGGCGGCGGGGACCGGGAGCCCGGTCGGCGGCGCGGCGTTGATGGCGGCGTTCTGGCTCGGGACGGTCCCTGCGCTGGCGGCTGTGGGGCTGGGGGCGCGGTCGGTGCTGGCGCGGGTGAGGCTGCGCTCTGGGGTGGTCAGCGCGGCGGCGATGATCGTGCTCGGCGGCGTGCTGCTGTGGGCCGGGGCGGCGGCCCCCGCGGGGGCCGGGCCGGCGTGCCCGCTGTGCGACACGCCCGCGCCGAGCGAGCCGTCCGCTCACGCGATCGGGTCTCGGGGGCGCACGCCGTGACCGCCGTCGCTGGGCACACGCCGGCGATTGACACCGGGGCGGCGTCCGCGGTGCGCCCGTGCGCGCACTGCGCGGCCCGGGTGCCCCGCGGCATGATCGAGCCGGGCGCAGCGGAGCAGTTCTGCTGCGGCGGGTGCCGGGCGGCGTACCACATGATCATGTCTTCGGGGCTCTCGGCGTGCTACCGCCTGCGCGACCGGTTCGAGCCCGTGCGGGCGGTGGCGTCGGGCCCCGAGGCGGGCGCGGCCGACGGCGCGGCGTTCGAGGGCTTCGACAGCCCGGCGTACGCCCAGCGCGCCGCGAGCGGGGAGGGCGATTCCGGGCTCCTGCGCGTCGAGTGGGTGCTGGAGAACGTGCGCTGCGCCGCGTGCGTGTGGCTGGTGGAGCGGCTGCCGCGGCTGTGCCCCGGCGTGGCGGCGGCGCGTCTGGATCTGGGCCGGGGCGTGGCGCAGGTGGTGTGGGACCCGTCGCGGGTGCGGCTGTCGGCGGTGGCGCGGGCCCTGGCGGGGATCGGCTACCGCCCGCACGCGCTGCGCGACGAGTCGGCGCGGCGGGCGCGTGCCCGGCAGGACCGCGCGGCCGTGGTGAGAGTGGCGGTCGCTGGGGCGTGCGCGGGGAACGCGATGCTCTTTGCTGTGGCGCTTTACGCGGGGATGTTTGCGCAGATGGAGCCGGCCCACCGCGACCTGTTCCGCGCGTTCGGGCTGCTGGTCACGCTCGTGTGCGTGCTGTGGCCGGGGCGGGTGTTCTTCGCTGGGGCCTGGGGCGCCCTGCGGGCCCGCTCGCCGCACCTGGACGTGCCGATCGCGCTGGCCATCGCCGTCGGCACCGCCTGGAGCGTGCGCAGCACGCTGCTGGGCACCGGCGAGGTGTACTCGGACTCGCTCTCGATGCTCGTCTTTGTGCTGCTGTGCGGCCGGATGATGCAGCGGCACCAGCAGCGGTGGGCGTGCGACGCGGTCGAGCTGCTCCTGTGCCTGACGCCGTCGATCGCCTCGGTGGTGCACGAGGCGGGGGCGGACGGCTCGGGCGGGTCGCTGCGGCGCACGCCCATCGACGCGGTGCGCGCCGGCGACCTCGTGCACGTCGAGCCCGGGCAGACGTTCCCCGCCGACGGCGAGCTGATGCCCTGCGTGGGGTCGGCCGGGACGGAGATCGACGCGGCGCTGCTCACGGGCGAGTCTCGGCCGCAGCGGGTCGTCGCCGGGGGCCGCGTCTGCGCGGGGACGGTCAACCTGGCCAGCGCGGTGCGCGTGCGTGTGACAGCGGCCGGCGACCAGACCAGGGCCGCGGGGCTGATGCGGATGGTCGAGCGGGCCTCGCGGAGCAGGCCGCCGATCGTGCAGCTGACCGACCGGGCCGCGGGGTGGTTCACGGTCGTGATGATCATCGTGGGGCTGGCCACGCTGGGCGCGTGGCTGGCGATCGACGCGTCGCAGGCGGCTGCGCGGGCCGTGGCGGTGATGGTGGTGGCCTGCCCGTGCGCCCTGGGCCTGGCGACGCCGATGACCATCAGCGCCGCGCTGGGCAGGGCGGCCCGCGGCGGGGTCCTGATCAAGGACGCGGCGGCCATCGAGCGGCTCTCGTCGCGCGGCACGGTCTACTTCGACAAAACGGGCACGCTCACGGCGGGCCGGCCGCGCGTGCTGCGCACCGCCGGCGACCGCCGGGCCCTGGAGCGCGCCGCGGCGCTGGACCACGCCAGCGACCACCCTTCGGCCCGCGCGCTGCGCGACTGGGCCGGCGACGCGGCGGGGGCCCACAGGGTCGATAGCGCCCGCGCCACGCTCGGGGCGGGCGTCACGGGTGTGGTGGGCGGCGCGCCCGTGAGCGTCGGGAAACCTACATATGTTTACGCCGCGTGCCCCGGGGCCGACCGGCTGCGGTGGGGGCCCGGCGTCGAGGCGGCCGAGCGGGAGGGCCTGTCGGTGGTGCTCGTGGCCGAGCGCGGGCGCGTGGTGGCGATGGCAGCGCTCGGCGACGAGATCCGCCCCGACGCGCGCCAGGCCGTGGCTGCCCTGGGGGCCAAGGGCTGGTCGGTGGCGATCCTCTCCGGCGACGCGCCCGGGCCGGTCCGGGCCGTTGCCGACGCGGTCGGGATCGACGCGGCGCACAGCCGGATGAGCCCGGAGGACAAGCTGGCCCGCGTGCGCGACTGGCGCCCGCTCGCCGGGCCCGGCCAGGTGCGGGTGATGGTCGGCGACGGCGTCAACGACGCGGCGGCGCTGGCGGCCGCCGATGTCGGCATCGCGGTCCACGGCGGCGCCGAGGCGAGCCTGGCCGCGGCCGACGTGTACCTGTCGCGCCCGACCATGGCCGGGATCGCGGCGGTCTTCCGGGGCTGCCGGCGCACGGTCGCTGCGGTGCGGACCAACCTGATCGTGTCGGTGTCGTACAACGTCCTGGCCGTGGCCGCGGCCGCGGTCGGGCTGATCGGCCCGTTGGGCGCGGCGGTGCTGATGCCGATCAGCTCGCTGACGGTGCTGGCGCTGGCGCTGCGTGCGCGCACGTTCGGGGGACCCGCGTGAGCGTGCTCTTTCTTGTCATCCCGCTGGCGGTGGCGATGGCCGCCGTGGGCGTGGCCGCGTTTGCGTGGGCGGCCGGGCGCGGCCAGTTCGACGACCTGGACACGCCGGCGATCCGCGTCTCGTTGCCCGACGACGACGAGTGAGCGACCGCGCCGCCGGGCGGCCTGGCACAGCAGGCGGGAACCGGTGAGTGCCCGAGACGTCCCCGCGTCGCTCCGTGGACCGATCGGGATCACGCACGGCTGCGCGAAGCGAGTCTCGCAACGCCCCCGGCGCTCACTCGGCGGCGCCCCGCGGGGCGGAGCGAGCATGGATGACAAACGCCCAGCCGGCGTGCGTGCGGGCTGGGCGTCGGTGTGCTGCTCGGGCGGCTTGAGGTCCGCGTTAGTTGCCCAGGATCACGATCTCAACCCGGCGGCTCTGGGCGTCGGTGCGGCGGAGGTTGGTCGAGCCCCGGCCGACGGACTCGATCGTGCCGGCGCTGATGCCACGCTGGATCAGGTAATCGCGCACCGCGTCGGCGCGGGCCTGCGAGAGGGCCTGGTTGCTGCCCCACTTGCTGCGGCGGATCGGGGTCTTGTCGGTGTAGCCGTCCACGCGGACGCGGTTGCTCGAGTACTGGCCGCGGATGGTGCGCGCGATGGTGTCCAGCTCGCGCTTGCCCTGAGCGGTCAGCGTGGCCTGGCCGGACTGGAAGGCCACGTCGCCGGCGACCTCCAGCACCACGTCGGAGCTGCCGCCCGAGGGCCTGCCGGTCGTGCGCACGTCGCGGCCGCTCTCGGGGGCGCTGAGCGTGAGCGGGCGCGAGATCGTCTCGGCGAGCTTGGCCTCGGCCTCGGCGCGGGCGGCCTGCTCGTTCTTGAGGGTCTCGGTCATCTGCTGGTTCTCGGTGACCAGCCGGTCGCGGTCGGCCTTGAGCGAGTCCAGCTCGGCCTGCTGCTGCGCGTTGTTGCACCCGCCGAGCAGCCCGAGCGACACCACGGCCGTCGAGACCACGCCGTTGACACGCCAAACACCGCAGGCACTGCGCAGGGACATGACTGGCTCCGTCGAGGGGCTGATTGGCGGCGTGCCCGGCGCGCCCGCGCGCCTCCGTGGCGACGGCGCCCGATCAGCCGCGCGGGACAATATCGGCGCGGCGGGAGCAATTCCCCGAACTTCCGCTGCCGATCGCCCCCGAGCCCCCTCCGGCACGCCCGGGCGGCCCCGAGGCTGTCGGTTGAGTCGCCGCCGGCACGCTGCGGCGACCAGCGCCGCGCGCCCGGCCTTTACGGCAGCTGGAAGGGCCCCGGCTCGCCGAGCATCACGCCCAGCAGCTGCTCCAGCCACGGCCGAAGGAGCACAACCAGCACCGTGCTGACGGCTAGGAACGGGCCGTACGGCAGGGCCCGGGCCGTGCTCCCTGCCAGGGCCCGCGACAGCACCACCCACACCAGCCCCACGCCCGCGGCCCCGAAGAACGCCACCACCGCGTCGATCCATCCCAGGCACGCCCCCACGGCGGCCATCAGGTGCACGTCCCCCATGCCCATGGCCTCCTTGTTGAACGCGATCGAGCCCCCGATGCGCACCAGCCACACCGTGGCGCCCCCGATGAGGTACCCCATCGCCACGCCGCCGGCCACGTGCAGCCACAGCGGCGGCCAGGAGTCTGCCGTCAGCCACCGCGTCACCACGGCCCCGACAAGGCCCAGCAGCACGATCGGCCCTAGAAACGCCGCCTCCTTGACCATCTCGCGCCGCGCGTGCGGGTAGGCGATCCACAGCTCGGGGTCGCTGGCGCGTGTCTCCTGAGCCGGCTCGATGCCGGGCGTTGTTGGCGCGGCGCCGGCGGCCGGTGCGGCTGCGGCCGACTGCGTCTGCGCCTCGGCGATCGCTGAGGCCTCCCACTGGTCGTAATCGGCGAACGACCGCGCGATGAGCCCCGCGCGCAGGAGCGCGTTGGAGACCAGCACCCCCGCCACGCCGCCGAGGCTCAGCCCGATCCACGCCCAGGCCTCCGGCGCCGCTGCCGCACGCGCCGCTGCGAGCAGCTGCGGCTGTGTCGGCCGAGCCAGCCCACGCCCGAGCGCCCCGAGCACGGTCTGGGCTGCGACAGACACGGGCTCGCCCGGCAGCGGGATGGCCCAGCGCCACCCATCCGTGTGCACGAGCAGGCCCGCCGGCTCTCCCCCCGCCCCCACCGTGCCGGCCGCCCCCACCGTGCCGGCCGCGCCCCCGGGGCTGCCCCAGAACGCCCCGACCCACACCGCAAGCCCCAGGTGGCACGCCACGCCGAGCCCGACAGCGACCCACGTCAGCTCCATCGGGATCGTGTACGTCTTGGCGTCCGTGAGCGTCATCCCAACCAGGCAGGCGAACAGGCCCGCCACGCACACAAACAGCGGCCACGTCTGGCCCACGTTCCCCACAGCACCGAATGGGCGGTGCTCCGCCCACCCGGCCCGCACCTGCCCCACCGCCACCCCCAGCACGTCGGCGCCCGCCGGCACCACGTAGTACAGCGCGAAGAGCCCGCCGAAGAGCACCGCAACCAGCAGCTCGACCAGCGGGTACTCGACGCTGATCCGCGACCGGCAGTACCGGCACCGGCCCCCGAGCATCAGCCAGCCCAGCACCGGCACGTTGTCGCGCACGCCCAGCCGGGTGCCGCACCGCGGGCAGGCCGACGGCGGCCACACCAGCCCCATCCCCAGCGGCATGCGGTAGGCCACCACGTTGAGCAGCGACCCGACCGACGCGCCCACCGCGGTCACAAACGCCAGCGGCACGAGCCACGAGAAGACGTTCGCCCAGTTCATCGCACGAGCGTACCCAGGGCCCGCGGCGCACGCGCTCGACCCCACCCTCCACCCCCC
>PNJV01000040.1 GCA_013822085.1 Isosphaera sp. | reverse complement strand
GCCCGGAGGAACGAGCGAGTGCGCATCGAGGCCCCGTTCACGTGCACCTGGACGCACCGACTGTGCTTCACGTCGGGCGTGCTCGACCCGGCAAACCCCACGCTGCGCGACGCGCTGGAGCCCACCGCCGACGGGCCCGCCCGGGCGCAGTTTTATGTGGACTCGGGCGTCGCAGCGGCCTGGCCCGGGCTGGCCGATCGCGTGGCGCACTACGCCCAGCGCAGCGCGGGGCGCCTGGAGCTTGCCGGCCCGACGGTGATCGTCCCCGGCGGCGAGGAGTGCAAGAACGACCGCGCGCAGCTGGACCGGCTGCTGCAGACCATGGCCGCGGCTCGGCTGTGCCGGCGTTCGTACGCCATCGCCCTCGGCGGCGGGGCGGTGCTCGACGCGGTGGGCCTGGCGGCGGCGCTGACGCACCGCGGCGTGCGGCTGGTCCGTCTGCCCACGACCACGCTGGCCCAGGACGACTCGGGCGTGGGCGTCAAGAACGCCGTCAACGCGTTCGGCAAAAAGAACTTCCTGGGCGTCTTCGCCCCGCCGTGGGCCGTGATCAACGACGCGGAGTTCCTGACCACCCTGAGCGACCGCGACTGGCGCAGCGGCTTTAGCGAGGCGGTGAAGGTGGCCCTGATCAAGGACTGCGCCGAGTTCGGGCGCATCGAGGCGGCGGCCGAGGCGATCGCGCGGCGCGACGCCGACGCGGCGGGCCCGGTGATCCGCCGCTCGGCCGAGCTGCACCTGCGCCACATCACGCGCGGCGGCGATCCCTTCGAGACCGATTCGGCCCGGCCGCTGGACTTTGGCCACTGGGCCGCGCACAAGCTCGAGGCCCTGACCGGCTTTGCCCTGCGCCACGGCGAGGCGGTGGCCATCGGCGTGGCCGTCGACGCGGCGTACTCGGCGCTGATCGGGCTGGCGCCCGAGGCCGACGCGCGGCGCGCCGCCGGGTGCCTCCGCGCCCTGGGCTTTGCGCTCGAGCACCCGGCCCTGGGCGACGCCGACGCGGTGCTCGGCGGGCTCGAAGAATTCCGCGAGCACCTGGGCGGCCGGCTGACGGTCACGCTGCTCGGGGGCATCGGCCGCGGCGTGGACGTGCACGCGATCGACGCCCGGGCCATGCGGCGGGCCATCGAGCAGGTCGCCGCCGGCCGCTGGGCCCAGTGCCAACGCACCGTCGCCGCGCGCGACCCAGCCGGAGCAAGCCATGCAAGCCAACAGCGAGCCGTCACCCGCGGGCCGTCGGCCGGACCCGCCCACGCCGGGCCCGAGGCCGTCGGCCATGTCGTCCAAGCAGAGGATCGCTGACCTGTACTTCCTCGAGCACCGCGCCAAGCTCATCGACCTGGCCGCGTTCCTCGACCGTGTCGACCGCGCGGGGGAGCCAGCCGAGCCGCCGGACTTCCGCGTCCGGGCCCTGGTCCGGGCCGCGGCGGTGCTCACCGACGGCGCCGGCTCGCGCGCCCGCCGCGTGCTGGAGATGCTCAGCGACCCGTCCACCGAGCCGGCCCGCAGCGCCGCTGCGACCAAGGGCGCCTCGGGCGCGCCCCGCCAGGGAGCCCTCTGATGCGCTACATCGACCCGCACATACACATGGTCTCGCGCACCACCGACGACTACGCGGCCATGGCCCGCTGCGGCTGCGTCGCCGTCACCGAGCCGGCCTTCTGGGCCGGCTTCGACCGCTCGTCGGCGGCGGGGTTTGCCGACTACTTCGGCCAGCTGACCGAGACCGAGCCGGCCCGCGCCGCCCAGCACGGCATCCGCCACCACTGCTGGCTGTGCATCAACCCCAAGGAGGCCGAGGACCCCGGCCTGGCGCGCGAGGTCATCGCCGAGATCCCGCGGTTCCTCGACCGGCCCAACGTGCTGGGCATCGGCGAGATCGGCCTGAACAAGAACTCGCGCAACGAGCTGGCCGTCTTCGAGGCCCAGCTGGACCTGGCCGCCTCGCGCGGCCTGCTGGTCCTGGTGCACACCCCGCACCTCGAGGACAAGCTCAAGGGCACGCGCATGATCATCGACGCCATCGCCCGCGACAGCCGCATCGACCCGGGCCGGGTGCTCATCGACCACGTCGAGGAGCACACCGTGGCCCAGGTGCTCGACGCGGGCTTCTGGGCCGGCATGACCCTCTACCCCGACACCAAGTGCACCCCGCAGCGCGCAGCCGACATCTTCGAGACCTTCGGCCTTGAGCGCCTCTGGATCAACTCCGCCGGCGACTGGGGCCACTCCGACCCCCTGGCCGTGCCCAAGTGCCGCCAGGAGATGGCCCGCCGCGGCCACACCGCCCAGACCATCGAGCGCGTCAGCTACGCCAACCCGCTCGAGTTCCTCAGCCAGAGCCCGAGGTTCCGCGCCGATGCGTGACGCGCTCGGCCCCGGCACCGTCCTGGGCTACTGCACCAACGTCCACGCCGGCGCCACCCTTGCGGGCGTCCTCGACGCGCTGGCCCGCGTCGCCCCGCGCCTGCGCACGGCCGGCGATGCGCCCGTCGGCGTGGGCCTGTGGCTCTCGGCCCGGGCCGCGGCCGAGCTGGAACACGCCCCCGACGGCCCGGCCCGCCTGCGCGACCGCCTGGCGCAGCTGGGGCTCTTCACCTTCACGTTCAACGGCTTCCCGTACAGCGACTTCCACACGCCGGTCGTCAAGCACGCCGTCTACGAGCCCACCTGGGCCGACCCGCGCCGCGCCGACTACACCCTGGCCCTGGCCCGGCTGGCCGCCCAACTGGCCGAGCCCGGCGCAGCGTTCTCGATCTCGACGCTCCCCCTGGGCTGGCGCGCCGCGATGAGCCCCGATCAGCGCCGCGCAGCGGCGCAGCGGCTGGCACGCACCGCCGATGCCCTGGCCCGCATCGAGGGCGACACGGGCTCCCGCGTCACGGTGGACCTGGAGCCCGAGCCCGGGTGCGTGCTGGACACCGCGGCGGGCGTCGCCGAGTTCTTCGCCGGCGACCTGGCCGCCGCCGCGTCGGCCGCCGGCGTGCCCGAGCCCGCTCTGCGCAGGCACATCGGCGTGTGCCACGACGTGTGCCACAGCGCGGTGATGCACGAGGACCAGGCCGGGGCGATGGCGGCGTACGCCGCCGCGGGCGTGCGCGTGGGCAAGCTCCAGGTCTCAGCGGCCATCGAGGGCACGCTGGAGCAGCTGGGCCGCTTCGCCGAGCCGCGCTACCTGCACCAGACGGTCGTGCGCCGCCCCGGCGGGCCCCCGGCGTTCCACGAGGACCTGCCCGCGGCCCGGGCCGCGCACCCGCCAGACGCCGTCGCGCGGGCACACTTCCATGTGCCGATCTTCCTGAGCTACTTCGGCGCCGTGCGCAGCACCGCCGATCAGATCGCCCCGGCCATCGCCGCCGCTCGCGGCCTGCACGGCGTGCGGGCCTTCGAGGTCGAGACCTACGCCTGGGGCGTGCTCCCCGACGGCCTCCGCCCCGACGACCCGGCCGAGGGCATCGCCGCCGAGCTGCGCTGGGCCCGGGGGCAAGCGCCGTGAGAGCGCTCTGGCCGTGGCTAGACCTGATCCGGGTGGGCAACCTCCCGACGGTGTGGACCAACGTCCTGGCCGGGGCGGTCTGCGGCGCCGCGGCCGGCGGCGGGCCGATCCACCCGCCCAGCGTGGCCCTGGCGGCGGTCGCCGGGTCATGCGCCTACGCCGCGGGCATGGCGCTCAACGACGTCGCCGACGCGCGGCGCGACCGCGCCGAGAAGCCCCGCCGACCCATCGCCGCCGGCGCGCTGCCGCGGCGCAGCGCCGCGGCGCTCGCCTCGGCCTGCGCGATCGCCGGGCCCGGCGTGGCGTACCTGGCCGGCGGTGCCCTGGCGGGGGCGCTGCTGGGCGTGATCCTGCTGCTGGCGGCGCTCTACAACGCGCTCCATGCGCGCTCCGCCTGGGCCATCGCGGCCCTGGCCCTGTGCCGCGGCTTGCTCTATCCGCTCGGGGCCATCGCTGGCGCAGCGGCGTCGGACGGCACGATTCTTGCGACCCGAGCCGGCGTGTGGGTGCCCGCTGCGGGCGTCGCCGCGTACACCGCGCTGCTGAGCATCGCTGCGCGCCGCGAGGACCGCCCCGGCGCCCGCGTGCCGGCGTGGCTGGCCCTGAGCGTGGGGGTGCCCGCGGTCGCTGGCGCGGCGTGGCTGGTGGTGGGCGCTCAAGCCCGGACCCCCGCGATGGCCTGGCTCTGGGGCGGGGCTGCGCTCCTGGCCCTGGTTGTGTGGATGGCCCGCACGGCCGCCGTCGCCACCGCCACCGCCCCGCTTCGCTCGCCGGGGCCGCCCAGGACCGTGCGCGCGGTGATGTCCTGGCTGGCCGGGCTCTCGCTCGCCGACGCGCTGATGATCGGCGCCGCTGGGTCGCCGCTGGTGGCGCTGGCGTGGCTCGGCTTTGCGGTGGTCGTGGCGCTGCACCGGCGGTTCCTGGGCAGCTGACCGGCCGGCCCTCCCCCCCCAACCCCCACCCCTACCCCACTCCCTCAGCTCTCATCACCCGTTCCCGCCACCCCGCCCGCCACCCCGCCACCCCGCCGCCCCGACCGCCGCCCCGACCGATGGAGCACACATGGCGCAACGCACCGCGGTCTTGCTCGTCGTTGGGCTCACTGAGTCGGTCATCTCCGACGCCACGCCCGCGCTGCGCGCTTTCCGTGACGCCGGCCGGCTCCGCAGGCTCCGCCCGCCGCTGCCCGCGGTCACCTGCACGTCCCAGTCCACCATCCTGACCGGCCTGAGCCCGGGCGGCCACGGCGTCGTCGCCAACGGCTGGTACGACCGCGCCTACGCCGAGCCGCGCTTCTGGAAGCAGTCGGCGCACCTGGTGCACGGCGAGCGGCTCTGGGACACGGCCCGCCGCCATGACCCGGCCGTCACCTGCGCCTCGATGTTCTGGTGGTTCAACATGCACGCCTCGGCGCAGTACGCCGTCACGCCGCGCCCGCAGTACCGCGCCGACGGCCGCAAGGTGCCGGACTGCTACTCCGCGCCGCCCCAGCTGCGTGACACGCTCCAGCAGGAGCTTGGCCCCTTCCCGCTCTTTCGCTTCTGGGGGCCCGGCTCGTCGATCGAGTCCACGCGGTGGATCGCCCGCGCCGCCGCCCGCGTCGACGCCCTGCACGACCCGACGCTCTCGCTGGTGTACCTGCCGCACCTGGACTACGCCCTCCAGAAGCACGGCCCCGACGGCCCCGAGGCCCGCCGCGCCGCCGCCGAGCTGGACCCCGTCCTGGCCGGGCTCATCGAGCACCACCGGGCCCGCAACGCCCGCGTCATGATCCTCTCCGAGTACGGCATCGCCGCCGTCGATCGCCCGGTGCACCTCAACCGCGCCCTGCGCCAGGCCGGCCTCCTGAGCGTCCGCCACGAGAACGCCCTCGAGCACCTCGACCCGGGCGCCAGCCGTGCCTTTGCGCTGGCCGATCACCAGGTCGCGCTGGTCTACGTGGCCCGGCCCCAGGACGTGCCCCACGCGGCGGCGGTCTGCCGGGGCGTCCCCGGCGTGGAGGGGGTCCTTGACGAGGCGGCCCAGCGCGCCCTGGGCCTCTGGCACGAGCGCTCGCCCGAGCTGCTGGCCGTGGCACAGCCGGGCGCGTGGTTCACCTATTACTACTGGCTCGACGACGCCCTGGCGCCCGACTTTGCCCGCACCGTCGACATCCACCGCAAGCCCGGCTACGACCCCTGCGAGCTCTTTGTCGACCCGCGCCTAGGCAACCCCACCCTCGCCGTCGGCCACCGGCTGATCCGCCGCAAGCTCGGCCTGCGCACGCTCCTGGACGTGATCCCGCTCGACGCCACGCTGGTCCGCGGCTCACACGGTCGTGTTGATCCGCCCGGCCCTTCGTCGCCCGTGCTGATCACCGACGAGCGGCCAACCCAGGGCGAGCCGGAAGTGATCGACATGTCCGTGGTGCGTCGGGCGATCCTCGACGCGCTGCTGTCGGCCTGACCGCCCGCTGGCCCGCATTCTGGCCCGTCGGCAGCGCGCTGGGCGCTGGCCCACGCCGTCGGCGGGGGCCGGGGTGAGGGTGGTCGGGCGTGGGGTGCAAGAAAAAACCCGGCATGGGCACAGAATGCCACACGCCGGGCCTCGTGGGGGACGAAGGAACCGTCGAGCAGACCGATCGATCACAGATCCGTGTGCTTCTTGGCACACCGATATGTCGCCGTGCACAGCTGTGTGTCGTGACCGATCGTCTCGGATCAGACTGCCACAGCCCGCACGTCTGGTATTCCGAGCCAGGCCCGCAGCCGTTGCAGCAGCTGCGGAAAAATCTCACATTCGCTCCTGAGCGCATGGCGACCGAAGGGCCGATCGCGCCCGGGTGCGTTGAAATGGGCCATTTGAGCAGGAAAATCCGCTCGCCCGAACAGGCGATCGGTCATCCGACGCCCGTGGGCTTGATGCCCAGACGAGTCATGACAGCCTGGAGGTCGCTCCAGACCTTGGCGCGGTTCTCAGCGGTGTACTGCCGGAGGAGGAAGGCCGGGTGGAAGGTCGGCATCACCTGGACGCTCAGGGCGGGCTGCGCGTCGGGGACGGCCAGGGTCTGCCACTGACCGCGGAGGCGCGACATGGTCAGGTCGGTGGTCAGCAGGGCCCTGGTGGCGGTCAGGCCGAGGGTCACGATGGCCTCGGGCCTGACGGCAGCGATCTGCATCATGAGGTAGGGCAGGCAGCGGGCGCACTCGTCGAGGGTCGGTGTGGCGTTGTTGGGCGGGCGGGTCTTGAGGACGTTGGCGATGTAGACGCTCTGGCGCGAGAGGCCCATGGCGGTGATCATGCGTTCGAGGAGCTGGCCGGCGCGCCCGACGAAGGGCCTGCCGGTGCGGTCCTCGTCGGCGCCGGGGGCCTCGCCCACGAACATGAGCCGGGCGCGCGGGTCGCCCTCGCCAAAGACGATGTTGGTAAACGCGGTGACAAAGTGCCTGTGGGGCGCGTCGGCCTTGTAGCGGGCCAGGATCTGGCCCAGGCGTTGATGAGCCTCGGCGCGGGCGGGGTCGGCTGGGCCGGGGGCGGGCTCGATGATCGATCCGGGCGGGCCCGCGGCGGTGGTGGGGTCGCTCGGTTGGCGCGCTGGGGCGTCGTGGCCGGCCCGTGTGGCGGGGTGGACGGCGCTGGGGGCAGCGTGCGTCGGGGGTGGCGCGGGCGGTGGCAGCGGCGGGAGAAAGTCAACGCCGAAGACGCGGCTGCTGACCGCGTGCTGAGTCTGCGCAAGGCGCGGCGCTGGGTGCATGGCGCGCTGAGGATACGGCTGAGTCAGCCGGGGTCGCCCGATCAGGGCCGGGTGCCGCGTCGCATGCGGTGGACCCACTTGCCGTAGTCCAGCGCTGCGCGCAGCCGGGCGGTGCGTGTCAGCGGGGCCCCGCGGCCGAAGGCGGTGTGCCAGCGCCACTGCCAGTACGCGCCGCGCAGCCGGAAGCGCGTCAGCACGGCCAGACGCAGCAGCTGGTAGGCGCCCCCCAGCAGCTCCAGCAGGCCGTCGATGGCCGCGCGCAGCCGCGTCATGGGCGCACCGCCGGCGTCGGCGGACCGACGGCTGCGCCCGGGGCGACCGCTGACGGGCGGGCGTGCCGTGCGCGGGCGTTCTGGGGCCGCTGTGGCAGCAGTGGTAGCGGCCCGGCGGCGGTCATTGGGCGAACTCGGTGACGTCCACGCCGCCGTCGCGGTAGGACAGGACCGTCTCGGGCAGGGCCGAGCGCAGGGTGGCGACCGGGGCGTAGTCGATCAGCGCGCGGGCGGCGGAGATGTCGGCCAGCGAGTGCTGAACGTCGCCGGCGCGGGGCGGCTGGAACTCGGGCATCAGGTCGGGGCGTCCGGCGGCGTGGGCGATCATCTGGGCCAGCTGGCTCACGGGGCAGCGCTCGCCGGTGCCGATGTTGAGCGCCTGGCCCGTCAGCGGGCGGCGCGTCGAGCCGGACTGGAGGAACGCCGCCACCGCGGCGGCCACGGGCGTGAAGTCGCGGGACTGCGAGCCGTCGCCGTAGACCACCGGCCGCGAGCCTCGCCACACCGCGCGCGCAAAGGCCGGGATCACCGCCGCGTACGAGCCCGCCGGGGGCTGCCGCGGGCCGAAGACGTTGAACAGCCGCAGGCTGAGCGTCTGGAGCCCGAAGCTGTGGTGCCAGGCCTGCATGGCGGCCTCGGCGGCGAGCTTGCTCGCGGCGTATGGCGACCGCGGCGCGGGGGCCATGGACTCGGACTTGGCCACCGGCGGGCCCGGGGCGGCGGGGCCGTGCGTCTGGACGCCGGTGTCGCCGTAGACCGACGACGACGAGGCCAGGACGACCCTGGGCACGCCCGCGCGGCGGGCCGCCTGGAGCACCGCCACGGTGCCGTGGGCGTTGACGATCATCGCGCGCTCGGGCATGACCATCGAGCGCGGGACCGAGCCCAGAGCCGCAAGGTGAAAGACCAGCGAGCAGCCGCGCACCGACTCGTCCAGGGCGCCGGGGTCGAGGACGGACGCGTGGAGGAACCGCACCCGGGCCGGGTCCAGCTCGATGAGCGAGGCCACGTGGTCGGCGGCGGAGTTGGACAGGTCGTCGATGGCGCAGACGGTGGCGCCCAGCGAGATCAGCGCGTCGAGGAGGTGGCCGCCGATGAACCCCGCGGCGCCGGTGACGCAGACCGACCTGCCCTGATAGTCGGGTGTCCAGCGGGCGACGAGCTCTCCGGGCAATTTCATGAATAGTGCGTCCGGGGGCGCGACACCTGGTCACAGCGGGGACCGGCCCGGGGTCTGTATGGGCCCACGATGCGGTGCCCAGCGGCCCTGCGCGCTGGGCGTGCGCCGATCGCCCCACCGAGTGCTGTTGCACAAGAGTGTATCAAGATATGGCAACGGGCGTGCGACGGCGTCGCAGCGGCCGGGCGCGGCGGCCCGCGACCATCCGGGGGGTGGGCGCTGGTGAGGTGGGAGTGGGGGGCTTAGCGAACGAACGTGAACGTCGCGCCCTCGTGCACGTCCATGCTCACAAGCTGGCCCACGGCCAGCGATTCGGCCCGCTGATTGGGCGCGGTCAGCTCGCAGACGATCGGCAGCGGCTGCCCGTCGACCGAGGCAGCCCCGCCCGCGCTGACCACGATGGCGTTCTGTGTCGGGCGGATCTCCAGGATCGTCCCCTGGACGCGCCTGGGTCGGCCGATGACCGGCTCGACGTAGCGCCCGCCGGTGGAGACCACGTCGGCGCGGCGGGCCCGGCAGCGGATGGTCCCCACGGCGCGCTTGCCCAGGGCGGGCCGCAGGTCGGCCGTCGGCGTCGGGGTGCGCAGGTGCAGCGCGTAGGAGGTCCCGGGCAGAGCGAAGACGATGTACGCCGGCGTTGTGGCGGTGGCCTCGACGGCGTCGGCGAGCACGCCTCGGGCCACAGCCGGGTCAGCGGCCTGCTGCGGGGTCTGCTGGGGGGTGTTGGGCGTGCCGGATGGGTGGGTCGTGTGGGTGATCATGGCAGTGCGCGGGCCGTTGGAGGTGGTGGTGGCGAGATGGTACACAGCCAGCCGATCACGGCCGGTGCCCGGCGGTGGCGCGCGGGGCGGCCGCTACCATGGGCCATGAGCCAGTCTGGACATTCATCCGGAGCAACGGGCGGCGGCGCGGGCGGTTCGGACGGCGCCCCTGGGCCCGGTCCGGCCCCGTTTGACGCCTCGCAGCCGCACCTGGCCCGCCCCAAGCTGCGCCCGGTGCGCGGGTTCCCGGCCGAGGGGACCACGCCCGAGGGCCAGACCGTCCAGATGCTCGGCCTGGCCGACGCCCAGCAGATCTCCGACAAGGTCGTCATGACGGCCCCGGTGTGGGCGATCGTGCTGCCGCTGCTGGACGGCTCGCGGACGGTCGATCAGGTCGTCAGCCAGGTCGGCCGCGGCCTGACGCGCCCGATGCTCGAGCAGCTGCTGGCCCAGCTCGACGACGCGGGGATGCTCGAGGGGCCGCGCTTTGCGCAGATGCTGGCCGGCGTGCACGCGGACTTCGACTCCCAGCCGGTGCTGCCGCCGGGCTCGACGGCGGCCTTCGCTGACGCGGTGGCCCACCAGGCCGGCGTGCCCCAGGACGCGCCCGAGCACGAGCGCCACGCGGTGGCCGTGCGCGAGGTCCCCAAGCTCCTGGATCAGTGGATCGCCCACGCCCTCAAGGACGCGGCCGACCCGGCCCTGACGGCGCTGCCCAAGGCGATCGTCGCGCCGCACCTGGACTACGCCCGCGGGTGGATCAACTACGCCCACGCCTACGGGCGCCTGCGCGTGGCCGACCGCCCCGACAGGGTGATCATCCTGGGCACCAACCACTTCGGCCGCGGCACCGGCGTGACGGCCTGCGACAAGGGCTTCTCGACCGTCCTGGGCGCGTGCCAGGCCGACCAGGGCGTCATCAATGGGATGCGCCACCTGCTGGGCCAGGGCCTCTTCGAGCACAGGTACGACCACGAGCGCGAGCACTCCATCGAGCTGCAGCTGCCCTGGATCCAGCACGTCTTTGGCAAGGACGATTCGGGGCGGTACCCGGCCGTCTTTGCCGCGTTGGTCCACGACCCCTGCGTCAACGACGGCGCCTCGTACGACGGCGCGGGCGTGGCCCTGGCGCCCTTTGTCGATGCGCTGCGGCGCGTGCTGGCCGAGCTGCCCGGCCGCACGCTGGTGGTGGCGTCGGCGGACCTGAGCCACGTCGGCCCGGCCTTCGGCGACCCGCAGCGCGTCGGCGGCGACGAGCCGGCGGCGGTCGAGGCCCGCAGGAAGGTTCTGGCCCACGACCGCGAGATGCTCGAGCTCATCGAGCAGGGCCGCCACGCCGAGATGGTCTCGTCCATGTCCTGGCAGCAGAACCCCACGCGCTGGTGCTCCATCGGCTGCATCACCGCCGCCGCCATGATCACCGGCCCCACGTCGGTGCGGCTGCTCAACTACAACGGCGCCCTGGACTCGGAGGGCCTGAGCCTCGTCACCAGCGCCGCGATGGTCATGGAATGACCGGACGCGACCATGGCCCAGCACGCAGGCCCGCCAGAACCGGCTCGGGCTCGACCGGCTGAGCCCACGCCGCCCATGTGCCCGCACGAGGGCGATCGCTTCGTCTGGCCCCCCAGGCCGCTGCCCACACAGAGCGCCTCGAACCAAGCCCCGGGCGCCCCCACGCCGCCGGCTGGGTCCGCCGCCGCTGACGCGGGCACCGGCCAGGGCTCTCAGCAGGCGGGCCACTCGGTCGACCTGTCCGAACCGACCGATGAGCCCCGCTCGTGGCTCGGGCAGGTGGCCCAGGCGTGGCTCGAGCCCGAGCGCACGCCCTTTGAGGTCTGGGCACAACGCGCCGCCTGGCTCCCAGACCCGGTCACGCGCTCGTGCCCGCGCTGCGGCCACACCGTCGGGCCGTCGCTCCACGACCCCGAGGGCTGCCACCGGTGCCGGGACGCCCCATCGCCGGTCGATCAGGTCCTGCGGTTGGGCGAGTACGCCGGGGCGCTGCGCCACTGGGTCCACCGCGTCAAGTTCGGCCGAGACTGGCACGCGGGGGTGAGCCTCGGTCGGCGGCTGGGCGCGCTGGCTGTGCGCCAGCTGGCCCAGCGCGGCGTCGAGCCCGCGTGGCCCGAGCGCGTGCGCGTCGTGGCGGTGCCCTCGTCGTGGCGCCGGCGGTGGGCGCGCGCCATCGATCACTCCGGGGCCATCGCCCAGGGCGTGGCCCGGGCCTGCGCCGCCCCGCTGGTGCACCCGATCCGCCGCCGGCACGGCCCAACGCAGGTCGGCCTGAGCGCCGCCGAGCGGGCCCGCAACGTGGCGGGCAAGTTCGTCCCCGCCTGGCCCAGGCTGGGGCAGGTCACGCGCCGGCTCGCGGTCCGGGCCTGGCCCCGGGCCCAGTCGGGCGTGGGCACGGTCTACCTGCTCGTCGATGACGTCCTGACCACGGGGGCCACGCTGCGTGCCGCAGCAACCGCGTTGCGCAAAGCTCATGCAGCGTCCGAACCCGGCTCGCGCAAGGATGATGCTCAGCGGGTTATTGTTTGGGGTTTGATCGTTGGAGTAACCCCGGACGACCGTGGGCGGCTCTCGTAAGCGCCGTGCTTTGCGCGTGGCGGTGTCAATTCGGAGGAGGTCGGCGGGGGCTCTTTGGGGGCAAGAGGCACAAATTGCCGCGAGTCAGGGGGTGTGAACAAGTGGTGCGTAAGCTCGGGACAGCGTGCGCGGCCCTGAGCAGGGACAAGGAAAAAACGGACGACCGCTCAAGTTTTGGCCGCGGCTCTTGACCAAGCCCAGATGTGATCGTATTGTCAAGACCCCACCGGGAGAACCGGTGCCCCGTCGCCTGAGACGGATCATCCTTTGAAAGTGAACAGTCGAAGGTTCGCGAGAATGCGGGCCCCACGCGGTGCTATCACGGCACCCCCACCTACGGGGAGCATGGGGCCATCCAAACGTAGGCGTCGGACTCACAGCGTCCGACGTGGATCATTTTTCGTGAACAGATGAAAAGATACAGACCCTGTATCTTTGAGTTTGAAAGTGATTCGATCTCATCGGCGTTAGCCCGCCGATGACACGCGAGCACGCGAGCCGAAAGGCCCAAGTGCAAGCGTGAGACCGGCCATCGCACAGCGCGATGGTTGTTCAGGCTCAGCTCCATTTGGACTGAGATCCGCTCTTCGGAGCGGTTGTTGGATTCAAGTGAAGAGTTTGATCCTGGCTCAGATTGAACGCTGGCGGCGTGGTTAAAGCATGCAAGTCGAACGGGACCGCAAGGTCTAGTGGCGGAAGGGTGAGTAATACGATCGAACGTACCCTGAGGTGGGGGATAGGCACGGGAAACTGTGCGTAATACCCCATGATCTCCTCGGAGCAAAGATTTCTCGCCTTGGGAGCGGCGATCGTCCTATCAGGTAGTTGGCGGGGTAATGGCCCACCAAGCCGAAGACGGGTAGCAGGTGTGAGAGCACGGCCTGCCACATCGGGACTGAGACACTGCCCGGACTCCTACGGGAGGCTGCAGCGACGAATCTTCCGCAATGGGCGCAAGCCTGACGGAGCGACGCCGCGTGCGGGATGAAGCGGCTTTGCCGTGTAAACCGCTGTCAGGGGATAGAAACATTGATCATCTCCAAAGGAAGGGGCGACTAACTCTGTGCCAGCAGTCGCGGTAAGACAGAGGCCCCGAGCGTTAATCGGAATCACTGGGCTTAAAGGGTGCGTAGGCGGACTTGTAAGTGTCGTGTGAAAGCCCACCGCTCAACGGTGGAACCGCACGGCAAACTGCGAGTCTAGAGGAACTCAGAGGCCGGCAGAACGATTGGTGGAGCGGTGGAATGTGTAGATATCAATCGGAATGCCGAAGGTGAAGACCGCCGGCTGGGGGTTTCCTGACGCTGAGGCACGAAAGCGTGGGGAGCAAACAGGATTAGATACCCTGGTAGTCCACGCCCTAAACGATGTGCGCTTGGTTACGGCGGCTCTGACGTCGTCGGGACCGGAGAGAAATTGTGAAGCGCACCGCCTGGGGAGTACGGTCGCAAGGCTAAAACTCAAAGGAATTGACGGGGGCTCACACAAGCGGTGGAGCATGTGGCTCAATTCGAAGCAACGCGCAGAACCTTACCTGGGTTTGACATGCACGGATTAGTTCGTGGAAACATGAATAAGGCCCGCAAGGGTACAACGTGCACAGGTGCTGCATGGCTGTCGTCAGCTCGTGCTGTGAAGCGTCGGGTTAAGTCCTCTAACGAGCGCAACCCCTGTCGCTAGTTACCATCAGGTAATGCTGGGGACTCTAGCGAGACTGCCGGTGTCAAACCGGAGGAAGGTGGGGATGACGTCAAGTCCTCATGGCCCTTACATCCAGGGTTGCACACGTGCTACAATGGTGCATACAAAGCGATGCGAGATCGCGAGATGGAGCAAATCGCAAAAAATGCACCTCAGTTCGGATTGCAGGCTGCAACCCGCCTGCATGAAGCTGGAATCGCTAGTAATCGCGGATCAGCTACGCCGCGGTGAATGTGTTCCTGAGCCTTGTACACACCGCCCGTCAACTCATGGAAGCTGGTAGCGCCCGAAGCCGCTGGAATTCACCAGCGACCACGGCGAGATCGGTGACTGGGAGTAAGTCGTAACAAGGTAGCCGTAGGAGAACCTGCGGCTGGATCACCTCCTTTCTAAGGGATTCCTTAGACTGGTCAGCGTCGGAATCTGCTTCCAGCGGACACTCCGACCGTGGGGAGACCCACAGCCAGTATGTCAGTGCATTGTCGTCCGCTCACGCGGGCAGCTCGGCCGAAAGGCCCGGTCAACGAACCTTCGACTGTTTTCTGCCTAAGGCAGCGCCCATCCTCGTGATGGGCGCTGTCGTTTTTGCCCACCACGGATCGCGCCGCGTTGCTCATCGACGCTTCGGCTCTCCAGCTATTCAATAAATGAGCCCGCCCTAACTTCTCAGGGCGGGCTCGCAGGGAAGCAGAGAGCTTGTCGTGCCTGTTCGGTTTCAGCTGCGACGACGCCGCGCCGCCATCACCCCGCCAAGCCCGAGCAGCGCCGCGCCCGCCGGCGTCGGCACGATCAGCTTGTCCTTGGAGATGATGAAGTCCTGCCCGACGCCCAGCGTGAAGTCCCACTGAAACGCCCAGGCCACGTCGCCGAAGACCGGCCCGTTGCCGTTGCTCAGCGTGTCCGCCACGCCGTTGCCGAACAGGCTCAGGATGGTCGGGAAGAGCGCGATATCAAAGAACGTCGGCGCGGGCGTCACGACCGTCTCCGAGATCGTGCGGAGCCCCGCCGGGTCGGACTGCTGGGCCACGCGCCCGTTGACGATCCGCCCCACGTCCCCGCCGGGCGAGCCGTGGAGGTCGAAGTCCACGTACTGGAAGAACGAGACCCGCTGCGACGAGTTGCCCCGGTTGCTGATGCGGATCTGCTCAGCGATGTCCGCGGTGTTCGACCCCGCGTTGCCGCCCCGCAGCGAGTAGCTGATCTCGAACTCCAGCCCCGAGCCAGCGTCCCTGTACAGGAGCGCCAGCGTGTCGACCCGGCCGTCCGCGAAGGGGTTCGTGTCGGTCGCGGCCATCCCAGCCAGGCCGACGGAAGTCAGGTCCACCTCGTCGGTCATGGCGCCAGCGCGGAAGTAGAAGTTCTGATTGAACAAATGGTCCACCCCGTCGATGAGCCAGGTGAACTGGCCGCCGCCGGTCGGATCGAACACCGCCGACGAGTTGCGGTCGTCCAGCTGGATCGGTTGCGCCGCCGCGGGCCCGGCCCACGCAAGGCCCGCGACGCACAGGATCGCACACGTACGAGTCATGTCTCTCTCCTTACGATGAGCGTTTCCGCTACCCCCATGCGAGCATGGCCGGAGGTTGACGTGCACCATCACACTACAGGATAACGCGTATTGGTCAAGTGCATTTCAGATATGCTCGCTCTCATAGTTGTGCTTCAAAGCGCTGACCACAGCGAGCCTCTACCCAGTTTCACCCGCCTCTGAACCTGCTTTTTCTCGGGGCGCTCCATCCTTCTCAAGTGCCGCGGGCGTGCTCAAATCACGCGCGAGCGATGGCGGCAAAGACCCCCCGCTGATGCGCACGAGGCCACATGAGATCGGCGTTGACCGAATGAACAACGCCCGGCCAGAGGCGCCGGGCGTTGTTGCTTGGCTGCTCGGTGACCCCCGCGGACGCCGCCTCACACACGATCACGGCTGCCCGATCGGCGAGTCGCTCGCACACGCGTAGGTGTTGCACACGCGTAGGTGCATCGGCTGGCGTGGTCAGCTGCGCCGCCGGCGTGTCGCCAGCAGGCCGCCCATGCCCAGCAGCGCCGCCGCCGACGGGCTGGGGAAGATGATCTTGTCCTTGGAGATGATGAACGTCTCGCCCGGGTCCAGGAAGACGTGCCACTCGAACGCCCACGCCGCGTCACCCACGAAGGGCCCGGCGTTGTCGTTGAGGGTGGTGGGGCTGCCATCGGAGAACAGGTCGAGGAGGTCCGCGAAGTTGCCCACCTGGAAGTGCGCCGGCGCGGGCGTCACCACCGTCTCGCTCACGCTCAGGTTGCCCGTCACGTCGAACTGCTGCGCCACGCGCCCGTCGACGATCCGCGCCGTGTCGCCGCCGGTGGTGCCGCCCAGGTCGAAGTCCACGTACTGGAAGAAGTACACGGACCGGCCGACGTTGCCGGAGTTGGTGATCACGATCTGCTCGGCCAGATCCGAGAAGCCGGTGCCATCGGTGCCGCCGCGCAGCGAGTAGCTCACGTCGAAGGTCAGCCCGAGCTCGCGCTCCAGGTAGCGGACCGACAGCGCGTCGTCGCGGTCGTCCACGAACGGGTTGGTGTCCGTGGCCACCGCGCCCAGGATGTCCAGCGTCGTCAGCTCGCGCTCGTCCTGCATCCCGCCGGAGCGGAAGAAGAACGTCTGGCGGAAGAGCTGCTCGACGCCGTCCACGCGCCAGTCCACCTGCCCGCTTTCGTCGAGCCGAAAGAACGCCTCGGAGTTGCGGTCCCCGAGCAGGAACTCGTTCTGCGACTCGTTGCGTTGGGGCTGGGCAGCCCACGCCGGCACGGTCGCGCACACCAACGCCATACCGAACACACTCTTGAACATGTGACACTCCTTCTCCCTGTCCCTCTGCGCAGCCGCGTGTGAGCGCACCTGCGCGACAGGTGAGAGGAATCTACTTGATTGCCCGCGTTGTTCAAGGGTTATTCAGTAATTGCGTCAAAATCAATAGATTTGCGCACCTTAAGCCATCGTCAAGGCATATTTCTCACGCGCAATCATGCAAGCGTTCTGCGCAAGAACATGAGGCGTTGTTCTCAGCGCAGAGCGTGTGAATAAGGAAACACCGCACGCGTTCATGCGGGGTTACGCGCACGTCGCAGCCCGCCCGCATCATCACATGCGCTGCTCGATCGCCTGCTGCTTGAGGCGCTTCTTTTCGTCGTGACGCACGATGGCCCCCGACGCCAGGTAGATCACGTCCTCAGCGATGCTCGTCATCAGGTCGCCGACGCGTTCGAGCTCCCTGCCGCAGCGGTAGACGCGCAGGCCGGCGCACTTGCTCTGCCGCGACTCGCTCATGACGTCGACGGACTCTTCGAAGAGCCTGCGATCGAGGGAGTCGATGGCGCGATCGCGCATCATCACGCTGCGTGCCGCGTCGACGCTCTCCTCGGCCAGCGCCCGCAAGAGCTGGTGGCACTGGATGGGCACGCGCTGCCCCAGCTCCTGGAGCGAGATCGGCCAGCGCACGGCCCCGAGCTCGCGCAGCTTGAGCGTCTGCTTGGCGATCGACGTGGCGTGGTCGCCCACGCGTTCGAGGTCGGCGTTGACGCGCAGCAGCGTGGCGATGGTGCGAAAGTCCCGGGCCACGGGCTGGAAGAGCGCCAGCAGCCGGAAGCACTCCTCCTCGATGCGGACCTCCTCGCGGTCGACCTCGTCGTCCCGCTTCATCACCCAGGCGGCGCGCTCGGCGTCGAGCTGGAAGAGCGCCTCGACGGCGGTCTCGAGCATCCCCACCGCCGCCGCCGCCTCGCCGACGATCTGCTCCTTGAGCCCAGCGATGTAGCCAACAAGCGACGTGGCCACGGGCCCCGCGCCGCGGATCGCCGGCGACCACGACCCGTGGTCCGTGCTGGCGGGGCTTGGGGCGGGGCGCGATCGGTCGGGTTGTTCTTGGTTCGCCGGGGGCACTATGCATCACACAGTTCGGTGCCACGTGACCCGCTGGAGATCCAAGGGCACCACGCACCAGGGTGTATACCAAAGCATACCGCGCTCGGCGGCGCAAGGTTCCAAAGTCGCAAGATTCATCCGCGTTCTGGGCGCTGGCCGATCCCCCTGACGCCGCAGCGGTCGCGTTGTGCCGCGGGTATGGTTCTCCCAAATGGCCCTGGACATTGGACCGACCAACCCGTTGCACATCGCGCGCCTCTACGGCGCGCCCGCCGCTCGGCCGGCTGTTGCAGCGCAGCAGCCCAACCCGGCACAAAGCCCCGGCCTAGTACAACGCCCCGGCCCGGCACGGCTGGCGGGCTCAGCGCGTCCGCCCGCAGCGATCCAGGCGCCCGCGCTGGGCTCTGGGTCTACGCCGCGATCCTCGGGCGTCGGCTCGATCATCGCAGCGCGCGTCCCTGGGCCGGTGCGCTTCGATGTCACCCCCCTCATTCCCGCCCCCGCCCCCGCCGCCCCCGGCGCCAGCCGGGCCCGGGCTGCCGCCATAGCCAGGGGCCCAGCTCTTGCCCCGCCGGCGCCCCCGCCCGACGCTGCGCCGGGCCCACAGCCGATCCCCTTCTACACCAACCCCAGCGCCCGCAACGCCGTCGAGACCGCGCTGCTGATCGGCCACCGGCTCGACACGCAGGGGTGATCACACCCTGCCCGCACGGCTGGTGCCACGCGGCTGCGCACCGCGCCGCCGATACACTCGCCCCGTGGACCGCTCACCAGCTGCGCACACGCCCGCCCCCGAGCTTGCGACCCATACGACCCTCCCCCGCCCAAGCCCGGGGCCGCTCATCGAGCACTGGCCGCTGGACCGCGGCGTGGTGTTCCTCAACCACGGCTCCTTTGGCGGCACGCCCCACGCCGTGCTGCGCGCCCAGGACGAGTTCCGCCGGCTCATGGAGCGCGAGCCGGTAGCGTTCTGGGTCGAGTCGTTCGAGGGGCTCCTGGACACCGCCCGCCAGGCCATGGCCCGGTTCGTCGGCTGCCCGCCCGACGACATGGCCTTCATCCACAACACCACCGAGGGCGTCAACACGGTCGTGCGCTCCCTGGCCTGGGCCCCGGGCGACGAGATCCTCGTCAACGACCACGAGTACAACGCCTGCGTCAACGCCGCGGTGCACGCCGCCTCAGCGGCCGGCGCCGCCGTCGTCACCGCCAAGGTCCCCTTCCCCATCTCGGGGCCGGAGGTCGTGCTCGAGCGCACGCTCGCGGCCGTCACGGCGCGCACGCGCCTGGCGGTGATCTCCCACGTGACCAGCCCCACCGGCCTGGTGCTGCCCGTCGAGCGGCTGACGCGAGAGCTCCAGTCGCGCGGCGTCGATGTCCTGGTCGACGGCGCCCACGCCCCGGCGATGGTCGAGCTGGGCGTGGCCCAGCTGGGCGCGGCCTACTACGTGGGCAACTTCCACAAGTGGCTCTGCGCGCCCAAGGGCTCGGCCTTTCTCTACGTCCGCCCCGACCGGCAGGGCCGCGTGGCCCCGCTGACGGTCTCCCACGGCCTCAACTCGCCCCGCACCGACCGCTCCCGCTTCCGGCTGCTCTTTGACTACGTCGGCACCGTCGACCCGACGCCGTGGCTGGCCACGCCCGCGTGCGTGCCGTTCGTCTCGGGGCTCCTGCCCGGCGGCCTGCCGGCGATGCGCGACCACAACTGCGCGCTGGCCCTGCGCGGCCGCGACATCCTGGCCGCTGCGATCGGCGCCGAGCCGCCGGCCCCGGACGCGATGCTGCCCTTCATGGCCTCGCTCCCGCTGCCCGCGCACAGCCCCGACCGCGAGGCCCGCCTGGCTGCGCGCCCGACCAGGTACGCCGACGCGCTCCAGGACCGCCTGGTCCATCACTGGGGCGTCCAGGTGCCCGTCTGGCGCATGCCCGCGCTCACGCCCCGCCCTGCACGCCTCATCCGGATCAGCGCGCAGGTCTACAACACGCTGGATCAGTACCACTATTTGGCCCACGCCCTGAGCCGCGAGCTGGCGCGCGAGCGCACGCTCTGAGCCCCCGACAGCGCGCCGTCCGGGCACTCACGGCCGGGGCAGCCCCGCCGAGCCCGTGACGCCCTCGAGCTCGAGCCGGCCCGTAAGCAGGTTCCACACGATCCGCCGAGCCGTCGCCGGCGCCGAGCGCGCCCGGTCGAGGATCGACACGTTGCCGCCGCTGGCCGCTGTCGCCTCCAGCGTGCCCGAAGCCGGCTCGTACACGATCGTGTCGCCGGCCAGCTGCCGCTGATCGAACTCCGCCACCACCAGGCCCGTGGCGCGGGCCCCGCGAAGCTCGACGCGCTCGCCCGGCGCTCCCCCAACGACCCCATCCACGCCCACACCCCCCACACCCCCCGCCCCCCCAGCCGCAGCGCTCACCGGCAGCTCCGCGAGGACCGAGCCCGAGCCCTGGCCCTGGGGGAACCGCAGGTCCGCCGTGAGCTCCTGGCTCTCGAGCAGCAGCACCCGCGTGTCGCCCGTGGGCCTGTGCCGCAGGCGCACGTCCGTGGTCATGCGCACCCGCTCGGCGGCGCGCTCGAAGCTCAGACCACCTTCCCATGTGAACAAGCTCGTGCCACGCGCGCCGATGCCATCGCCGCCGGACGCCTCGGGCGGCGCCTTGGCGGTCGAGCGCTCGTCGATGAGCAGCCGGCCCGCGCCGGGCACGTCCAGAGTCCCGCCGGCCAGGTCCGCGATGATCCTGCTGCCCTCCAGGAAGAGCAGGCGCTCCGTCGGCGCCCCGGCTGTCTGCCGGCGCCAGTCGCTCGGCTCGGTCAGCGGCACCGGGCTGCCCAGCGCCGCCAACAACCGCGACTCGACCCGAGCCGTGCCCGCGGCGCCCTGTCCGATGTGCGAGATCGCCTCGACGCGCCGGATCCCGCCAGCCGGCCCGTCCGCCCCGCCCCCCAGCCCCCCGTCCCCCAGCAGCCCCGGGCCCTGCGCGGGCCCGCCGGGGCCGAAGCCCACGGCCGATTGGCCGCCAGTGGCCAGCTCAGCTGGGTTGGACCCCGCGGCGTCGTAGCTGATCACCAGCGTGTGGCAGGTGATCTCGTCGATCCGCCCGTCGGCAGCGGCGTGCACGCCGCGCACGTCGCCCACCGCCACCGCTTCGCCGATCTCGTCGGAGACCGACAGCTCCCCGGTCCACGCTGCGTGCAGCCGCCCCGGCCCGCGCCCGGCCAATGCCCCCGCACCCCCCGCACCCCCCG
>PNJV01000039.1 GCA_013822085.1 Isosphaera sp. | reverse complement strand
GGGGGTTTCGTCGGTTCCGTCGGGCGTCAGTCCGGGTCAGCGGGCGGGTGTGGCCGTGCGAAGCACCGCGCCGGCCCGGCTCGCGGTCCTGGCCCTTGGCGACGCGGTACTCGATCCGTCCCGGCTCGGCGTCCTCGTCGGTGGTGGCGAGGATCACGCTCGCCCTGGTCACACCATCGGCGATTTTGCCGTCGAGCAGTGCGCCTGACTCATCGCCCTTGAGGACGACTCGCTGTCGCGACGGGGTGCCGTCTCGGGCCACCTCGGCCACGTCGAGCGATCGTGCATCCTTGGTCGGGGGCTCATCGCCTTTGAGCATCCCGTCCTTCAGCCCGCCCACCTCGACCGGCAGCACGACCGTGGCGAAGGCCGGCCGTCGCTGCACCTGCTTCGCGTTGCCTTTATCCGCCGGAGCGATGTCGTCCAGCCGCGCCCGTTCCATCGTACCGGCGTGCATCAGAACCACCCAGGGATTGGACTCGATCGGTCTGCCCTCTCCTTTCCTGACCTCGCCTTCGGGCTCATTACTCGTATCGTTCGGATCTTCCGACTCGGCATGATCCGGTGGCGGTGATGCCGTGCGATTCTGAGCATTATCCTTCAGGCGTTTCGCGATCTTCTGTAACTCCTCCTGCACGCGATCGGACCGATCGCGCAGTTGCTCCACCGAGCGCAGCGGGAACGCCTCGAACACCTCTTCCAACTCGTCCTTCGAGCACGGCACAGCCTGGCCCATGTCGTCCTCCCTGCTCGCGGCGGCGAGCAGGGCGATGTCGGCGCGCCATGCTACATGCGTCTCCGGTGGCTCCCAATCCGCAACGCCGTGCAGGTACGGTGCGACCTCGGGCCGCCCGGGCACCTTGCCGGCAATCGACGTGAGTCACCACTGGTCGAAGAGGATGTCCGTGGCGGGGAGGATCGTCGGCACGGGCGAGAAGGCGGCCTGCGCCTCGGGCGTTGCAAGCAGCGCTGAGAGCGCCGCCGGTGAAGCGTCAAGCCCGCCGTCGACATCCGGAAGCGAGCGTAGGAGTTTGGCGGTCTCCTCGACCTGGGCTTTGAGAGGGACCTTGTCCCCGATCGGCTCCGCGACAACCGTGATTGTCGCCGATCGCCCTTTACCCCCCAGTCGATTCACGCGACCGAACCGCTGGGCCATGCTGTCCAGCGTGGTCAGGTCGCACACGAGGTCGTCGGCGTCGAGGTCCACGCCAACCTCGCCGGCGGAGGTAGAGATCAGGTAAAGCGCGTGGTGGAGCGGGGAGGATCGGTCCGAACCGATCTTGAAGGCACGGAACACTTCGTTTTCGGCGAGTTCGTCCCGCTCCTTGCCTCGGATCGTGCCGGTCAGTCTCGCGATACGCGTCGCGCCGCCGACGCCCAGCTTCTTCTCAATGGCCTCGGCGATGTGCGCCACGTCGTCAGGCGAGCGGACATAGACCAGCACCCGCGCCAGGCGACAAGCCGCGGTGCATCGGTGGGCCAGCATCGAGTAGCCGAACGACAGCACGCCGTTGATCGGATCGGGCGGCGGTCGGCGTTGCCGACCGTTGGAGACGAACTTGGCTGCGATCTCCGACACCCCCTGCTTGAAAAGCCCGGCGAAGTTGGCGAAGTAGGTCGCCGCGGCGTTGCCCTCGTGCCCGCGCAGCTCGTCCGAGGCGAAAGACTATGTCATTTTGGCCGGTGCGTCGGCATTGATCGAACCCGGTCCTCGTAAGCTCAGCATCGACAGCGTGTGAAAGAAGATTGCGTAGGGCACCAAGAAGAGCGGGATCATGCCCGTCGGGAACTCAATCACCCGGCTCGGGCTGTCCTGCGGGAAAAGGTTCTGCGGTCCCTCGCTGGAGGTAAACCCAAAGAAGAAAGCGGAAAGGAAGTCTGCAATGCCCACAACCGCGACGGTGATGATCGCCCATCGCGGGATGAGCAAATTGCCGCGGAACGCGACCAAGGCGCCCAGCGCGACGAGCGCGGCGAATACATCGCCCAACCCAGCCGGGTACGCAAACACTGGGGGAATGTGGCCCCGTGCCATTTCGATCAGGAACACCGCGCCGATGGCACGCCAGAGTTGGAGGGCGATGAGCCATCGCTGGCTGAGCGGACGCTCGAGCGCCCATTTCCGGAACACAATCAGAAGAACGCTCGGGGTGAACCACGCGATCGGGACGACAAGGTTGCCGGGCAGGCCCAGCCTCGCGGGCACACCCCACAGGCACACCGCGGTCATCATCGCGCCGAACACGAGCCACAGCGCGCCGAGCATCGCACCCTTCCGCGGGTCGGCCCCGCTGAACACATAGAGCGCGAGCATGTAGAGGGGCGTCACGAGCATCGCGGCCACGATGATGACGATCGTGATGGGATGGGCCGGGTAGATCGCGTGCATGGGTCAGTTCACCTCCGATGCATCGGCTCCGCCGCCGAGCGATGCCGCCTCGGCTCGCTGCTTGAGAACCGCGAGCCACTCATCGTGCAGCTTGCGGAGCTTGTTGGGAAGGAAGATGCGTTGAAGATGGGCCAGAAGTCCGAACTGGCTTTCATCGGTCACAACCCGTGTGCCTTCCGCTGTTGGGATCAGCAGCCAAGCGTGATAGGCCTTGAGCGTGGACTGTCGCGATTCCCATCCCATTCGATAGGGCGGCACGAACTCAACAACCTTGGTCACGAGGTCTTGGTCCATGGTTGTCCAATTGATCGTGGATCCCTCTTGAAGCTTGCCGCCGGTCGATCCCTCAACCACAACGTTTGTTGCGCCGGAGTACCAATTCGGCCATGACTCGGCGTGGATGAGCTGGTCCCACACGGCCTCCGGCGGTGCCGAGATCAAGACCGAGTTCGTGATCGTGAACGTGGCGAGTTCGGGCTTGTAGGCCTCGGGCCACGCGATGGCGTCGGCCGCGGTGGGCGTCGTGAGCGCATTGCCCGGTGCGCCCACGGGCGGGACACCTGCGCAGCCCCCAAGGAGACAGCCGACGACGGCGAGCAAGCCGCCCACGGTTGAACGGGCAGCGGCGGCGTCAGGGAGCGGCACTTTCGGGAAGGCAGCAAACGTAGCGGGATCGGGCATTGGTGGATTCCTTAGAGAGTTGGGACAAAGCACAATTCGATCATGTCAATGCGGTGTCTCGCTCGGGGGCGAGACGTGCCTCGGTGCCGGGAATGTGAGTGAGGCCCCACTCCATGACGCAGCGAAGCACGGGCTCAAGGCTTCGGCCCTTCTCAGTGAGGCGGTAGCGCGCGTGCTTTCGCCCCTCAGGCACCAGCCGCTCGGCGAGGCCATGCACGACAAGCAGATCAAGGCGGTCCGCCAAGATGTTGGTCGCGATGCCCTCGGGGGACTTGGCGAAACCCGAGTAGCGGTCGACGCCACGGAATAGGTCGCGGACGACAAGCAGCGTCCACCGATCGCCCAGCAGGTCGAGCGTGCACGCGACAGGGCAGCAGGAGCGGCGTTCTGAGTCGCGAGGGGAGGTCGACACAAGGAAAGTGTAGCCAGTACACTTGCATAATGCAAGCAAATTGTCGGTGGGCCGATCCGCTCAATGCCCCGATCGGGTCGCTCGTCAGCCATCAATCCCGTTGGGGTGGTTCAGCGGGCTGTTCGGCGGGGCCGTCGCCTCCGCCATCGCCAAAATCCTCACCCGCACCGGCCCGGGCAGGTCTTTCCAGGCCGCCAATACCCGGTCCAAATCGGGGTGCGAAGGCCCCTCGAAGCCGTCTGCTGCGACCGGCGCTGCGATCGCTTCGGAGCCCTCTCGTAAACCCGTGTCTCCGCCTTGGTTACGGGTTTCGTCCGGTTGACTATCGATCTGGATCCTGCGCACGACGTTGCCGCACCATGTCAGCGATCGACGTGGTGATGTTCGGGTCCATCCGCTGCCCGTTATAGATGCGGCCGGGCGGTATCGCGATCTCGCGGAGCGTGTTGGTGCACAAAGTTGCCAAAGGCGAGTCTGCGGCCAGGCCTTTTCCGACCTCGGCCATCTGGCGGCGGTACCCGTCAAAGGACATCGAGATGGTCGCTTTGAACGCGTAATCCTCTTCAAGCCGCTTCGCCAGCGATGCTTGTCTGGCCGCGTGAATTGCGAGCCACACGAGCGGGGCAGCAAACGGCACCTTGATCGCGAGCATTCGCGCGACCTGTTGCCAGTCGGGCAGCTGGTCGAGATTCTGATAGGAATACGCCTGCCATGCCGCAAGCGCGACCAATCCGAAGAGCGACAACACAAACGCGCCTTGCCAGATTCTCTCCGGTGTCTTGAACTTCTTGCTTCGTCGATCGAAGGCGGACGCGAGCCCGGCGTCCGTAGCGCTAGAAAGAAGCGCCTGAACCTGTTTCAGAGTGCTTTCCACCTTTTCATTCAGTACGATGTATTTTTTCTCTTCCTGCTCGATTCTCTTCTGATACTGCATGGCCTCGGACGCCGATCCACCCGCTATTTTGGCCTTTTCGTCGGCCTGCATCCGTGACGTTTCTATTTGTTCTTTGGCCTTTACCACGTAATTCTTGCTGCGCTCCGCTTCTATTGCGTCGCTCCGAATATTGGCGACGAGCGATCGAGTTTCCGCTAGCGCAGCGAGGAGTTCCGCCCTGTGCTGTTTGATCTCAAGAAGCGTATTCGGTTTTTCGGCCTGATTCTGAGCCTGTCCTTGCGGTTCGAATGAGTTATCCACGCAATACTCTTGTATGATGCCGTACATATGAAGCCGCAAAGATCGTGCGGCGGTGCGATGCTTAGGCAATCCTCGTGCCATTGCGCCAAGGACATCCGAGCCTCTGTTCGCGTAGAGAATCTACTCTATAGCGATGCCTGCGAATATGCGACAGGCCGACTCCCGCCATGGTCGATTCTCGCATGCTTAGAGGCCGCCGATATGACAGCTTGTGCGCCTGCGTCGCACTTCTGATCAGTCAGAGAATGGACAGGATGAAATAGCGTACGCAAGTTATTGCGGGCACAAGATCATTTGCGCAATGCTTCGCATCCGCGGCGCATGAGTTCCCGCGGTGCGGCTGCGAGTACTCCCGGCACGCGAAACGAACTCGGCTGATCGCCGCGCCCGCTCGGGCGTGCCGTTGCAGCGCGGCCCCGCGCTGGGCCCAACTCAGCCCCCGTCCTGCTTGGTGCCCGCGCTCTTGCCCGACCGCTTCACCTGTCCCAAGAACCCGGGCAGTTCCACGCCCGCCTGCTCGGCGAGCTCGTGCACCGGCGGGAGCGACCCGATCAGGCTCGACAAGAACCCCGCCGTCGAGCCCTTGCCCGCCCCGCCGGGCCCCGTCCCCTGGCCCCCGTCCCACACCGTGATCTTGTCGATCCGCAGGTTCGAAACCGCCTTGACCTGCTCGCGCACAAGCTCCGGCAGCTTCTCGATCAGCAGCAGCGTCGGCGCCACGTCGGGGCTCCCCGCGCACGCCTCGATCAGCCGCTGGTACCCCTGAGCCTTGGCGTCCAGCACCTTGCGGATGCCCTCGGCCTCGGCGGTGTAGCGCGCCAGCACCGCGTCGGCCTGCCCCATGGCCTCCAGGCGTAGCTTCTCCGCCTCAGCCGCCGCGGCGATCTCGATCCGCTTGCGCTCGATCTCCTGCGGCGCCAGCTGCTCCTTGGCCAGCCGCGCAAGCTCCTGCTCGCGCTGGGCCACCAGCACGGCCTCCTGAGACTTGGCCTGAGCCACCTCCGACCGTCGCCGCGTCTCGGCCTGCACCTCAGCAAGCTGGGCGTTGCTCAGCGCCACGCGCTCGCGCGACTGGTTCTCGCCGACGTTGGCCGTCGCCTCCGCCTCAGCGACCTTGACGCGCTGCTCCTGCTCGAACTGCTTCTGCGCCGCCACGGTCTCGGCCTGCCGCTGCGACAGGGCGATCTCCTGGTTCCGCCGGCTCTCGACCTCGCCGGTCACCGCCTGCGCTTCGAGCGCAGCCAGCGCGATGCGCTGCCGTTGCTCGGCGTTCTTCTGCCCCTCGGCGGCCATGGCGCGTTCGGCGGCGACCTTCACCTCCATCTCCCGGACCGCCACGGCCTCGCCGGTGGCACCCTCGCGCTGCTGCTGGGCGACCTCGACCTTGGCGCGGTTGATCGCCTCGGCCGCCGCCCGCTTGCCGATCGCCTCGATATACCCCGACTCGTCGTGGATGTCGCGGATGTTGACGTTGATCAGCTCAAGGCCGATCTTGTGAACCTCTTTCTCCACGTTCTCGTTGATCAGCTGCATGAACTTCTCGCGGTCCCGGTTGATCTCCTCGATCGTCAGCGTCGCGATCACCAGCCGCAGCTGCCCCAGGATGATGTCCTGGGCGAGCTCCCGGATCTGCCCCGCGTCCATTGGCAGCAGGCGCTCGGCCGCGTTGTTCATCAGCACCGGGTCCGTCGAGATCGCCACCGTGAACGTGCTCGGGGCGCTCACGCGGATGTTGTTCTGCGACAGCGCGCCCGTCAGCGGGACGTCGATCGCCATCGGCTCGAGCGACAGATACGCATAGTCCTGGATCAGCGGGATGACAAACGCGCCGCCGCCGTGCATGCACTTGGCCGCGCGGTCCGTCCCCACGCGCCCGTAGATGACCAGGATCCGGTTGCTCGGGCACCGCCGGTACTGCTTGACGATCAGAACGCCCACCACAAAGAGCACCAGCAGCGCCGCGCCGATCACGAACAGCCACAGCACCGCCCGCTGACTCACGCTCGACCCGCCGCCGCCCCACGTCGTCACCTGCCCAAGCCCCCACAGCCCCAACGTCGTTACGCTCACGTGTCCCTCCGTTTCTTGACGCCCGTCCCCCGCTCCCGCCCCCGCGCAGAACAGCCAGGGCAGTGCCGCGCACGCCGGGCCATCATCGCACGCCCGATCGCCCGCTGCAATCTCCTCCGCGCCTGCCGGGCAGGCGCGCTCCAACGCGGCGCTCGCCCCGCCCCGTCGGCCACCTCAGCCCGCGCTCGCGTACAGGCCCGTCACGCCGGCCTGACGGTCACGCTCTGATCCTCGTTGGCGCTCACCACACGCACGCGCGTCCCAACGCCGATCTCCGGCCCCTCCGACACCGCGTCGTAGATCCGCTGCCTCTCCTTGATCACCACGCGAACCTTCCCCCCCGCCCCGCCACCAACCACCGGCACCGTCACGTACACGTCCCCCTCCAGCCCCACCGCCATCTCCTTCGAGATGTTCCCGCTCACGCTCAGGTCGTGGACGAGCTTCATGCACCACGCCAGCAGCCACACCATCCCCACCCCGACGGCGACGCCGACCGCCACGCTGGGCACCAGCTCCAGCCCGCTCCCCTTGAGCGCCGCCAGGCCGCCCCAGCCGAACCCCATCACAAACGCCGCCACGCCCTGCACCGAGAGCCACTTGAACGCCGCCACCGAGTCGGCGTCGCTCATGTCCAACGCCTCCATCCCGGTCTCCAGCTCCTCCATGCCCCCCAGCCCCGAGACCCCCGCGAGCAGCTTGATCATGAACACCCCCGTGGCCACCAGCGCCGGCACCGTGAACCACACCCCGTCGCTGTCGAACATCAGTGTCAGCAGCCCCATGGTCTTGCCTCCGGAGCACCGGCAGCGCAGCGGTCTGCGGTCACGCCCGTGCTTGTGATTTGTGCGTCAGCGGTTTCACGCGGCCCCGAGCCCGCACTCCGCGTCCTCCGACGCAGCGCCCCGCCCCTCCATCTCTAGTCCCGGGCCACACGCCGGCAGCATGCGGCTCAGGCAGCGATACCGCCGACGCCCGCGCCCAGCGGGATGATCATTGGGGATATCCCGAGCGCGTGCCACGAGGTAGGGCTTTGCCTCTCAGCGGCACGTTCCTGCGTGCTTTGTCACCTTATTATCAGCCATTGATGAGCATGCTTTGAGTATCCTGGCCGTCCTGTTCGCTCTTTGATCGCTCTGTGCCACACATTGACAAGTACCACCCCAGATCCCGTTGCCGATGTGACCCGGGGGGCGTATGGTTGGGACCAATTGGTTCACGCACAAGGCCGTGCGCAGCGGGTGCTGCCCCGGTCATCGAAGGGCCCCGGCCCAAGGTTCAGATCGAAATGCCCAGCTCCGCCGAGCACCGCCAACAGTTGGTCAAGACCTTTCAGACAGCGCCCGCCGACACCGGATCGCCCGAGGTCCAGGTGGCCCTGCTCACCGAGCGGATCAACGACCTGGCCGAGCACCTCAAGCAACACCGCAAGGACCACCACAGCCGCCGCGGCCTGGTGATGATGGCCTCCAAACGCAACCGGCTCCTGCGCTACCTCGCCTCCCGAGACCGCGCCCGCTACCTGGACCTGATCGGACGCCTGGGCCTGCGTAAGTAACGACCACCCACGTGCCCGCGGGGAACACCCCGCGGGCACGCTTGTTTCTCGGGGTCCATCGGTCCGACCGGCCCCGCACGGCGGCAGTGGACGGCGCACACGCGGCGAGTTCGGCGGCCCTACGAGGGCCCCCGGGCCCGCCCGGGCAGCACACGCGTGTGCGGCGTCTCCTGCCCCTGGCGGGCTTGCGGAACCTGTGGCAGCGGCAGGGTTGGCGGTCCGACGCGTGGGCGATGTTGCCCCGCGCCACCGGGCCCTCTCCCGCTCCCAGCGTCGGCGCAGCGTGCGCCGCGCGGCCCCGTCTGTTAGGGGCATCGATGACGCACGTGATCGTTCAACGCGAGGTCGGCGGCCGCACTCTCACCCTCGAAACCGGCAAGGTCGCCAAGCTCTGCTCGGCCGCGGTGGTGGCCTCCTACGCCGGCACCACCGTCCTGGCCACCGTCACCCGCGGCAAGCCGCGCGAGGGCACCGACTTCCTGGGCCTGACCGTCGACTACCGCGAGAAGACCTCCGCCGCGGGCAAGTTCCCAGGCGGCTTCAAGAAGCGCGAGGGCCCGCCCTCGGAAAAAGAGATCCTGACCATGCGGATGATCGACCGCCCCGTGCGGCCGCTCTTCCCGGACGGCTACTTCGACGAGGTCCTGGTCCAGGTCTTTGTCATGAGCCACGACGGCGAGAACGACAGCGACGTGCTGGCCGGCACCGCCGCCTCGGCCGCCCTGACCATCAGCGACATCCCCTTCGAGGGCCCCATCGCCACCGTCCGCGTCGGGCGCATCCACACCGACGACGGCCCACGCTTTGTCGTCAACCCCACCGTCACCCAGCTCGACTACTCCGACCTGGACCTGGTCCTCTCGGGCCACTCCGACGGCATCAACATGATCGAGGTCGGCGCCGCCGAGGTCCCCGAGGCCGTCGTCCTCGAGGCCATGCGCTTCGGCTACGGCCAGGTCGGCGAGGTCCTCGGGCTGATCAACGACCTCAAGCAGCGCGCCGGCGTTCAGAAGGTCGTCGGCGAGCTCTTCCTCCCCCCGGCCCAGGTCACCGACAAGGTGCGCGCCGTCGCCGAGGCACGTCTGACCGAGGCCCGCAAGCTCAAGGGCAAGCTCGAACGCTCCGCCGCCGTCGACGCCCTCCGCGCCGAGGTCCTCGACACGCACTTTGCCGTCACCCAGGACGGCTCCTACGCCCAGTTCGCCGCCTCCACCAAGCTCCGCGCACACGCCAAGGACGCCTTCAAGCGGCTCGAAGAAAAGATCACCCGCCGGCTCATCGTCGAGTCCGGAACCCGCGCCGACGGCCGCGGCCCACGCCAGATCCGCCCCATCCTGGGCGAGGTCGGCGTCTTCCAACGCACCCACGGCTCGGCCCTCTTCCAGCGCGGCGAGACCCAGAGCCTCGTCTCGGTCACGCTCGGCACCGGCAAGGACGAGCAGATCATCGACGGCCTCCTGCCCGAGTACTCCAAGAAGTTCATGCTCCACTACAACTTCCCGCCCTTCTCCACCGGCGAGGTCAAGCGCATCATGGCCCCGGGCCGCCGCGAGATCGGCCACGGCGCACTGGCCGAACGCTCCCTCCTTGGCATCCTCCCCTCCCCCGACGAGTTCCCCTACACCATCCGCGTCGTCTCGGACATCACCGAGAGCAACGGCTCCTCCTCCATGGCCTCCGTCTGCGGTGGCTGCCTGGCCCTCATGGACGCCGGCGTCCCCATCAAGGCCACCTGCGCCGGCATCTCCGTCGGCCGGTTCACCGACGACGACGGCAACCGCGAGGTCTTCGTCACCGACATCATCGGCGAGGAGGACTTCTTCGGCGACATGGACTTCAAGGTCTCCGGCACCCGCGAGGGCATCACCGGCATCCAGCTCGACCTCAAGGCCCGCGGCCTGAACCTGGGCCAGGTCGAGACGATCTTCGAGCAGGCCCGCCTGGGCAGGCTCGAGATCATCGACATCATGGAGCGCGTCATCGCCGCCCCGCGCCCGGAGATCTCCGTCCACGCCCCACGCCTGGTCACCATCCAGATCAACCCGGAGAAGATCGGCAAGCTCATCGGGCCCGGCGGCAAAACCATCCGCGGCCTCCAGGAGAAGTACGGCGTCCAGATCGACGTCGAGGACGACGGCTCGGTCGTCATCGCCGCCCCCAGCGGCGAGACCATCGCCCAGGCCCGCGCCGAGATCGAGGCCCTGACCGAGGAGATCAAGGTCGGCACCATCTACTCGGGCAAGGTCGTCTCCATCAAGGACTTCGGCGCCTTCATCGAGCTGGCCCCCGGAACCGACGGCATGTGCCACATCTCCGAGCTGGCCTCGGGCTTTGTCAAGACCGTCTCCGATGTCGTCAAGATCGGCGACGTCGTCAAGGTCAAGGTCATCCTCGTCGACGACCAGGGCCGCATCAAGCTCTCGATCAAGCAGGCCTCGCCGCCGCCGGCTGGGCCCGCCCACGCCGGCGCCCAGGCGGGCGCGTCCAACGCCGCCACCGGCGCCTGACCCGCGGCCCATCCCAACGCATCCTTGAGCGGCTCTCTCGATCAGACTCGGGAGAGCCGCTATTTCATTACGGATAAATATATTGAGCATCGCGATTGCGAATATGCGTGAAATTTACACAAAAATCATTGTATTATAAGACGTAGGCAAACACACCTGAAATAATGCGCATACTGCGCCAAAGCGCAAGTCTTTTGTGCAGTAATCTGTATAATGATGGTCGATTCACCGAGATTGACAAACACTTGAGGTGTTTTCCGCAGGTCTAAGGCGCTGGTTTGTTTGCCAACAGGCGCTGGGTGATCCGGGAGTCTGGAGAAACGCATGGCGAGCGAACCAACGGGCGCGATCACGGATTCAGAGGGCCAGGTCAAGTGGTTTGACCCCAAGAAGGGGTTCGGCTTCATCGTCGGGCCCGAGGGGCAGGACATCTTCGCCCACTACTCCAAGATCGAGGGCGAGGGCTTCCGCGTGCTGCGCGACGGGGCGATGGTGCGGTACGACGCGCAGCGCGGCGAGAAGGGCTGGTTCGCCACGCGTGTCATCCGCGTGGACCTGCCCGCCGCTGCCCCCGACGGCCAGCCCGAGCGCAGCCAGCCGGCGCCCCGGACCTTCCGTCGGCACGCCACGGGCGACCGCGGCTCGACGGGCGTGCACGACCAGCACGGCCAGTGGGGCGTGGGCACCTGAGCGGGCCGAGCCCAAGAGCGCCCCGGCCCTGCCCGCCGGTGACAGCGGCCCCCGAGGGGGCAACCATCAGGCCCGATGCACTGGGTGTGGCTGACGATCGGCGTGGTGTGCGGGGGCGCCGTCAGCGCCGCGGCGTGGGCCGCGGTGCTGCGCGCTTACGGGGCCCGGGTGCGCGCCGCCGAGCGTCGGGCCCAGGGCGCCGAGCGCATGGCCGAGATCGGGGCCATGACCGGCGGCCTGGCGCATGAGATCAAGAACCCCCTGTCGACCATCGGCCTCAACGCGCAGCTCCTGGCCGAGGGGCTCCAGGAGTCGGGCATCGCCGGCGAGGAGCGGGCCCGGCTGCTGCACAGGGTCGGCACGCTGCGGCGTGAGACCGAGCGCCTGCGCGGCATCCTGACCGACTTTCTGGAGTTCGCTGGGCAGGTCCGGCCGGCCCTGGCGCTGGTGGACTGCAACGCCCTGGCCGGGGAGCTGGCCGACTTCTTCCAGCCCGAGGCCGAGCGTCGCGGCGTGCGGCTGCGCCTGGAGCTGAGCGCGGGCCCGCTGTGGGCCCAGCTGGACGCGGCGCTGATCAAGCAGGCGCTGCTGAACCTGATGCTCAACGCGGTGCAGGCGATGGCGGGGCCGGCCTCAGCGGGGCTGGGCAGCGGGGCGCCCCCGGCGGGCGGGGCCGCGCGCGGCGAGCTGATCGTGCGCAGCGAGCGCGCAGCCGGGGCCGCGGGCGCCGGCGAGACCGTCCGCCTGCACGTGATCGACACCGGCCCGGGCCTGAGCGGCCAGGTCCTGGCCAAGCTCTTCACGCCGTACTTCACGACCAAGGCCGGCGGCAGCGGCCTGGGGCTGCCGGTGGCCCGGCGGTACGTCGAGGCCCACGGCGGGCGGATCGAGGTCTACAGCGAGCCGGGGCGCGGGAGCGACTTTACCGTCACGCTCCCGGCCGCCCAGGGGCGTGCTGCGCAGGCGGTATGATCGGCCACTATGGCGACGGTGGCCTTCTCGACAGTGGCGTGCGCGGACCGGACCCTCGGCGGCGTGGCGGCCCTGGCGGCGCAGCAGCGCTGGCCCGGGGTCGAGCTGCGCACCTTCGGCGACGACTCGCGCACCTCGGCCTGCGACCCGGCCCTGAGCGGCCACCAGAAGGTCCGTGCGCTCCTGCGCCGGGCGGGCGTCGAGCCGGTGAGCCTGGCCACGGGCATCGGCTTCGGGGAGGCCGTCAGCCCGCCGGTGATCGGGCACGTGTTCTCCGACACCGAGCGCGCGGTGCGCGCGGCCCAGCGGGCGGTGGACCTGGCTGCGCTCCTGGAGTGCCCGCTGGTGCGGGTCTTCGGGTTCGAGCTGCCCGCCTACGAGCGGCGCGTCTCGGGCGTGCGGCGGATCGTCGATCGGCTCAGGAAGGTCGTGGACCACGCCGACCGCTCGGGCGTGGCGCTGGCGCTCGAGAACGGCGGCGCCCTGGACACGCCGGAGCGCCTGATGGAGGTCGTCGGGGCGGTGGCCAGCCCGCTGCTGGGGGTCAGCTACAACCTCGCCGCGTCGTGGTCGGCCGGTCAGGACCCGGCGCGGGCCCTGGGCACCATCGGGCCGGCCCTGCGGATCCTGCGCGTCAAGGACCTGCGCAGCGGGGTGCCGGTGAGGCTCGGCGCGGGCGACGTGCCCTGGGCCGGCGCGATCGAGCGGGCGCTCTTGGCGGGGTTTGCTGGGCCGGTGGTCTTCGAGTACGACCGCGCGTGGCTGCCCGGTCTTGAAGAGCCCGAGGGCGTGCTCGCCGACGCGATCGAGCGGCTGTTCGGCGTCATCGGCGCCGTGAGGGGGGGCCTGGGCGCGCCACCGCCTGGGGCTGCGCCCGCGGGCGCGGGGGTGGGCGCAGCGGTTGGTGGTGCGGGTGTTGGCGGCGCGGGCGTGGTGGGGGGTGCGGGGCGCCCATGAGCGGCCCCGACGCGGACGCGCACGGGCCACGCGTGCTGGCGATGGCGCTCCAGGCGGGGTTCGACATGGCCGGCGTGTGCCCAGCGGGCCCCAGCGGGCAGGCCGACCGCGTGCGAGCCTGGCTCGACGCGGGCATGGGCGCGGCGATGGAGTGGTTCGAGCGGGACCTGGCTGCGCGGCTCGAGCCGGGGCGGCTGCTGGCGGGGGCCCGCTCGGCGCTGATGGTCGCGTGGGTCTATGAGCGGCGCAGCGGCGCGGGCGCAGCTGCCGGGGACGGCCCCGCTGCGGGCGGCGATGGCCCCGCTGCCGCTGGGGTGGCGCGGGCCCGCGGCCCGGTTGGGCGCGTGGCGCGCTACGCCCGCGGCCGCGACTACCACCGGGTGGTCAAGCGCCGGCTGCACGCGATCGCCGACCGGCTGCGCGCCGAGGCCGGCGGGGCGGAGTTCCGCTCGTTCTGCGACATCGAGCCGGTGCTCGAGCGCGAGCACGCCGCCCGGGCCGGGCTGGGGTGGGTGGGCAAGAACACGATGCTGATCCACCCGCGGCTGGGGTCGTACTTCGTGCTCGGGGGCTTCCTGACGACGATGGACCTGGGGCCGGCGCGGTGCCTCTGGCGTGGCCAGGGCGGGGCCACGGAGCGGGGGCAGCCCGGCCCCGTGCCCGACCACTGCGGCACGTGCACGCGGTGCATCGACGCCTGCCCGACGGCGGCCATCACGCCGCGCGGCGTCGACGCGGGGCGCTGCGTCTCGTACCTGACCATCGAGCACCGCGGGCGCATCGAGCCGGCCCTGCACGCGGGGATCGGCGCCTGGCTCTTCGGGTGCGACGTGTGCCAGGAGGTCTGCCCGCACAACGGCGGCGGCGGTGGCGCCTCCGACGCCGGGGCCCTGCCGCTGCTGGAGGTGCTCGGGTGGGGCCCGCGGGAGCGTGCGCGGGGGCTCGGGGTGTCGGCGATGAAGCGCGCCACGCTGGCGATGCTCCGGCGGAACGCGGCCGTGGCGCTGGGCAACGCCGCTGCGGCTCCCGGCGCGTCGGAGTCGGAGCGGCTGGCGATCGCCGACCGGCTGAGCGCTGCGGCGCACGACTCGGCCGAGGACCCGCTGGTCCGGGGCGCCGCGGCCGACGCTCTGGGCCGGCTTGGCGCCTCCGGCGGGGGCGCCCCGGCCTAGCGTGGATCATGCCGCAAGGACTCCCCGAGGCCCTGCTGCGGGCCCTGGACAAGCTGCTCCAGGAGCACGCGCGGCTCACCACCGAGCTGCAAGACCCGGCCCTGAGCGCCGACCACCGGCGCGCCCGGGGGGCGCTGGAGCGGCGCGCGGCACTCGAGCCGATCGCCGCCGCCGCCGCCCGGGCCCGGTCGCTCGAACGCGAGTCGGACGAGCTGGAGTCGGCTGTGCGCTCCGGCGACGCCGAGCTGGCCGAGCTTGCCCGGCAGGACCTGGTGCGCGTGGGCGCCGAGCTGGCCGCGGCGCAGGCGGAGGTGCGCCGCAGGGTGATCAGCGGGGACGACGACCGCGTCGGGTCGGTGATCCTCGAGGTGCGCGCCGGGGCCGGCGGCGACGAGGCCGGCCTCTGGGCGGCGGACCTGCTGGGGGTGTACCAGAAGCTGGCGCTTCGGCGGGGCTGGGCCGTCGAGCCGCTGGAGGTGAGCGCCGAGGCCTCGGTGGGCGGGGTGCGCTCGGCGGTGGTGGCGGTGCGCGGCGTCGGGGCGTGGTCGGCCCTGTCGCTGGAGGCGGGGGTGCACTCGGTCAAGCGCGTCCCGGCCACCGAGGCCCAGGGCCGCGTGCACACCTCGACGGCCAGCGTGGCGGTGCTGCCCGAGCCGCAGGAGGTGGACGTGCGCATCGACTGGGCCAGGGACGTCCAGGAGCACGTGACCACCAGCCAGGGGCCCGGGGGGCAGAACGTCAACAAGGTCGCCACGGCGGTGCAGCTGCACCACAGGCCCAGCGGGATCGTCATCCGCATGCAGGAGAGCAAGAGCCAGCAGGACAACCGCCAGCGCGCCCGCCGGCTGCTCCTTGCGCGGCTCTCGGAGCTGGAGCGCCGCCGGGCCCACGCCGAGCGCTCCGCGGCGCGGTCGGCCCAGATCGGCGGCGGCGACCGCGCCGAGAAGGTCCGCACCTACCGCTACAAGGACGGCATCGTCGCCGACGAGCGCCTCCCCGACGAGTACCCGCTGCGCGACGTGCTCGAGGGCAACCTCGACCGACTCCACGGGGCGCTCCTGGAGCTGCGCGCCGCCGATCGCCTGGGAGCGCTCTGACCGGTCAGGTCAGCCGCGCCGGGCGCAGGCGCACGCGATCGTTGACCGCGTGAAAAACACTACGATTACCGGCGCGGGATCGCCGCGGCGTCGCGGACGCGCCCAAGCCCCTGCGCGTGCCCCGGACGCGCGGCGCTCTCCGGCGGCGCGCGCCGTGGCGTGATACCGTCGGCGGATCGACTGGCCCGACACGCGAGGACCGCATGCACACCGACGCTCCGCACGCACAGACCGGCTCGCACGCGCCCGACCCGTGCGTGATCGTGATCTTCGGGGCCTCGGGCGACCTGACGCACCGCAAGCTGATCCCGGCGCTGTACGACCTGGACCGGCAGGGCCGGCTGCCGGCCGGCACCCGGATCGTGGGCGTCTCGCGCACGCCCATGAGCGACGACCAGTTCCGCGACAAGCTGAGCGGCTCGGTCAGGAAGTTCGCGGCGGTGTTCGACGCCGAGCGGTGGGCGAGCTTTGCCCAGCGGGTGCACTACCACGCGGGCGACGCGGCGACCCAGGCGACCTTCGGCCCGCTGGCCGAGCGGCTCCAGCGGGTCGGGCACGCGGCGGGGATCCTGCGCGGCGGGTCCGAGGGCTCGCCCAACGTGCTGTTCTACCTCTCGGTGGCGCCCGAGCTCTACGAGCGGATCATCGAGAACATCGGGGCGGCGGGCCTGGTGACCGAGGGGCGGCGGTGGTGCGCCCTCAACCCGGCGGCGGTGCCGTGGCAGAGGATCATCATCGAGAAGCCCTTCGGGACGGACCTTGCCAGCGCCGCGTCGCTCAACCGGGCGCTGGGGCGCGTCTTCGAGGAGGAGGCGACGTTCCGGATCGACCACTACCTGGGCAAGGAGCTGGTCCAGAACATCCTGGTGATGCGCTTTGCAAACGGCATCTTCGAGCCGCTGTGGAACCGCACGCACATCGACCACGTGCAGGTGACCGCCGCCGAGACGGTGGGCGTGGGCGCGCGGGCGGCGAACTTCTACGACAAGGCCGGCGCCCTGCGCGACATGATCCAGAGCCACCTGATCCAGGTGCTGTGCCTGGTGGGCATCGAGCCGCCGTCGGTCTTCAACGCCGACGCGATCATGCGGGAGAAGATCAAGCTGCTCAACTGCGCCCGCGTGCCGGGGCCCTCGGACCTGTGGCGCGACGCGGTGCTGGGCCGCTACGGGCCCGCCGAGTCCCCGGCCGAGCCGGCGTACGTGCAGGAGCCCGGCGTGGAGCCCGGCCGACGGACCGAGACCTACGCGGCGATGCGGCTGATGTTCGACAACTGGCGCTGGGCCGGCGTTCCCTTCTTTGTGCGCTCGGGCAAGAAGATGGCCTCCAAGCTGACCGAGGTCGTGGTGCAGTTCCGCCGCCCGCCGACGGACATGTTCCGGCACATCGGGCTCTCGCTGGGTGACCGGCCGGCCAACCGGATGGTGATCAACATCGCCCCGCGCGAGGGGATCTCGCTGCGCGTCGAGGGCAAGGTCCCCGGCCCCGGCCTGACGCTGGCCTCGGCCAAGCTGGACTTGGACTACCTCGAATCGTTCGGCGGCGAGGTGATCGAGGCCTACGGGCCGCTGATCCTCGACGCGATCAGGGGGGACCGGACGCTCTTTAAGCACCGCGACGAGGTCGAGGGCGGCTGGCGGATCTGTGACCCGTTCCTGGAAGACGAGGGCGTGCGCTCGCGCATCGAGACGTACGCGCCCGGCTCGTGGGGGCCCAGCGGCGCCGACCGGATGATCGACTCCGACACCACGGGCCGGCAGTGGCACAACCCCAAGCAGGGCGAGGTTCGCTAGCGGGCGGGCGCGTTCAGAGAGCTGGGGCCTAGGGCGGTACCACATAGGGAAAGTATCTAGTTCGGAGGGGTCCGGATATCGCTGTGGCAAGCGCGGGGATATGGGGGTCTTGCTGCGCCGGTCGAAGCGGTCCGATATCCGGTGATACCCCAGATCGAGCCAGAAAAATGCTTTGTTGCCCCAGAGTGATTGCTCGCGTCGAGCAACTTGTGGTAGATTGATGAAGTCTTTGTGCGGCGTCCGGGTTGGAGTCCGGAGAGCTGATCGCAGCGTATGCGTGACGCCTGAGCCTCCTCGTGGTTGGTATCTCGCCGCCAAAGTATCTCCAACAAGAGAAAGCTGGGAGACGTGTCCATGAATCGAACGAGCGTGCCTCTGTCTTTGCGGGTGGCCTTGGCTGCCGGCACCGTGGCGTCGGTGGTGTCCGCTGCTGCGGCCCAGGCTCCGTCGCTTTTCCTTGATATCGGCACCGGCTCGACCACCCGTCTTCAGGGATCGACGCCGTTGTTTGCGACCCAGTCGCTGGGCGCCGCGGGCACGATCACGGGCCCGGCGGTTGCAACGATCGGGAACGTGCTCTTCTACCCGGCCGGCGTTGAGGCCGGTGGCATCGAGCTGGTGAGCACGAACCTGGGCACGGGCGTGACCTCGGTGGTCTTCGACCTCGCCCCGACGGGCACGGCGTCCAACCCCGGCGACTTTGCGGTCCTCAACGGCGTGCTGATCTTCGCCGCCGACGCCGCCGACGGCAAGGGCCGCGAGCTGTGGCGCACCACCGGCACCCTGGCCAGCACCACGCGCATCGCCGACATCAACATCGGCAGCGCCTCGAGCTCCCCGCAGATCAACGCCGTGCTGGCCACCGGCGGCCCCGGTGGCGCGGGTGGCCCCCAGGTGGTCTTCGAGGCCACCACGGTCGCCACCGGCCGCGAGCTGTACCGCACCGACGGCAACACCGTCACGCTCGTCTCGGACATCAACCCCGGCACGGCCTCCGGTGATCCGTTCGGCATCACCATCTTCAACGGCCTGCTGTACCTGAACCTGACCACCCCGGCCAACGGGCGCGAGATCTTCACCTACAACGGCCTGACCATCTCGGCCGCCCCGGTCGTCGAGATCAACCCCGGCGCAGGGTCCGCCGCTCCCGCCAGCTTCGCGTTCCTTGACGCGGGGGCCGCCACCCCCAGCCAGCTCGTCTTCACGGCCACCGACGCCATCAACGGCGCCGAGCTGCGCGTGCTGGACCTGAACGCCAACACCGTCACGCTCGTCGAGGACACCTCGCCCGGCTCGGCCGGCGCCGCCCCCATCGGCACCTTCGTGCTCAACGGCGACGTCTTCTACTACGGCGACTCGGTCGATCCCGTCCTGGGCACTCTCCGCGGCCAGGAGCCCCGCTTCTGGACCGGCACGCTGGGCAGCCCCACCTCGCTGATCTCTGACATCCGCCCCGGCACCGCCGGCTCGTTCGTCGGCTCCGGCTTCGGTTCCGACACGACCCGCGTGTACTTCACGGCCCAGGTCGATCAGGCCGGCGTGGCCGGCACCGTCAGCGGCGCCGAGCTCTACGCGGCCTCCCCGGCCGGTGCCTTCATCGGCCTGGTCCTCGACGACCCGGGCAGCGTCGCCGTCGTCCCCGTCACGCTGCCCACCACCACCCTGCCCACCCCCAACGCCAGCGTGGGCGCGGCGACGTTCTACTTCAACCCCGAGCCCACCGTGCTGCTCTTCCGGGCCCGCGACAACTTCAACACCCCGACCGACACCGGCGCTGAACTCTACCGCTCCACCGGTGGCGTGCTGACCGTGCAGGACCTGGCCCCCGGCGTCGATGAGAACAACATCCCCTTCGCCGGCAACCCGATCGGGTTCTTCGCCTTCGGCGGCGTGAACTACTTCTCGGCCAACGTCAACACCGGCTCCGGCTCTGGCGTGGAGCTCTACTCCATCTCGGCCCCGTACACCCCCGCCAACGTGACGCTCGTGGCTGACATCGCCAACGACAACGGCGGCGGCGTGGGCGGCGGCGTCAGCTTCAGCGCCTTCGATGCCGACACCTTCCTCTTCCGCGCGGCGAACTTCGCAAACGGCACCGAGCCGTGGCAGTCCGACGGCACCGCCGGCGGCACCTCGATGCTGATCGATCTGCTCCCGCAGACCACGATCGTGGCCAACAGCCCGACGATCACCGCGGGCGTGGGCACGCTGGCCAGCGGCGCCCGCAGCGGCGTCGACGGCGCCCGTATCGACCGCTTCATCGCGGGCGACACCGCCGGCGGCATCCGTCGGGCCTTCTTCCTGGCCGACACGACCCCGCTGGCCCCGGCCGGCGTCGCGCCGGCCAATGGCGAGGCTCTGGGCCTGTGGGCCACCGACGGGACCCCCGCCGGCACGTTCTTCCAGGGCGACACCAACGTCGGCACGCAGCAGGACGTCTCGGCCATCTTCACGGGCTCGGACATCTCGGGCGGCGCCTTCTACTACCGCGCTCTCAACAGCTTCGGCGTGCTCAACGAGCTCTCCGTCAACGTCTCCGGCTTCGAGACGCACCGCGCCACCGGCCTGGCCAACTCGGCAACGATCCTCGACGCCGTCGGCTCTGAACCCCGGTTCGGCGAGCAGCCCGACCGAAGAGTTCATCGTGCTGCCCAACGGCGACCTGATCGCCTCGCTCAACGCCTTCGTCGATGCCGACGGCTTCCCCGCCAGCAACAACGAGGTCTTCCGCATCAGCGCTGGCGGCCTTCTGGCCCAGCGCCTGACCGACATCAACCCCGCCGGCGACTCGGCGCCGTCGGACTTCACCATCCACAACCTGGGTGGCGTTGACAAGCTGGTCTTCTGGGCCACCGACGGGTTCAACGGCCGCGAGCTCTACACCATCAACATCTCCGACATCACCGCCGTCCCCTTCAGCACCACCGCCCCCGTCCCGCCGGTCAATGCGACCCGCATCTCCGACATCGCCGTCGGCGCAGGTGGCAGCGACCCGCTGGTCATCTTCCCGGGCCGCACCGTCTTCAACGGGCGCTTGTACTTCACGGCTACCGAGCCCGTCGGGGGCATTGAGCTCTACTCCACCGATGGCACTCTTGCCGGCACAGCGCTGGTCGAGGCCATCGCCACCGGCGCCGCCGGCAGCGGCCCGAGCGACTTCGTCCAGGCCAACGGCGAGCTGTACTTCATCGCCGGTGCGAACGCCCCGAGCACCCTTCCCGCCGAGGTCGGTCTGACCGGCTTCGCCGGCGTCGAGCTCTACCGCGTCGTCTCCCCGACCAACGTCGAGCTGGTCGCTGACCTGAACCCGGGCTCGGGTTCCGGTGTGCTCCGCATCGCCGCTGGCGAGGGCAGCACGAACCTGATCGCTGCCCCGAACGGCAGGCTCTACTTCGGTGGCAACGATGGCGTGCTCGGCGCCGAGCTGTACAGCTTGGACCCGACCACCGGCACGGTGGCCCTGGAAGCCGACCTGTTCCCGGGCGTCGTCGGCTCCTTCCCGATCGACTTCTTCCTCTTCAACGACACGCTCTTCTTCACCGCCCAGAACGGCGACACCGGCCGTGAGATCTACAGCATCTCCTTCGTCCC
>PNJV01000038.1 GCA_013822085.1 Isosphaera sp. | reverse complement strand
GTCACCGCCCCACTCCCCACTGCTCACCACGCCGTCACCCCAGCCGCCGCTCCGTGCCCGGACCGCACGCGCAGCGCCCTGTGGCGCACCGCTGAGCGCCGCCCCTGCATACCCCGCGGCCGCGCCCCAGCACGCGCTGGCTGATGATCGTATCGCGCGACATTCACCGGCGAGCCGGGGCCTGCGCCCCCGATCGGTCGCCGGGCCCGGGCGCATCGGACCCCGCGGGACCCTCGCCGGCCGCTGCCCGCATCAGCAGGGCCTCGACTCGGTCCGCCCGGGCCCCGCCGTGCTCCCAGGGGTTCGGCCAGACGCCCGCGGGCGGTCGCGGGTCGGCATCCAGCCGCTGCGGGGCCTGGGCGAGAGCCCCCAGCGGGGCGCCGATCGGCTGCGCAGGGCCGGCAACCGGGCCGTGCGCGGCCGGGCGCTGGGGCGTCGCTGCGCCACCGCCGGGCACGCCCGGCGCGGAGACCACCGGCTGGTGCACGTACGGCCCCAGGCCCCCGGCCCGCGTCGGACCCCCGACCAGGTAGACCGTCCCCGCGGGAACCTCCGCCAGCAGCCGGCCGCGCTCGGTGCGATAGGCCGAGCGCGGGAAGACCGCCCACAGCCCGCCGCGGATGCGCACAAACTGGCCGTCGTACGCCGTGCCGGTCCCCTCGGGGATGCGGTAGAGCTCCTGGAAGTCCGACGGCTCGCCCAGGCCGTGCCCGATGCGTCGGCTGCGAACGCCCACCGGCCCCAGGTCCTCGGTCTGCGACTCGACGCGCTGGAGCTCGGCGACGCGCACGCGGCTCGGGGGGCCGGCGGCCCCAGCGGGCTGGGCCGGTGCCGGCCTGGCTAAGAGCAGCGCCGCGGCGCAGAGGGCCGCCCGAGCCAGCCAGCGGGCTCTGGCCCCGGTCGCACGGGCCCCCGCCCCGGCTGCGCGTGCCGCCGGCCCAATTGCGCGTGCCGCCGGCCCAGTTGCGCGACCCCCCGGGCGGGGGGCGCAATGGGCGGGCCGGGGCTCGAACCCGGGACCCTTCGCATGTAACGCGAATGCTCTGGCCAACTGAGCTACCCGCCCGGTCGCACGCATGAGGCCCAATATACCAGGCGCAAGCCGGCCCGGCGGGGCCAGGGTCACTGCTGCCGGCCCTCGATGGCCGCGATGAGGATCCCCGCCGCCAGGATCAGCAGGTCGTCGATCTGGTCGTCCTCGGCGTGGATGCTCACGCCCAGGCGGTACACAAAGACGTTGAAGTGCTGGCGCAGCGAGGCCACGCGCGTGCCGTCGGGCTTGGTGATGTCGAAGCGCTGGGGCGAGAGCAGGGCGAAGAGCTCGTGGAGCCGGCGCAGCACCGAGAGGAACGTGCCGCGTTCCTCCAGCTTGGCGATGGGGTTGCCCGCGGCGTCGAAGAGCTCCCAGGTGTCGCGCAGGATCGAGCGCATGCCGCGCCGCCGCAGCGAGCCCAGCGCGGCCCCGTCGGGCAGGAGCACGTCGTAGGTGGTCGAGAAGTCGATGATGCTCCGGGCGGCGATGCGCATCAGCTCGTCCTTCTGATCCTGGCCGGTAAAGACGCGCAGGTCCTCGCGCAGCCGGAAGGCCTTCTGGCGGCAGTAGCCGACCATGGCGCCGTCCGAGCCGTAGACCTGGAACCCGGCGCCGAAGACTTGGAAGAGCTTGCGCCGGACCGTGTACCGCTCGCCCGCTGCTGGGAGGTAGCCCATAGTGCGGGCACGATACCCGCGCCTGGGATGCCCTGCAACCGGCCCACTACCCACCCACCTCCCGCCACCGTTCCCCCCACACGCCACCATGCACACTCCCGGGCCGCTGCGAGCTTGGCTCTCACGCCCCGCACCGCGCACGCCCGATACGCTCTGAGCGATGCTCACCGGTCACCCCATGCCCATCGGCAGGCACACGCGCCGGTGCGCCCTGTCGGGGCGCGAGCTGCTCCCCGGCGAGCGGACGGTCGCGGCCCTGCTCGACGACGGCCCCGGCCGACCGCCCGTGCGCGCCGACTACGCGCTGGACGCCTGGCGGGCCTCCCCGCCGGGCCCCGAGCGCGTCATCGCCCGCTGGCACACGACCGTGTGCCAGAAGGCCCACAAGGCCGCCCCGCTGCTCGACGACGACACCCTGCTGGACATCCTCGACGAGCCGGGCGGCGACCACGCCCAGCCCATCGCCGACACGGGCGCGACCGCTGACCCGGGCGGGGCGCACAGCGCCGCGGCGCAGCGGCGCACGCTGCGGTACGTCGTGGCCCTGCTGCTGGTGCGTCGGCGGCGGCTGGCCGTCGAGGGCATCGAGCCCCCCGCCGGCGGCCCGCAGCGCGGGCGCGGCGCTTTGCTGCTGCGCCGGCGAGGGTCGGGCCAGGCGGGCTCGGAGGCCGGCGCGTCGGCCGGGGCGCAGATCCGCGTCCAGGACGCGGGGCTGGACGAGGCGGGCGTGAGCGAGGCCATCGCGCAGCTCGAACAGCTGGCGGGTGGCGCATGACGCGCCCGCCGGCGGGCGGCGTGCCCCAGCGGCGTGGCTCGGCCCGGGCTGCTGCGCGCCGCGGGGCGCTCAGGGCCGTGGCGGGGCTGGCGCTGGCGGCATCAGGCGGGTTGATGGGGCTCGGCGGGTGCGCCAGCGCGGGGGCCACGGGCGGGGACACGACCCGGGGCGCCCCGGCCGCGGCGGTGCCCGAGTACGACGCCATCGCCACGAGCTGGAACGCCCGGACCGAGCCGCTGGCGCGCCTCCGCGCCGAGCTGGTGGTCCGCGCGTCGATCCCGCGCGCCGACGGCAGCGTCCGCGACGAGGGCCAGCTCGAGGGCCGGCTGCTGCTCATCGCCCCGATGCGCCTGGCCCTGATCCTGCGCAAGGTCAGCCAGACCGTCTTCTGGCTCGGGTCCAACCAGGACAGCTATTGGTGGATCGACCTGACCCAGACCGAGCCCACCGCGACGCTGGGCCGGCACGCGCTGTTCACGCCGCGGGCGGCCGAGCGGCTCGGGCTGCCGATCCCGCCGGCCGACGTGATGCGCCTCCTGGGCGTGGTGCCGCTGCCGGTCTGGGCCGGGGGCCCCGCTGGGGCGGTGGAACGCTCGCCGATCGACGGCCGGGCGGCGGTGACGGTCCCGATCGTGCAGCGGGGGAGCGCAGCGGCTGCGGATACGAGCGGTGCGGGGGGTGCGGGGGGGCGACGGCGGTGGCCCGACGCTGGCGGGGTACCAGCGGGTCTGGCTCGAAGAAGGGACGTGGCACCCCGAGCAGATCGAGGTGCTCGACGCGGCCGGCCGGGTGGTGCTGGTCGCCCGGCACGAGGGGCGCACCCCGGTGACGCTGCGCGGCAGGGCTCAGCGGCCGCCGCTCTCGTCGCGCGTGTGGATCGTCCACGTGCCCAGCGGGGCCGAGCTGATCATCGACGTCGCCTCGGCCAGCGACGGGGCCGGGGCCGGGGGCGCCTCGCTCATCCAGGACGACGCCTTCGACCCCGCGGCCCTGCTGACCCGGCTCGGGGTGCAGTGGGTCATCGACGTGGACTCCGGGCCCGTGCCCGCGCATGATCCGGCCGAGCGCAGCCCGGCTGCGCCCTGAGCCCGCATGCCCGCCACCCGCGCACACACGTTGAAAGTTCTCGCCGCGGCGCTGCTCGCCGCTTGGCTGGTCAGCGCGGGGGTCAGGGGCGCCGCCCGGGCTGGGCAGGGGGCCGGCGGGATCGGCCCCGGCCGAGCGCCCGAGCGGGTGCTGCCCTCGGCCGGCTCGCCGGGGGACCCGACCACGCCTGGCGCCCTGAGCGGGCACTGGTGGGGGCTGGTCCGCCTGATCCCGCCGCGCGGCGACAGCGCCGGGGCGCTGGGGCTGGTGCACCGCCCGGCCCACGACGCGTCGGAGGCCTCGGCGCCGGGGACGCTCTGGCCGGCGCTGGAGTTGCGCGGGGCGCCCATCGGCATGGCGGCCTGGGAGAACCGGGTGTGGATGGTCTTCGAGGCGCCGCCGGAGCTCGACCCGGCCGGCACGCCGCGCCCGCGGAGCGGGCGGGCGTCGATCGAGCCGCCGGAGCGCGGCGCAGCCCAAACCAAGCCCGGGGACGAGCCGCAGCGGCGCGTGGTGAGCCTCAGCGCGCAGCGCGGCCCGCGCGGGGTCTACCTGTACCTGCCCGACGGGGGCGGGCACGACGAGGCGCCCCTGACGCCGCGGGGCGAGCTGGTGGCCATCGCCGGCTCGCCGATCGGGCCGGTGGCGCTGCTGCGCCAGCGCGACCGCCTGACCGGGGACGCGCGGGGGGCCTGGCGCGTGATGGTGCTGGTGGGCGACCACCGGTGGGTGGACGCGCCCGTGCCCGCGGTGCTGGCCGAGGACCACGCCGGGCTGCTCGACGCCGCCCTCGGGCCGACCGCTGAGGGCGTGGCGCTGCTCACGCGGTCGACGCTCGATGCGCGCCAGCCGCTGCGCGTGTGGCGCAGCCGGGCTGGGGCGCTGCCCGCTGAGGCGCCGCTGAGCGGGGGCGCGGGCACCGCCCGCCCCGAGAGCGCGCCGGGCCCAGCGCCAAGCAACGGCCCGGCGGCAACCGGGCCGGGCAACGACCCCGCGGCGAGAACGCCGCTCGAGCCCGATGCCGTCATCACCTGGAGCGACCGGGCCACGCAGGAGCTCTCCTCCGGCGGCGCCGACTGGGCCGACGCGACGATGGTCTGGGCCGACGGCCGCGTGGCGCTGGCCCGGCTGGTCGGGGGGCTCTCGGCGTTGCCCGGGCCGGCCCAGGTCGAGATCGGCCTGGCCACGCCGGGGGGCGTCCGGGCGCTGGGAGAGATCCGCGGCGTGGGCGTGCCGTGGTCGATCGGGAGCCTGGCCGGGGCCGACCGCCTGGTCGTTGCCTGGGCGCAGGAGCAGGCCGAGACCGGCCTCGGCGCGACGCCGGGCCCCGGCGCCGGCGTCCCGGCTGGCGGGGGCGCGACGGGGCGCAATCGGCCGCGCCGGGTCCACGCGGCGGAGATGAGCCTGTGGACCGGCGAGGCGCTCTTCGAGGGCGAGGCCAGGACCAGCCCGACGCTCCAGGTCCGCGACCTGCAGGTGCTGGCCCTGGTGCTCGGCGGGGCGCTGGCGGGGGCGCTGCTGTTTGTGATGCGCGATCAGCCGCGGCGCGGCGTGAGCGTCCCGATCGGGGCTTCGCTGGCCACACCGGCTCGGCGGGGCGTGGCGATGGTCCTGGACTTTGCCCCGGCGGTGCTGGCCAGCGCCGCGATCTACGGCGTCTCGCCCGGGCGGGTGCTCGGGCCGACCATGGCCCCGCTGGAGAGCGCCGACCTGGCGCCGCTGGCCACGGCCCTGGGGCTGGCGTGCGTCGTGTGCACGGTCACCGAGTGGCTCACGGGCCGGACGCTGGGCAAGTCCATCCTGGGGTGCGTGGTGGTGCCGGCGCGGCGGGGGTCGGCCCGGCCGCGCAGCGACGCGCAGCCGGGCGCGCCCGAGGGCGCCTTGGCGGGCCATGACACCGACCGGCAGCAGCGCGCCGCCTGGGCCGCGGCCGACGCGACCGGCTCGCCCGCGGGGCCGACGGGGCCACGGCTCGAGCCGGAGCCGCTCGAGCGGGTCTCGCTCTGGCGCGCCGCGGTGCGCAACGCGCTGCGGTGGTTCCCCCCCATGGCTGTCCTGGCCATCACCGACGCCCAGTTCCGCCACCCCGGCGACGTGCTGGCCGGCACGATCGTGGTCGCCCCCGACGAGCCGGCGGGGGCCGACCCTGGCGGCGACGCGGGCCCTGCCGACGGGCCGCCGGGCCAGGGCTGAGCCCGCCCGGGCGGTCGGGGTTCTCGCCCGGCTCAGGCCCGGGCCGGGCGGCGGGCGCAATCGACAGAGTTTGCGGCGCGAAGCGTCAAGGGGCGCCGCGGGCCGTGCCGATGGAGAGTGTTTGACGGCGTGCTCCGCCCGGGTGGCCTCGTGCGCCCGCGCGGCACCGCCCCGGCCCAGCCGGGGGCGCGCAGCAAGGGACCACCCGTGGCAGGAGGCAAGGAGACATCCGAGGGCACGCCAACCGGCACCGCCGGCAGGCCGCGACCGCAGGCCGGGGGCCCCGGCACGCCGGCGGGCGCCCAGGCGCCCAGCGCCGGGGGTGGTGCGAGTGGTGCGGGCGCTGCGAGCGCGGCGGGGGGTGGGGGTGGGGGTGGGCCGCTGGGGCCCTCGATCGATTGGAAGACCGTCTGGCCATTGCCGGCCCTGGGGCTCTCGGCGGCGCTGCTGGTCGCGGGCATGGCCAGCCTGGCCCTGCGCGCGCCCAAGGAGGACCCGCTCGGGCCGCTGCGCCAGGCCAAGGACAAGCTCGAAAGCGGCGACGCCGAGGGCGCGCTGGGCCTGCTCAACGGGGCCGTGCTGGCCAGCGTGCAGCAGGGGCAGATCGGCGGCGACGGCGTGGCCGAGTTCCACCTGCTGCGCGCCCGGGCAACAGCCCAGGCCCAGTCCCGGCTCGGGGTGCGCTCGCAGGAGAACTTCGGGATCGTGGCCGAGGAGTTCGAGTCGGCCCGCGGCGCCGGGGCGCTGCTCGAGCCGGCGGACCTGTCGGTGCTGGCCGGGGCGCTGGTGGAGCTGGGGCGCATCGACGAGGCCCTGACGCTGGCCGACACGCTCGAGGCCGAGCACCCCAAGCTGGCGACGTCGCTCCTGGAAGCGGTGGTGGAGCACAACGTGGCCCGCGCGCCCCAGCGCGCCGACCAGACGCTGGCGCTCCTGAGCCGGCTTGCGCGCGACCCGACGCGGTCGGTCGACCGCCGCGCGTGGTCGCTTGCGCGGGAGACGCGGCTGAGGCTCGACGCGGGGTTCACGCAGGAGGGCGTGGCCAGGCTGCTGCGCATGCTGCCGCGGCTGGAGCCCGAGCCCGGCCTGAGCGCCGAGCGCCGGGGCGAGCTGCTGGTGCTCCTGGGGCGCGGGTACTACGAGCTGGGCGACGCCGAGCAGGCGGCGGCGCACCTGGAGCGGGCCGTCGAGCTGCTCGGGGCCTCGGACCCCTCGCGGGGCAGCGCCGAGCTGCTGCTGGCCAGCATGCTCAGCGCCCGGGGCGGGGCCAACGGCGAGCACCTGGAGGCGGCCCGGGCGCAGTTCGCCCGGGTGCGCCGCGCTTATGACCTGACGGACCTGGTCGGGCCGGCCCTGCTGGGCTATGCCCAGACCAGCGCCGCGCTCCAGGACGACACCGAGGCGCTGGAGGCGTACGGCGAGCTGGTGGGCCTGGTCGGGGGCGCTGGTGATGGGGGCGGCGGCCCCGGCGTGACCCGCGAGCAGGTCGCCAGCTCGCTCCTGGAACGGCACAAAGACCGCGCCGCACGCGGCGAGCCCCTCCTGGCCCTGCGGTACGCTGAGCTGGCCGAGCGGACCTGGGACGACCGCGCCCCAGCCGAGCTGATCCTGGGCATCGCCCGCGCCCACCTGGCGCTGGCCGAGGAGGCCATCGCCCAGCGCACCCACGCCGGCCAGCCGCACGCGGGGGATGACCACAGCAGCCCCGGGCACAACAGCGACCACGGCGACGACCACAGCGGCGGTAGCCAGAGCAGCGGCGGGCACAGCGGTCCGCACGGCGCCCAGCCCCACACGCCCGGCCCGGCCAAGGCCGACGCGCACGGGGGCGGCCAGTCGGCGGCGGGCGGCCACAGCGGCGCTGGCACCGACGCCCACGGCGCGCCGGCGACGCAGGACCGACCCGGCGACGATCGCACCGCCCGGCTGATCCCCGACGCGCTGGCCGGCCTGAGCCCCGTCAGCGCCACCCAGGCCAGGCTGCACCTGGTCGAGGCGGGGGAGGCGTTCCGCCGCTTCGGCGGCCGCGTGGTGGCCGAGGACCCCGCCGCGTTCATCGACGCGCTGTGGAGCGCCGCCGACGTGTTCGACCGCGCCGGCGACCGCGCGGCGGCTCGCGAGAGCTTCTCGGTCTTCTTGGAGGCGGCCGGCGAGGCGGACCCGCGGCGGCCCGAGGCGCGGTTCCGCGTGGCCCGGCTGCACATGGCCGACGGCGACTGGCCGACGGCGGCGGGGCGCTTCCGGGAGATCATCGCCGACCGGACGGCCGGGGGCGTTGGGCTCGAGGGCGTGGCGACGGGCATCTGGGCGGACCGCTCGGTGGTGCCGCTGGCCCGGGCCGTGCTCAGCGACCCGCGCAGCGACGCCGAGCAGGTCGGGTACGTCGAGGCCCTGCTGCACGAGACGCTGCGCGGGCGGACGGTCCGGCCCGAGTCCCCCGAGTACCGCGACGCGCTGGTCGAGCTGGGCGAGCTCCAGTACGAGCTCGAGAAGCACGAGGAGGCCGTGCGCTCGCTCACCGAGGCGGTGCAGCGCTACGGCGCGGGCCTGCCACGCGAGCACGCCGTGCGGTTCAAGCTCGCCGACGCCCACCGCCGGCTGGCCCAGCGGATCGCCGCTGCGCTCAAGGAGCCGCAGCCCAAGTCCCAACGCGACCAGCGCCAGGCCGAGCGGCAGGGGCACCTGCGCGAGTCCTTGGCCCTCTTCGAGGCCCTGCGGCAGGAGCTGGCCTCGGCCAACGCGGGCAGCGGCGGGGGCACGGGTGGGGGCGGGTCGCTGATGCGCCGGCTGGAGCGCGACGCGTGGTTCGCTGTGGGAGACTGCGCGCTGGAGCTCGAGCGGTACCCCGAGGCGATCGCGGCCTACGACGCCGCGGCGCAGCGCTACGCCGGCGACCCGTCGAGCCTGCTGGCCCTGTCGCAGATCGTCAACGCGTACGCGGCCCAGGGCCTCACGAGCGAGGCCCGCACCGCCAACGCCCGCGCCGTGCGCTACCTCAGCTCGCTGCCCGACTCGGCCTGGGACGACCCCGACCTGCCCATGAAGCGCGAGCACTGGGAGCGCTGGTTCGCCTCGGCGTCGCGGCTGGGCGTCGAATCCGGCCGGCCCGGGGGCGGGCAGGAGGCCAGCACGGCCCGGGGCCTGCCCGGCCTGGGCGGCGGCGGCCAGGTCGGCGGCGTCAACGAGGGCCCGCCGGAGTGACCAGAGCCGGGCGGCTCGCCCGCGGAGGTGCGTGTGGACGAAGGCGCGATGGCGGCCCTGGAAGCATCCGCGTGGGGCTATGCGCGTGCGGCGGCGGCGCTGGCCCTGGCCGACGGGTCCCTGCGCGCAGCAGCGGCGGGCGATCGCGCAGCGGCGCTGGCCGAGCGCGGCAGGGCGGTCGAGCGGCTCTCGGCAGCGGCCGCGCAGGCGCGCGCGGCGGTGGCGGGGGTCACGGCGGGGGCCGAGGGCCTGGCGGCGCTGGGCCCGCGCGGGGCGACGGCGCTGGACCAGCTGCGCCGGGCGGACGCGCTGGTGGCGGCCTCGATCGGCGCCGGCGCGGCCCTGATGGCCGGCGTGGCCGGCGAGCGCGACCGGGTCGCTGCGGCCCTGGCTAGCGTGCACGAGGGGCGCGGGGCGGTGCGCGCCTATACCGCCAGGGCGCCCCAGGGGCCGGCGTTCCAGGACCGCCGAGGGTGAGCGCTCGCGCCGACGACGCCCGCGCGCCGGGCCCGCCCGGGCCGGCCACGACCGCCGCGGAGATGGCCGCGCTGGTCACGATCCTCAACGAGTCGGCCGAGCGGCTGGCGGCGACCCACGCCTCGCTCCACGCCGAGGTGCAACGCCTGCGCGACGAGCTCTCGGAGGCCAACCGCCAGGTGCAGCGCAGCAAGCACCTGGCCATGCTCGGCGAGATGGCCGCGGGGATCGCCCACGAGGTGCGCAACCCGCTGGGCTCGATCGGGCTCTACGCGCGGATGCTCTGCGCGGACCTGGCCGACCGGCCCGCGGCACGGGGCACAGCGGAGAAGATCGCCGGGGCGGTCGGCCGGCTCGAGGGCGTGGTGTCCCAGGTCCTGGCGTTCTCGCGCGAGCTGCGCGTGCGGCACGAGGTCGTGCCGGCCGGGGAGCTCTTCGACGCGGCCCTGGAGGCCTGCCGCGACCAGGCCGAGCCCTGGCCGACGCTGGGCGTCAGCGCGCCCGGCCCGCGCGACGGCGTGCCGGTGCGCTGCGACCCCGCCCTGATGCACCGGGCGCTGGTCAACCTGATCGGCAACGCGCTGGCGGCCGTCCGCGGCGAGTGCGGCACGCCCAGCCCCGAGCCGCCGACGCTCCACCTCCACGCCGCCCGCGTCCGCGTCCTCGGGCCCGACGGGCGCAGCGAGGCCATGGTCCGCCTGCGCGTGCGCGACAGCGGGCCGGGCATGAGCCCGGAGGTCGCCCGGAGGGTCTTTCAGCCGTTCTTTACCACCCGGGCCCAGGGCACGGGGCTCGGGCTTGCGATCGTCCACCGGATCGTCGACGCGCACGGCGGGCGGGTCGCTGTCACGGGCAGGGCCTCGGGCCTGGCCGAGCCGGGGCCCAGCGGGGCGGCGATCGACGTCCTGCTCCCTGATCATGTGTCAAGCGACGCCGAGGACCCCGCCGCCGCCGGCAGGCCCACCGCGCGCCACTGAGCCCCCTCCACGCCAGTGAGCCCCTTGCACGCCACGAAGCCCGCCGCCGGCGGTGCGGCGCCGAGGCGCTGCTGGCGCACGTACACTGACGCGCGACGGCCCTCGGGCAGGCGCCCGACCGCTGCCGCTGTGGTCGGGCGACCTCGGCCGGCTGCGGGCGGGGAACGCGAGGCGACAGGGCGTGCCGAGCACGGCGCGGCGCAGGTCCCAAGGCGCCCAGGAGCACGGGTATGCGTATCAACACGTGGTCGGTCACTGCGGCGTGTCTGCTCTCTCTGGCCGGCGGCCTGGCCGGGTGCGCCACGACGCGGGACGTGGACGTGGACGAGGCCGAGCGCAGCGTCACGCTCGACCAGCTCCCGCCGGCGGTCCGCGCCACGGCTGAGCGCATGGCCGCCTTCGGCAACGGCACGATCCAAGAGATCGAGATCGAGACCGAGGACGGCCTGACCGTCTACGAGGTCCAGATCAGCGGGCCCGGCGGCGAGATCGAGGTCGAGATCGCACCCGACGGGACGATCCTCGAAGTGGAATTCGAGGACGACGACGAGGGCGACGACGATGATGAAGACGAGGGCGACGGCGCTGGGGCGGCCCCGGGTGCTGGCTCAGCGGTCATCGTCAAGTAACGCCCGCGCAGCGCACGCCCAGCAGCGAGCCCCACGCCCCGCCAGGCTCGCCAGGCGGCACGCGCGTGCCGCGGCGCACACAGCCGTGTTGCTACCGGCACGAGACGGTGAACGTGCGCGCGTCGGTGCCGCCGGGGCCGATGGGGAAGCGCGCCTGCTTGCCGCACTCCGGGCAGTGCCCGACGTACGCCGCGCCGCTGGGGTCCTTGGTGGCCCGGGCGTACTGGCCCGCGCACGAGAACCACAGGCCGAGGAATCGGCTCGGCTCGCCCGCGCGCGGCGCTGCCGGGTCGTGCTGCCCGGGCCGGGGGTCGTGGGAGAGGTCCAATCGATCGCGCGGGTCGGGCATGGAGGGTTCGATCGGCTCGCGGGGGCGCCTTTGACCAGCGCCGCGACGGCGCCGGTGGCCGGCAGGTCCGGGTGAGCGGGTCCTGTCGAATACCCAACCATCGCACGAACAGCCGATTGCACAGCAGCGGCCCGTGGTGTACGCTTGGGGCCGCGGGATGCCGGGAGCCGATCGAAGGATCGGCGCAGCACACATGTCCACAGCCGCACTGACCATTTTGCCCGATCCGCCGCCGCCGCCGACGCCCGTGGGGCTGATCGCCGGTGGCGGCCGGCTGCCGATCAACGTGGCCGAGGGCCTGAACCTGCGCGGCAACCCGGTGCACGGCCTGGGGCTTGCCGACCAGTACGACCCGATGCTCCCGCCGCTGTGCGCGTCGTTCCGGCAGGTGGGGCTGCTGCGGGTGGGCTCGTGGGGCCGGGCGCTGCGTCGGCTCGGGGTCTCGCACGCGATCATGGTCGGGCGCGTGGACAAGGCCAAGCTGATGTTCGACCCGCTGCGGGCGCTGCGGCACGTGCCCGACATGCGGACGGTCCTGGGGTGGTACAAGCACCTGCGCCACGACAAGCGCTCGCACGCGATGCTCCGGCTTGTCGCCCGCGAGCTGGAGCGCGAGGGCGTGGAGCTGCTCGACTCGACGGCGGCCATCCCCCACATGATGAGCGACGCCGGCGTCATGGGGTCGGTCTACCCAGACGCGGGGCAGCGCGGGGACATCCGCTTCGCCTGGCCGCTGCTCAACGAGCTGCTCCGGCTGGACATCGGGCAGGCGATCGCGGTGCGCCAGCGCGACGTGATCTCGGTCGAGGGGATCGAGGGGACCGACCGCATGATCGAGCGGTCCGGCGAGCTGTGCCGCCGCTCGGGGTGGACGCTGTGCAAGGGGGCCCGCGCCGGGCACGACCGCCGCTCCGACGTGCCCTCGGTGGGTGTCAAGACCATCGAGAACCTCCACCGGGCCGGCGGGGGCTGCCTGGCCCTGGCCGCCGGCGAGGTGATCATGATCGACAAGGACCGGACCCTGGCCGCCGCCGACGAGCTGGGCGTTGCCGTCATGGGCGTCTCGGCCGTCGGTCTGTGAGCGGCGACGGCCCCGCGCCAGCCAGCGACGGGCCCCGGTTCGTCTCGCGCGGCGGCGACAAGCTCCGCCACGCCCTGGACCGCTTCGGGATCGACCCCGCCGGCGCCTGGTGCGCCGACCTGGGGTGCTCCACGGGCGGGTTCACCGACTGCCTGCTCCAGGCCGGCGCCGCGGCGGTCTTTGCCGTGGACACGGGCTACGGCGTGCTGGCGTGGAAGCTCCGCAGCGACCCGCGCGTGCGCACCATCGAGCGCGCCAGCGCCCTGCGCGTCCCGGTGCCCGCTGAGCTGGCCCAGCGCGGCGGGGCGGACCTGGTGGTCATCGACCTGGGCTGGACGCCGCAGCGCCTGGCCGTGCCCGCGGCGCTGAGCTGGCTCGCCGGCGGCGCGCCGCCGCCCGCCCCGGATCGGGGCGCCATCGTGACGCTGATCAAGCCCCACTACGAGGACCAGGCCCTGGCCAGGTCCCACCGCGGCGTGCTCCCAGACCAGGAGGCCCTGCGCGTGTGCCGGCGCGTGGCCGAGGCCCTGCCCGGGCTGGGCGTGCGACTGGAGGGCCTGACCGAGTCCCCCCTGCGCGGCGGCGTCAGCGGAACGGGCAACCGCGAGTGGCTGGCCCTGCTCCGGCCGGCCGGCGCGCCGCTCAGCGACCGTCCTTGCGGAATATGAGCAGGTAGTTGAACCCACGCAAGTAGAAGTTCTCGTCCTCGGCGGCGCGGCGCCAGTTGCCCCTTTCCAGCTTGGCGTTGCGCCGGACCACGGCGACGATGTCCACCGGCGCAAGCCACCGGCGGGCGATGGCGAAGAGCTCGAAGCCGATGGGCATGAACACGCCACGCCCGGCGCGCCGGGTGCGCCGCCACGAGTCGCTCACGTACACACCCAGGTGCCCGCCGGGCCGCAGCGCGCGGGCCAGCTCGCCCAGCACGCCGGCCATGGCCTGGTAGTACGCCCGCCCGTGGTCCTCGCCCGCGGCGTCGAGCTTGCCGATGCAGCGCGGGTCGTCGCTGTACTCCACGTGCGTGGAGTAGGGCGGGTCGACGAAGGCCAGGTGGGCCACGCCGTCGGGCACGGGCAGGGCGCGGGCGTCGGCGGCACGCACGTCGGCGCGGCCGCAGCGCCGCTCCGGCGGGGCGAGGTCAAAGCCGATCCCCGCGCGGCCCGTGTCGCGGCACACGTCCAGGGTCGTGCCCGACCCGCACATCGGGTCCAGCACCACGTCACCGGGTTGTGTGTACCGCTGCACCAGCTGCCAGACCACCCACGAGGGCGTGGCCCCGGCGTAGGCCTGACTGCCCTGGGCCAGCGAGCCGTCGGCGGCCCGGTAGTGCTGGCTCGGGTAGTCCCAGAGCGTGGTGGGCATCAGCCGCAGCGGCGGGCGCTCCATCCCGCCCGAGGGCGCCGCGGCGTCGGGCCCGGCCGGGCCGGGCGCGTGGCCCTCCGCCCGTGCCTGACCCTGCGGACCGCCGCGCTGCGCAGCGCGGCCCACCGCCCTGCGGCGCGGTGGCGGGGGTGGCGGGGGTGGCGGGGGCGCGCTCACGTGACGGCCTCCTGGAGCGCTTCGAGCAGCGCCCGCTCGGAGTCTTCGAGCGTGGCAGCGAACCTCACGCCCGCCGCGTGCACGTGCCCGCCGCCGCCGAAGCGCGCCGCGATCGCTGAGACGTCCACCGCCGGCGCCCGCGGCGTGCCGGGGCGCGAGCGCAGCGAGGCCTTGACCACCGGGCTTGGGTGCCCCGGGCGGGTCATCTCGGTGAAGATCACCACCGCGCGCACCCCGGCGATGGCCATCGGCTGCTCGGCAAAGCCGCCCACGTCCTCGGCCTTGGCGTCGCAGTCGGCAAAGTCCTGCTGCCGCAGCGACATCGCCGCGACGCGCCCGCCGGCGATCATGCGCAGCGAGCCCAGCGCCCGCCCGAGCAGCCTGGGCCGCCCGGCGGGGTGGCGCTGCTCGAGCATCTCGTAGAGCTCCGTGTGCGCGGCGCCGCTCTCCATGAGCCGGGCCGCCAGCCGCAGCGTGCGCGGCGTGGTCGAGGAGAACTTGAACCACCCCGTGTCGGTGGCCAGGCCCATGTAGATCGCGCGGGCGACGCCGGCCGGCAGCGGCGCGTCGGCGCCCAGGCCGAGCGTGTGCGTGACGACCTCGGCGATCATCTCCGCGGCCGCGGCGTAGCCCGGGTCGATCCACCGCAGGGCCGCCGCGTCGTTGGAGCCGTGGCGGTGGTGGTCCACCAGCGCCGCCATGGCGGCGCGCTGCCGCAGCCAGGGGCCCAGCGCGTCCACCTGCGACCACGCGCCGGTATCGACCACCGCAACCGCGTCGGGCTCGGGCAGGGCGTCGGTGCCGAGGTTGTCCGCCGAGAGCTTGCGAACCGGCGTGCCGGCGGCGACCTCGTCAAGCCACGGCGGGAACGGGCCCAGGTACCACGCCTCGGCGTGGGCCCCGCGCTCCAGCAGGGTGCGGGCGAGCGCCAGCGAGCTGCCCACGGCGTCGCCGTCAGGCTTGACGTGCGTGAGGATCACCACTCGGCGGGCGTCCCGCAGGCGCTGCGCGATCCGCGTCGGGCCGGCGTTGGGCGCGTAGGGCTCGTGGGCTGGGGCGTGGGCGTGGGGGTCGGTGTGCATGCGCGTGGATCGTTGGGGCCTCGGGGGGCGTCAGGCGCGGGCCGGCTCGGCGGCGATCTGCCAGGCTTGGCGCAGGTCGCGCGCGATCTGGGCCCGCAGCGCACCCAGGCCGTCGAAGCGCACCTGGTCACGCAGCCGCGAGAGCAGCTCCAGCCGCAGCGGCCAGCCGTACTCGGGCAGGCCGGGCAGCGGCGACCAGGCCCGACCCGGCCCCTGGGCCGAGCCCGCTGCGCCCGGCGGTTCCATCATCAGGTGGGCCTCGATGGTCCGCGCGGCGCCGCCGACGGTCGGCCGCGCGCCCACGTTGACGGCCGCGGGCACGGCGCGCTCGGGGCCGCCCGGCTCGATCGGCGGCAGGTGGGCCGTGCCGGCGTAGACGCCGTCGCCGGGCGACATGCAGGGCGTGGCGAGGTTGGCCGTGGGCACGCCCAGGGCGCGCCCCAGCCGCTGCCCGGGGGCCACGACGCCCTCAAGCTCGTGGGCACGCCCCAGCACCAGGGCCGCGTCACCCACACGCCCGTGTGAGATCAGCCACCGCGCCACCGACGAGCGCGCCGGCACCACCGTGCCGTCGAGCAGCCCCGCCTCCCGCTGCTCCGGCACGCGCACGGCAAAGCCGTGCGCGGCGCCCAACGCCCGCAGCAGGGCCACGTCGCCCGCGCGGCGCAGGCCGAAGCGGAAGTCCGGGCCCTCGACCATCGCAAGCGGCGCGTAGCGCGCCACCAGCTCGGCGATGAACCCCTCGGCCGGCGTGGTCAGCACGCGCGGGCCGGGGTCCAGCGGCACCACCTCGTCCACGCCCAGGGCGCTCATGGCGCGGCGGCGCTGGGCCAGCGTCGTCAGCCGCGGCGGCGCGGCGCCGGGCCGCAGGGCCTCGGCGGGGCTCGGGTCGAAGACCAGGGCCACCACCCGCGCCGCCCGCTCGTCGGCGATCCGCCGCGCCGCGCGCAGCAGCTCGGCGTGGCCCAGGTGCACGCCGTCGAAGGTGCCGATCGTCAGGACCGAACGCTCGCTCATGCGCGCACGCCTTGGCCCGCTCCCCGCGGCCCGATGCTATCGGCCCCCCGACGCCTCGCGCACCGCCACGCGCTTGGCGTCGCGCACCCTGCGCCAATCGGTCGGCGGCAGGCCATCGGCGTACTCCCACACCGTCACGCTCACGCGGCGCACGCCCCACCGCCGGGCCTGCTCGTGGGTCGCAAAGAGCACGTCCAGGCGCCGGCCCTTGATCGCGCCGCCCACGTCCAGCACCGGCACGATCCGCCCGTCGTCGTAGCCCGGCACCGTCACCATCGACCCCAGCGGCAGCACGCGGCGGTCGGCCGCCACCAGCCGGTGCGCGTTGGTCTCCACGTGGTGCAACGACGCGGTGATGCCGTCGGCCGAGTCGCCGCACGAGCGCTCGTCGGGCGAGTACGCCGTGACGACCATGGTCATCCTCCGCGCCGGGCGCACGGGCCGGCCGTCGAAGAACCTCACGGTCGTGTCGCCGATGTACACGCCTGTGTCGGACCCGTCGGCCCGCGCCTCGGCGGTCGCGCCGTCGGCCCACTCGGGCTCCGCGGCCAGCATGGCCCCGCCCAGCGCGTCGGCCTGGTCCTGGGCCGCCAGCACCGTCAGCGCCGGGGGCGCGCCCCGCGAGGCGCCGCCGACGAGCAGCTGCTTGGTGACCACCGCGGACGCCCCCGACAGCGCCACCATCGCGGCGAGCATCGACCAGCGACGGACCGCTGACACGCCGCCCGCCTGCGCCGCTGAGGCAAGGGTCCAGCGCGGCGTGCTCTGCGGGCTCGGTGTGATCCGGTGTTGCGTCATACGGGTTGCCCGTGCGAGCCCCACGGACACGGTGGGAGCTCCCAGCGGGCTCAGATGTCGATCTCTCAGCCTTGCTGAGAGTCGCGCAGCAGTTGGTGGCCGCGCGGGTGTGTGTCGGTCCGTGTTCGTCGCCCGGGCCGGGGCGAATCAGCCGGCACGCGTGCGCGTCGGCCTTTGTGAGCACTCACTCACGCTCATACGTCGCCGGGGCGTTCTGGTTGACAGGGCTGACCGGGTCTTTGCGCACGTTTGTGCTTTGATCGTGAGTCAAACTCTTCAACGCTCGTCTGCCGGTTCACACTACACCCAATTCGGGGCGCGGGCGACTCGGGACCTGTTTGGATTTGCCTTGTTCTCGGGCTCACGGTCATTGGACTGTCCGTGGCGGTGCACCCCGGCCCCGGAGCTGGCGTGCGCGGCGGGCTGGGGCCGAGCCGGCTGTGACGTGTGCGCGTCCCGGGATCGACGCTGGGCGGTCTGAGAACGGCCGGGGTCTTCCCGCGCGGGCGCGCCGCGCGTCGAAGATCAACACGATCGTGTGATCGGCTGCGCTGGTGTCAGGCCGGGCGGCGCTGACCAGTTGTGCCGACGGCGCGGCGTAGGCCAGGCGTGAGAGGAAGTCGGCGGCGGCGCCGGCGGAGTTCTGGGACGACGGCCCGAGGCGCAAGACGGGCTACGGTCGCCTCGCTGACCCGCGGCGCCCGCCCGGCCCGAGCCCGCGGGGCGCACAAGGAGGCTTGGTGGCCCAGCTGGACGTCATGGGATGGGTCCTGCTGGCCTGCCTGGGGCTGATCGGTGGCCTCCTGGGCGGGCTGGCCGGGGTGGGCGGGTCGATGCTCTTCCTGCCCGGGCTGCACTGGCTCATGGGCAGCGAGCCGCCGGACACGCACCACGTCTACATCGCCACCGCGTTTGTGACCAACCTGGCTGTGGCGGTCCCCTCGGCGCTTCGGCACCGGGCCCGCGGCGCGGTGCGGAGGGACCTGCTGCCGACGCTCGCGGCGGCGACGCTGGCGGCGGTGGTCTGCGGCGTGCTCCTGGGCACGCTGATCAACGGCCAGCGCCTGCGCCTGCTCCTGGCGGGGTTCATCGCGTGCTACTGCCTGTACAACACGCGGCGGCTGCTCAGCGCCAGCCAGCGCGCAGCCGACACCGCTGCGCAGACGGACCGCCGGGCCGTGCCGCGCCGCGTGCTGGCGGGGATCGGGGTGGTGTCGGGCCTGGTGGCGGGGCTGCTCGGGCTGGGCGGCGGCGTGCTGCTGGTCCCGCTCTTGCAGACCCTTGGGCGGGTCCCGCTGAGGCAATCGATCGCCACCAGCTCGTGGGTGATCTGCCTGACGGCGGGGTTCGCGGCGGTGGTCAAGCTCTCGAGCCTGCCGGCGCGGGGGCTCTCGGTGCGCGAGGCGCTGGCGATCGCGGCGGTGCTGCTGCCGGGCGCGGTGGTGGGCTCTCGGCTGGGCGCGCGGCTCACGCACGAGCTGCCGGTGGCGTGGGTGCGGGGCGTGATCACCGTGGTGCTCCTGGGCGCAGCAGGGAAGCTGATTGGAGCGTGGTGAGCGCGCCGGCGGGGGGCCGTGATGAGAGAGTTCTCAGCGGGAGGCGTGGCGCGGAAGCGAGGGCGAGGGCGAGGGCGGGGGCGGGGGCGGGGGCGGGGCGTTGTGGCGGCGCTGGCAGCGGTTATGGTGGTGCGGGCGCGACGGGAGGTGCGCGATGATCGGTTCACATCTGTCGGTGGCGGGCGGGGTGCACAAGGCCGTCGAGCAGGCCGCCGCGATGGGCCTCGAGTGCGTCCAGGTCTTCACCAAGAACCAGCAGCAGTGGTCGGCGCCCCCGATGGAGGAGCGGGCCGTGGAGCTGTGGCGCCGGGCCATGGACGCGGCGGGGTGGTCGCCCGAGACGCGGGCCGTCTCGCACGCCTCGTACCTGATCAACCTCGCCTCTGACGGCGAGCTGCGGCGCAAGTCCCTGGCCCTGATGCGCGACGAGATCGAGCGCTGCCGGCGCCTGGGCATCGGGACGCTGGTCGTGCACCCCGGCTCAGCGGGCGGCGCCAGCGGCGACGGCGACCGCGCCGCGGCCATGGAGCGCGTCGCCCGGGCGTGCGCCGAGCTGATCGCCCAGACCCAAGGGTCCGGCGTGCGCCTGTGCCTGGAGAACGTCGCCGGGGCCGGCTCGACGCTCGGGGGCACGCTCCAGGAGCTGGCCCGCATGCGCGCCCGGGCCCTGGAGCTGTCGCCGCAGCCCGAGCGCCTCGGCGTGTGCCTGGACACCTGCCACGCCCACGCCGCGGGGTACGACCTCTCCACGGCGGGATCGGCCAGAGAGTGGATCGACCTGGCCCTGGGCACGCTGGGCCCCGGCGTCGTCGGCGCGCTCCACTGCAACGACAGCAAGGGCGCGGCCGGCTCGCGGCTGGACCGGCACCAGCACGTGGGCGCCGGCACCATCGGCTGGGCCGGCTTCTGGGCCGTGATGCACGAGCCCGCCTGGGCCGACCTGCCGATGATCCTGGAAACACCCAAGGGCACCGACGCGGCCGGCTCGGACCTGGACCTGCTCAACGCGGCCCGGCTCAGGGCCCTGGCCCGCTGCTCGTCGGAGCAGGGCCCGGCGGCCCTGGCGGCCATCCCGCTCCAGCTGGGCGCACCGGCCGACCGCCCCAGCCGACCACGGCCCACGCCCAACCCCGAACCGGTGGCACGCCAACGGGCCACGGCCGCTGAGGCATCCCAACAGACCGCCGAGCCCCCGACCAAACCCAGCCAGCCCAAACCCAGCCAGCCCAAGGCCAAGCCCCGCGCCAAGGCCAGCGCAAGCACGCCAAAGGGCAAGGCCCGCCCGCCAACGGGCAGGGCCCCAGCGCCCAAGGCCGATGCCGGCAAGCCCGGCCGGGGATCTCGCCGATAGACACGCCCTCGGCCGGCCCCCGAGCCGGGCCCAGCGGCGTGCGCACGCCCCGGGCCGGGCCCCGTCGCGCGGTGGTACTGTCTGGCTCGGTCAGGCCGGAACGCCCGCGGCCCACGCGGGACCGGCAGGAGACACGCGGCATGGACACCCGACACGCCCGAGCGCACACGAGCACGCTGGTGCGCTGCGCCGCAGCGTTGACGGCGGGGCTCATCGCCGGCGCCTGCGCCACCGGCGGCGGCGGCGGCGCAGCCCAGCGCGACGCCGAGATCCGCCAGGAGCGGGCCCAGGAGTGGGTCTCAGCAGCGGACGAGGCCACCCGCCGCGGCGAGACCCGCCGGGCCATCGACCTCCTCACCCGGGCCATCGAGACCAACCCCCTGCTCAGCAGCGCCCACCTCAAGCTGGGCGACATCTACCGGCTCGACGGCGACTTCGGCTCGGCCGAGCGCGCTTACGGCCAGGCCGCGCGCCTCACCCCGCGGGACTTCGACGCCCAGTACAACCACGGCCTGATGCTCCACGCCCTGGCCCGGCTGGCCGACGCCATCGGCGCCTACCTGCGCGCGCTCCAGGTCCGGCCGGACGACTTCCAGACGAACCTGAACCTCTCGGTCGCCTACTACCAGCTCGCCGAGTACGCCGAGGCGGGCCCTTACGCCGAGCGCAGCGTCCGCCTGAGCCCCGCCGACGGCAGCGCCCGCTTCAACCTGGGCCTGATCTACGCCGCCCAGGGCCGCCACGACGCCGCCGTCGTCGAGCTCCAGCAGGCCACCGAGTCCCTGCCGCTCAACCGCCGCCTGCTCCTGGCCCTGGGCGGGAGCCTGGGGCGCCTGGAGCGCTGGGCCGAGGCCCGCAACGTCCTGGAGACCCTCACCCGCCAGGAGCCCGCCCCCGACGCCCACGAGCGCCTCGGCTTTGCCCTCTGGCAGCTGGGCGAGTACGCCGCCGCCGAGGACCAGTTCCGCGCCGCCGTCGCCCTGGACGAGCGCTACTTCCCCGCCATCAACGGCCTGGCCATCACCGCGCTCAACAAGTGGCACTGGTCCCAGGAAGACGGCCGGCCCGACCCGGCCAGCCGCCAGCGCGGCGTCGATCTGCTCCGCCGCTCGATCCAGGTCAACCCCGACCAGCCCGCCGTGATCGACCTCCTGGCACGCTACCGCTAGCGCCGCGCCAATCATCGCCCATGCCAGACCCGGGCCTGCTCACCGCCTTCCCCACCCCGACCGACTCGGCGATCGTCATCGAGCACATCGCCGAAGAGTTCACCTCCACCTGCCCCCTGACGGGCCACCCGGACTTCGGCACCGTCACGCTCCGCTACCAGCCCGCGCCGCGCGCCGCGCCGGCGGGCCAGCGCGGCTGCGTCGAGCTCAAGTCCTACAAGCTCTACCTGCACTCGTTCCGCAACGAGGGCATCTTCTACGAGGCCGTGACCGACCGCATCCGCGACGACCTGGCCCGGCTGCTGACCCCGGCCTGGCTCCAGATCGTCACCAACTGGCGCGGCCGGGGCGGCATCCGCTCGGTCATCCGCGCCGACCACGGCCCCGTGCCCGCCGAGTACCGCGGCTCGCTCTGACCCCCCACCACCAACCCCCAACTCCCCCGCCGCCACGCACCTCCGTACCTCCGCCACGGCACGCGCGCCTCGCCGGGCGCTCAGCGGCGGCGCCCGCCCCGCGGCAGGCCGGCCAGGCCAGCCGGGAGCATCGCCGCCAGCGTGGCCAGCGTGTCGGCCTGGGCGGGCGACTTGTCGTGACGCCAGCGCGCCATGCGCGGGAAACGCACCGCCAGCCCCGAGCGGTGCCGGGCCGAGCGCGTCACGCCGTCGAAGGCCAGCTCGAAGACCAGCCCGGGCTCGACCGCCCGCGGGCCGGCCCGCAGCCCCGGGTCCGCCGCACGCTGGCGCACGTAGCGGTCCACCAGCAGGATCTCCGGGTCGCTCAGCCCCGAGTACGCCTTGGCCACCGGCACCAACTCCCCCGCGCCCGGCTCGGGGCCCGACCAGAGCGCAAAGGTGTAGTCGGTGTACAGCGAGGCCCGCCGACCCGAGCCGCGCTGGGCCCCAACGAGCACCGCGTCGATGGTGTACGGGTCGATCTTCCACTTCCACCACCCCGGCGCGCCCTGGCGGGCCCGGCCCACGCCGTAGGGGCCGGCCACGTGCTTGAGCATGAGCCCCTCGACGCCCAGCTGGCGCGACCGCGCCCGCTGAGCGGCCAGCTCGCCCCACTGGTGGGCCAGCCAGGCCGGCGACCGCCTGATCGCCCCCGCCACACCGGCGGCCGCTGCGCCCCCCGCCGCGGCGCCGGGCCCAGCCTCGGGCAGGAGCCCCTCAAGGGCCCGGCGCCGCTCCAGCGTGCCCAGCCCGCGCACGTCGCGCCCCCGGTCCTCGAGCAGGTCGTAGGCCATGAACACCGCCGGCACGTCGTGAAACAGCCGCGACTCCTGCCCGGCGCGGGTGACGCGGGTCTGGAGCTGGGCAAAGGGCATCGGCCGACCGCGCACGCCCGGGCCAGCATCGCCCACGCCCGCGCCCCCCGCTGGGCCCTCAAGCAGCACACCCGCCTGGTCGTCCCAGGCCAGCACCTCGCCGTCGAGGACCGTGCCGTCGGGCAGGTCCGATGCCGCCGCGGCGATCTCCGGGAACCGGTCCGTGATCACCTCCTCGCCGCGCGACCAGAGCGCCACAGCGCCCCGCCGACAGATGAGCTGGCCGCGCACCCCGTCCCACTTCCACTCAGCCAGCCACTGCCCCGGGTCCCCGAGCGCCTCGGGCCCGTCGGCCAGGTGCACGGCCAGGCAAAACGGGTACGGGCGCAGGTCCGCGGGGCCATCGGCCGCCGGCCCCGCCGGCTCTGGGGCGCGCACGATCCGCGCCAGCGCTTCCTCGGTCGGCTCCCAGGCGCCCATGACCCGGTGCTCGAGCGTCGCCGGGTCAAGCCCCGACACGCCGGCCAGGGCCCGCACCGCCAGGGCGCGCGACACGCCCACGCGGAACGACCCGCTGACCAGCTTGTGCAGCACCAGGCGCGACCACCGGTCGCACGACCGCCACCACGCCACGACCCGCTCGTGCCGCTCCCGGGGCCCCAGCCGCCTCATGCTGCGCAGGCCCGCAGCGACCTCCCACAACGGCGGGTCGGCGGTGGCGATCGGCTCGGGCAGCAGCAGCGTGATCGTCTCGGAGAGGTCCCCCACCGCGCCGTGGCACTCGTCGACGAGCCAGCCGTCCAGGCCCGTCTCCTGCGCGACCCAGCGGCGCAGCTCCGGGGCCGAGGCCACGCGCTTGGGGCGCCCGCCGACGAGGAACCACAGCGCCCAGGCCGCGTCGCGGGGGGCCGCGTGCCGGAAGTAATCCTCCAGCGCCGCCACCTTCTCGCTGGTGCGCGTGGTGCTGTCCAGGCGCTTGTACGCGGCCGCGAAGCGCCCCAGGCTCACGCGCCACCCCCCACACCCCCCACACCCCACACGCCCCACACACGCCCCGCGCCCCCAGCCTGGCCAGCCCTCCCAGCCTCGCCCGACGCGCCCGTGGCCGGGGCGTCGGAGTCCGCGGCGTCGGCGTCTGGTGCTTGAGCGCCCGCGGCGTCGGCGCTCGCAGCGTGGGTGCCGGCCGCATGGCTGTCGGCTGCGTGGCTGTCGGTCGCGTGGCTGTCGGCCGCGT
>PNJV01000037.1 GCA_013822085.1 Isosphaera sp. | reverse complement strand
ACCGCTAAGATTGGGCCGCCGAGAGACCTCGGCGGCGTTTTCGCGTTTTGGCCCACGTTCCGAAGGGATCGCCAACACGACGGCCCGCGGGGCGGGTCTCGGCCGCGCTTCGTGTCCATAACCGGCTCTGAACCGCTTGGGCCTCACGGGCGCAATCTTGGTCCAAAGTCTCTCCGCGTCTCTCGTCGCCGGGTGCCCGGGTTAAAAGGGGTTCGTGCCCGCGAAAGCGCGATAGATGAAGTCACTTCTGTACCGCGACGCAGTCGGGTCGGTCCGCCGACATCGACCCGCCGGTTCACAAGCGGGCAGATCGCGCGACGGCTGCATAAGGAACCATCGGCCCGCGCAGCGCCGGAGATCGGTATGAGATCGCTTGCGTGTTCGGCGGCATCTGGCGACTCGATCTACGAACAGCTCGCTTATCTGCTCCGGCACGCCATTTGATCTTTCCCCGGCGATGGGGTATACCGTGTCCAGCGAAACAGATCACGCTCGCGTTGCCTACACCGCCGAGCGACTGCTCGCTAATAGGAGACCCCCAGATGCGCAACCTCACCTGGCTGGCGAGCCTGCTGGTTGTTACTGCGTCCCTTGGTTGGTCGTTGATTGCACCTGCTGCCAGCGCACAGCCGGCACCGCCAGACGCGTTGCGTGCCATGGATGGCGAGTGGATATATGTTGAGGACCGCACCGAGGGCCGCACGCTGGAGCAGCTAGGCCCGCCCATGAACTCGAAGTTTTCCATGCGCATCGAAGCGGACGCGATGGTGCTTGTGTGGGGCCATGGCGGCCGACGCGGCGATGTCCGTGTCCCTCTCGACGGCTCGGTCACAGAAGTCACGAGCACGGCGACAAGCGAAGTCGCCCGCTACCGCGGCGAATGGAAGGATGGCACGTTCGCGTATGAGATCGACTTCGTGCGCAAGCCGGGCGAGCCGCCCACGGGCCTGATCCGCCGGGAGTTCCGCGTTGTGCCCGACGGTCTGACCGTGACCTTCCGCGGTGCGGTCGGGCTGTATCGTCACGCGGAAGACATCCCGATGCCGACACCGGCCGAGGCGACGATCGACGGCCTCGCGTGGCTCGCCGGCGCGTGGACGGGGACCCGAGGCTCGGAGGGCCAGATCTCATTCGAGGAGCGGTGGAGCCCGCCGCTGGGCGGCTCTATGTTCGCCACGTCGCGCACGGTCACGCGCGGCAAGATGTCCGCCTTTGAGTATCTGCGCATCGTCGAGCGCGACGGCGGGCTGATCTACATCGCGCAACCGAACGGCGCCGCCGCGACCGAGTTCGTGCTCACAGAAGTGAGCCCCGCGCGGGCGGTGTTCGAGAACCCGCGTCACGACTACCCCAAGCGCATCGTGTACGAGGTGTCCGAATCAAGGCAGGGTGTCAGGTGGCTGACCGCCACGATCGGCTTCACCAAAGGCGGCACGCCGCGGCGGTTTGAGTTCACGCAAGAGGCCGGCGGGGAGTGATCGCAGACCGCGGCACGCGGGCGTCCGACACGCAGCGTCCCCGGCCCACGCCGACCCGCCATGTCGGTGCCCAGGTGAAAGCAGCGTCGGTCGGCGTTCCAAACCGAATAAACGCATCACGCGTGCCGGCTTTGCAACAAACAAATCCCCGCTGACGCGCACACGTGCTGCCTGCGCGAGTCGGCGGGGATATACATATTAGGATGTGCGTACACGAGCGATCCACGCTCGCGACGCGATCAGAACTCGCCGTCGCGAACGTACGGCTCACCCCAGAGGATCGACTGAAGAAGCACGGACTTGACCCACGCCGTGTGCATCTTCTCAACTTCTTCGGGGGACGCGCCCTTCTTGGCCAGGAACGGCTTGAGCGTCGTCGTGAGCGGGATCGTCAGCGCCGGGATGTACCGATAGTTCACGATCGGCACACTCTGAGCGTTATCAGTCACGTTCTTCTTCGCACGGTGATGCCTCAGGGCGATCTCATGCTGATAGTCGAGCCAGGCCTGATCGTAGTTGGCGTCCGCCGTGTCGAGAATCCATTGCGCAAACCTGGCACGGACCCGCGCAAGATACTCACCCTCGGGCTTGCCGGACTCCTTGTTGCCGAAGAAGTAGAGAAGCTCCGGCGTCGAGCCCACAAAGCCGTACCACACGTCGAGGATCGCGTCGGTCTGATCAGCGAGGATCGCCTTCGACATCCGCAAAGCGCGGACATCCTCGTCGGTGAACAGAGCCGTGCGCTTCAACGCCTCGAAGTCCTCAACGGTGAGCGGAGACTTGGCGACCTGCGGCGTGCCGAAGGTGTACCCAGGAATCGCCTGAGGCGCTGCGTTCGATCCGCGCGACTGGGCGATCGTCATGAAAAAGCCCGCAGACGCGAGCACGCCGCACACAAGACCTGCCGTCTTCATAATACAATACTCCTAGTAATGAACCAAGAACCGAGAACGTGTCACTTCTTCAGATCAGCGAGCGCCGCACCATAGTTAATGTGGTACGCGGCGCCATCGATCACCAGAGCAGGGACGGACTTCACCCCGGCGCGTTCGGCATCCGCGAGTCGATCCCGCCGCTCCCCCAGATGGACGATCTCGACCTTGAACTTCGCACGATCGAGCGACTCTGCGATCGTGCGCTCCGCTTGCACGCACACGGGGCATCCTGCGTGATAGAACGTTGCATTTTTCATAGCGATGCTTGCTCCCAAATCAGACATCGGCCCGTAGACGACTACGCGATCCCGCCAGCCCGGGCCGTCTCGCCTGGGGGTGCGCCGTGGACAAACACTTGCCACAATCGAGGCAATTCGGACGCCGCTGCGCCGCTGTGATCCGAACAATCCAAGCGGAGATCAACCTCAGCGAGTGGCGCATCGACATAGGCACAGTGGTGAGGTCGGCCCTCTTGCGGGTGCGCGTGCGGTCGGAAGTAGACGCACGTCGGGCACATCCGCGTGACCGGAATCTGCTCCGAGCTTTGCAGCGAGTAGATAATCTTGACTAGCCCGCGTACGAAGATCGCTTGCTCTTGCTCGCTGAGTTCTCCCAGCGCCGAGAGAAACATGTCGGGCCACTCCGCCGCCCTTCGGGCGAGCGTGGAACCTTCACGGGTAAGGTCCACGCGAACGATCCGCGCGTCCCGCTCATCTCGCCTCCGTGCGACCAACCCCTTGCGCTCAAGCGCCGAAACTGTGTCGCTCGCACTGGCAGGCGTGATGGCGAGCTCGGCCGCAATCACAGACATCGTCATACCCGCACCACGGCGACGGGCTTCGAGCAGCACCAACACCTGTGATTGGGCTGGAGCCAGTCCGTGCTCTCCCCCCGCCTTCCACGCGTGATGGCGCAGAACGAGCCCGATCTTGGCTAAGCCTGCTGCGAGCTTGCTGGCGATTGCTTGAGGCATATGTGGCAAGTAAAAATTATTCAAGAGTGCTAAATAATATGTCCGTACGCACCATCTTGTCAAGCAGTCAACAAGCAATTTATATCTGCCACCATGTTGCACAAAGTTGAGGTGTGCGCCGATGTCTATGGTGGACATTAGCAATAACGATGAAGGATGTTACGCCCCCGCCACCGATAACTTACGAGCACCACAGCTTATTTATACCGGAGAGGCACTCAGGCGCTCGCCTGAGGCCCAGCTGCATCAACCCGCGTCAGCTTCTGCGATTTTCGATCGGGATCGGAAAGCACCTTGGCCTTGCTGACCGAACGCGCCGAGGGTCAATCGGGGGCGCCGCGGGGCAAGTGACACCAACACCGCGGCGACGGCGACCCCGCTGCGGATCGGCGCCAAGGCCGCGGGCGCCCTGCTGAGCATGAGCCAGCAGAGGCTGTGGGTGCTCTCGAACTATCGCGCGATCCCGTCATTCAAGATCGGCAAGTCGCGCCGCAACCGCCCCGACGAACCGCGGGCGTGGGTTCGCGGTGGATGCCCCGCCGAGGGCGACGCCGGTGGTCGTGCGGCTGGCGAACGCCAAGCCCGAGTCGGTGCCATGGTTGTGGCCCGGCCGGATTGCACCGGCGAAGCTCACCCACGTTGCCGGCGATCCTGGTTTGCAGAATAATCTGCATCACGCTCGTGCTTGCGAGGCGGGTGATGAAATTGTGGTATATAGGTTTGGAACGCTGCGACGCCAACTGGCTGCTTCAAATGGACGCAGTGAGGCCTGGCGGAGATCACATGCCGCTAATACCTCGGCTGTTCTAACGCTTGCGCCCGATTGCAGAAGCCCTCAATCCGGCAGCTTCCCAGGATCGTAATTGCCATAGAAGCGAATGGACACAATCTTGCCGTTCTTCCATTGCTCGACGACGGCCTGATCGACCACGACAGTGCCGAGTCGATCGATCTGCTCCCACTTCATAGTGGCTTCATAGAAGATGGTCCCGTTGCCGTTGCCCCGGTCGTCGACTACTCGTGCGTGCACATCGATGCCGTGGTAAGACTTGAGCTTTTTCTGAAAGCGGCGTTCGTTGGCCAGGATGTGATCGCGCCCGTGTGCCGGCGGTCCGGAATTCTCACGCTGCACCACGTCGGCGTCGTAAAAGTCCGCGATACCTTCAACGAACTTGCCGTTCTTCAAGTAATCGATCAGCCGATTGTGCGTGTCCGTCAATGAACCGTACATCACGCCACCTTTCCCCCCGGAGTGTCGGGGTTGTGGTACAGAGCAGTACTATAGATAACTTCGAATGTGGGTCAACAATTTGCGTGTCTTAGTTCTGAGTTCGTAACAACCGTTGTGCAATAATTGTAGACCGACCAGTCGGCGCGATCGGTAGACCTCGCCCGCAGTTCTCCGTTGCACTCTACGGATGGTGTGCCAGATGGGGCGCGCCGAATCGAACCCGCTGTGGGTGGTCCCAAGCAAGGCGAAGCCCGCGCCGGCGTGCCGCCCCAATTCGCGCAGCGGATCATGCGGCAAAGTCACGCGGCGTGGCGCAGCGAACCGACACGCAGCGGCGATCGCAGCAGGAACGAAAAACCACAAAGATCGCAGCGTTTTACGCGTGATCCGGCTGAGTTTTCAGCAAAGCGGGCGAAGGGACTCGAACCCTCGACGTTCAGCTTGGAAGGCTGACGCTCTACCACTGAGCTACGCCCGCGCTCGAGCTTTGCCCAACTCTACGACGCCGATCCGTCCTCACCCCGATCAGTCAGCCGCACCCCGGACACCAAACCATCACCCTGCGACGCGCCACGGCCTACGCGGCACGCCACGCCCTTGCTCAAACCCACACCAGAGCCAGCGCTCCACACCCCGGCCGATGGCCTGTGCAATGGGCAGGGCCGGACTTGAACCGGCGACACCCGCATTTTCAATGCGGTGCTCTACCAACTGAGCTACCTACCCGAGCCCGTAAAGGTATCCCCGCCGCGCGGCCCGTCAAGCCCGCTCCAGCACTGCCACCGCCACACCGCCACACCGCCGGCCTCGCACCCGCGCACGCGCGGTACTCTCCGCCATGCCCGGTGACGCCACGCCGACGACCCCGCTCCTTTCTGTCCGCGGCCTGTGCGTCCATTTCCCTGTCCGCAGGGGCCTCCTCCAGCGTGTCGTCGGTCACATCAAGGCCGTGGATCACGTCAGCTTCGACATCGCTCCCGGCCAGACGCTCGGCCTGGTCGGCGAGTCCGGCTGCGGCAAGACCACCGTCGGCCGGGCCCTGCTTCGGCTGATCACCGCGACCGCCGGCACGGTCACCTTCGACGGGGCCGACGTCTTTGCGGCCCTGGGCGCCCAGCTGCGTCGCCTGCGCCGGCGGATGCAGGTTGTCTTTCAGGACCCGGCCGGCTCGCTCAACCCGCGCATGACGATCGAGTCGATCGTCTCCGAGCCGGTGACGATCCACGAGCCCGCCACGCCGCGCGACGCCCGCCGGGCCATGGCCAGCGCCGTGCTCCAGCGCTGCGGCATGCCCGCCGACTGCCTGGACCGCTACCCGCACCAGTTCTCGGGCGGCCAGCGTCAGCGGGTCGGCATCGCCCGCGCCCTGATCCTCCGCCCGAGCCTGGTCGTCTGCGACGAGCCCACCAGCGCCCTGGACGTCTCGGTCCAGGCCCAGGTCCTCAACCTGCTCAGCGATCTCCAGCGGGAGCTGGGCCTCTCGCTGCTCTTTATCAGCCACGACATGGGCGTCATCCAGCACATGTGCCAGCGCATCGCCGTGATGCGCGCCGGGCGCATCGTCGAGTCCGGCTCGCGCGACGCCGTGATCAACCAGCCCCAGCACCCCTACACGCGCGACCTGCTCGCCGCCGTGCCCGAGCCCGACCCTGCGCGCCGCCGACTCCAATCGGCGGACACCGCCCTCACAGCGGCGGGAGCTGATCGATCGGCAGCTGCTCCGTCGGCTTGATGCCCAGGTCCGTCGTCGGGCTCAGGCCCTCGCCGCGCACGACGGCGCGCAGCTCGAGGGACAGCGGGTCAAGGTAATGCGCCATGCGCAGCCGCTGCACCGCCGACTCTCGGTCGCCGAGGCGCAGGTAGAACTCGTACAGGGCCAGCTGCGGCCCGACGCTCTGCCCGCGGTCCAGGCGCGCACCGGTCAGCAGCGCCGTCCGCGCCGTGTCGTAGTCCCCCGCCCGCGTGGCGAACCGGCCCAGGCGCACCCAGTCCTCCGCCCCCGCGTACTGCTCGGCGTAGCCGCGCAGCATCGAGAGCAGCTCGTCGCCCCGGCCCGCGGCCAGCATGGCGCGCCCGAGGTCGTCGAGCACCCCGGCGTCGCGCGGCGCCTGCGAGTGCGCGATCTTGAGCTCCGACACCGCGTCGGTGTGCCGGCCCAGGTTCGAGAGCGAGTTGCCCAGCCGCCGCCGGACCTCCAGCTCCTGCCCGCGCACCCGCAGGTACGCGTCGTAGTTGTCGCGCGCGTCGAGCCACTGCCCAGCCGAGTACGCCGCGTCCCCGCGCGTGCGGTACCGCGTCACGTTCTCGCCGCACCCGACCAGCCCCGCAAGGCACAGCGCCAACGCCCCAGCCCAGGCCCCGCCGCGCCACCGCTTGCGCGCAGCCCCCGACCGGGCACAGCCCAAGCACCGCGCCGACCGCCCTTGCTCACCTGCCTGTCGCGTCATCGCCTGCTCCTCGGGCCGGTTGTCCCGGCCGTGCCGACTGTATCGGACCTCGGCCCCGCCGGCCTTGCACCACGCCTCTAGGCTCTGCCTATGCCAGCTCTGCCTATGCCAGGCCCAGCCGCGCGCACCGCCCTCCTTCTGCACACGCTCCCCGACGGCCGATGGCACTACGACTGGCTCATCGAGCCGCCCTCCCCCCCACTCCTGGCTCCCGCGCCCAGCCCTGGGCCGCTTCTCGCGTTCCGCACCTGGCACCGGCTGGACCTGGACCCTCACCCCCGCGGCTCGGCGTTGCCGATCCACGCTGAACGACTGCCAGACCACCGCGAGGTGTACCTGACCTATCAGGGCCCCATCTCCAACCGCCGAGGCACGGTCCAACGCCTTGCCGCGGGCTTGGCGACGTGGCACCACGTTACCGATTCGGACTTTCGATTGACGCTTGGGTGGCCCAGCGTGCCCGCGAGCGTGCTCCAGGGCAAACGCACCCAGTCGTTCACCCCGGACGGGCACCCCATCTGGCAACTGCGCCAGAATTGATCTCAGATTTGACCCACGAACTGACGATTCTACCATTCATCCGGATATACGGATGAAACGACTGCCGCGCTCCAATCTGATCACCGCTCGGCTGGCCACGCTCTCGGACCCGATCCGGCTGCGGCTGCTGCGCCTGCTCGAGCGCGAGGAGCTCTCGGTCGGCGAGCTGAGCAAGGTCGTGCAGCTGCCCCAGAGCACGGTCAGCCGTCACCTGCGTCTGATCGCCGACGGCGGCTGGGTCAGCCCGCGCAGCGAGGGCACCAGCACGATCTACCGCCTCCTGCTCGACGACCTGCCCATGGACCTGCGGGCGCTGTGGGTGACGGTGCGCGACCAGCTGGGCAGCGCCGAGCAGTCCCCCGAGCTGGCCGAGGACGCCCGCCGCCTGGCCGGCGTCCTGACCGACCGCCGCACGGACACGCGCGGCTTCTTCGGGCGCTTCGCCGGCGAGTGGGACCAGATCCGCGACGAGCTCTTCGGCCGACGCATGACCTTCCAGGCGCTCCTGCCGCTGGTGCCCCACGAGTGGACCATCGCCGACCTGGGCTGCGGCACGGGCAACGCGGCCGAGCTCCTGGCGCCGGTCGTCTCGCGGGTCATCGCCGTGGACCAGAACGAGGCCATGCTCGACGCGGCCCGCAAGCGCCTCTCCGGGCACGCCAACATCGACTTCCGCCGCGGCGACCTCGAGTCCCTCCCGCTGGCCAGCGCCGAGGTCGACGCCGCCGTGTGCGTGCTTGTCCTCCACCACGTGCCCCAGCCCGAGGCCGCCTGCCGAGAGATGGCCCGCGTGGTGCGCCCCGGCGGGGTGGTCCTGATCGTGGACATGGTCGAGCACGACCGCGAGTGGTTCCGCAGGTCGATGGGCCACCGCTGGCAGGGCTTCGGCCTGCCGGAGGTGATCCGTGTGCTCACCGGCGCCGGGCTGGAGCGCCCGCGCCTGCTCACGCTCCCCAGCGACACCGAGGCCAAGGGCCCCGGCCTCTTTGCCTGCACCGCGCGCCGACCGCTCAACCCTCCCGCACCCTGACCGTCCCATCACGCCCGGCCGCGCACGCCGGGCGCACCCACGACGACCCACCGCGTTTGTCACCAACGATTAGGAGCACACGAGCCATGACCACCCTGACCTCCCCCACCCAAACCCCCGCCGTTCGCCCCTCGCTGGCGCACCTGAAGGTGGACGTCTCCCCCTCCGGTGTGCAGTACAAGGTGGCCGACCTGACCCTGGCCGAGCTGGGCCGCAAGGAGATCCGCCTGGCCGAGCACGAGATGCCCGGGCTCATGGCCCTGCGCGAGCGCTACAAGGGCCAGAAGCCCCTGGCCGGGGCCCGCATCGCCGGCTCGCTGCACATGACCGTCCAGACCGCCGTGCTCATCGAGACGCTGGTGATCCTGGGCGCCGAGGTGCGCTGGGCCTCGTGCAACATCTTCAGCACCCAGGACAGCGCCGCCGCCGCCGTGGTGGTCGGGCGCCCCGAGACCGGCGGCACGATCAGCTCGCCGCGCGGCACGCCCGTCTTTGCCTGGAAGGGCGAGACGCTTGAGCAGTACTGGTGGTGCACCGACCAGGTCTTCCACTTCGCAAGCGGCCAGGGCCCGAACCTGCTCCTGGACGACGGCGGCGACGCCACGCTGCTCGTCCACAAGGGCGCCGCCTTCGAGAAGGCCGGGGCCGTCCCGGCCGACCAGCCCTCCGACAGCGAGGAGTACCGCGTGATCCTGGCGGCGCTGCGCGACTCGCTCAGGACCCGCCCGGGGCACTGGACCAAGATCATCGCCGGCATCAAGGGCGTCAGCGAGGAGACCACCACCGGCGTCCACCGCCTCTACGAGATGCACAAGCGCGGCGAGCTGGCCTTCCCGGCCATCAACGTCAACGACAGCGCGACCAAGAGCAAGTTCGACAACCTCTACGGCTGCCGCCACTCGCTCATCGACGGCCTCAACCGCGCCACCGACGTGATGCTCTCGGGCAAGCTCGCCGTGGTCCTGGGCTACGGCGACGTGGGCAAGGGGTGCTGCCAGGCCCTGCGCGGCCAGGGCTGCCGCGTGATCGTCACCGAGGTGGACCCGATCAACGCGCTCCAGGCCGCCATGGAGGGCTACCAGATCGCCACCCTCCACGACGCCCTCGAATCGGCCGACATCTTCATCACCGCCACCGGCAACCGCGACGTGATCACCCTGGCCGACATGAAGAAGATGAAGGACAAGGCCATCGTCGCCAACATCGGGCACTTCGACAACGAGATCGACATGGCCGGCCTCTACGACGCCGCCAAGCTCGGCTCGGCCACGCGCGTCAACATCAAGGCCCAGTACGACGAGTTCGTCTTCCCCGACACGGGCCGCTCGATCCTGGTCCTGGCCGAGGGACGCCTGATGAACCTCGGCTGCGCCACCGGCCACCCCAGCTTCGTCATGTCCGCCTCCTTCACCAACCAGACCATCGCCCAGCTGGACCTGTGGCTCAACGCCCAGAACAAGCCGACGCTCTCGGGCCACCGCTACCAGCCCGGCCACGTCTACACGCTGCCCAAGAAGCTCGACGAGGAGGTCGCCCGCCTGCACCTGGAGAAGCTCGGCGTCCGCCTGAGCAAGCTCTCGCCCGAGCAGGCCGCCTACCTCGGCGTGCCCGTTGACGGGCCCTACAAGCCCGAGCACTACCGCTACTAAGACCCGCGCCGGGGGCCCCTGGCGCCCGCCCAGCCCCACGCTCGCCCCGGAGCGATGACCACGCAACGCCCCCGCTGCGCACCGGCGGGGGCTTTTCGTTGCGCCCGGGCCGGCGCCGGCGCGCGATGGGCGTACCATCGCCACCGCCGCCGCCTCGGCCCCTTGCCGAGCGCTGCGCGTCGCTCCGGAGGCCCCAGGCGGTGCTCATCGCGTCGATCGCCGCCATCTCGCTGTTCGCACTGGCAGCCCCGTTGGCCCACGGGGCCTGGCGCCGCGGCGCGGGGCCGCTGCTGGCCCTGGGCGTGGGCTCGGTCTTCGCCCGGCTGGCCTGGGTCGCCCCCGACGTGACCGCCGGCGCCGTGACGCTCGAACGCTTCGCCTGGGCACCGCAGCTGGGGCTGGAGGTGGCCCTGCGGCTGGACGGCCTGGCCCTGCTCATGTCCCTGCTGATCACCGGCGTGGGCGCGGTGGTGCTGCTCTTTGCCTCCGCCTCGCTGCGCGACCACCCCGCCCTGGGCAGGTTCTACGCCACGCTGCTGGCGTTCATGGCCTCCATGCTCGGCCTGGTGCTGGCCGACAACGCGCTCCTGGCCTTCGTCTTCTGGGAGCTGACGAGCATCACCTCCTACCTGCTCATCGGCTTGGACCACCACCGCGCCGAGGCCCGCAAGGCCGCCACCCAGGCGCTGCTGACCACCGGGGCCGGCGGCCTGGCCCTGCTGGCCGGCCTGGTCACGCTCTGCGAGGCCGCGGGCACCTACCAGCTCTCCGAGCTGGTCACCCGCGCAGAGGTCCTCGATCACCCGGCCCTGACGCCGGCCATCGCCCTGATCCTCGCCGGGTGCTTCACCAAGTCGGCGCAGTTCCCCTTCTGGGCCTGGCTCCCGGGCGCCATGGAGGCCCCGACAGCCGTCTCGGCGTACCTGCACTCGTCCACGATGGTCAAGGCCGGCGTCTACCTCATCGCCCGGCTCTCGCCGCTGCTCTCGGGCGTGGCGCTCTGGGACAGCTCGCTGGTCGTCGTTGGGGCCGCCACCGCCCTCGGGGCGGCGTTCGTGGGCTCGCGTCAGACCTACTTCAAGCGCGTCCTGGCCTACAGCACCGTCTCCTCACTGGGCACGATGGTCATGCTCCTGGGGCTGGGCGCAGGCGGGGCGACCGCCGCCGCGGTCTTCCTGCTGGCGCACGCCCTCTACAAGGGCGCGCTCTTCCTGGTGGCGGGCGTGGTCGATCACGCCACGCACGTCAAGGACTCCGAGCGCCTGGGCGCGCTGTGGCGATCGCTCCCGATCACGGCGACAGCGGCGGCCCTGGCCGGTCTGTCCATGGCGGGCGTGCCGGGGCTGCTGGGCTTTGCCGGCAAGGAGCTGTGGGTCAAAGAGTCCCTCCACGCCCTCCAGGGCGGCTGGACGCCCTGGCTGATCGGCGCCGTGGCCGGCGCAGGCGCGCTCAACGCCGCCATGGCGGCCCAGGTCGCCCTCCGCCCGTTCTGGCTGGCAGCCCCGAGCTCGGCCGGTGCGCACGCGCCGGCCAAGGACCCAGCCCACGCGCACGGCCCCGCCTGGCCCCTATGGATCGGGCCGGCCCTGATGGCTCTTGCGGGCCTGATCGGCGGCGTATCGCCGGGCCTCTTTGCTGCGCCCGTGGCCCTGGCCGCGGCCGACGCCATCGCCGGCCTCTCGCCCGGCGCACCGGGCGCCGCTGATGTCCCCCTCGACGTCGGCCACCTGGTCAAGCCCGGCCCGGCGCTGTACCTGAGCCTCGGGGCGGTCGCGGCGGGCCTGGCCGTCTTTGCGCTCCGCCGCGCGTACCGCGCCGCCACCCGGCCCGCAAGCGCGCTGGACCCGCTCGGCCCGCAGAGCGCCTACGCCGCGGCGTACTCGGGCGTGCTGGGGACCGCCCAGGCGATCACACGCGTCACTCAGAACGGCTCGCTGCACTTCTACCTGCGCGTCACGCTCGGGTTCGTCTCGGTCGTCGGCTGGGGCACGCTCTGGCGCGCCTGGGCGGGCGCCAGCGAGCCGATCCCGCGCACACCCGTGGGCCCGATCGAGGCGGCCCTGGTCGCCGGCACCGCTGTCTCGGTGGCGGCGATGGTCCTGCTGCGCACGCGCCTGGCCGTCATCGCCGCCCTGGGCGCAGCCGGCTACTGCGTGGCCTCGCTCTTTGCGGTCTACGGCGCCCCGGACCTGGCCATGACCCAGTTCGCCGTCGAGACCCTCTCGGTCGTGCTGCTGGTCCTGGTGCTCTATCACCTACCAAGGTTCCCCGTGTTTCGCCTCACAGCGGCCAGGGTCGTCGACGCCGCCATCGCCCTGAGCGTCGGCGCACTGATGTCGGGCCTGGTGCTGCTGGCCGCCGGCGTGCAGCTGGCCGAGCCCGTCTCGGCGTACTTCAGCCAGAACGCCTCCGCTCTGGCCAACGGCCGAAACGTGGTGAACGTGATCATCGTCGACTTCCGCGCGCTCGACACGCTCGGCGAGATCACCGTCCTGGCCATCGCGGCCCTGGGGGTCCTGGCCCTGCTCGACGTCCGCGCCGAGCGCCCCGGGCCCCGGGCCAGCGCCCCGGGCCAGCCCGCAGACGCGCACCCCAACCCGGCCCACGCGCCCGCCGACGGCGCGCTCGCCGGGCGGGCGCCCACGATCGGGGGGCCGGCGTGAACGCCCTGGACTCGGTGATCCTGCGCACCACCACGCGGCTGCTCCTGCCCGTGCTCGCCTTCTTCTCGATCGTCGTCCTGCTGCGCGGCCACAACGAGCCGGGCGGCGGGTTCATCGGCGGGCTCATCGCCGCCTCGGGCGTCGCCCTGTACGCGATCGCGCACGGCCCGGACCGGGCGCGTCGGCTCATCGGGCCCGACCCGCGGTGGTGGCTCGGCCTGGGCCTGACGCTGGGGATCACCTCGGCGATCCCGGGCCTGCTCAGCGGCGCGGGCTTCTTTGCGGGGCTGTGGGTCTCGGCCCAGCTGCCCGCCCTGGGCACGCTCAAGCTGGGCACGCCGATCTGGTTCGACGCCGGCGTCTACGTCGTCGTCGCCGCGTCGATGCTCGCCATGATCTTCCGGTTGCAGGAGCACTGAGCCATGACCTGGGCCCTGGCACTGCTCGTGGGCGCGCTCTACTCGGCGGGGCTCTTCCTGGCCCTGCGGCGCAGCGCCACCAAGATCGTCATCGGCCTTGCGCTGGTCAGCCACGGGGCGAACCTGCTGATCTTCACCGCCGCCGGCCTGGTGCGCGGCCTGGTGCCCATCGCGCCCCTGGGCAGCGACTCCCCGCCGCCGGGCGCCCCGGACCCGCTCCCGCCGGCGCTCATCCTCACGGCCATCGTCATCTCCTTCGCCGTCACGGTCTTCTCCATCGTGCTCGTCAAGCGCCTGGCCCAGCAGGCCGGCACCGACGACCCGCGCCTCATCGGGAGCCACGACGCGTGACCGCCGCCCTCCTGTCGCTGCCGCTGCTGATCCCGCTGACCGCCGCCGCCGCGTGCGCCGCGATGTGGGCCAGGCCGCGCGCCCAGGCCGGCGTGTGCCTGGGCGCCGCCCTGGCGACGCTCGCCGCGTCGGTCGCCCTGACCGCCCAGGTCCTGCGCCTGGGACCGATCGCAGCCCAGGCCGGCGCCTGGCCGGCGCCCTTCGGCATCACCCTCGTGGCCGACACGCTCTCGTGCGTCATGCTGCTGATCAACTCCGGCGTGCTCGCCGCCGCCGCCCTCCACGGCCTGGGCTCGGTCGATCGCCCCCGCGCCTCGGGCGGGCACCACGCCCTGACGCTCACGCTCGCCGCGGGCGTCAGCGGGGCCTTCCTCACCGGCGACATATTCAACATGTACGTGTGGTACGAGGTCATGCTCCTTTCTTCATTCGTCCTGGTCACGCTCGGCTCGACCAGGCGCCAGCTCGAGGGCGGCCTGGCCTACCTCACGCTCAACCTGATCGCCTCCGGCCTGTTCCTGGCCGGCGTCGGCGTGCTCTACGGCCTGACGGGCACCGTCAACATGGCCGACCTGGCCCTGAAGCTGCCCGCCGCCGACCGCCCGCAGCTGGTCACCGCCGTCGGCGCCGTCATCCTCACAGCCTTCGCCATCAAGGCCGCCGCTGCGCCGCTCTACTTCTGGCTCCCCGCCTCCTACGACACCTGCCCGCCCGTCGTGGCGGCGCTCATGGCCGGCGTCCTGTCCAAGGTCGGCGTGTACTCCATCATCCGTGCCTCGTCGCTCTTCCTGGGCCAGGAGGCCGCCGTCTTCCAATGGCTCCTGGCACTCTCGGGCCTGACGATGGTCCTGGGCGTCTTCGGGGCGGCCGTGGCCGTCGAGATCCGCCGCGTCCTGGCCTTCCACTCCGTCAGCCAGATCGGCTACATGCTCATGGGCTTTGCGGTGGCCATGCTGGCTGCGCGCACCCGGCCCGAGTCCCAGCCCGTCGCCGAGCTGGCCCTGGCCGGCGCGATCCTCTTCATGGTCCACCACGCCGCCGTCAAAACCAACCTCTTCCTCATCTCCGGCGTCGTCCTGCGCGCCCGCGGCACCACCCGGCTGGCGCAGCTGGGCGGCCTGTGCCACACCCACCCGCTCACCGCCGGGCTCTTCTTCGTCACCGCCATGTCCCTGGCGGGCGTGCCGCTGCTCTCGGGCTTCATCGCCAAGCTCGCCCTGGTCCGGGCCGGCGTCCAGGCCGGCCAGGACGCCATCGTCGCCGTCTCGCTCTTTGTGAGCCTGCTGACCCTGTACTCCATGTCCAAGGTCTGGGACCAGGCCTTCTGGAAGGCCCCAGCGGCGCCCCCAACCAAGCGCATGCACTTCTCCGGCGACCCGGCCACCGCCGACCGCGACACGGCCCTCATGCTCGTCCCGATCGGGCTGCTGGCAGGGCTGGCACTGCTCATCGGCCTCTGGCCCAGCCCCGCCCTGGACCTGTGCCGCCGAGCCGCCCAGGAGGTCCTCCGCCCGGCGCTCTACGTCGGCACCGTGCTGGGACAGGACCCCACAACCGAGCCCGCCCAAGCGCCCACGCCGCCGGAGGAGCCCCTGTGATGCGCCTGGCGTTCTCGACGCTCATGGGCGTGCTCTGGTGCGCCTCGCTCAACCTCGTCACGCTGGCGCACCTGGCCGTCGGCACCGCGGTCAGCTTCGCGGCGCTTGCGCTGGTCGCCCGGCGCGAGCACGCCGCCTCCCCCGCACCCCCCGCACCCCCTGCGGCCACTCCCAGCCCCGCGACCACCGCCCCGCCCTCTCGCTCGAGCCTCTCCCGCGCGCTACGCCTGGTCCCGTTCACAGCCTTCATGATCGCCGAGGTCGTCAAGTCCTGCATCGCCGTTGCGCGCATCACGCTCGGGCCCATCGCCCCCCTCCGCCCCGCCATCCTGGCCGTTCCCACCGCCGGCCTCTCCGACGCCCAGATCACCCTGCTGGCCAACATGATCACCCTGACCCCGGGGACGATCAGCCTGGACGTCTCGCCGGACAAATCACATCTCTATGTGCACGTCCTGGACGCCGCCGACCCCGACGCCGCCCTCCGGCCCATCCTGACCTCCTTCCGCGACAAGGCCCTGGAGGTCGCCCGATGATCACCGCCGACCTGCCGGCGCCCCTGGCGGTGGTCCTGACCATCTCCGCCGCCGCCCTGACCATCGGCGCCGCGCTGCCCCTCTACAGGCTCGTGCGCGGCCCGACCCTGCCCGACCGCGCCGTGGCCCTGGACACCCTCTCGGCCATGCTCGCCGGGCTGCTGGTGCTGCTCAGCGCCATGACCGAGCGCGTCCTGTTCATGTCCGTGGCCCTGCTGGTCGCCGCGGTGCTCTTCGTGGGCACGGTGGCCTTCGCCGCGTACGTCGAGAGGCGGGTGTCCCGATGACCCTGCGCGACTGGATCGCCTCCGCCCTGATCCCCCTGGGTGTGTTCTTCTCGCTGGTCGCGGCCCTGGGCGTGGCCCGGCTGCCCGACACCTACCTGCGCATGCACGCCTCCACCAAGGCCGTGACGCTTGGCATGTGGCTCGTCTCCCTGGGCGTGGCGGTGCAGCTGGGCACGCCGACGGCCGCGGCCTTCGCCCTGCTCATCTCGTTCCTCTTTGCGCTCACCGCGCCCGTGTCCGGGCACGTCCTGGCCCGGGCCGCCTACCGCGCCGGCAACCCGCTCTGGATCAACACCCACCGCGACGACCTGGCCAGTCAGCCCTGGTCGCGCCCGCGCCCCGAGCCCGCCCCGCCGGCCACATCGCCCGCACCCAGCCCCCCCAGCACGCCCAGCACGCCGCGCCGCCCGCCGACACCCACCAGCTCGCAGGCCCGGCCCCTTGACACTTGACCGCTCCCTCGCGCCCCGATCTTGCGCACGCGCGATACGATCGCCAGCCCGCCGCGTCGCGGCGCCCCGCACCTGGCCACGCCACGTGAGCACCCCCCAGCATCAGCCCGAGCCCGCCGCCGATCACCCGCGCCCGCCGCTGGTCGATGTCCTGGCCGGGGACTCCCGCCGAGAGATCCGCGTGCATCAGCACGGCTTTGTGGCCCTCCTGGACGCCATGCCCAGGCTCGTGCCCCAGGGCCAGACCGCCGATTCAGCCATCGTCCAGGCCGCGCGCGTCTCCTACGGCCGCGGCACCAAGCGCGTCCAGGAGGACCGCGGCCTGATCCGCTATCTCCTGCGCAACCGCCACACCACGCCCTTCGAGATGGTCGAGTTCAAGTTCCACATCGCCATGCCCATCTTCGTGGCCCGCCAGTGGATCCGCCACCGCACCGCCAACGTCAACGAGTACTCCGGCCGGTACTCCGTGATGCCCGACCGCTTCTACCGCCCGACCCTCGGCTCGGTGCGCAAGCAGAGCGCCTCCAACCGCCAGGGCTCCGACGGCGTCCTGGGCCAGGACCCCGCAGACCCGGCCCGCGCCGCCGCTGAGACCCAGACCGCCCAGGACTTCCTGGCGTACCTCGACGCCGCCGAGTCCCTCCACGCGCGCTACCAGTCGCTCCTGGACCGCGGCGTGTCGCGCGAGCTGGCCCGCGTGGGCCTGCCGCTTTCGCTCTACACCGAGTGGTACTGGAAGTGCGACCTGCACAACATCCTCCGCTTCCTCTCGCTCCGACTCGACGCCCACGCCCAGGACGAGATCCGCGCCTACGCCCAGGCCATGCACGACCTGATCGCCCCCGTCGTCCCGATCACGATGGAGGCCTGGCGCGACTACGACCTGGACGCCCTGACGCTCTCGGGCCCCGAGGCCCGCGCCCTGAGCGCGCTCCTGGCCGGCGGCTCGGCCGCGCTGGCGTCCGACAACCAGCGCGAGCTGGCCGAGTGGGCCGCCAAGCTGGCCCGCCTGGGCGCCGCCGACCCACGCCCCGCCATGGCGGCGCCCGCCACCCACACGCCGCCGATCCACGCCAAAGCCCCCGGGCCCGGCGCCCAAGCCGCCCCGCGCGAGCTGGCCTGACCCCGATCACTTGAGCGCGTGCAGCCCCCGGCGGTGCCGCTCGGCGTTCCACACCTCCAGGGCCGGCGCGTGGTCCTTGACGAACCGCACCAGCTGCGTCGGCGTCACCCCCAGCCGCTCCGCCGCCGGCCGCGGGTCCCACCCGCTCGCAGCGACCGCGTCCATCGCCTCAGCGAGCAGCGACGGGTAGTCGGCGTGCTCCGGGCTGCACACGATCCGCCGCCCGCGCACGCGCGACCTCCACAGCCCCGAGGCCGAGACCGGCTCGCGGATGCTCGCGTCCAGCGTCGCCAGGAAGTCCTCGACCGAGCGCCCCACCGGCTTGGCCGGCCGCGGCGCACCGGCCCGCCAGCGCGTGGCCAGCTCGAGCCGCAGCCTGCGCAGGGCCAGGCGCTTGTTCTCCAGCTGCGTGCGGTACTCGTGGGCGGCCGCCTCGATCCCCGTCGGCTCGTGCCGCACGAAGACCGCGGTCTCGAGCTTGTTGCGGTTCTGACCCCCGGGCCCGCCGCTGCGGTCGGTGCGCACCTGGCACTGGGCGACCAGCTCGGCGTCCTCGAGCGACGCCGGGTGGTGGCAGCGGTCCGTCGGCGTGGCCGGCGCGGTCGGTCGCAGCGGGCGCGTCATGCCGTCAGCCGCGCCTGGGCGTGGTCACTCGACGGCGCGACGCCCGGCCGCGGCGTGTGAGGCTCGGCCGGGGCCGCCTGGGCGTCGGGCGTCGGCCCCGCGTCGTGGGGGGCTCCCCCGGACGCCTGGCCTCCGCCGGCCGCTGCGCGGCCGCGACGGGCCTTGCGCGCCTGGTGCATGGCCTTGGGCGTCACGTGGAACGTCGCCCAGCAGCGGCCCACACGCACCTCGCGCCCGAGCCCGCGCGTCGGGATCTGCTGCACCACGTCCATCGTGATGTCGTAGTTGAACTCGCCGCCGGCCTTGAGCATCGCGCCAAGGTCCGCCTCGGCGTTGACCCGGTACACCGCCGGCCCGAAGCACGGCCGCAAGAACCGGTACCGCAGCTCCTTGCACACAACCGTGTAGTCGCCCCCGGTGATCCCGTAGATGTACATGCCCCCCGCGATCTCCGCGTTGGCCAGCAGCGACGCGCCCGCCATGGCGTTGTACCAGTTCCGGTTGAACCGCCGGAACGGCAGCACCGCCGAGAACGCGTTGCTCCCCAGCCGCTTGATCTTGATCCCGCTCTTGAACGCGTACGGCAGCCACACCAGCGACGCCACCCTGTGCCAGAACGTGCTCCGCGTCGTCAGCCGGGCCACGAACACTTCCATCCGATCAAAGAGCGTCCGCCGATACTTGGGCCCCGCGCCGGCGCGCGGCCGTGCCGGCTCCCCGCCCGGCTCGCTCACGCTGGTGATCGGCGTCGTCGTCACCGTGTGGTCCGCTCCCGTCCGCTGCGCCCGCCCGGGCGGCCGCGCACGCCCATCATACGCCCCGGGCGTCGCTGACCGTTCGCGCCTTTGCCTCAACCGCGGGCGCTTCGCGCAGCTCGTACCAGCCGCCCCCGGCCAGCCCGCCGCCGGTGCGCTCCACGCGCCACTCTGCGGCGCCGGGATGATGCGCCGGCACCACCCGCCACCCGCGGGCTGCCGCCTCCTCGAGCAGCCAGCCCCTGGTGATCATGCTCGTGTACGGCTCCACGTCGTACCCGAGGGAGTACGCCGCGCCCGCGTGCCACGCCGTGGGCATCACGTCGGGCACGAAGCACACCCCGCCGCCCTCGGCCGACTCGAACCACACCGCCTGCTGGCCCCACGTGTGCCCGGGAGCGCAGAACACGAACACGCCGGGCACGATCTCCGTCTGGCGGTCCTCCAGCGGCGCCGCCGGCCTCTGCCCGCGATCGGGCACCTGGCCGGCGGCAAAGGGCGCCGGCGAATCGACGACGACGAGCCTCGGACGCGCGGCCTGCACGTGGTCGGCAAAGTACGTCCGCGTCATCACCGACCGGTTGGCCAGCGCGTCCGCCAGCTCGCGTCGTTGCACATATATCTGTGCATTGGGGAACGTCGCCACCACGCCGTGCTCGCCGCGCGGCCCGCCGAAGCTGTTGGCAGGGCCGACCCACTCGGGGCGCTCCCCGGGCTGGGCCAGCCGAGTCAGCGCCCCGGCGTGATCAAAGTGCAGGTGGCTCACCACCACCGCCCCGATCCCCTCCGGCGACACGCCCGCCTGACCCAGCGCGTCCACCACCGTCCGCCCTTCCATCGCCAGGAGCCCGCGCCCCTTGGCGTCGAGCTTGTCCCCGCTGCCGACCTCGATGAGCACCCGCTCCGGCCCGGGCGCACCGCCGCCGCCGGCCACGCGCTCTAGCAGCAGGCAGTTCTGCTCGAGCTCCACCCGGCCGTGCTCGTCGGCCGGCACCGTGCGCGACCACACCGCGCGCGGGATCAGCCCGAACATCGACCCCGCGTCCAGCCGAAACTTCCCCGCCCGCAGCACCGTGTGCCGGTATCGCACGCTCATGACCGAGCGTACGGCCCCGACCCGCGCACGCAACGAGCACCACGCGACCGACCCGCCCGAGCCACCCTCGCGCTACGCCCAAGCGCTTCAGAGCCCCCCGACAACCTCCCCCCACCACCGCTCAAACCCGATCTGCGCAGCCCCGGGCAGCGTTTCGAGAAACGCCTTGCCCTCGGCACGCAGCCTCGGCGCATGCTCGCTGATGTACCGCTCGTACGCCGTAACGTCCGAGAACTTGTACACTATCATGGCCTTGAACCGATTCGCCTGGCCCTGGCCATCAGGGGCCACGCGGATCACCTCGGCCGACCGCGCCCCTGAGGCGATCACCTGCGCTGCGTGCTCGTGCAATAGCCACTGAACGTACCGATCCATCGTCCCCTGATCAGGGTGGGTCGTGACGACCGCATAGGCGACACCGGTGTGCATTGGCAGTCTCGTTTGAACCTGGGGGCTCTGTGAGCGTTCGTCCGGCATGGGCAATGGCCACCCTACGTTCCCAATGACCGTAGCAGCTTCGGCATCCGACGATGCGCCGCTGCGAGCGCAGAACCGTGCAATAGCCCCGCCCGGCGGGCGTATACCCAACGGAGCCTGGTGCGGACGTGGCCGAACTGACCCCATCCCGCACCAGCGTGCCTCTCGGTGCCACCGACGCCGGCGCTGCGCCGGGCCGTTCGCCCGAGCCCAGCCCGGACCCGGACGGTCTGGCCGCGGTGCTCGCGGCCGCGGCCCGTGGCGACGAGGCGGCGTGGCGCGAGCTGGTCGGGCGGTACGCCCGCCGGGTCTTTGCGCTGGTGCGCTCCCGCATCCGCCGGGCGGACTTGGCGGAGGAGGTCACCCAGTCGGTGCTCGTGACCGTGGCCAGCAAGATCCGCTCGGGGTCGTACGTCGAGCGCGGCGCGTTCGAATCGTGGCTCTTCCGCATCGCCATGAACCGCACGCGCGACGAGGCCCGCCGCCTCTCCCGCCAGGCCGAGCCGACCGACCCGGAGCACTTCGAGCGCGACGCGGCACCGCCCGCCGAGTCGGCCGAGGGGCGCGAGTCGCGTCAGACGCAGGCCGCCGCCCTCCGCGGCGCCATGGCCCGCCTGAGCGACGCCGACCGCGCGATCATCGAGCTGCGCCACCACGCCGGCCTCTCGTTCGCTCAGATCGCCGCCGCACTCGACGAGCCCCTGGGCACGCTCCTAGCCCGGCACCACCGGGCGCTGCGCAAGCTCAAGGACATGCTGGCAGGAACAATCACCCCGGAGACGGACCCATGACCACCCCTCACCCCAGCCGGCACCACTCCGCCACCCCCCCGGACCTGCGCGCCCTCGAGTCGGCGCTCGACGCGCTGGCCGCCTCCGAACGCGCAGCGGCCCCAGCCGGGTTCGAGCAACGCGTGGCCCTGGCCTCGCTCGGCGCCCTGCGCAGCGAGCCGGCGCTCCGCCTGACCGAGCCGCTCGACGCGCCCGACCCGGCCCGCCAGCTCGTCCAGCGCCGCGCGCTGACCCACGCCACGCGCGCCATCCTCTGGCGCGCCCGCCTGGCCGCCGCCGTCGCGCTCACCGCGGGCGCAGCCCTGCTGGCCGTCCTGGGGCCCAGCGTCTGGCCCTCCGGCGGCGCGGGCACCACGCTCACCGCTGCCCCAACGGCCCAGACCCACGACGACTCCGTCGGCCTGGCCCTGAGCCTCTGGGCCAGCCTCGACGAGCTGGTCCCAAGCTCCGACCTGGACGCCCTCGGCGACGACCTCTTCGCCGACTCGACCGACACCGCCTGGATCGGCCTGGACCTGGACCACAGCCCCGACGGCGCCGGAGCCCTCTGATGCCCCCACGCGCCCAGCCCGTGTGCCAGCGACCCGCCCCGCGCCGAGCGTCGGCTCCTGCCGGCGGCCCGCGCGCCTGGCGCGCAGCGCTGGCGGTTGCGATCGCGCTGGCCACGGCGTCCGGCTACTCCTCAGCGGCCCCCGCCACTCCGCCCGCCACCCCGGCCGCACCGCCGGCCTCCCCCCCGCTGCCCACGCCCGACGAGCCCGCCCCGCCACGCGCCCGGCCCAGCGGGCCGCGTCTGCCGCCGGCGGCCCGCGAGCGGGCCATCGATCGCCTCCGCGAGCAGTCCCAACGCAGCAGCGACGACGCCCAGCGCCCACGCCCCCCGGTCCAGGACACGCCCCTCAACCGCGAGGCCGCCCGCGGCTTCCTGACCCGCTGGGCCGAGTCGCTCAGCGCCGCCAGCGAGCGCCTGGCCTCGGCCGTGCGCCGCCTCGACGCGGGCGAGCCCATCGCCGATGTCCGCCAGGTGCTCGACACCGAGCTGCGCTCCCTGCGCGCCGGCCTGCGCTGGCCCGAGCGCGACCTGGAGCGGTTCTTTGGCGGGCTCGACCGCAGCCGCGCCACGCCCGCCCCCGGCGAGCCCCGGTCCCTGCCGGGCGCGGGCACGCCCCCGCGCCTAAGCCCGGCCGAGCGCACCAAGCTGCGCGCCCTGCTCCAGGAGCACCGCCCCGAGCTGCTCGCCAGGCTCGAGGCCCTGGCGGCCGGATCCGAGCAGGAACGCGACCGCGTGATCGACGCCCTGGCGCCGCGCCTGCGCGGCCTGGCCGAGCTCCAGCAGGACGACCCCGAGATGTTCGAGATCCGGGTCCAGGAGGGGAACAGCTTCCTCGACCTGATCGAGTCCACCCGGGCGCTGGCCAAGGCCCGCAGCGGGGCCGACCAGGGGGCCACCGACCGCGCCCGCGAGGCGGTGCGCCGCGCCCTGACGGCGCAGCTGGACCTGCGCCTCTCAGCCCAGGAGCTGAGCATCCGCAGGGTGCGCGAGCGCCTCGATCGCGAGCAGGGCGAGCTGGACCGCACCCGCGCAAACCGTGAGCAGATCCTCGACACGCAGCTGCGACAGGCCGAGCGCCGTGGGATCGACAGCGCCCCGCCGCCGCCCCGCCGTGGCCCGCAGAACCGCGCCAACACCGAACGGCCGCCCGCCCCCAGGGCTGCCCCAGCCGGTGACGCGCCCCGCGACCCACCCCCACCCCCCTCACCCCCACGTGCCGCACCCCCCAACTCCCCCGCGCCCCCCGGCGCGCCGCTGCGCTGAGCCGGGCGTGGGCGTGAGCAGCCGGCGCGGTCAGGACACGATCGATCCCGGCGCGATCTGGTCGTCGGGCCTGAGCAGGACGACGCGGCGCTGCGCGTCGCCGGCGTCCTTGGGCGCGTCGCTGGCAGCGAGCAGCATGCCGCGGGACTCCTCGCCGCGGATCACGCGCGGGGCCAGGTTGGCCACGATCACGATCAGCCGCCCGACCATCTGCTCGGGCGTGTAGTGCTCGCGCACGCCGGCGCAGATCTGCCTGGGCGTGCCGGAGCCGTCGTCGAGCTGGAGCTTGAGCAGGCGGTCGGCCTTGGGGTGCGGCTCGGCGTGGACGACCCTGGCCACGCGCAGGTCCAGGGCCGCGAACTGCTCGAAGCTGACGATGGGCTTGGGATCGCCCGGGCGCGGCTCGGCGCTGGCGGCGTGCGCAGCAGCGGGTGTGCCGGCGGGGGTGAGGG
>PNJV01000036.1 GCA_013822085.1 Isosphaera sp. | reverse complement strand
ACCACGCCCACCCCCAGGGCCAGCGCCCCCGACTGCCCCGCCGCCCCGCCGTGCTCGCGCACAAAGCCGGCAAGCCACGCCCAACGCCCCACCCCCACGGCCATCAACGCCAGCACCCCGACCCACACCGCAGCCGGCAGGCCCAGGCCCAGCAACGCCGCCGACCGCGCCCCGGGCGCGCGCCACTGCCGAGGCGGCGCGCCCGCCTGCCATCCCCGGCCATCGCTGGTCCACACAAGCCCCGCCGCCCACGCGGCGCCGGCAACAGCGACGAGCAGCACCGGCCAAGCCCCGGCCCAGACCTCCGCCGATGGGCGCAGGGCCAGCTCCGACCACAGCCGCGCCGCCAGCGTCGGGGCCCCCGACAGGTGCGCCGGCACGGCCGAGCCCAGGCCCACAAGCGCGCCGGCCAGCCACACCGCCGCCACGCCCCGCCGGGCCTGCCCCAGAGCCAGTCGCATGATCCGCGCCGGCCCGGCCCCCAGCGACCGGGCCGCGTCGACGGCCTCGCCGGTGACCCCGGCCAGGACCGGCCAGAGCAGCAGCGTCATCACCGGCCAGAGCCAGACCGCCTGCGCCAGCCCGGCCAAGGCCCGGTCGGCCCACACGCTGAGCCAGCCGGGGCCGCCCTCGAGCGCGTCGCCCAGCCACCACCCCGGCGCCCGCCCGACGCGCAGCCCGGCCAAGACCACGTAGCCGGGCACCAGCGCCGGACCGGCGATCAGGCACGCGACCCAGGCAGCGCGCCGCGGGGCCTGCCACGCCAGCCACCACGCCGCGGGCACCGCCGCGACCAGCGCGCACCCGGCCCACGCCGCCGCCCACGCCAGCGACCAGCCCATCGCGGCGAGCGTCCCGCCCGGGAGCAGCAGCCCCGGGTCGCTCGCCGCTGCAAGGCCCGCCCCCACCAGCGACCAGCCCAGCGGCGCCAGCGCGCTCAGGGCGGGCGCACAGGCCATGGCCCAGGCGACGACCCACCCCCACCCCCACCCCCACTTCCCGGCCCGGCCTGTACCCCGGCCCACCGCAAAGAAACGCCCTGGGTGCGCGCCGTGCATCACACCGAGTATGCACCCCCGGCTGCGCGGTTGCACCGCCGCTGCTGCCACGCGCGCCGGCCGCCCGGGCGGGTATCATCGCCCACGACCATGCCGATCAGCGCTCGCACACGCCCCCGCGCCGGGACCAAGCCCACTCCCATCGCCTCCCCCACTCCAGCCGCCCCCGAGCGGCGCCCGCTCGGGCCGCACGCCGGGCGCATGGCTCGCGCGGCACAGGCCGCAGCGGGCCTGGGCTGCTCCCACGCCCTGATCACCAACCCGATCGACGTGGGGTACCTGACCGGGTTCACCGGCGGGGACTCGTACCTGCTCCTGGACGCAGCGGCACCCGCAAGCGGCCCCGCAGCAGGTCCGGGCGCCGCCCCGCGGGCCCTGATCATCAGCGACTTCCGCTTCGACGAGGAGCTCGAACCGACCAGGGCCCTGGCCGAGGTCTTCATCCGCAAGGGCATGATGTCCGAGGCCGTGGGCTCGGTCCTGGCCGAGCGCCGCGTGACGGCCCTGGGCGTCCAGCCCGAGCACATGACCCTGGCGGTGCGCCGCTGGCTGACGAAAAAGACCCCCGGCCTGCGCGTCGTGGAGGCCCCGGGGCTGGTCGCGGCCCTGCGGGCGCGCAAGGACGCCGCCGAGGTGGCCCTGATCCGCAAGGCCGTGCGCGTGGCCCAGGACGCCCTGGAGCACACGCTGGGGGCCGTCGGGGCGGCGCTGCGCCGCGGCAAGGCGATGACCGAGGCGGCCATCGCCGCCGAGCTCGAGCACGCCATGCGGCAGGGCGGCTCGCAGAAGCCGAGCTTCGACACCATCGTGGCCGCCGGGGCCAACGGCTCGCTGCCGCACTACCGGGCCGGGTCGGTGCGCTACCGGGCCGGCAGGCCGCTGCTCATTGACTGGGGGGCCACCGTCGGGGGCTACCACAGCGACATGTCGCGCGTGGTGGCCTTCGGGCGCTGGCCCGCCAAGATCGCCGAGCTCTACCGCGTGGTGCTCGAGGCCCACCAGCTGGCAGCCGCGGCCCTGGCGCCCGGCCTGACCACCGAGCGCGCCGACGCGATCGCCCGCGGGCACATCGCCGCCGCGGGCTTTGGCGAGCGCTTCGGGCACGGGCTGGGGCACGGCATCGGCCTGGACGTGCACGAGGACCCGCGGCTGTCGCACATGGCCCCGCCGCGGCCGCTCGAGGAAGGCATGGTCGTGACCATCGAGCCGGGGATCTACGTCCCGGGCCTGGGCGGCGTGCGCATCGAGGACGATTATCTCATCACCCAGCGGGGGGCCAAGAACCTCTGCACGCTCCCCAAGGACATCGGCTGGGCGACGCGCTGAGCGTCGCCCCCGGGGCCCCCCCATCATCACGGACCCACACGCATGATCGACCTGGCCAAGCTCAAGGAACTCGTGCAGCTCATGGCCGAGCACGGCCTGACCGAGGTCCACCTCCAGGACTCGGACCAGACGGTCCAGCTCAAGCGCGGCGCGCCGGCGACGACGATCGTCAACCATCAGCCGGTCATCTACGGCGGGCCGGGGCCGATGCCCGGCGTCTTCGGCGGCGCGCACCCGGCCGGGGCCGCGCCGCACCCCGCTGGGTCCCCGGCGGCCGCCCCCGCCCCCCCCGGCGGGCCCGGGACTCCCGCCCCGGCCGCCCCCCCCGCGGGCGCCCCGCCCGACGCGGGCCTGGTGCCCATCACCAGCCCGATGGTCGGGACGTTCTACGCCGCGGCCAACCCGGACAGCCCGCCGTTCGCCTCCGTCGGCACCGCGGTGAGCCCCGAGACGACCGTCTGCCTCATCGAGGCGATGAAGGTCTTCAACGAGATCAAGGCCGAGGCCACCGGGACCATCGAGCGCGTGCTCGTCAAGAACGGGCAGGCGGTCGAGTACGGCCAGAAGCTCTACATGGTCCGCCCGGCCTGAGCGCGCCCGGCCCGAGCCCGAAGCACACCAACATGTTTACACGAATCCTGATCGCAAACCGTGGCGAGATCGCGCTGCGCGTCATCCGCGCCTGCCGGGAGCTGGGCGTCGAGCCGGTGTGCGTGTACTCCGAGGCCGACCGCGACGCCCCGTACCTGCGCCTTGCCGATCAGGCGATCTGCATCGGCCCGGGCCCGGCCAAGGAGAGCTACCTCAACATCGGCCGGATCATCGCCGCCGCCGAGGTGGCCAACGTCGACGCGATCCACCCCGGCTACGGGTTCCTCTCCGAGCGGGCCGAGTTCGCCCAGGCATGCCGGGACTGCAAGATCGAGTTCATCGGCCCGACACCCGAGGCCATGGCCCGCCTGGGGGACAAGGTATCGTGCAAGCTGGCCGCCAAGGAGGCCGGGGTGCCCATCTTCCCCGGCTCGCCCGGCGCCCTGGAGGACGAGGAAGAGGCCGCGCGCCTGGCCGCGTCCATCGGCTACCCGGTCATCATCAAGGCCTCGGCCGGCGGCGGCGGCAGGGGCATGCGCGTCTGCCACAACGAGGCGGCGCTGCGCTCCAACCTGCGCGCAGCCTCCGCCGAGGCCCTGGCCGCCTTCGGCAACGGCGCCGTGTTCATCGAGAAGTTCCTCGAGCACGCCCAGCACGTGGAGATCCAGGTCATCGGCGACAAGCACGGCGGGGCCGTCCACCTCTGGGAGCGCAACTGCTCCGTCCAGCGCCGCCACCAGAAGCTCATCGAGGAGGCGCCCTCGCCCGGCCTGGACCGCGCCAAGATCGAGCCGGTCTGCCAGTCGGCCGTCAGGCTCATCACCCAGGCCAAGTACCACGGCGCCGCCACCGTCGAGTTCCTGATGGACCAGGCCAAGAACTTCTACATGCTCGAGGTCAACACGCGCGTCCAGGTCGAGCACCCCGTCACCGAGATGGTCACCGGCATCGACATCGTCAAGACCATGATCCGCGTCGCCGCCGGCGAGCGGCTCCCCTTCTCCCAGCGCGACGTGCAGCTGCGCGGCCACGCCATCGAGTGCCGCATCAACGCCGAGGACCCCGCACGCGGCTTCATGCCCCAGCCCGGCCCCGTCCAGACCTGGCACCCGCCCGGCGGGCCCGGCGTGCGCATGGACACCCACGTCGTGGCCGGCTATGTCGTGCCCAAGTTCTACGACTCCATGGTCGCCAAGCTCATCGTCCACGCCGACGACCGCCGCCAGTGCATCACCCGCACCGCAAGGGCCCTGCGCGAGTTCCGCGTCGAGCCCATCAAGACCACCATCCCCCTCCACCAGCGCCTGATGGAAGAGGCCGCCTTCGTCGAGGGCGGGGTCGACATCCACTACCTCGAACGCCTGCTCAAGTAAGCCCCCCCGAGGGCACCAGCGGCGGGCGCCCGCGCACCGGCGTCCCCCAACGGGCCCGGCGCCGCCCGCGGCTCAGCCGGGACGCTTGGCGCGAACGTTCAGGCTGATCCGCGCGCCGTAGAAGTTGATCTCCGTGCAGTCGTTGCAGATCCCGAACGACGGGAGCTTGGTGATCTCCACAAAGCCCGTCTCGTGGAGCAGCTGGCCCAGGACCGGGAAGTTGAACCCGAACTTGTGGTAGTCGTACCCGTCGATCTGCCCGCCGTAGATGTACTTGAGCACGTGCAGCCGCATGGACATCGTCAGGCGCTGGTCCAGGAAGAGCCGGCAGATCACGTCCAGGTCCGGCACGCCCACCTTCAGCTCGCCCCCCGGCCGGAGCACCCGAAACGCCTCCGCCGCGGCCTTCTGCACCTCGCCCGTGTGCGAGAGGTGCTCCCACACGTGGGAGGCGTAGACCTCGCTGACCGTCCCGTCGGCGAACGCCGACAGGTCGGTCACGCTGCCGACGTAGTCCACCTCGGGCCGCTTCTGGATGTCCACGATCTTCCACCCGGGCAGGGCCACCTGCCCGCCAAGGTGCAGCCGGAGCGGCTCAGCCGCGGTCGTCTGGCCGGTGTGGGTCTGCTGCTGGGTCATCGGGGGGCTCCATGGCGACTGGGCCGTAGCCGCCCCCGCGTGTATGCGCACGGCACACGCGGGGCGGGGGATCTTTGGCCTGGATCGGGCGTTTGCGGCCGCTGATCCAGCGCCGCGCGCACCGGTCGGCCGCTATTGTTCCCGGTCCCATACTCGCCAGATCGCACGCCCAAGGCCTGACCATACGACGGGCGCCGACCGGCACGGAGATCAGGATGTCCGCACTCTCGAACCCTCCCGCGCCATCCTCCCACACGCCCCCCGCTGCCGCCCCCCTCTCCAACCCCTCGAACCCCGCCGCCGCGCAGCCGGCAGCGCAGGCGTCGCTGCGCCCGGCCGAACGCCTGGCCCAGGACGGCGGCTCGCCCGCGGTCGCGCCCCCGGTCCCCTTCATGGTGAGCAAGCCCACCGAGGCGGACGTGCAGGCCATCACCGAGGTGGCGCGCTCGGGGATGCTGCGCGCGTCCAAGAAGTGCGAGGAGCTCGAGCAGCGCTTCGGCGCGCTCTCGGGGGCCAGGCACGCCATGACCTGCGCCAACGGCACCTGCGCGCTCCAGCTGGCCTACGAGCCGCTGATCAACCCCGGCGACGACGTGCTGGTCCCGGCCTGGTCCTACATCGCCACCGCCAGCATGATCGTGGCCCGCGGGGCGCGGCCGGTCTTCGCCGACGCCGACTTGCGCACCGGCCAGATCGACGCCCACGACGCCGAGCGCCGCCTCACCCCGCGGACCACCGCCATCGCCGCCACGCACATGTACGGCTGCCCCGTGGACATCGACGCCGTGCAGGCCCTGGCCGCCCGATACAACCTGGCCGTGGTCTACGACGCGGCCCAGGCGCACCTGTCCACCTACAAAGGTGCTCCCATCGGCCGCTTCGGCCACGCCGTCACCTACTCCTTCTACGCCACCAAGAACCTGGGCACCGGCGAGGGCGGCATGATCACCACCAACGACGACGCCCTGGCCCGCACCGTCCGGCTCCTCCGCTCCCACGGCGAGACCGACAAGTACCTCCACGAGCGCGTCGGGTACAACTACCGCATGAACGACCTGACGGGCGCGCTCGGGTGCTCGCGGCTGGATCGCCTTGAGGCCGAGACCACCGCCCGCCGCGCCGCCGCCGCCGCCTACGACGCCCTCCTGGCCCCCGGCGGCGAGCTGAGCCGCTGGGCCCGCCCGCTGGCCGTCACGCCCGGCGCGGTCTCGGCCTACCACCTCTACACGATCGTGCTGGACACCGCCCGCCTGGCCCGCACCCGCGACGAGGTCTCCAAGGCCCTGGCCGCCGAGGGCGTCCCCACCGCGGTGCACTACCCGCGCGCCCTGCCCGACCAGCCGGCCTTCGCCGCCCACGTGCCCGGCCAACGCGACTGGCCCGTCGCCCGCGGCCTTGCCGCGTCGGTGCTCTCGCTGCCCATGCACCACGCCCTGAGCCCCGAGCAGATCGCCGGCGTGGGCCGGGCCCTGCGCAAGGTCTTCCTCGCCTTCTCGCGCTGATCGCTCGATCGCGCTGCCCGCCCGGCCCTCTGGCCCTCTGGCCGGCCCGGTCGCGCCTTTGAGCCACCCGCCGGGCGACCAGGCCAGCGGCGCGGTCAAACGACCAGCCGCGCGATCAGCAGCTCGGCCGCCCCGTCGATGCGCGCGTAGACCCGCTGGGCCACCGCCGCCGGCACCAGGGCCGTGTCGCCGGCGCACAGGGCCACGCCCGCGTCACCGGCCGGCGCGGCGCGGTCGATCAGCCTGCCCGCCCCGCGCACCAGCATGACCACGCAGGCGCCCCCGCCGCCGGCCCCGTCAGCCACGGGCACGTGCTCGCCCGGCCCGGCGCGCACGCCGTCGAGCACGAAGAACCCCGTGCTGACCAGCCGCGCCCGCCCGCTGCGCTCGGGGAGCGAGGCCGCGTCGCGGGCCGGCTCGAACTGCACGCACGCCAGCGCCTGGTCGACGTGCAGCTGGCGCCCGGCCCGGCCCCAGTCATAGACGCGGAACGTGGTGTCGCTGGGCGTCTGCACCTCGGCCACCACCACCCCGGCCCCCAGCGCGTGCACGGTGCCGCTGGGCAGGTTGTGACACTGGCCCGGGACCGCCGGCACCGCCCCGAGCAGCCCGACCACCCCCGACCCGTCGCCGTGGCGCAGGGCCGCCTCGAACCGCGCCCTGTCCACGCCGGGCCGCACGCCCTTGTAGATCACCGCGCCCGGCTCGGCGTCGACGATGTGCCAGCACTCGGTCTTGAGGTGCGCCCCGGGGTTGGCCGCCGCGTACGCCGCCGACGGGTGCACCTGGACCGACAGATTCTGCCGCGCGTCGAGGTACTTGACCAGCAGCGGGAACGCCGCGGGGACCGGCGCCGCCGGGTCGCCCCCCAGCAGTGCGCGGCCGTGCTGGGCCAGCAGCCGGCCGACGGTGACGCCCGCCGGGGCCGAGCCGCGCCGCACCGCCGTGCGCACCGCGCCCCCGCCCGCGCCCGACGCGGAGGTGGTGGGCATGTCGGCCAGCTCCCAGCTCTCGCCCACGCTGGCCCCGGGCGCGACGCGCTTGCCCAGCGCAGCCAGGCGGTCGCCGCCCCAGACCTTCTCGAACAGGACCGGCTCGAGCACCACGCACCCGAGCGCCTCGGCTGAGTCTGCCATGGACGAGGGTACCGCCGGGGCCGGCCCGCGTCCGCCGCGGCGCGTCACACGTCGAGGTTCTTGACCTCCAGCGCGTGCTCCTCGATAAACCGGCGGCGCTGCTCGACGTCCTCGCCCATGAGGATCGAGAAGAGCTGGTCGGCCTCCGACGCCACGTCCCAGTTGACGCGCAGCATCGTGCGGTGGGCCGGGTCCATGGTCGTGTCGCGCAGCTCGGAGGAGTTCATCTCGCCAAGGCCCTTGAAGCGCTTGATCTCCACGCCGCGCCGCCCCACGTCGTGGAGGGCCCTGAGCACGCCGGCGAGGTTCTCGGCCTCCTCGGCCCCGCGCGGGTCCTTGGGGGCCTGACCGTTGCGCTCCCGCCCGCTGGCGGCGCCCTCGGGCTCGGCGGGGGCGACCTCCGGCTCGGCGTGGCCCTGGTCGGCGTGGCCCTGGTCGCCGGCGCCGGCCAGGGGCTCCCAGGCGAAGCGCGTGGGGATCGGCTCGCCGGTGATCGACTCGGCGCGGCGGAGCGCCCAGTCGTCGATGGTCAGCCCCAGGCGCGTCAGCTGCTCGAATATCTTCTCCAGCTCGCGGTTCTCGTGCAGCTCGCGCATGACGGCCACCGAGCCGGTGGCGCCCTCGGCCGGCGCCTGCGGCCCCGCCTCGACGCGCACGCCGGCCCGCGCCAGGCGCGCCAGCGCCCCCTCGGCGCTCCAGGCCCAGGCGTCGTCGCCCGCCGACCCGCCCGCCCCCGCCGGGACCCACACGTGGTGGGTCGGCAGCCTCCCGCGGCCCTCGGGGTCGCGGGCCCGGCTGGCAAGGAGCGCCCCGAACCGCACGCCGCGTCGCTCGGCGATCGTCACCAGCTCGTGCAAGCGCTGGAGCAATCGCACCAGGCGCACGGCCGAGTCGCCCTCGAAGGCCCGCTCCTCGTCGGGGCGCTGGCCGGCGCGCTTCCAGGACTCGGGGCCCCCCGCGATCGAGCCGCGCGCCCGGACCACCAGCCGCGACCGCGCCAGGCCCTGCTCGCTGAGCGTGGCGTCCATCTGGGCCTGGTTGAGGACGTACTGGACGCGGCGCTGCTTGCCCTTGCCCCACACGAGCTGGTACAGCGGGGGCTGGGCGCAGAAGATCCGGCCCCGGCGGATGAGCTCGGGCATCTGGCGGAAGAAGAACGTCAGCAGCAGCGTGCGGATGTGGCTCCCGTCCACGTCGGCGTCGGTCATGATCACCACCCGGCCGTAGCGGAGGCGGGCGGCGTCGAACTCGGCGCCGATGCCGCAGCGCAGCGCGCTGATCAGCGTGCGGATCTCCTCGAAGGCCAGCATCTTGTCGATGCGGGCCTTCTCCACGTTGAGCAGCTTGCCGCGCAGGGGCAAGATGGCCTGCGTCTCCACGTCGCGGCCCTGCGTGGCCGAGCCGCCGGCCGAGTCGCCCTCGACGATGAACAGCTCGCTCCGCTCCACGTCGCGCGTCTTGCAGTCGCGCAGCTTGTGGGGCATGGAGCCGCCGTCGAGCGCGCTCTTGCGTTTGAGGTCCCGCGCCTTGCGCGCCGCCTCGCGGGCCTGCGCCGCCACGATCCCCTTGAGCACCAGCCGCCTGGCCTCGGCCGGGTGCTCCTCGAGCCAGGCCCCGAGCTGCTCGCCCATCGCCTGGCTCACGAACGGCTCCACCTCGGGGTTGAGCAGGCGCTCCTTGGGCTGGTTGTTGAAGGCCGGGTTGGCCAGCTTGACCGACACCACCGCGATGAGCCCCTCGCGCAGGTCCTCGCCGGTGGGCACCGGGTCGTTGTCCTTGAGGATCCCCGCCTTCTTGGCGTACGCGTTCATCACGCGCGTCAGGGCCACCTTGAACCCCTGCACGTGGGTCCCGCCGTCCTTGTTGAAGATGTTGTTGGCGAACCCGAGCACCGCCTCGTTGTACCCGTCGTGGTACTGCATCGCCGCCTCGATCCCCAGCGACGACGCCCCGTCCTGCCTGCGCACCCACACCGGCTCGCTCACCGCCTGCTTGCCCGTCATCAGGTGCTCGACGTACTCGACCAGCCCGCGCTCGGCCCGGAAGACCGCCGACTTGGGCTTGCCGTCGGCGCCCACGCGCTCGTCGCTCAGGCGGATCGTCACCCCGGGGTTGAGGTACGCCAGCTCGCGCAGCCGGTGCTCGAGCGTGGCAAAGTCGAACCGCGTGTCCTCGAAGATCTCCCCGTCGGGCATGAACGTCACCCGGGTGCCGGTCCGCACGCCGAGCGACTCGGGCACCGGCCCGATCACTTCCAGCGCCCGGCTCGTGCGCCCGCGCTCGAACCCGATCCGGTGCACCAGCCCGCCGCGGTAGACCTCCGCCTCCAGCCAGGCCGACAGCGCGTTGACGCACGACACGCCGACCCCGTGCAGGCCCCCCGAGACCTTGTACGCCGAGCCCTCCTGCCCGAACTTGCCCCCCGCGTGGAGAACCGTCATGGCGATCTCGACGGCCGGCCTGCCGTCGTAGGCCGGGTTCTCGTGCTTCTTGGGCTCGACGGGGATGCCGCGGCCGTCGTCGAGCACGCTCACCGAGCCGTCGGCCTGCACCGTCACCCACACGAAGGTGGCGTGCCCGGCCATCGCCTCGTCGATCGAGTTGTCCACCACCTCCCACACCAGGTGGTGCAGCGGGCCCACGCCGGTCCCGCCGATGTACATCCCGGGGCGTTTGCGCACCGCCTCCAGGCCCTCGAGGACCTGGATCTGCTCGGCGCCGTACGCGCCGGCAACACCCCCGGCCGACCCGTTGACGCCCCCGCTCTCGGGCGCGCCCGCGGGCCCGGTGTTCGCTTGATCGTCGCTCCGCTGCGTCGAGTGCTGTGCCAAGGCGCTCCCTTCGCTCATGCGCCGCGGGCCCGCCCGGGCCCACGCCCGAGCCGCGCCGCGGCCCCCGAATTGAGCCCGCTCCGCTCGGTGACCATCATAGCCGCACCCGCCGACGACCGCGCCCCGACCGGCCCGCAAAACACCGCGTTTTTCAAGTGAAATACCGCCGGTTTTGCCCACCACACGCCCACGGATGCGCCCCGGGCGCGGCCGGCCCAGCCGCGATACGCTCCGGCATGCTCGCCCGCCTCCGCGGCACCCTGGAATCCCTCGACGGGCACGCCGCAGACCTGGCCCTGGGGCCGGGCCTGGCCGTCACGGTGCTCCTGCCGGCGTACCTGGCCGCCGACCTGCTCCCGCTGCTTGGCCACGCCGTGACGGTGCACACGCACCTGTACCTCGAATCACACAACCAGGGAGCGCACCTGGCCCCGCGGCTGCTCGGCTTTGCCTCCCCGGCCGAGCGCCAGTTCTTCGAGCTGCTCACGACCGTCAAGGGCATCGGCCCGCGCAAGGCCCTGCGCGCCATGGCCCGGCCGGCCCCGCACATCGCCGCCGCGATCGTCCGCAAGGACGCCCGCGCCCTGACCGAGCTGCCCGAGATCGGCAAACGCCTGGCCGACACCATCGTCCTGGAGCTGCACCAGAAGGCCGCGCCCTTCGCCGACCCGGCGCACCTGGTCAGCCCGGCCGCCGACGGCCGACCCACCCCCGCCGCGCCGCCCCCCGGCCCCCCGCCGGGAACCCCCGAGGGCGACGCCGTCGAGGCCCTGGTCGCCCTCGGCGAGTCGCGCGACGAGGCCGCCCACCGTGTGACCGTCGCGGCAGCGCGCGCCCCCGCGGGGGCGATCTCGGCCGATCAGCTCCTGGCCGCCGTCTTCGCCGGCGCCAGGCAATCATCCCGCTAATGCGCCTGATGGCCATCGATCTGGGAGACAAGCGCACCGGCCTGGCCGTGGGCGACACCGTCACCGGGCTGGTCTCGCCGGCGGGGGCGCTGCTGGTCCCCATCGCACGCCGCGGCGGCGCGGACCTGCTCGGGGCGATCGCGCAGGCGGTGGACCGGCACGGCCCGGCACGGCTGGTCGTGGGCCTGCCCCTGAACATGGACGGCACCGAGGGCCCGCGCGCCAAGGCCGTGCGCGCCTTCGCCCAGCGCCTGGCCTCGGCCACGGGCCTGGAGGTAGACCTGCGCGACGAACGCCTCACCTCCGCCGACGCCGACTGGGCCATGGCACGCTCCGGCCTGACCCACGGCCAGAAAAAATCCCGCCGAGACGCCCTGGCCGCTGCGGCCATCCTCCGCGACCACCTGGCGACGCTCGGCGCTTGCGCGCAGCCGGATCGGCCCCAAACGCGACCGATCCAGGCCGACCCGCCCGATTCTCGCATCGACACCCCGGCGTGATTCGTACATGTTCCTGCGGCTGGAGGACAAGCCATGAGCTATCGGCGGACGAGCGTGTGCCTGGCCCTGTGCCTGTCTTTGCCCATGGGCGTGCGCGGGGCGTGGCCGGAGTCCCGAGGCGTCGCAGCGCCCCCCGTGCACACCACCGCGCCCAGCGCCGCGCCGCCGGCCCAGGGCGCCGGCACGGCCCAGTCGAGCACGCCGATCGACCCGCGCACCGACGACCTGCTCAGACGGCTGGAAACGGCCGACCAGACCCTCGGCACGCTCGAGGCCCAGATCCAGTTCATCCGCACCTTCCCGGAGATCGAGGGCGGCGGACAGCACATACGCAGGGGGACGCTGGCCTTCGCTCAGGACGGCTCGCCGGTGGGCGAGAGCGGACCCGGCGCCGCGCCGGCGCCCGGCTCGGTCACGTCGGGCGTGGCAGCGGGTGTAGATGCGGGGGCGGGGGCGGGGGTGTCCAGGCGGCGCTTTGCGGTGCGGTTCACCACCGAGATCGTCGACGGCCAGGCCCGCGCGGTGGACACCGCGTTCGTCTTCGACGGCGCCTGGCTGGCCGAGATCGACGGCCTGGGCAGGGTCTTCATCCGGCGGCTCCTGGCCGGGCCCGGCAGCGACTCGGACCCGACGCGGATCGGGCGCGGGCCGGTGCCCCTGCCCATCGGCCAGAAACGCGACGAGATGGCCCGGGCCTTCGAGCTGCACGCGACCGACCCGCTCGACGGCCTCGACGGGCCGGGCGTCACCGAGTCGCTGCTGCGCCTGCTCGAGGGCACCGAGCAGCTGCGCCTGAGGCCGCGCCCCGGCACGCGCGAGGCGGGCAACTTCCGCGACATCCGCGTGTGGTACCGCTCGCGCGACCTGCTCCCGGTCTACGCCCAGGCGCGCAACACCGACGACACCCAGGCCGCGGTCTTCTTGGTGGGGCTGACGGCCAACGCCGCCCTGTCCCCCGAGCGATTCTCCACCGAGCCGCCGCGCGAGCCCGGGTGGCAAGTCTCCGAGAGCGTGGACCAGGCCGCCCCCCCCACCCCCACCGCGCCTCGGGTGGTGATCCCGGTCCGGGTGCCCCCGATCCAGGGCCCGACGGTGATCCCCGAGGCTGGGCCACAGACCGCGCCCGAGGCAGCGCCCTCCGGCGGTGCGCCCGGCACGAGCGCGCCCAGCACAAGCGCGCCCGGGCAGGACGCAGCGGCGCATGGCGCCGCCACGGCGCCGCTGCGCCACGCGCTCCTGGGGCGTGCGCCGCTGGTGCCACCGCCGCCGCCGGCCCTGCCGGTGCCCGAGGGCGTCGGGGCCCCCGCCGGGGACGGGCCGATGGACGAGCTCTCGCCGGCCGTCCGCCGCGCGGTGACGGCGCCGTTCCTGAGCCAGGCCGAGACCCGCGCCGCTCGGCTGCGTCACGGCGTGCCCACGGCAGCGGACCTGAGCGAGCCGGGCGATCGGGCCCGGCACGCGGTGATCGCCGGCGCCTGGCACGACCCATCGCTGGGCGACGCGGCAGCGGCGACGGCCGACCGGGCCGAGGCCCTGCTCCTGCGCGGGCAGGTTCGGGCGGCGCTGGGCCTGCTCGGGCAGGACGAGTCGCCGCGCGGCCTGCGCCTGCGCGCCGAGGGCCTGGAGCTCCTGGGTCGGCTGGACCTGGCAGCGGCGGTGGCGCGCCGGGCGACGGGCCTGCTTGTGGGCGCCGGCCCGCTGACGCCGGCGGACCAGGCCGAGGCGGTGCGCGCGGCGCTGGTGCTCCTGCGCGCCCAGGGCGAGACGGCGCGGGGCGCCGCTGAGGGGGACTTCCAGGCCCTGATCGCGCTCCTTGGCGACGCCCGGCGGCGCGACGGCCTGGAGTGGCGCGTGCCGCTGGCCGAGGGCGTGATCCTCCTGAGCAAGGACAACTACGCCCAGGCCCAGGAGGCCCTGCGCGAGGCGATCGGGCTCAACCCGTCGGCGTGGGAGCCGCGCTACTGGCTGGGCGTGATGGCGGTGCTCTCGCTCAACCTCGAAGCGGCCCAGGAGATCGCCGGCGTGCTCGAGTCGCGCGCGGCCCTGGCGGGCGCGCCGGGCGGGGGGTCGGCCGTGAGCGCGCCGGCGGCGATCATCCGGGCCAAGGCCGCGCTGCGCCTCAACGACCCGGACGGCGCCACGGCGGCGCTGGGGCCGGCCCTGGAGCGCGACCCCGCCGGGCGGGCCCTGCGCGCCCAGCGCGCAGCGGCGGTGGCCGTGCGGTACGACTGGGCCGCGCTGGACAGCGCCCTGGCGGAGTTCGACGCCATCGAGGCCGACCCGCCGGCCGGGGCCGTCGGCGACGCGGCGGTGGCCCCGGGGGCGCCGGCGGGGGCGTGCCTGCTCGCGGGTCAGACGCTCTCGGAGGCCCGGCAGTACGCGCAGGCGGCGCGGCTGCTGCGCACGGCCGGGGAGCGGGCCCCCAACTGGTCCGAGCCGCTGACCGAGCTTGGGCTGGTGCTCCTGCAGGCGGGCCGGGACGAGGAGTCGCTGGCGGCGCTGGAGTCGGCGGCGCGGCTGGACCCGTTCAGCGTGCGCGTGGGCAACTCGCTCAAGCTCGTGCGCGAGCTGGCGGCGCTGCCCGTCACCCGCGGCGGGCGCTTCGTGGTGCGGTCGCGCCCCGGGCTGGACCAGCTGCTGGCGGCGGAGATGACCGAGGTGCTCGACAGGATCGACCGCCAGGTGAGCGAGCACCCGCTCTACGGCCTTGGCGCCGGGCCCGCCTCGCCCACGGTGGTGGAGCTGATGCCCGACCACGCGTGGTTCGCGGTGCGGATCGCCGGGCTGCCGCAGATCCACACCATCGCCGCGGCGACGGGGCCCGTGATCGCCATGGAGACGCCGCGCGACGGCCCGGGGCACTCGGGCAGCTACGACTGGGAGCGCGTGGTCCGGCACGAGTACGGCCACACGGTGGGCCTCCACCGCACCAACAACCGGCTCCCGCACTGGTTCACCGAGGCCCAGGCGGTGCTGCTGGAGCTGGCCCCGCGCAGCTACGAGACGGCCCAGCTGCTGGCGCGGGCGTACCAGACCCAGGGGCTGTTCGGCTTCGAGGAGATCAACCTGGCCTTCGCCAGGCCGCGCAAGCCGACCGACCGCGCCCAGGCGTACGCGCAGGGGGCGTGGATGCTCGAGTACATGATCGAGCGTTGGGGCCCGCGGGCGCCGCGCTCGCTGATGGACCAGTACGCCGCGGGGGCGCGCGAGGAGGAGGCGTTCGGGCGCGTGCTGGGGGTGAGCCGGGCGGAGTTCATGGGGCAGTTCCTCGGGTGGGCCCAGGGGCAGCTGCGCGCCTGGGGGATGCTGCCCGCCGAGGGCGTGCCTGGGCTCGACGGGCTGCTCGAGCGCGAGGCGGCGCGGCGCAACGCCGAGGCCTGGGGCAAGCAAGGCCTGGCCCAGCGGGCGCTCAAGCCGGGCGCCGGGGAGGTCTCGCCCCAGGACGTGGAGATCGACGACGAGCTGGTGGCGCGCTGGCTGGCCGAGCACCCGGGGCACCCGGACGTGCTGGAGATCGCCGTGGACCGCGCGGTGGAGAAGACGGGCGGGCGGGCGACGGCCGCTGTTGCGGACCTGCTGGATCGGTACGCCCGCGCCCGGCCGGTGGACCCCAAGCCGCACCGCCTGCTGGCCGGCATGCACCTGCGCGGGCCCGAGCCGGGGCGCGCCGCTGCGCACCTGGAGTACCTCGACGCGCGCGAGGAGCGGACGGCCGTCTACGCGGCGGAGCTGGCCCGGCTGGCCTTTGCCGCGGGGGACCTGCCCAGGGCCAGCCAGAAGGCCGAGCGGGCCACGCGTGTGGCCCCGTACGTGGCCGGCCACCGCGAGCTGGCCGCGGCGGTGGCTGTGGCACGCGGCGACTACGCCACGGCGCAGCGCCACGTCCGCTTCCTGGTGGCCCTTGAGCCGGACAACCCGCGCCACCAGCAGCGGCTGGGGGTCATCGAGCGGCGGCTGGAGGGCTGATCGCGCTGGGGCCGTTCCCGGGCCCGGCGGGCGGGCCCTGCGGCGCTCTGGGCGGGCCGGGCGGGCGGGCGGCTGCTCCGGCGGGGCCGGGCGTCATCGGCAGGCCCAGCTGCTGGCGGAAGAGGCTTTCGAGGGCCGCGGGGGCGTCGGCGGGCCTGATGCCCAGGGCCAGGTGGTCGAAGATCGGCATGATCGTCAGCGTGATCCGTCCGGCGGGGGAGGCCAGGCGCGTGGGCACGTAGAGCGAGGCCCACGCGGTGGGGTGCAGCGGGGTGCCGGTGATGACCACGGGCAGCACGGCGGCCTTGGTGCGGGCCAGGAGCAGGGCCAGGCCGGGCTGGAACGGGTGGAGCGGCACGTCGCTGGTGCGGATGCGCCCCTCCGGGAAGAGGCCCAGCGTGCCGCCGGCGCGGAGGTGGTTCAGCGCGGCGCGCAGGGCCGCGTGGTCCGAGCCGCGGTGGCGGTCGATGAAGATGATCCGGCCGAAGGACCAGAAGTCCTCCAGCGACCCGACGCGCATGTCGGCGGCCATGACGAAGCGCGGGAAGGCGTGCGGGATGGCCAGGTAGATCAGCAGCGGGTCAAGGCCGGCGGTGTGGTTGGCGACGACGATGACCGGGCGGCCCGCGGGCCCGACCAGCGCCGGCAGGGCGTCGCGGTCGGCGGCGGGGCGCGCCGGCGGGAGGTTCTCGGCGCCCACGACACGCAGGCCGTGCCAGAGCGGGACGTAGAGGCGCGCAAAGCCGTACGCGAAGCCGCCCAGCGGGTGCCGCCGCGGGTTGCGGCACAGGGCGTGGGCCAGCGCCGCCCAGACGAGCCAGGCCAGGGCGGCAACGAGGATCGCGGGCGGGTGCGGGGTCATGGGAAGGCGCGGGCGCGGGACTCGGTGATCAGGGCGTGGACGGGGGCGTCGTGGGGGAGCCTTGGCAGGGCGCCGACGACCTGGCACTCGAAGGCCAGGCCGACGCGGAGGGTGCGCGGCCCCAGGGCGGCCAGGAAGCGGTCGTAGAAACCCCCGCCGCGGCCCAGTCGCGTGCCGGTCAGGTCGAAGGCCAGCCCCGGCACCAGGACGGCGTCCAGGAGGGTCGGGTCGAGGCTGGGCAGGTCGGCGGCGGGGGCGCGCACGGGGCCGGGCGCCAGTGGGTCGGGCAGGAGCTGGCGCGGCGGGTCGCTCAGCGGGACCGGCGCGATCGAGCGCTGGGCCCAGAGCGTGCGCGGGTAGCAGGTGACGACGCCGGCGGCGCGTCGGCGGGCGGCCCAGGGGGCCGGGTCGGGCTCGGACGCCATGGCGTCAAAGACCATGACCACCCGGGCCAGGGCCAGGCGGGGCAGGGCGTCGAGGCGATCGGCGATGGCCGCTGACGCGGCTCGGGCCTCGGCCGGCACGAGGCGGGCCAGGGCTGCGCGGGCGGCGGCGCGGGCCTCAGGCTTCGAGGGGGTGTGCGCGGGCATGCGGGGCGTGGCTGGCTGAGCCGGCGTAGACGATGAACTGGTGGCCGTGCGGCGTCAGGCCCAGGCGTCGGCAGGCCTGGTCGCGCACGGCGACGATCTCGGGGGCGTCAAAGAGCGAGACGCGGCCGGTGTCGGTGTGGACCAGGACGCCCGACGGCCGCGCGCCGTAGGCCAGGATGTACGTGGCCTGCTCGGCCCCCAGCGGGATCTGCTGGACGATGCCCGCGTCCTGGAGCAGGCGGATGGTGCGGTAGACGGTGGCCTTGGAGACCCTCGAGACCGGCGTCAGGGCCTTTGGGTGAGGCGCGGCGCTGTGGGTGGTGCGCAGCTCGGCGATGAGCTCCTCGGCGTGGAAGGGGGCGGTCTTGGAGACCACCGCGTCGAGGATGCGTGCGCGCTCGGGGGTGTACTTGAGCCCGACGGCGCGGAGGGTGCGTCGGAAGACGGCGCAGATAGGCTCGACGATGGCCAGGGGGTGGTCGGTGGCCGGCGGGGCGGTGCTGGTCGCGGCGCCGGCGGCGGGGAGGGGCGCGTGCATGGGCCTAGTCTAAGCCCTGCGCCCCGCGTGCCCGCCCCGAGCGCGGCACGGCACGGCGCCGACGCGGAGCGAACCCGATGGGCGGCCGGACACAGGGAGCCAGCGGAGCCGGCGGCCTGCCGGGCAGGTCGGTCAGGCTGGCCCAGCAGCGCTGGACGCTCGCCTGGGTCGGGCTGGTCGGGGTGACGATGCTCGGGCTCTCGATGGGCGGGCTGCCCGAGGGCGTCGGCCCCGAGGCGGGCCTGGCGGCGATGCTGCTGGCGGCGCTCTCGGCGGGGATGGTCGTGGGGGTGTACGCGTTGGCGGCGCTGGGGCTTGGGACGGGCCTGCTGCGTGCGATCGGGTGGGGCCGCGGCGCGGGGCAGGGGGGGGGCTCGGCACACGATGCCGGCACGTCATCCAGCGGCAGCGTGCTACTCAGCGGCAGCGCCTCGCACGGCGGGGGTGCCGGCGAGGCCGTGGTGCCGGCGCTGGCCGTCGGCGTGGCCCTGCTGATGTGGCTCAGCCACGCCCTGGGGCAGCTGGGGCTGCTGACAACGGCCACGGCCGGGGGCGTGCTGGGGATCGGCGGGACGCTCGGGGTCGCATGGCTGATGGAGCAGAGCCGCGGGCGGGCCCGGGCGCCGGGGCTGAGCTGGTCGGCGATGGGCTCTGCGCCCGCCGTGGGGGTGATGCTCCTTGCGGCGTGCGCCACGCCGGGCTTCCTGTGGCGCAGCGAGGCCGGGGGGTACGACGCGCTGTCGTACCACTTGGCCCTGCCGATGGAGTGGTCGCGCGCCGGGCGGCTCACGGCGCTGGAGCACAACGTGTACTCCTACCTGCCCATGGGGGGCATGGCCCAGGCGCTGTGGCTGCACGTGACCGAGCTGCTGGGCGGCGCGGGCAGGCCGGGCGAGGCGGGGGGCCTGCTGGCGCTGGACGGGCTTGGGCTGATCGTGTGCCAGTGGCTCAGCGCGGCGCTGGTGCTCCTTGGCGGGGCTGGGGTGGGGCGGGCGGTGCGGGCCGAGGGGTTGGCCGCGGGGCTGAGCGCGCGCGGCGCGGCGATCGCCGGGGGGCTGGCCGGGGCGGCGGTGGTCAGCGTGCCGTGGGTGGTGGTGATCGGGTCGCTGGCGTACAACGAGGGCGCGCTGCTGGCCTTTGGCGCGTGCGGCGTGCTGGCGGGGCTGCGTCGGCAGGAGCCGGCGTGGCGGCGCGGCCTGGTGGTGGGGCTGCTCCTGGGCGCCGCGGGCGGGAGCAAGCCGACGGCGGCCTTCTTGGTCATGCCGTGGGTGGTGGCGAGCCTGGGCGTGGGCCTGCGCGGCGCGGGGGCGAGCGCGGCGGGTGATGGCCAAGCGTGCGGCGCTCGCGGGCGGTGGTGGCGCCGGGCGGTGTGCGCCGGCGCCTGCGCGGCGGTGGGCGGGCTGGTCATGCTCGGGCCGGTGCTGGCTCGGTCGTGGGTGGCCAGCGGGAACCCGGTGTTCCCGTTCGCGTCGGCGGTCTTCGGGAGCGGGCACTGGGGCCCCGAGCAGCTGGCGCGGTTCGGCCACGCGCACGGGGGCGGCCAGTCGGCGTGGGAGCGGCTTGGGGCGCTGGTCTCGATGGAGCGGCTCGGGGCCGCCCAGGACGCGCTGGGGAACACGCCGCGCGGGGTCTTTCATGCCCAGTGGTCGATGTTCTTCTCCGTGGCGGTGGCGTGCGCGGCGCTGGGGCTCGGGTGGCGGCGGACGGGGCCGCTGGCCGGGGCCCTGGTGGCCGGGGCGCTGGCGGGCGTGGCGTGGTGGGTGGCCGGGTCGCACGGGCAGTCGCGGTTCTTGATCCCGCTGGCCGTCCCCCTGAGCGTGTGCATCGGGCTCGCCGCGTGCGGGGCCCTGGCGGTGTGGCGGCGCGGGATCGGCTGGGCGTGCGTGGGCCTGGCGTGCGCGGTGCCGGCGGTGCTGAGCATGGACTCAGCCCGGGCGCTGATGCGGCAGGGGCTCGGGCCGACCGGGCCGGGCCTTGGGGCGGGCGCGGGCGGCGGGGGCGGGGGCGGGGGGGGCGGGGGCGGGGGGGCTGGGGGCAGCGGGATCGGGGCCTACAGCACGGGGCTGGTGCAGGGCGTCGGCGGCATGACCGGGGAGTTCCTCGGGGCCCGCCTGCGCCTGGAGGCGCAACGAGCCGGGCGCCAGGGCGACCCGCGCGAGCTTGCCGCGGGGCTGCGGGCCGCCGGGGTGCGCTCGGGGGCGGCGATTGCCAACATCCTGGTGCCGCCGGACGAGCGGCTGCTGCTGGTCGGCGAGGCCACCACGCTGTACTACCTGGGCCGGGTCAGCGCGACGACGGCGTGGGACTCGGGCGTGCTCGAGGAGGCGATGGGGCGCTGGCCCAGCGAGCCGGCGCGGTGGGTCGAGGCGCTGCGCGGCGCGCAGATCGGGTGGGTGCTGATCAACCTGGCCGAGGTGGCGCGGCTGGCGCGTTCGGGCTATCTCGACCCGCGGCTGAGCGGCGACCGCCTGGAGCAGCTGGTCGGCCAGCTCCCGCCGGCGGCTGTGGCGATCCCCGAGAGCGGCTACCTGCTGGTGCGTGTGCCGGGCCAGAGCCGGCTTGGAGAGCCGTGATGAACGCCGGTCAGAGCCGCGCGGGGACCGAGCCGCGGCCGGGGCCGATCGCGCCGCCGGCGCGCCGGTCCGAGCGGGCGTGGCAGGTGGCGGGCTTCGTGCTCGGCCTGGGGCTGCTCGGGGCGTGCGTGGGCCTGGCGGTGGGCAACGCCCAGACGCGGGCCCAGCTGGCTGGGCTGCTGGACAGGCCCCTGGAGCTGGCCGCCGCGGCGGGGCTCTCGGCGGTTGCGGTGGCCCTGCCCGGCGCGCACTTCTGGCTTGTGATCCGGCCGGTGCGTCGGCTGCGACTGGCCGACACGGTGGCCGTCAACGCGGTGTGCACGCTGGCGGGGTACCTGCCGTTCAAGCTGAGCCTGGCCCTGCGTGTGTGGGTGCACGCGCGGCGCGACGGGCTGCCGCTGGGGGTGATCGGCGCGTGGCTGGCGGCCTCGTCGGTGGTGCTGGTGGCCGGGCTGTGGCCGATGATCGCCGCGAGCCTGTGGCGCGGCAGCGCCGACGCGTGGTGGTGGGCTGGCACGGCGGGCGGCCTGGGGGCGAGCCTGCTGGCGGTGGTCGGGGTGGGGCGGGCGATCGGCGGCCGGCGCGGGTGGCGGCGGGTGGTCTGGGGCGTGGACCGGCTGGGGGTGGCGGCGCTGAGGCGCGCAGCGCGGGGGCGTCCGGGGCGCCGGGCGCGGGCGGCGGCGGTGATGCTCAGCGACGCGCGGACCGTGGGGCTGGCGCTGGGGCTGCGCGGCGTCGACGCGGGGGTCCAGGCGGCGCGGTTCCTCGTCGCCGCCCAGGCGCTGGGGCGCCCGCTGAGCGTCGAGCAGGCCGTGCTGGCGGGGGCGACGTACTTCCTGATCCAGGCCCTCACGCCCACCGGGACGCTGGGCGCACGCGAGGGGGGCGCGGCCGGCGTGCTGGCGCTCTCCGACGCCGAGCAGGTCCTGCCGCTGGTGCTGGCCGTCGCCGCGGTGGACACCGCCGTCACGGTGACGCTGGGCGTGATCGGCGCGGCGTGGCTGCGGCTGGACCGGGCCATCGCCCGGCGGCGCACGCCGGGGGGCCGCAGCGATGGCGCGCCGGCGCGGTGAGCTACCGTTGCCCGTGCGCATCGGACTGGTGCAGTGCAACGCCGTCGTGGGCGACCTGGCCGGCAACGCCGACAGGATGCGCCTGTGGGCCCTGCGGGCCGCCCAAGCGGGGTGCGACCTGTGCGTGTTCCCGGAGCTTGCTGTGTGCGGGTACCCGCCCAGGGACCTGCTCTTGCAGGAGGGCTTCGTCCGAGCGTGCCAGGAGCACGCCCTGGGGCTGATCGGGGCCCTGGGCGCAGCGGCTGAGACAGCCGAGCTGACGGTCGTCATCGGCACCCCCGCCGGGCACGGCACCTCCAACGGCGGCCGCGTGGGCAACGCGCTGATCGCCGGCCGCGGCGGCGCGGAGCTGGCGCGGTACCACAAGCGGCTGCTGCCGACGTACGACGTCTTCGACGAGGACCGGTACTTTGTGCCGGGGGACCGGGCGGTGGTCGTGGGGGTGCCGTGCGGGGGCGGCGGCGGGCCGGTGCCGGTGGGCCTGAGCGTGTGCGAGGACCTGTGGCGCGGCGAGGACGTGGGCTTTGCCGGCCGGTACCTGGAGTGCCCCGATCCGGTCGGCGGGCTGATCGACGCCGGCGCGCGGGTGATCGTCAACCCGTCGGCCTCGCCGTTTGTGGTCGGCAAGGCGGGGCGGCACGAGGCGCTGCTGGCCGGGCACGCGCTCCGCCACGGCGTGACGATCGCGGCGGTCAACCAGGTCGGCGGCAACGACGAGCTGGTCTTCGACGGGCGCGCGGTGGTCGTCGACGGGCGTGGCGCGGTGGTCGCGGCGGGGCCCGCCTTCGAGGAGCACCTTGTTGTGTGCGATGTCGGCGCGGGCGCTGACGCGGGCGGCGCCGGGCCGGCGCAGGCGCGCGGGCGGGTGGTCCCGGCGCCCGAGGGCCGGGCCGAGTGGGTCTGGCGCGCGCTGGTGCTGGGGGTGCGCGACTACGCCCGCAAGACCGGCTTCGGCTCGGCGGTGCTGGGCCTCAGCGGCGGCATCGACAGCGCCGTCACGTGCGTGATCGCCGCGGCGGCGCTGGGGCCCGATCGCGTGCTGGGCGTCTCGATGCCCGGGCCCCACAGCAGCCCGGGGAGCGTCAGCGACGCGCAGGACCTGGCTGCGCGCCTGGGCGTGCGGCTCCTGAGCGTGCCGGTCGTGGGCATGTACCAGTCGGCGCTGGGCGCTCTGGCCGGGGCCCTGGCGGGCAAGCCCCAGGACACCACCGAGGAGAACCTCCAGTCCCGCCTGCGCGGCGTGGTGGTCATGGCGCTGGCCAACAAGCACGGCCACCTGCCCCTGACGACCGGCAACAAGAGCGAGCTGGCCGTGGGCTACTGCACGCTCTACGGGGACATGAACGGCGGCCTGGCCGTCATCAGCGACCTGACCAAGGGCGACGTCTACCAGCTGGCCCGGTGGATCAACGAGCGCTGGCAGGCCCTGGGCATCGCCGGCCTGCGCGGGCCGCCCGTGCCCGAGGCGAGCATCGCCAAGCCCCCCTCGGCCGAGCTGCGCCCCGGCCAGACCGACCAGGACACGCTCCCGCCCTACGACGCCGTGGACGAGGTGGTCAGCGCGTACGTCGAGCGCCGCCAGGGCGCGGCGCAGATCGCGTCCGAGAGCGGCATCGACCGCGCCGTGGTCGACCGCCTGGTGGCGATGATCGACCGCAGCGAGTTCAAACGCCGCCAGGCCGCGGTGGGGATCAAGGTGCGCTCGGTGGCCTTCGGCAGCGGGCGACGCTGGCCGATCGCCCAGGGCTACCGCGGCTGACACCCGCCGCCGCAGCGGTACCATGGGCTCCTATGGAAGCAGGGATCGTCGGGCTGCCAAACGTCGGCAAGAGCACGCTCTTCAACGCGCTGACCAGCGGCAAGGCCCTGGCGGCCAACTACCCGTTTGCCACCATCGAGCCCAACGTCGGCGTCGTGGGCATCCCCGACCCGCGGCTGGACGCCATCACCAAGCACATCAAGACCCTCAAAAAAGTACCCACCAGCCTGCGCCTGGTGGACATCGCCGGCATCGTCCGCGGCGCCTCCGAGGGCGAGGGTCTGGGGAACAAGTTCCTCTCGCACATCCGCGAGGTGGACGCGATCGTGCAGGTCGTGCGCTGCTTCACGCGGGCGCCCGGCGGCGAGGAGATCACCCACGTCGAGGGCACCATCGACCCCGTCCGCGACATCGGCACCATCCAGACCGAGCTGATCCTGGCCGACCTCCAGACCGTCGAGGGCTCCATCGGCAAGGCCGAGCGCGCCGCCAAGAGCGGCCGGCCCGAGGACATCGCACGCCACGCCCTGCTCAGGAAGCTCGAGCCGGCCCTGAGCGCGGGCAAGCCCGTGCGCAGCGCCCTGGCCTCCATCACCGACCCCGAAGAGCAGAAGGCCCTCCGCTCGCTGGGCATGATCACCGCCAAGAAGGTCCTCTACGTGGCCAACGTCGACGAGAACGACCCCAGCGGCGAGGGCGAGCTGCCCCGACGCGTCCGCGCGCACGCCGCCGCCGAGGGCATGCAGGTCGTCCCCGTGTGCGCCAAGATCGAGTCCGAGCTGGCCGACCTGAGCGACGACGACCGCAGCGCCATGCTCGCTGACCTGGGCATGCCCGAGCCGGCCCTGCACAGCCTGGCCCGCGCCGCCTACGCCCTCCTGGGGCTCCAGTCCTTCTACACCGCCGGCGAGAAGGAGGTCCGCGCCTGGACCATCCCCGTCGGCGCCACCGCGCCCCAGGCCGCCGGCGTCATCCACACCGACTTCGAACGCGGCTTCATCCGCGCCGAGATCTACTCCGTCGACGACCTCCAGCGGCACGGCAGCGAGAAGGCCATCAAGGAAGCGGGCAAGCTCCGCGTCGAGGGCAAGGACTACGTCATGCGCGACGCCGACGTGTGCCACTTCCTCTTCAACGTCTGACCCCACCCCCCACCCCCCACCCCCAGCACCCGGCACCCGGCACCCCACGCTGCCCTCCTCTAGCCCC
>PNJV01000035.1 GCA_013822085.1 Isosphaera sp. | reverse complement strand
ACGAAGGAGATGTTCGAGGCCACGCCGACGCCACCCTCGGTGGTGCCGGTGATGGTCGCGTCGGTGAAGACCGGCACGCCGGGGTTGGCGATCGGGTCCAGGAAGAGCACGGGGTCGGCGTTGAAGGGGACGCGGTCGATGAGGAGGCCGCCGGCGGTGCCGATGAACTGGGCGGAGATCAGGTCGCCGTTGTTGAGGACGTCGTTCTCGAAGGTGGTGTTGACGCTGGCGCCGAACTGCCCGACGGCGATCGGGTTGGTGGCCGCGAAGCCGGCGTCGGTGGGCTTCTCGATGGCGAAGACCCAGGTCAGCGGGCCGGTGTCACCGTCGAAGCGCGAGGCGGTGACGATCAGGAAGGGGATGTTGGGGGCGTTGACGACGTCGACGCTGATAGCGCCGGCGCTGTTGGGGTTGGCCGGGACGGGCTCGCCGGTGATCACCGGGTCGCCGTTGAAGCCCGGCGGGACCAGCTGGATGAAGCTGTTGAAGGTGGCCGAGGAGGTGTCGGAGCTGACGTTGATGAGCGACAGGTAGATGCCGTCACCGGGGTCGGCGATGAGGGACTGCGGGGTGGTGTCGATGGCGCTGGCGACGACGAGGGTGTCGTCGTCGATCCAGGCGGTGCTGGCCTCGAAGCCGGAGCTGAAATCGACCGCGACCTCGGCGCCGTTGGGGCCCAGGGCCGGGTTGTTGCCGGCGGTGTTGGAGTAGTCCACGACGATCACGCCCTGGCCGCCGTCGGCCGAGCCGGCGGTGACGAAGGCCACGCGGCTGTTGGAGGGGTTGACCGACAGGCCCAGCAGGGGGCTGCGGGTCAGCGGGATGGTGGGGGAGAAGGCGTTGTAGGGCGGAGCGCCGAGGAAGAAGTTGAAGCCGTTGGCGAAGCTGGGGAAGCTCGGGTCCGAGTCGAGGATGAAGCCGCCCAGGATCGTGCCGCTCTGAGAGACGGTGTCGGAGGTGCTGTAGGCCAGCAGGCGGGCGTCGCCGGGGAAGCCGAAACGCAGGCCCAGCAGGGCGCCGTCGGTGGCGGCGAAGTTCCCGCCGAAGTTGTCGAACTCGAAGGACTGGAGGTTGTTGTCAGCGCTGAAGCCGTTGAACAGGTCGGTGCCGCCGCGGACCAAGCGGGTGGTGTCGAAGGGGTCGACGATGTTGAGGCCCACGACGATGTCGTCCTGCTCGATCGGGGGCGGGGAGAGGAGGATGACGACCTGGATCGAGTCGGTGCTCAGGGAGGTCGCGGCGGGGGTCACGGCGAAGTCGAAGGTGGCCGGGGCGCTGAAGGGGAACTCGACGGCCGAGTCGACCACGACCTGGAACGGGGCCGGGTCGGTGGTGCCGATCACCGGGACGGTGATGGTCACCAGCGAGCCGCTGACCACCGCGGTGCCGGCGGAGGTCGAGACGAAGCTGACGCTCGGCGGCAGCGTGAAGGAGACCTGGGCAGAGCCGTTGATGTTGCCCTGGTTGGTCAGGTCCACGGTCAGGGTGACGTTGCCCGTGCCGTCGGCCACGGCCACCGGGCCGGAGACGTCGACCTGGAACACAGAGGGGAGCAGCGTGTTGGTGGCCGAGAAGACCACGTCGTCCACGGCCAGGCCCTGGTCGGTCTCGGGGGTGTTGAAGTCGTACCAGCGGACGTGCAGGAACGAGCCGGGGGTCCAGTTGATGCCGGTCACCACGCCCGAGAGCGGGACGGCGGGGGGCACCGGCACAGGCGTGCCCGTGCTGGTCGAGGGGAGCAGCGGGAGGATGTCAAGCGAGGGGACGCGGTTCCAGTTGACAAAGTCGTCCCAGTTGCCGCTGTCAAGGCCCAGGTCGGTGTTGGGGGTGAAGTTGCCCGCGGCGTCGATGCCGGCATTGGGGGCTTGGGCGACGGAGATCACGTCGCCCGTGACGATGGCCGTGGGGGCGACCTGCCAGGAGAAGAACGTGCGGTCGAGCGTGGCGTTGTTGGTGCGGAACTGCCGCTGCACGAACGAGAGGTCGAAGGAGGTCAGGGTCGCGCCGGTGTTGTTCTGGAGGATGAAGCCGTAGGAGACGTAGTCAGCGGTGCCCGAGCCGATCGAGCCGGCGGAGCGCTCATTGCTGAAGTTGTCGGTGCCGAAGGAGTAGAAGGCGCCGGCGGTGCTGTCACCGACGTTCACCCGGCGGGGGCCGCCATTGAGGAAGCTGAAGAAGCCGGGGATGGTCGCGTTGGGCTGGTTGCCCTGGACGAACAGGTTGATGGCGGTGGCGCCGGTGGTGGTGAAGTCGAAGGAGGTCGGGGCCGTGGCGGGGGTGCCGACCAGCGCGACGGGGGCCGTGGGGCCGGCGCCGTCGACGTCGATGAACGTTCCGCCGTTGGGCAGGCCGCGCACCAGGACGGGCACCGGCAGGCCGGTGACCGGGTTGATGCCGGTGGTGGTCACGGTGTTGAAGTTCTCGGTGATCGTGCTCCCGATCGAGGAGTACGAGATCTGAGCCGAGGCCGCCGTCGCGGACAAGGCAAGACCAGCCAACGCCGTCATCGTGCGAATCTGCATGCTGCAAACTCCTGTGTGTGCAAGGCCGTCCCGACGATCGACCCGGGCGCGAGTTCCGGCGTGCGCCACAAGTCGCACGCGCTGGGGCTCAGAACCCCCCTCCCGTTTTCCCGGACCATCGACCAACGGACACCCTCTACGAGGGAACGAATACTCCCTCAACCGCACCCGTGGTCCACTCAATCAATCCGTTCTTTGCGCGATCACAACACGCTGACGCAATGTTCACGGAGTCTTGACACAAAGGCTCCGCAGTTTCCGCTATGCGCGCCGGGCGCGCGCAGCGGCGGTCGGTGTTTCGCCCGATCCCTACACTTGCCCATGGAGCACACCGGACCGACGGTGATGGACTCAGCCGACGCCCCCGGTGGGCCGGCGGGGCTGGCCCGGGCCATCGATCGTGCACTGCCCGAGCTGGTCGCCCTGCGTCACCACCTGCACATGCACCCCGAGGTGGCCTACTGCGAGCACGGCACCTGCGCCGTCATCGCCCAGGGGCTCGAGCGGCTCGGCGTGGCCCATACCACCGGCTGGGCCGGCGGGACGGGCGTCGTCGCCGTCATCCCGGCCACCGGCGACCACGCCGGCAACGGGCGCGGCGACATCGACGGCCGACGCGCCGTGGCCCTGCGCGCCGACATCGACGCCCTGCCCATCACCGAGCGCACCGGCCTGCCCTACGCCTCGGTCCACGCCGGGCGCATGCACGCCTGCGGGCACGACGGCCACACCGCGATCCTCATGGGCGCAGCCCGCGTGCTGGCCGCCTGGCCCAGCCGACCCCGCCCCGTGGTGCTGGTCTTCCAGCCCGCTGAGGAGGGCGGCGGCGGGGCCGACCGGATGTGCCGCGAGGGCCTCCTCGACGGCGCCCGCACCGGCGTGGCCGTCGGCTGCGCCTACGGCCTCCACGGCTGGCCGGACCTGCCCCTGGGCCACCTGGGCACGCGCCCCGGCCCGCTCCTGGCCGCCACCGACGAGTTCGAGGTCACTCTCCACGGCGTGCAGTGCCACGCGGCGTACCCGCAGCGCGGCGCCGACCCGGTCCTGGCCGCCGCCCAGTGCATCTCGGCGGCGCAGTCCATCGCCTCCCGGACCGTCGGGCCGCTGGACTCGGTCGTCGTGAGCGTCACCCAGGTGCGCGCCGGCACCGCCAGCAACGTGATCCCCGACCGGGCCCACTTCTCGGGCACGCTGCGGACGCTCAAGACGCAGACGCGCGCGACGGTCAAACGCCGCTTCGACGAGCTGGTCCGCGGCGTTGCTGGGGCCATGGGCTGCCGGGCCGAGATCGCCTGGCACGACGGCTACCCGGTGACGCACAACGACCCGGCCCTGACCGAGCGCTTCTTCGCCGCAGCGGCCCGGCTCGTCGGGCCCGAGCGGGTCCACCGCATCGAGCACCCCACCATGGGCGGCGAGGACTTCTCGTACTACGCCCAGCGCGTCCCGGCGGTCTTCTATTGCCTGGGCCTGCGCCAGCAGGCCCAGAGCCCCGGCCCGAGCCTCCACCAGGCCGAGTTCGACTTCACCGACGCCGCCATCCCCCTGGGCGTGGAGATGATGGTCCGCCTGGCCCTCGAGCCGGCCGAGCCGGGCCCCTGACCCAGCCGCACCACACAGGCCGACCACCGTGACCGAGCCCAACCCACGCCCATCCATCCCCCCTACCCCCACCCCCCATACCCCCCCTACCGCCGCCCTCGCCCCCCATACTCCGCCCGGACCATCCATCCCCCCCGCCGACGCCGACGCCGTTGATGCCCCGCCCGACGACCCGCTCCGCCAGCCCCCGCCGCCCTGGGGCACCGAGCTGCGCCGGGCCCGCCTGGATCGCCTGCTCCGCAAGGCCAGGGCCCTGCCCGATGCGCCCGGCGTCTACCTGATGAAGGACCACGCCGAGGTGGTCGTCTACGTCGGCAAGGCCGTGCGGCTGCCCGACCGGGTCAGCTCGTACTTCGTGCCCTCGGCGGACCTGGGCTACAAGAAGCAGCCCATGCTCGACGTGGTGCACGACCTGGACTTTATCGTGTGCGAGGGCGAGTGGGAGGCCCTGCTCACGGAGAACCGGCTGATCAAGGACCTCAAGCCCCCGCCGCGCTTCAACGTGCGGCTCAAGGACGGCAAGTCGTTCCCATACCTGGTGATCACCCAGCGCGAGGACTTCCCGCGCGTGATGGTCTCGCGCAGCCCCAAGGACCCGGACCTGGCCGGGGCCAAGGTCTTCGGGCCCTTCACCGACGCCGGCTCGCTGCGCGTGGCCCTGGGGCTGCTCCAGCGGGTGTTTCGGTTCCGGACCTGCGCGCTGGACATCACCGACAAGGACCCCAAGAACAGGCACTTCCGGCCGTGCATCCTGGCCTCCATCGGGCACTGCACCGCGCCCTGCGCCGACCGGGTCGGCAAGGAGGACTACGCCCGCGACGTGGACCGCTTCGTGCGCTTCTTGGGCTCCAAGCGATCGGCGATGCTGCGCGAGCTGCGCCAGGAGATGGAAGACTCGGCCCGGGCCCTGCGCTACGAGCACGCCGCGGCCCTGCGCGACCAGATCCGGGCCATCGAGCGCCTCGACCAGCGCGCCAGCCGCGCCGACGGCTTCCAGCCCGAGACCGAGCTGCTGCTGGTCGATCCCGAGAAGTCCTCCGCCTCGCTCCAGCGGGCGCTGGGCCTGGACAAGCCCATCCGCTGCATCGAGGGCTTCGACATCGCCCACCTCCAGGGCCACCAGACCGTCGCCAGCAAGGTCTGCTTCGCCGACGGCAGGCCCTTCAAGCAGGAGTACCGCCAGTACAAGGTCGCCGCCGATCAGAACGACGACTACGCCTCCATCCGCGAGGTCGTCAGCCGCAGGTACGGCCAGGCCGGCCTGGGCCACGAGCTCTACCCAGACCTGATCCTCATCGACGGCGGCCTGGGCCAGCTCCACGCCGCCCTGGAGGCCTTCGCCCAGCTCTCAGTCAGGCCCCCGATGGTCGTCAGCCTGGCCAAGAAGGACGAGCTGGTCTTCGTCCAGGAGCGCCCCGAGCCCCTGCGCCTCTCCCGCCACCACCTCGGGCTGCGGCTCTTGCAGGCCGTCCGCGACGAGGCCCACCGCTTCGCCCAGGCGTACCACCACCTGCTGCGGCGGAAGAAGACGCTCGGCCAATGAGCCATCGAGCCGCCCCGCCTGGCCCGGGGCGAGATACCCTGACGGCTTTATCCCCCCCGCCCCCCCCACACACCACCGCCGCGTACGGGAGCACCAATGCCACGCGTCACCGCCCGATCCAACGCCCTGGCCCTGACAGCCCTGGTCCTGTGCTGGCCGCTGAGCGCCCCAGCGGCGCCCGGCCCCAAGCCCTCGCCGCGGGTGCCCGTGGAGCCGGTCCCCGAGGGCTTTGCTCCCCCCGCAGCGGTGCCCGCCCCGGACGACCTGCCCCCACCGCCGCTGTCCGAAGCGCCCAACGACGCCTACCGCGCCTGGCGCGACAGCGTCATCCAGTCGGCCGCTGCCGTGGCATCCTTCCAGGCCGACCTGGACATCACCATCCGCGTGGCCCAGGGCGACCACACCCAGCCCGGCGGCTTCCTCTCGTTGGCCTCGATCAAGGGCAAGACGTTCTCGCGCCGCACGGGCCAGGCCCTCGCCGAGCGCACCGACCAGGACCTGAGCACCACGCTGCTCATCGCCGGCAGCTCGCAGCGCTTCAGCGTGCGCAACAGCACCATCCGCACCCCCGAGGCAACATTCACCTTCGTCAACGAGAACGGCCGCGAGCAGGCCGCCAAGCTCGCCCCGGGCGACGCGGCCGGGTTCCTGCCCTCGCCGCGCATGTTCGAGGACCTCGAACGCGACAACTTCCTCTCGGCCATGGACGACGGCGCGCTCGACGGCGCGCCCGCCCGGCGCCTGAACATCCGCCCGCGACGCCCCAACGCCGTGGTCCAGCAGCAGATCATGTACTTCAGCCCCGCCTCGGGCCACGTGATGGGGATCGATGGCTACAAGGACAAGGTGCGCACCGTCACGATGCGCATCAAGAACCCCACCCTGGGCGCCCAGATCCCCGACAAGACCTTCGAGCTCGAGCTCCCCGACACGGTCAAGCTCCAGGACCTGACCAAGCCCGCTGCCGCCCCGACGCCAGAGGAACCCCAGGAGCAGTGAACCCATCCGCGCCGCCCCCCGCGCGCCGCGGGCCGGCTAGAACGCGACCTTGGGCGCCTGCTGGATCTTGGCCGAGTCCTCGAACTTGAGCAGCGCCGCGTCCATGGCGTGGCCCACTAGCCCCGCGTAGAAGACCGTGGGCACCGACTGCCGGGTGGTGTTGTACTCCGTCACCGCGTCGTTGAACGCCTGCCGAGCGAAGGCGACGGAGTTCTCCGTGGCGGACAGCTCGTCGCTGAGCTGGGCCATGGTGGCGCTGGCCTTGAGGTCCGGGTAGGCCTCGCTCACGACCATCAGCCGGCCCAGCGCGCCCGAGAGCGCGCCCTCAGCGGCAGCAAGGCCCGCCATGGCCGACGCGTCGCCCGGCTTGGCCTTGGCTGCGCCCGCGGCGCTGACGGCCTGGGCCCGCGCAGCGATCACCGCTTCGAGCGTCTGCCGCTCGTGCGCCATGGAGCCCTTGACGGTCTCGATCAGGTTCGGGACCAGGTCGTAGCGGCGCCTCAACTGCACATCGATCTGCGAGAAAGCGTTGCGGTACCGCTCGCGCAGCATGACCAGGCGGTTGTATCCCCCCGCCACGACCATCAGCACCGCCGCCAGCACCACCCCGACCACCGCGATGCCCGCGATCACGATCCACGCCATAGTTGCTCCTCCCCGTCACGAGCCATAAGCGCACGGTACCACACCTGGCCCCAGCGCGCAGGGGCGCCGGCCCGCCGCAGCCCGCCGTGATCGGCGCTGGGCAGCGGCCCTGCGCCAGTGGATCGGAATCACGGCCGGCGGATTTCTTTGTACGCAGCGGGATTCGTAGAAATTCGCCCCCCGCACCGCCGGCGGCTCGACCCCGACGCGCCCGGCCACATTCAATCACCCGATGCACGCGTGGCGTCCAGGTCAGCAGTTCCCGTCTCCCAGCGCCAGCCCGCTGGCGTCGCTGCTCGCCGTCGCGCTGGCGCTTGTGGGGCTGGTGATCGGGGCCGTGCTGCTGGTGATCCTGCTTCCGGTGGCGGTGATCGCGCTGCTGGCGCTGGGCGTGCGCGCGCGGTGGCGCCTGCGCGCAGCGGCCCGCGCCGCGCACGAACGCGCCGCCGACGAGCACGCCGTGGGGCGTGCCAACGTCCGCGTGCGTCCCGCGCAGGGGCCCGATGAGTGATCAGACCGGCCGGGCGCGTGCTGCGCCGCCGGCGTCATGCGCAGCGGCGCGGCTTACTTGACCGTGTAGAGCCCGCGGCCCTTCTTCTCGAAGCGGTTCTTCTTGTTGATCAGCGCCTGGTTGACGATGGTGTTGAACTTGGGCGACGAGGACTGGTACCCCGACTTGAGCACCGCCTCAGCGGCCTCCGAGACGCTCATCGTCTTGCCTTCGAGCACCTTGTAGAGGCACTCGACGAGGCTCATCTCGTTGGCGGGGCGCTTGCGAGCGCCGGCCGGGCGGCCCTTGCCCCTGGCGGCCCCGCCGAGGGTTGCGATCTCGCTCTCGAGGGCGGCGAGCTTGGCGGCGAGCTTGTCGCGCCGCCTCAGGAGCCCGCCGACGGACCTCCTGCGACGCGAGATCTCGCGCTCCAGGTCCATCACGCTCAGATCAGACAAGGTACCGCCGCTGCGCTTGGCCATCAGATGATCCTTTCACGATGCGAGTGTGCCCGAAGGGATGTTCTTCGGTTGCCCGGACGCGGAGATTGACCGGCGGGCGTGTGCGATCACAAAGAAACATAGATCCAGCCAAGCCCCACACGAGAGAGGCGCGCTGATCTAATGTCCGGAATGAATCTACGCGCCCCACGCGCGCCACATCAAGTTATATTCTTTCCTAGCGTGGAAAATACCGGAAATAAATTGTCCTCATGCTCCAAACAAACGCCAACAAGCAAGACGCGCGGCGCTTCCTCGTCTCGGCCGGCGCTCCGCTGCGCGGGTCTTAGGCATCGCCCGTCTCGACCCCGATCGTTCGCATGAGGCCATCGAATTGTTCGAACGAGTAGTACTCGATCACGATCCGGCCCCTGTGCCCTGCCGGGCCGGTGGCGCGCAGCGAGACCTTCGTGCCGAGGCGCGCGGTGATGGCGCGTTCGAGGCGGTCGAGCTGGAGCGCCAGCCGACGCGCCCGCAGCAGCGACTCTTCGTTCTGGTCCTGGCCCGACCCCCCCACCGCCCGCTGACCGGCCGCACGCCGGAGGCGGTTGGCCTCCAGCTCGGTCCGTCGGACGGACCACCGCTCGGCGGCGGCGCGGCGGCCCAGGACGAGGCGGTCCTCGCCGCTGGGCGCGCTGAGCAGGGCCTTGCCGTGGCCCATGCTCAGGGCCCCCGAGCCGAGCATGTCCAGGAGCGCCGGTTCGAGCTCGAGCAAGCGCACGTGGTTGCTCACCGACGACGCGGCGATGCCCACGCGCTGCGCGACCTGCTCGTAGGTCATGGCGAAGCGCTGGGCCAGCTGCTGGTACCCCAGCGCGCGGTCGAGCACGCCCAGGTCCTCGCGCTGCACGTTCTCGATCAGCCCCCACTCGGCGGCCTGGCGGTCGTCCAGCTGGGTCACCACCGCGGGGATGCGCGTCAGGCCCGCCAGCGCCGCGGCGCGCCAGCGACGCTCGCCGGCGATCAGCTCGTACGCCGCGCCCCCCCCACCGCCATCGCCCAGGCCAGCGCCCCGGCCGATCACCGAGGCGGGGCGAACCAGCACCGGCTGCATCACGCCCGCGGTGCGGATCGACGCGGCCAGTGCGGCCAGCCCCGATTCGTCGAACGCGCGCCGGGGCTGGAAGCGGCCCGGGGAGATCGCGCCCAGCTCGATCATCAGCACCGCGGCGTGGTGCTCCGCGGCCCGCGGGGGGGCCTGCGCGGGCTCGTCAACACGAATAGGTGAAACATACGTGTGTGCGTTGGCCTCGGCCGGCCTCTGGCCCGCGGCCGCCGGGGTCTGTGCGCGCGACGCGCCCTGACTAGGGGAAGCGTCGCTGGTGCTCGGCGGCTCGATCGGCACCGCCACGCCCATCAGGCTGCTCAGGCCGCGCCCCAGGCGGCGCTTGCTCGCGTCCTGCGTCATGCGGACTCCTTTCCACGAACCATCATTCCACGCGTTGCGCATGGAGGCCCCGCCCAGCGCGCAGACCGACAACAATTGTCGGCTGAGCGGCGTCTTGGTCAGCAGCATCCGCGCGGCTTGACTCGGCTGCGTCCCCCCCACCATCATGCACGGACGGCCACGCTGCGCAGCGCGCCTCCTGATCCGGGGGTCCCGCATCGGGCGCACGAGCCGCCCCGTCACGGACTCGCACCATGGCACAGCGATCAACCAAGGCTCAGCGGCGTGAGAGCGCACCGGCCCCGCACATTGAGTGCATCGCGCGCGGGCTGCTGGTCCGCGACGCTCGCGTGCTGCTGTGCCTGAGCGTCGGCGGCGGCTACGGCTACCTGCCCGGCGGGCACGTGGAGTTCGGCGAGCCCGCGTCGGCGGCGTTGCAGCGGGAGCTTCTGGAGGAGCTCGGGCTGCGCGTGCGTGTCGGTCCGCCGTTGTTGGTGCACGAGTACGCCTTTGTTGACCTGCGCGGTGCCACGCATCACGAGCTCAACACCCTCTTCCACGTGGAAGCTCGGCGGGCCAAGGACCTCGACGCCCTGGCCTCGCGTGAGGCGGACATCCGCTTCGAGATGGTGCCGGTCGAGCGCCTGCCAGCCACTCGGATCCTGCCAACACCGATGAAGCGATGGCTGATTCAGCGGTGCGCTGAGCCCAAGGGGACGTCGCAGGGGCTTGGCTGGCTCTCCAGCCGGTTCCCAAGGCAGAGCCAGACCTAGGGGCCCCGCTGTTGGACCGGCATGATCAAGCCGGCACGTCCAGCGTCCGATCTGAGCGGCATGCATCCCGCGGCGGACGTGCCGAAGCAGCCTGGCGTGCTGGACCAGGTGGAGAAGTCGTCGCTCTCACTCGATTCGTTGGGGGCATCGGTCGAGCGGACGGAGCGTCTGGCGCTCCTGGGGACGCTCACCGGCATGATCGCGCACGAGTTCAACAACCTGATGACGCCGATCGCGGCGTACGGGCGGATGGCCCTGGATGCGCGCCCCGACGACCCGATCCGCGACAAGGCGTTGTTCCGCGCCATCGAGTGCGCCGAGCGGGCGGGGCAGATCTGCGCAGCGATCCTTGAGCTAGCGCGTGCCGAGCCCGGGACAACCGGCACTGTGAGCCCACAGCCCGGTGGGGCAGCAGCAAGCGCTCAGCCGATGGCTGGGCCAGCCCGACCGGCGCACGCGATCATCGCCGACGCGGTGCGAGCGGCGCTGCATTGCCTGGCCCGCGACCCCAGCAAGGACGGCATCGCCTTAGAGCTGAGCATTCCCCGTGGAATGGCCGTGGCGGTGCGATCGGTGATCGTCCAGCAGATCGTGCTGAACCTGGTGCTCAACGCCCGCCGCGCTCTGATCGCGTCGATGAGAGGGCATGCGCCGATGATCGATCCCGCGTTGCCCGCAGGGCAGTCAGGAGTGGGGGGGCGAGGGGCGTCAGGCGGAGCGCTGCGGATCGAGGCGAGCGGGATCCGGGTGCCAGAACACGCGATGCGGTCGAATTCCACGTGGAACGAACGCGGCGAATGGGTGCAGATCGTGGTCAGCGACACGGGCGTGGGCATGACCGAGCCTCAGCTGCGGTGCGTGGTGCAGCCGCGCATGCCGGGTGCGGTTGAAACGAGCACGGGGGCGGGCGCTGGCTTGGTGCATGGCAGCGGCCTGGGCGCATTGATCACCCACCGCCTAGTGGCCGACGTCCGGGGCTTTGTCTGGGGTGTTTCCGTGCCCGGGGGCGGAACATCCATCAGCGTGGTGCTGCCCGCGGCCGTATAAGTCCTATAATATCAGTTTTTGACCGCTTTGGCGCTCCCGACGGCGCGGTCCCGTTCGAGCACCAGTCGGCCGGCGCGCCCGAGCCCCGGGCGTGGGCATGCCCCGGACGCAGCGGTGCATTAGAACGCCGCGGTCACGCGTTTGCCCGGTGGTCGATCGTGCCCGTTGCGCGGCGGGTGGCCACGGTCTGGCCACGCTGCGCTGGGCGATAGCACCTGCGAGGGACGCCATGCGACACCTATCTGTGTGTATTCGTGCGTGTGTCTGCGGCGTGACGGTCGCAGCGGCGGTGTGGTCCGGCGGCCAGAGGGCCCGCGCAGCGACGCGCACGTTCGTGTTGATCACGCCGGCGGCATCGCCGAGCCCCGCGCCGTCGGCCCAGGGCCCGCTAGGCGGCCCGCGGGTCGAGACACACGACGCGGGGGTTGGCAGTGGGGGGGGCGGGGGCGGCGCAAGTGGTGGGGGTGCTGGCGGCGCGAGTGGTGGGGGGGGTGAGGGCGTGATGGCGGCGCGGCTGTCGATCGTGCACCGGGGCGCCGACGGCCGCCTGGAGCGCGTCGAGTCTCACCCCGCAGAGTCAGCGGTGACGCTCCTGCCGCTGGACGCCGCTGCGCAGTCGCGCGTCCAGGAGGTCATGGTCGAACGCGCCGCGGCCTTCGACGCGATCGTGCGCCAGAACCTGCTGGACATCGCCGCTCTTGGGGCTGCGGCGCAGGCGGGCCAGCAGGACCAGGTCATGGCGTCGCTGCGCACCCTGGGGCCAAAGCTGGCCCCGCTGATGCGCCCCGGCGCCTACGAGCGGGCGCTGGGCGACGCGCTCAACGCCGAGCAACGCGCCCAGCTGGAGGCGATGGTCAACGAGTACCTCCAGGCCGTGCTCGACGAGAACGCCGCGGACGCGGCGGCGATGGCCGGCGAGGGCCCGGCCCCCGCAGCTGGGCCCCGGGGCGGCCAGGCCAGAGGCGGGCTGGGACGGGGTCGCGGCGGCGGCGCGCTGCTCGGGCCGCACGCACAGGAGATGCGCCGCGTGCTGGGCGAGGAGATCAAGGCCGCCTACAGCAGGGTCATCGGGCAGCGGGTCAAGGAGTTCGACGGCTTCCTGTCCGACCTGGCCCTGGAGCCCCAGACCGAGGGGCGCGTGCGGCAGATCTTCATGGACGTCTTCACCCGCAACAACGGCAAGGAGAACCGCGCCGACATCATGCTGGCCCTGGTGGAGGTCAACGCGATCATCAGCCCCGAGGAGCGGCAGCGCCTGCGCCGGGCGCTGGCCGAGCGCTACGGCCCGGCGCGCTCCGAGCCGTGATCGCCCCCCAAGGCCGGCGCCGCCCCCGCGGCTGTGGGGAGCGCCTGGCGGGGGCCGGTGGGTCCTAATATGGGCCCGGCACCGGGCCGCGTCGGCCGGCCAGCCAGCGCCAGTGCCCGATGGAGCAACCGATGTCGATGCGCGATGCGATCAGAGCGGCCGTGAGCGTGGGGATTGCTGGCGCCGTGGTGACCGCCTCGGCGCTGGGGCAGGTGATCGTGCCGGCGCCACCGGCCACGCCCCCGGCTGATCCGTACACGCCCCCCGCGCCCCCCCCGCCATCGGCAGCGCCCGCGCAGCCGCGCCCCGCGGCGACCGCGGCCGCTGTGGAGCCCCCGACGCTGATCACGCGCGACGAGGGCGGGAAGATCGTCGAGCTGTCCGGCTCGGTCTTCGAGGCCGCGCTGCGCGCTCTGAAGCTGCCGGCCGACCGCGCGGCGCTGCTCGAAAAGTACCTCGTCGAGCGCGCCGCCCGCATGGACAACCACATCGTCATCAACAGCGAGGTGACCCTCTCGGCCTATCGCCTGCTGCTGGGGATCGACGACTACACCGACGTGGCTCAGCTGATCAGGCTCCGCACGCCGCTGGGGCAGTCGCTGCCGGCGCCGTCGTACCTGGAGATGGCCGCGCTCAGCGGCGCCGTCACGCAGGCGGAGAAGGAGGCGGCGCAGCGGGCGGCGACGGACTACTTCCGGCAGTACAACGTGCAGCAGCTGCGGGCCGGGCAGCCCGAGGGGGCCCAGCTGGACGTCCTGACGGCCACGAAGCTCTCATTTAGGCAGGGCGCCGTCGAGCTGGAGGAGCGCATGTCCCGGCTGCTCGACCAGCTGGCAGCCCGCGGCGAGGCCATCGGGGGCCTGACCCTGTCGGCGGCGCAGCTGGCGGCCCTGAGTGACACCAACGCGCGGACGCGCCGCACCGCGCTGATCGACGCCCTGCTTGCGCTCCCCGACGAGGCCCGCATGACGGTCCTGCGCAGCGCCGCGGCGCCGCTGCCGTCCACGCTGATCGTGCCCGTGGCGGTGCCGACGGCCCCGCTGCCCAGGCAGCAGGGCGCCGGCGGTGGTCAGCCATGACCCAGCCGAGCGGCTCGGGGTCCGGCCCGGTCTCCCGGCTCGCCCCGCTCGCAGCCCCGATCGACCGCGCGGCCCTGGCCCGATCGATCGCCCAGGCGTGCGTCCTCCGCGGCACGTTCACGCTGCGCAGCGGGCGCACCAGCACGTACTACATCGACAAGTACCTGTTCTCCACCCGCGCCGAGATCCTGGCCCCGGTCGGGACGCTCCTGGCCGAGCGGGTCGCGCACATCGGGCGAGCCGCGGGCGTGGCTGTTGCCCGCCTGGCCGGCGCCGAGCTGGGCGGGATCCCGCTGGTGACGGTGGCCACTCTGGCCACGGGCCTGCCCTCGGTCTTTGTGCGCAACGCCAAGAAGGACTACGGCACAGCCAAACAGCTGGAGGGCCGGCTCGAGGCCGGCGAGGCGGTGGTCTTCGTCGAGGACGTGGCCACCACGGGCGGGCAGGCCCTGGAGGGCGTCGAGGTGCTGCGTGCCGCGGGGGCGCGGGTGCTGGGCGTGGTGGCCGTCATCGACCGCCAGGAGGGTGCGCAGAAAAACATCGAGGCCGCGGGGCTGGCCTTCGAGGCGCTCTTCGGCAGGCGGGACCTGGGCGTGGAGTGAGCCCCAGCGCACCGCGGGCACGCCCCGGCAGAGGGCCGAGCCGGAGCGGGGCGCTGCGGAGCGTCGGGAGCGTTGGTAGTGGGGGGTGCGAGGGTGCGAGGGGGTGCGGGGGTGGGGGTGCGGGGGTGCGGGGGGGTGCCCGGTCAGACGACCTGGAGCAGCGAGAGCGTCTCGCGCAGGATGTCCTGCGAGGTCAGGCCGCACATGGCCAGGATCTCGTCGGGGGTGCGGGCGGACTTGGGGATCTTGCGCACGTGCATCTGGCGGAGGGTGAAGGCGTCGCCCGAGGCGGCCAGGGCGTCGGCCACCGCCGAGCCGATGCCGTTGCCGTAGTTGTCCTCGATGGAGATGATGTTGCCGCCGTTCTGGTTGGCGATGTCCATGAGGGCGTCGGTGTCGAAGGGCAGGGAGTAGAGGTCGACGAGGGTTGCCGAGATGCCGGCCTTGTCCAGCAGGTCCAGGGCGCGGTTGGCCTCGTGGACCATGTAGCCGGCGGCGACCAGCAGGACGTCGCGGCCCTCGGAGAGGACCTCGAACCCGCCGAGGTTGAAGGCGGTCTGGTCGGAGTAGATGAACTCGGTGGGCTCGCGGAGGGTGCGCATGTAGACGGCGCCCTCGTACTCGGCCATGGCGTGGGTCAGGGCGTAGGCGGCGTAGGCGTCGGAGGGCTGGAGGACGTAGCAGGCGGGGTTGCCGGCGTGGTTGCGGGCGGTGCCCAGCGAGCGGAACCAGGCCACGTCCGGCAGCGACATCTGGGAGGGCCCGTCGGCGGCCAGCGTGATGCCGGCGTGCGAGCCGACGAGCTTGATGTTGGCCCCGGAGTTGATGGCCATCTCGACCTGGTCGTAGGCCCGGGTGATGAACTTGGCGAAGGTGGAGACGAAGGGGATCTTGCCGGCGGCGGCCAGGCCGGCGGCGGTCGAGACCATGTTCTGCTCGGCGATCTTGCACTCGAAGAACCGCTGCGCCGAGGCCGGGTCCTTCTTGAACATGTCGGCGTGGGTGGAGTTGGACACGTCGGCGTCCAGGGCCACGACGCGGTCGTTCGAGTGGCCCAGGGCCCGCAGCGCCACGCCGTAGGCGTAGCGGGTGGCCATCTTGCCGGACTGGATCATGGTCGTCAGGTCGAATCGCTTGGCGATCTCGCTCAGCGGGACCATGTCGGCGGCCTTGGCCTCACGCTGGGGCATCTCGGCGGGGGGCTGGATCTCGAAGGAGTCGGAGGAGACCAGGGCGCTGGTCAGCTCGACGCGGCGCTGGTCCAGCTCGGACAGGGCGCGCTGGAGGGCGTCGCCGGTGGCGGGCTTGCCGTGCCAGCCGCCGCCGTGCATGCCCGAGACGCCCCAGCCCTTCTCGGTCCGGGCGACCAGGGCGATGGGCTGGCCGAAGGACTGGGCGTTTGCGATGAACTGGTCCAGGGCGGCCTTGATCTGGGCGGGGTTGTGCCCGTCGATGCTCAGGACCTTGAACCCGAAGGCTTCGAGCTTGGCGGCGGTGGTCTGGGCGGACTGCTGGTGCGAGACGCGGTCGGCCTGGCCGAACTCGTTGCAGTTGAAGATCGGCAGGACGTTGGTCAGCTTGCGGTCCATGAGGTAGTCGAGGGCCTCGGCGATCTGGCCCTCGCGGGACTCGCCGTCGCCGATGATGCAGTAGATCCGGCGGTCGAGCCCGTCCAGGCGTGCCGCCTCGCCCAGGCCGGCGGCGATCGAGAGCCCCTGGCCAAGCGAGCCCGTGGCGGCGTCGAAGAACGGGAAGCCCTCTGCGGGGTTGGGGTGCCCGTCCACCTCGCTCTTGGCCTCGCGCAGGCGCAGGGCGTCCTCGACGGTCATGGGCCGGCGGGCCTCGGGGTCCTTGCCGATCTTGACGCCCAGCTTGGCGCACGCGGCGTAGACGATCGGCACCGCGTGGCCCTCGGAGAGCACCAGGCGGTCGGAGGTGGGGTAGTCGGGGTAATCGGGGCTCCAGCGCATCACGCTGAACATCAGCACCGTCACCAGGTGGCCCAGCGACAGACAGGTCGTCGGGTGCCCGGAGCCCGCCGCTGCGGTCATCTCCAAGGACAAGCGATCGATCTCGATGGCCTGGGCGTGCACGGCGGCTTCGTAGGACACGGACGGCTCCTGGGCGTGCCGATCCGGGTCGGGATCGGCGGGTGTTTGGACTGGTCTGGCAAAGGTGGGTGCCGGGTTGGCACAAGCTTTGCCCTCGACACGTTGTACGTCAGTATCTGGCCGCAGAGGAAATGAGGCAAGCAACAGCCGGGGGAAATCGACAGGCTCGGGCCCTGCCGGCCCGCCGGCGGTACACTGTGGGCCGATGAAGATCATCTGCGACCGTGCGGCGTTGCTCGAAGCGGTGAACCTGGTCGCGGCTGTGGTGCCGGCGCGGTCGCCCAGCCCCGCGCTGTCGTGCCTGAAGCTGACCGCCGCCCGCTCGGCCGGCGTCGGGTCCCTGACCGTCTCGGGCACCGACGCGGAGGTCTCGCTGGAGGTCACCCTCTCGCAGGTGGATTTGCAGCAGCCCGGTGTGGCGGTCGTCTCGGCCGAGAAGATCCGCCAGATCCTCCAGACCGTCGGCGAGACCGACCCGACGGTGCAGGTCGAGGTCGAGGGCGACTCGTGCCAGATCCGCAGCACCAAGAGCCGGTTCCGGATCTTCGTCTTCCCGTCGGGCGATTTCCCGCCGCTGCCCGACTACGCCCGCGTGCGGGCCTCGGGCGCAGCCGGCGGCGGGGGCGAGGCGCGGGCGCTCTTTACCCACCCGGCGGGGTCGCTGCTCAAGCTGGTCCACCGCACGGCCTTTGCGACTGCCCGCGAGACGTCGCGGTACGCGATCAACGGCGTGCTCTTTCGCCGCGACGGCAGGCGCCTGGAGATGGTCGCCACCGACGGGCGCCGCCTGGCCCTTTGCCGCACGAGCATCAAGGGGAGCGACGCGGGGACTGCCGGGGGTGTGGGCACGGGTGGTGCGGGGGGTGGAGGGGGTGGGGGTGGAGCGGTGCAGTGCATCATCCCGTCCAAGGCGCTCAACCTGCTGACCAGGCTCGCCGGCGACCCCGAAGAGCCGGTGCGGATCGCGGTGACGGACAACCGCGTGTTCTTCGGCTTTGACGACGGCGACGGCGCCCAGGAGACCGGCCAGCCGCGCGCGGTCCTGAGCAGCGCGCTCGTCGAGGGCGCCTTCCCGCCCTACGAGGACGTGATCCCCAAGGAGAACGACAAGAAGGCCACCGCCGGGCGCGAGGACCTGGCAGCAGCCGTCCGGCAGGCCGCGGTGCTGACCAACGAGGAGAGCCGCGGCGTGCGGATGCACTTCTCGGGCAAGGGCAGGCGTGTCAAGCTCTCCAGCCGGGCCCCCGAGATGGGCGACTCGGAGATCGACCTGGGGCTGACCGAGTACGCCGGCGACGACCTGGAGATCTGCTTCAACCCGCACTACCTGACGGACGTGCTCAAGACGCTCGACGAGGACGAGGTGATCGTCGAGCTCAAGGCCAGCAACAAGCCCGGCCTCATCCGGGTGGGCACGGACTTTCTGTACGTGCTGATGCCGGTGAACCTGCCGGCCTGAGGCAGCGCCGGCGCGTTGGGTGAGCTCCCCCAGCGCCCATGAGCCAGCCCCCGGGGCGCCCGGGGGCCGGTCGGCATGACAGCCTGGGGCCGTGCCTGTATGCTGAGCCCGGTGCGGGACGGGCGTCGTACGCCCAAGCCGCACCGCGGAGCGGCACGAACATGGCCAAGAAGATGTCCAAGAAGAAGCCGGTGACGCGCAGCGCAGCGGGCAAGAAGGTCGCCAAGAAGACGGCCAAGAAGGCCGCGGCGCCGAGCAAGGCCAAGGCCGCGGGCAACGGCTTGGCCCCGGTCAAGGTCGGCACCGGCGGGGGCGCCTCAGCGGCGGAGATCGGGCGCGACCTGGTGGCGCTCTTCAACGCGGGCAAGGCCGACGAGGTGGAGAAGAAGTGGTGGTCCCCCAAGGTGGTCTCGGTCGAGGGCGTCGGCATGGCCTGGAACGGGGCCAAGGCCGCCACAGCCAAGAACCAGCAGTGGTACAGCGAGAACGAGATCCTCGGCGGCTCGGCTGAGGGGCCCTACGTGGGCGCCAGCGGCTTTAGCGTCAAGTTCCGCATGCACGTCAAGCACCGGGCCTCGGGCAAGGAAACGATGATGGACGAGGTGGGGGTGTACACCGTCCAGGGCGGCAAGATCGTCCGCGAGGAGTTCATGTACGGCGGCGGCTGAGCTGCGCGGGCGGGCCGGCGGCGGGTACGCTGGGGCTATGAGGGCGTCCCAACGGTGCATCGACCCGGCGTGCGCGGCACAGTATTCAGTGGGCGAGGCCCTGGTGGCGTGCCGGCGGTGCGGCGCGCTGCTGGACGTGGTGTATCAGTGGCCGACCCCGCCGGCGCGTGGGCTGGAATCGTTTTCGATCGGGCAGCGCGTCGGCTACCCGGTGGGCGGGGGGCAGCCGGGCGCAGCGGGCGGCGGCTCGGTCCCCAGCGCGGGCGATGAGCACCTGGACGGCTCGGGCGTGTGGCGCTTCCGCGCGCTCCTGCCGTTTTACGAGGACCCCGCCTCGGTGGTGAGCATCGGCGAGGGTCGCACGGTCCTCCAGCGGGCGGACCTGCTGGCAGATCAGCTGGGCCTGGCGCGGGGCGCGCTGCACCTGCAATACGAGGGCCTCAACCCGTCGGGGAGCTTCAAGGACAACGGGATGACGGCCGCGTTCACGCACGCGCGGATGGTCGGGGCGCGCGTGGTGGCGTGCGCCTCGACGGGCAACACCAGCGCCAGCATGGCCGTGTACGCGGCCCAGAGCGGGGCTGGCGGCCAGGCCATGCGCGCGGTGATCTTCATCGGCCAGGGCAAGGTCGCCTACGGCAAGCTCTCGCAGGCCCTGGACTACGGGGCCCTGACGCTGCAAGTGGCCGGGGACTTCGACGCGTGCCTGGCCCGGGTGCGGTTCATCGCCCAGCACGTGCCCGAGGCCGGGGTGTACCTGATGAACTCGGTCAACCCGTTCCGCCTGGAGGGGCAGAAGGCGGTCATGTACCGCGTGATGGAGGGGCTGGGGTGGCGCGTGCCGGACTGGGTGATCGTGCCGGGGGGGAACCTGGGCAACTGCTCGGCGTTCGGCAAGGCGTTCATGGAGCTGGGCGCGCTGGGGCTGACCGACCGGGTGCCGCGGCTTGCGGTGATCAACGCGCAGGGCGCCGCCACGCTCGACCGCGTGTACAACGGCGTCGGCCTCGGGGCGTGCCGGTGGAACAACGGGGCGTACTTCCACGACGGCGGCGCCGCCAGGGTGGCGGCGGAGTACGCGCGCATGGACGCGGCCGGCGAACGCGCCCGCACGATCGCAACAGCGATCGAGATCAACCGGCCGGTGAACCTGCCCAAGGCCCTGCGCGCCCTGGAGGTGATGAGCGGCCAGGGCACGGCGGCGTTCGACCCGGCCAACCCCGGGGGTGTGGTCCGGCGCGTCGACGACGACGCGGTGCGGCACTTCAAGGCGATGGTGGGGCGGTACGGCTTCGGGTGCGAGCCGGCCTCGGCGGCGAGCGTGGCCGGCGCGGCCCTGCTGCGCGCCCAGGGGCTGATCAAGCCCGAGCACACGGTCGTGTGCGTGCTGACGGGGCACGCCCTCAAGGACCCCGACGTGACGGTGAGCTATCACACCGGCGTCGATGCCAAGGCCGCCCAGCAGGCCCTGCCCGACCCCGCGGCGTGGCCCGAGGATCAGCGGGGGCAATGGGCCAACCCGCCCGTCAGGGTGCCCGACCGGCTCGGGGCGATCCTGCGCGCCATGGGCGTGGAGATGTCCGACGCGCAGATCGCTCAGGCCGAGCAATCGGCGCGCCAGGCGGCGCCGATGGGCAAGGACTCCTGAGCCGGCGCGCACCTGCCGCGGGGGCGGGGGCGTGATCAGGCTTTGGGCAGCGGGTGCTTCTTGAGGTGCTCGCGCAGGGCGCGGACCTGTTCAAGGCTCAGCGGGGTGCTGGCAGAGATCGGCGCCATGGCGGCGCTGGCCAGGGCTTCGGGGAGGCGGTCGGCCTTGATGCGCAGCTCCCGGGCGGCCTCGGCGTGGGTGTAGACGCGCACGGCCGAGGGGCCCGGCTCGGGGGTGTCGGCGCGGCTGTCCTTGAGGGCCACGACGCGGTTGAGCACCAGCCGGTCGTGGGCGCCCGAGCCGCCGTAGCGCGGGCCCGAGTCGGGGTCGGCCGCGAAGTAGCCGAGGCGTTCGAACTGGGCGCAGTCGCCCGAGCCGCCGGTCAGGGGGTCGGGCCTGAAGCGCAGGTTGTCGGCGGCCCAGGACTCGACGAAGCCGTGCACGACGTGGCTTGAGTCGGGGTTGAGGTCGTCGGCCCAGTCGCCGGTGCGCTGGCCGGGGTGCTCGGCGGAGAAGAGGCGCTCGAAGAGGCGGACCTCGGCGGGCACGGCGTGGGCGGCGCTGAGCCAGTGGATGGTGCCCTTGGGCCTGCGCGGGGGCGAGCCGTCGGCGGGGGTTGGCGCGTCGCCGCCGCGCGTGGCCGGGTCGTAGGTGCAGCGGACGGCCGTGACGCGGCCGGTGGCCGGGTCGGTGTCGAAGCCGGTGCAGCGGACGAAGTACGCCCAGCGCAGGCGGACCTCGTGGTCGTGGGGCGGGGGCGCCAGGCGGTGGAACTTCTTGGGCGGGTCGGCGGAGAAGTCGTCGGCGTCGATGAGCAGGTGGCCCGAGAACGGGACGCGGCGCGTGCCGGCGGCGGGGTCCTCGGGGTTGATCTGGAAGTCGAGCATCTCAACGACGGGCGAGCCGTCGGGGTTCGTGGGCCAGTTCTCGATGACCAGGCGCAGCGGCCGCAGCACGGCCATGGCGCGCGGGGCGGTGGCGTTGAGGTGGTCGCGCACGGCGTTGTCCAGGCGAGCCACGTCGATGGAGCTCTCGACCTTGGTCACGCCGACGTCCTCGCACAGGGCGCGCACGGCCTGAGGGGGCACGCCGCGGCGGCGCAGGCCGGCCAGGGTCGGCATGCGCGGGTCGTCCCACCCGCTGACGAGCCCCTGCTCGACGATCTTGAGCAGGTTGCGCTTGGAGAGGACGGTGTAGGTCGGGCGGAGCTTGGCGAACTCGATCTGCTGCGAGTGGTGCACCCGCTTGCCCCAGGGGCCGGAGCCGTCGGGGGTGCGGCCGGCGTTGATGGCGTCGATGAACCAGTCGTAGAGGGGGCGGTGGTTCTCGAACTCCAGGGTGCAGATCGAGTGGGTGATGCCCTCGAGGGAGTCCTCGATGCCGTGCGCCCAGTCGTACATCGGGTAGAGGCACCACCGGTCGCCGGTGTGGGGGTGGCTCTGGTGGACGATGCGGTACATGACCGGGTCGCGGAGGTTGAAGTTCGGCGAGGCCAGGTCGATCTTGGCGCGGAGGGTCATGGCGCCGTTGGGGTGGTCGCCGCTGCGCATCTGGCCGAAGAGCCGCAGCGACTCGTCCGTGGGCCGGTCCCGGTGCGGCGAGGTGGCGGGGGTCTGCGGCGTGCCGCGGCGCTGCGCCACCTGGTCGGGGGTCAGCTCACACACGTAGGCGAGGCCCTTGGCGATGAGCTCCCGGGCGAAGGCGTACATCTGCTCGAAGTAGTCCGAGGCGTGGAAGAGGCCGCCGGCGTGCGGGCCCGAGTCGAAGGCCGCCCCGAGCCAGCGCACGTCGCGGACGATCGAGTCGATGTACTGGCGGTCCTCCTTGGAGGGGTTGGTGTCGTCGAAGCGCAGGTTGAACTTGCCGCGGTACTGCTCGGCCAGGCCGAAGTTGAGGCAGATGGACTTGGCGTGCCCGATGTGCAGGAAGCCGTTGGGCTCAGGCGGGAACCGGGTGTGGACGATCGGGCGTCCGTCGGGGTGGGTGCCCCATCGGCCCGAGGCGATGTCCGCGTCGATCAGGTCGTGGATGAAGTGTCGCTGGGCGGTCATCGCGGCCAGTGTAGAGGCGGGCGTGGTCAGCTGGGCGTGGTCAGCTGGGCGTGGTCAGCTGGGCGTGGTCAGCTGGGTGTGGTCAGCTGGGCGAGCGCTGTGGGCCGGTTGGCGGTGGGGGGTGCGGGGGTGCGCGAGAAAACGCCCCGAACAATGGGACTTGTCCGAGGCGTCAGAGAAGAGCTGGATTGGTCGGCCGGCAGCGGCTTAGCGGGACGCCGACTGCTTGGTCGTGAGCTTGGTCAGCGTGGACTCGAACTGCGAGCTGGCCGGGTGACCGACGAAGGCGATCTTGCCCTGGCCGTCGACGATGAAGGCGGTGGGGATGCTGTTCTGGCCCGCGGCGGACATCCAGGCGCGGTTGGTCTCGCCGTCGGCGTCCAGGGCGATGGTGTAGCCCAGGCGCGGCCCCTGCTGCTTGACGAAGCTCTGCACGGTGCCGAGCTTGGTCGCGGTGTCACCACGCTCCCCTGAGGCCACGCCCACGATCGTCGCGCCGGTTTCCTTGGCCAGGCTCGTCAGCTCCGGGATGGCCTCGCGGCAGTGGGGGCACCAGGTGGCCCAGAACTCCACGACGTAGACCTTGCCCGGCTCGAAGGTCGAGACCGCGTCGCCCTTGACCCAGTTGTCCACGTTGAGCGCCGGGGCCTTGCTGCCGACCACGAGGCGGCCGGCCGCGTTCTGCGCGACGGCGGCGGCGGGCTGGGTGAACATCGTGATCGCGGCGGCGCCGGCGACGCCCATGACCAGTGCTGCGGCCAGGGCGGTGTGTTGAATGTTTGCCATGTGCGGTTCCTCTCAAGGGCGCCCGGGGCACGCTCAGCCGTACTCGAATGGTGCGCGTCCGGGTTGCGATTCTCCATAGTGCCCGGGGCGGCGTGAAGTTCGAGCGCAGGGCCACAATTCGGGAATCCTTAGCGCGGGCGCTGCGGTCGCCGGTATCGGTTGCGATGGGCCGCGATCGCGCCCGTTTATGGGGCCTGGTGCGCCCCGGCGTGGGCGATGCAGCGGTCGATGCGGCGCAGGGCGCTCGCTCGGCCCAGGCAGGCCAGCGTGTGCCCGAGCCCGGGGCTGACGGCCGCCCCCGTGACCGCGACGCGGAGCGCGCCGGCGAGCTTGCCCAGGGGCACGCTGCGGGCCTGGACAAACGCAGCGGCCCAGGCGTCGATGGCCTCGGGCGCAAAGGGTTCGAGCTGGGCCAGCTGCTGGCGTGCCGGCGGCAGGAGGTCTGCGCCGGTGGGCGCGCCCGGCTCGGGGCCGGCGGGGGCTGCGAGGTTCTTGGCGACGGCCTTGGGGTCCAAGGCCAGCGCGTCGTCGTCGGTCAGCGCAAAGGCCAGCACAGCTGGGGCGTCGGAGAGGACCTTGCAGCGGGGCTGGGCGGCGGCGGCGGCGAAGGCGAACCGGTCGCCCAGGCGCTCGAGCATGTCCGGCCGGTGCGTGGAGGCCCAGAGGCGGAGGCGGTCGGCGAACCGGGCCGAGGACATCCCGCCCAGCGTGGCCTGGTTGAACGAGGCGAGCTTGACGCGGTCGAAGCGCGCGTTGGTCTTGCCCAGGCGGTCGAGGTCGAAGCGCTCGGCCAGGTACGCCATGTCGAAGCGTTCGAGGTCCTTGCCGTCGTCGGACTTGGTGCCCGGGTTCCAGCCCAGCAGGGCCAGGAAGTTGGTGATGACCTCGGGCAGGTAGCCGGCCTTGCGAAAGTCGTGGACGGAGACCTCGGGCAGCGCAAGGCCCATGGCCGAAGCGAGGCGGTCGAGCGCGTCGGAGTCGAGCTGGCGTTTGGGGTCGGCGATCCAGGCGGCGAAGGCGTCCGGGTCCAGGGCCGGGGCGGCGCCGGTGTGGGTGGGATGATCGTGGGGCACGTGGGGGGGTGAGGTGATGGCGGCCTTCTTGACCGCGGCCCGGGCGGCCTGGTCGCGCTCGCGTTTGCTCATCTTGGCGCCCTGGTCGTTGAAGATCAGCGGCATGTGCGCAAAGACCGGCACGCGGTAGCCCAGGGCGTGCTGGAGGGCGACGTGCCTGGGCGTGTTCATCAGGTGCTCCTGGCCGCGCAGGACGTGGGTGACGCCCATGGCCTGGTCGTCGAGCACGACGCCGAAGTGGTAGGTCGGGAAGCCGTCGGCCTTGCGCAGGACGAAGTCGTCGACCTCGCCGGCGTCGAAGCGCACCTCGCCCAGGACGCGGTCGGTCACGCGGACGGGGCCGTCGGGCGCGCGGAAGCGGACGACGTGGGGCTCGCCGGCGGCGATGCGTCGGCGTTGGAGCTCGGGCGAGGGGATCTGGTCGGGGGCGGGGTGGTAGCGGAAGGTCTGCTTGGCGGACTCGGCGGCCCTGCGCATGGCGGCGAGTTGCTCGGGCGTGTCGAAGGCGGCGTAGGCCAGGCCGCGGTCGAGCATGTCGCCGGCGACCGCGTTGTAGCCGTCGAGGCGCTGGGACTGGAACCAGGGGCCGACGCGGCGCGGGTCGCCGCCGATGCGGGCCTCCTTGCCCTGGCGCCTGACGGTCAGCTCGGGGCCCTCGTCCCAGTCGATGCCCAGCCAGGCCAGGTCCTCCAGGATGCCGCGCGCCGAGGCCTCGCTCGAGCGGGCCTGGTCGGTGTCCTCGATGCGGATGATGAAGCGCCCGCCGGTGCGCTTGGCGTAGGCCCAGCAGAAGAGCGCGGTGCGGGCGCCGCCGATGTGCAGGTGGCCGGTGGGCGAGGGCGCAAAGCGGGTGACGATCAGGCCGGGCGGGGGGTCGGCGGGAGCCTGGGGGTGCATGGGGCATCCTTGGGGCCGCAGCGGGCGGGAAGTCGAGGGCAGGAGC
>PNJV01000034.1 GCA_013822085.1 Isosphaera sp. | reverse complement strand
GTGGCGGGTGGCGGGTGGCGGGGGTTGAGTTGGGGGATCGGGCGGGCCAGGGACGGACAAGAGCACACGGGCACTACTTGGGGTATCACGATGAGGATCACGCGCAGGTTCACCACGGCGGGCCAGGACCCTTTCTCGACGGTGCGCTGGACGACGCGCTCGTCCAAGATCACCAACCCGGACGGCACGGTGGTGTTCTCGATGGAAGACGCCGAGGTGCCCGAGACGTGGTCGCAGCTGGCGACGGACATCATGGTCTCCAAGTACTTCCGCCGCGCCGGGGTGCCGCAGGACGGCGGCCCTCATGGGCTGCCGACGCCTGGGTACGCCGGCCCCAAGGGGGCCACGGCGCCGACCGGGGGCGAGAAGTCTGCGCGGCAGGTGATCCACCGGCTGGTGGGGTGCTGGCGGCACTGGGGCGAGGCCCACGGGTACTTCGACACCGCCGCCGACGCGGAGGCGTTCTACGACGAGCTGGCGTACATGCTGGTGCACCAGGTGGCGGCGCCGAACTCGCCGCAGTGGTTCAACACGGGGCTGGCCTGGGCGTACGGGATCAGCGGCCCGGCGCAGGGGCACTGGATCGCCGATCCTCAGACGGGCCAGCCGCGGCTGGCCGAGGACGCCTACAGCCATCCGCAGCCGCACGCGTGCTTCATCCAGAGCGTCGAGGACGACCTGGTCAACCCCGGCGGGATCATGGACCTGTGGGTCCGGGAGGCGCGGCTGTTCAAGTACGGGTCGGGGACTGGGACGAACTTCAGCAAGCTGCGCGGCGAGAACGAGCGGCTCTCGGGCGGTGGTCGGTCCAGCGGGCTGATGAGCTGGCTCAAGATCGGGGACCGGGCCGCGGGGGCGATCAAGAGCGGCGGGACGACGCGTCGGGCGGCCAAGATGGTCTGCCTGGACATGGACCACCCGGACATCGAGCAGTTCATCAACTGGAAGGTGCGCGAGGAGATCAAGGTGGCGGCGCTGGTCGAGGGCATGCGTGTGCTCAAGGCCAAGAACGAGGAGGTCCGCCAGACGGCCGAGCGTCTGGGGCTGAACCTGGACTACGACTTCAACGGCGAGGCGTACGCGACGGTGGCGGGGCAGAACAGCAACAACTCGGTGCGGATCCCCGACGGGTTCTTCGAGGCGCTGGACGCGGGCGGGCAGTGGCAGACGCGGCACCGCGTCAGCGGCAAGCCGGCCAAGGCCCTCGGGGCGGGCGCGCTCTGGGACGACATCGCCTACGCGGCGTGGCGCTGCGCCGACCCCGGCGTGCAGTACGACACGACGATCAACGCCTGGCACACGTGCCCGGGCGGCGGGCGGATCAACGCCAGCAACCCGTGCAGCGAGTACATGTTCCTGGACAACACGGCGTGCAACCTGGCGTCGATCAACCTGATCCGGCTCTACGACCCGGCCGGGCGGCGCTTCGACGTGGACCGCTACGAGCACGCCACGGACCTGTGGACGATGGTGCTGGAGATCAGCGTGCTGATGGCGGCCTTCCCGAGCCGGGAGATCGCCGAGCTCTCGTGGCGCTACCGCACGCTGGGGCTGGGGTACGCCAACCTGGGGGCGATGCTGATGCAGGCCGGGGTGGCCTACGACAGCGAGGCGGCGCGGGCGCTTGCCGGGGTGCTCACGGCGGTGCTGTGCGGGCGTGCGTATCGGATGTCGGCGCTGCTGGCCAAGGAGCACGGGGCGTTCGCCGGGTACGCCGCCGACAGGCAGAACATGCTCCGGGTGATCGCCAATCACCGGGCCGCGGCGCACGGCGCAGCGCGGGACTCGGCGGCGTACCGGGGGCTGGCGATCCGCCCGGTGCCGATCGATCACGCGGTGGCGCAGGACGCGGCGGCCGTGCGTGTGAGCAACGCGCCCGAGCTGCTGGGCCGGGCCACGCGGGCCTGGGACGAGGCCCTGGAGTTGGGCGGTGAGCACGGCTTCCGCAACGCGCAGGTGACGGTGATCGCGCCCACGGGGACCATCGGCCTGCTCATGGACTGCGACACGACGGGCGTGGAGCCGGACTTTGCGCTGGTCAAGTTCAAGAAGCTGGCCGGGGGCGGGTACTTCAAGATCGCCAACGCGTCGGTGCGCCCTGCGCTGGAGGCCCTGGGGTACTCGCCGGAAGAGATCCGGGGGATCATGGTGTACCTGCTCGGGGCCCTGGACCTGAACGTGCCGGTGCCCGGGCTGAGCGATCCGGGCCCGGGCAAGGGGTCGGCCAAGGAGATCACGCTGCGGGAGCTGCTCCTGGCCCGCGGCCTGAGCGAAGGGGACCTGAGGACAATTAGCGAGAGCCTGCCCGGGGTGTTCGAGCTGTCGTTCGCCTTCACGGCCTGGGGTCTCGGCGACGACGCCCTGCGGCGGGCCGGGGTGGACCCCGCGGCGGCCAAGGCGGACCCGGCGTTCAACCTGCTGGCGCACGTGGGGCTGAGCCGGGCGCAGGTCGATCGGCTCAACGACGTGATCTGCGGCCGCCAGACGGTGGAGGGGGCCCCGCGGCTGCGCGGCGAGCACCTGAGCGTGTTCGACTGCGCCAACACGTGCGGCAAGTACGGGACGCGGTCGATCGCCCCCGAGGGGCACATCCGGATGATGGCGGCGGTGCAGCCGTTCATCTCCGGGGCGATCAGCAAGACGATCAATCTGCCGCGCGAGGCGAGCGTGGACGACTGCAAGCGCGCCTACCGGCTCTCGTGGGAGCTTGGGCTCAAGGCCAACGCGCTCTACCGCGACGGGAGCAAGTTCAGCCAGCCGCTCTCGACCAGCAGCGAGGGCGGCGGCGCCGGGGCCGACAAGCCCGCCGCGGAGGACGCGCCAAAAAAGGCTGGCTCGTCCTCGGAGACGACGGGGGCCTTGTCCTTGGAGGCCAAGCCGGCCCTTTCTGCGCCCGCGGCGGGTGCGGCGATTGAGCCGGCCGGCGGGGGCGGGGGCGGGGGTGCGGGGGGTGGCGGGCGGGCCCGGCCGATGCGCCGCCGGCTGCCCGACACCCGGGCGTCGATCACGCACAAGTTCAACGTGGCCGGGCACGAGGGCTACCTGACGGTGGGGCTCTACGAGGACGGGATGCCCGGCGAGCTGTTCATCACGATGGCCAAGGAGGGCTCGACGATCGGCGGGCTGATGGACGCGATCGGGACGAGCACCAGCGTGTCGCTCCAGTACGGGGTGCCGGTCGAGAGCCTGGTGAACAAGTTCACGCACCAGCGGTTCGAGCCGGCGGGGATGACGACCAACCCGGACATCCCGTTTGCCAAGAGCCTGGTCGATTACATCTTCCGGTGGATGGGGATGCAGTTCATCCCGGGCTACCGCGAGGCCAACGCCCCCCAGCGCGGCCCGGCCGGGGGGATCGTCAGCCAGGAGTACGACCTGGCCCACCGGCTGGCTGAGGCGGCCGGGCGCGGCCCGGAGGGTGCGCCGGGGCCGTCGGGGACCGAGCCGCTGGCCCGACGGCTGCTCAGCGAGCACGCCGAACCGCCGCTGCCGTTCGTGCCCGGCGACCCGCACGCCCAGGGTCACAACGGCGACAGCCACGCCCACGCGCACGTGCACCGGACCATGACGCAGACGCGCCTGGAGATCGACGTGGACGTGGACGTGGAGGCGCCGGGCCGGGCGGGCGTGGAGACGGTGCTGGCCCGGGCGATGCGCGCCGCCGGGGACGGGCCGCCGTGCAGCGTGTGCGGGACCATCACGGTGCGCAACGGGGCGTGCTACAAGTGCGTCAACTGCGGGACCTCGCAGGGGTGCTCGTGACGGGCGCAGCCTGAGCCGATCGGCCGACGCGCTTGCGCGCAGCGGCCGGCTTGACGCGCAAGACGGGTCACGCGGGCTGCACGGGCAGCGGCGCGGTCTGCTTGGCGGCTTCGGAGACATCGCGCAGGGCCGGTGGTCGCATCTCACGGCTATGGGAAGGATCCCCGCCCCGGTCGCTCAGGAAGGATCGCAGCGACCGGTCGACCTCCCCGGGAGCGGGCCTCGCCAGTGGGCCACGGACGCGCCCGCCCACCGGTCGCCGGCCCTGCGCGGCTCCGAATGATCATCGCCCAGCTGCAAAGGCAAGAGCGCACGCAGGGCATGGCCACGATGGCCACGGCGGATGCAGCGGATGCCGCGGACCCAGTGCGGCGGGGAACGCCTGGCGCGTAACGGGTGGCTGGTGGCTGGGTACGGGTCCCGATGGTGGATGATGGATGGCGGGGGATGAGGGGTGGGGGGAGGGGGGTGGCTCAGACCACCGGCTGGCCCCGCGATGCCAGCGCGTCGCGCCCGCGCGGCAGGTCGAAGCGCTGGCGCGTCGTGCAGTACGCCTGGCCGCCCATGCGGCCCACCGACGCCAGGGCCGCTGGGCTGATCCGCAGGCCCGGGTCGATCGCCGCGTCGTCAACATACACATGGACCACCTCGCCCAGGACGACGTTGCCCGCGTCGGGCGCGCCGGGGTTGGTGCGCAGCACCCGCAGGGTCCGGCACTCGAAGGCGACGGGGGACCCGGCCACGCGCGGCGGGGCCACGCGCACGCTGGGCGCGGTGCTCAGGCCGGCCAGCTCGGCCTCGCTCTGGCCAAAGGGCAGCGGCTCGGCGCACACGGCCATGTGCCCGGCCAGTGGCTCGGGCACGGCGCAGACCACGAACTGGCCGGTGCCGCCCTCGTCGGTCGGCTTGGCGTTGCGGAGGGTGTCCTTCTCCGAGCCGTCGGGCTTGTTGGCGGGGCAGAAGAGCAGGGTCATGGGGTTGGAGCCCACGCCGGCGAAGAACGAGAAGGGCGCCAGGTTGGGCCGGCCGTCGTGAGAGAGCGTGCTCACCCAGGCGATGGGGCGCGGGACGATGCCCCCGATGAGGAGCTTGTAGCGGTCGTGCGGCGCGATCGCGGCGGGGTCAAGGTGCATGCGTCGAGCGTATCGGCGGCGGGGGCACCGGCGGCGCCGCGGGCTACCATCGACCCAACGGGCCGGGCAGGGGCGTGCGAGGGACACAGCGATGCGCAGAGCGAAGATCAGCGTGATCGGGGCGGGGAACATCGGGGGCGAGTGCGCCCGTGCGATCGCCTACAAGGAGCTGGGGGACGTGGTGCTCCTGGACATCCCAGAGAAAGAGGGCGTCTCCAAGGGCAAGGCGCTGGACCTTGCCTGCGTGGCCCCGATCGAGCGCTTCGACGCGCGCCTCACCGGCACGGCGAGCTACGGCGACATCGAGGGGAGCGACGTGGTGGTGATCACCGCCGGGGTGACGCGCAAGCCCGGGCAGAGCCGCGACGACCTGGTGGGCATCAACGCCGGGATCGTGCGGGCGGTCAGCGAGAACGTCAAGAAGTACGCGCCCCAGGCGGTGGTGGTGGTGGTCTCCAACCCGCTGGACGCGATGGTGTACGTGGCGTGGAAGGCCACGGGGTTCCCGGCCCAGCGCGTGCTGGGGCAGGCGGGCGCGCTGGACGTGGCCCGGTTCCGCGCCTTTGTGGCCATGGAGCTCGGGTGCAGCGTCGAGGACGTCTCGGCCCTGCTCTTGGGCGGGCACGGCGACGACATGGTGCCGCTGCCCCGGCTGACCAGCGTGCACGGCATCCCGGTGACGGACCTGCTGCCCGCCGAGAAGATCCACGCCGCGGTGGAACGCGCCAAGCAGGGCGGCGGCGAGATCGTCAAGCTCATGGGGACCAGCGCCTGGTACGCGCCCACGGCTGGGACGGTCCAGATGGTCGAGGCCATCGTGCGCGACAAGAAGCGGATCATCCCCTCGGCGGCCTATTGCGAGGACGAGTTCGGGGTGGCCCCCGGGCAGCGCGGCAAGGGGCTGTTCGTGGGCGTGCCGGCGGTGCTGGGGGCCGGCGGGGTGGAGCGCGTGGTGCAGTTCCCCCTTCAGGCCGACGAGAAGGCCCTGCTGGACAAGTCCATCAACTCGGTGCGCGAGCTGGTGGGCGTGGTCAAGCGCATGATGCCCGACCTGGCCTGAGCGTGGCCCGGGCGGCGCGGCGCGGGCGGGCGTGTGCGGCTGGCTGAGCGGTCGGCGGTGTCAGAGCAATCGAGGGCGCCGGGGCGGAACCGGATCATCCCGGGCGCGTGCACAGGAGGATTGATCATGGCGCGGACGCAGCGTGTGGTGGGGGTGACGGGAGTCGCGGGTGTTGGGGGCGCACGCCGCGCAGCGGCGGCCCTGGCAGCGGGCCTGCTGCTTGCAGCCAGCGCGGCGCTGGGCCAGGGCGTGATCGGCCAGCCCATCAAGCCGTTCGAGTGGCCGGCGGTGCGCGCCTCAGCCGCGACGGTGAGAAGCCTTGCCGGCTCGTACCGGGCCCCGGCGGCGCACGGCCAGCCCGAGCTGCACCTGCACCTGGCCGCGGTGAACGTCGAGGGCCTGGCCGACACGCTGTACTTCGAGCTGAGCCGGGCCGACTCGCCCAACGACCCGTTCCGGTCGGGGGTCTTGCAGGTGCGCCAGGAGGAGGGCGTGCTGCGGGTGTACCAGTTCAGCGGGGTGAACCAGACCGGCGGGGCGTTCACGCGGATGCTGGCCGGGCTGTGGGCGGCGCCGGAGGCCTTCCCGGCCCTCAAGGCCGAGCAGCTCACGCCGGTGAGCGACATAGCCGTGACCCGCAGGGGCGAGGAGAACAACGGCCGAGCCGAGCTGCGCTCGGCGGCGCCGATCCCCACCGTGACGGGCGGGGCGGCGTCGTACACCACGGTGATCGAGGCGGTGGCCGGCACGCAAGACGAAGGCAAGATCAACACGATCAGGTGGTCCGACCGGGGCCTGGACGCGGCGGGCGCACAGGTGTGGGGCCCGCCGGAGGGGCAGTTCACCGAGTTTGCGCGCTTCGAGCCGGAGACGAAAGTCGACCGGCGCGACGGCGGGCTGATCGTGATCGACCTGCGACCGGGCGACCTGACCAGCGAGCCCTCGGCCAGCGGCAGCCAGCTGGCGCTGGAGTACTCGGGGTGGTTGCACGCCAGCGGGCTGCTCTTTGACAGCTCGCGGGAGGCCAACCGCGACCCCTTCACGCTGCAGCTGCCGGCCCAGGTGATCCAGGGGTGGAACGCGGGCGTTCCGGGCATCCGCCAGGGCGGCATCCGCAGGCTGATCATCCCCGGCGCGCTGGGCTACGGGCCCAACGGCAACCCGCGGGCGCGGATCCCGGGCGACGCGGCCCTGGTCTTCGAGATCGAGTGCGTGTATCACAAGCCGGCGGAGAAGCTGATCAACACCGCGCCCGCTGTGCCCACATCCACCCCCACGCCCACTCCGCCCACTCCGCCCACTCCGCCCGCGCCGGCGCCCTCGACGCGGGCACCCTCGGCGCCCCAGGCCGCGGCCCCATCGCCGGGCACGACCGGCCGACCGGGCGAGCAATGAGGCCGCATGCCAGCGGGCGCTGACGATCTCTACGCGATCCTGGGCGTGGGGCCATCGGCCACGCAGGAACAGCTCCGCGCCGCCTTCCGCGCCCGCGCCAAGGGACTGCACCCCGACGTCAACCCCGGGCACGACGCCGAGGGGGCGTTCCGGTCGCTCCGGGAGGCATACGCGGTGCTGACAGACCCGGCGCTGCGCGCCGAGTACGACCGCCGGCGTGCCCGCCCGCTGGAGCAGCCGCAGCCCGCGCGCACCGCTCAGGCCGCCCGCGGCGTGGGGCACTACTCGTGGACGAACATCGCCGACCGCGGGCAGAGCGCCGCGCGGGCCGTGAGCGACCCGGTGCGAGACTTCGACGAGCTCTACCGCACGTTCTTCGAGGCCGCGGCGCGGGCGCGGGCGTCCGAGCGCGGCCGGGCGGATCGGGCGGATCGGGCGGTCTGACGCGGCCCAGCCTGGAGCTCAGGCGTTGGGCGGCTGGGTGTGATCGTGGCTGTTGCGCCCCGCACGCGCCGCCGGGCTCAGAGCGTGCGGCGCGAGGTGGGGGTGCGGGGGGGGCGGGGGGTGCTGGGAGTGGCCGGCGTGCCCCGAGAGCGGCGCAGCGTGCGGGCGGCTGCTGTGATCCGGCGATTCGGAGTCGTCGGGGGCCTCGGCGTGCGGGGACTCGGCGCGGCCCCCGCCGCGGCGGTGGGCCAGGTTCTGGAGATCGTCGTCGGTAAAGCCGCTCAGCCCGGCGTCGAAGGCGATGCGGGCCAGCTCGACGCGCGAGCCCGCCTTGAGCTTGATCCCCAGCATCATGCGGTGCCACTGGACGGTGCGCGGGCTGCGGTGGAGGGCCTTGCCGATCTCCTCGTTGGACATCCCCTGGCCGATCAGTCGCAGGATCCCCAGCTCGCGGGCTGAGAGCACCGCCAAGGCGCCCAGGTCGTGGGCCTTGACGGCCTCGACACCGGGGAGCCCGGCGGCAAAGCCCGGCTCGGCGGTGTGGTGCCGGGCCATGACGCAGAGCACGCGCACGGCGCCCTTGGCGTCGGGCTGGAGCTGGCGGTACGTGCTGCGGACCAGCACGCCGCGCACCAGCCCGATCATGCGCACCGGCACGCCCGAGCGGCCCACGCGCGCGATCACCGTCAGGCGCTCCTGGGCCCAGGCGGGGTCGGCCCACTGCGCAAAGCCCTTGCTCAGGGCCTCGGCGGCGGACATGCCAAAGAGCGCCGCCGCTTCGTCGTTGACCAGCTCGACGGCGCCGTCGAGCGTGTGGACCAGCACCGGCACCCCGGCGTCGTTGGCCAGCGCTTCGACCACGACCAGGCGGCCGGCCAAGAGCTGCACCGCGTCACCCAGACCTGCACTGGCTTGAATCGGGGTCACGACTGCCTCCCACCGCGCTGCGGCGGTGCATGCAATGCTTCACTGCGTCCGTTTCGGCACGACGATACCGGATTGGCCGCTTTGAATTCATTGATCGAATTGAGTATACGCAAATCCGTCCAACGTGTGGACGAATGGCCCTAATTGATGCAAAGTCCCTTATCCACCTATCCCACAATTAGGCGACAAGCAAAGCACGACCGCCGAGCGTGCGTATTGAACAAAGACCAAATTTGTACCGATCCACCTAGAACGGGGCTGCGGGCGGTTCGTGGTGATCGGCCTCGTCGTCGGTTGCAAAGGGGGCGGCTCGGTCTGGGCCGCCGCCGTCGCGTTGGTGCGCGGCTGGGCCGAGCTGTCGGCCTGGGCTCCAGCCGCCCCTGCGCGAGCCCGGCTCGGTTGGGGCGGGCTGTGGGTGGGGCTGGCCGTAGGGTGCGCCCTGCGGGTGCTGGGCTGGGGCGTAGGAGTCCGAGCGGGAGGCGTAGCCGAGGTTCTTGAATCGCGTGGTGGAGGCGTCCCAGGCGAGCTTGACGGTGCCGGTGGGGCCGTTGCGTTGCTTGGCGATGATGATCTCGGCGACGCCGAGCTTGTCGGGGTTCTCGGCCTTCCAGTCCTCGTCGCCGATGTGGTAGTACTCCTCGCGGTGGAGGAGCAGGACGACGTCGGCGTCCTGCTCGAGGGATCCGGACTCGCGCAGGTCGGAGAGGCGTGGGCGGTTCTGGTCGCGGGACTCGGGGCCGCGGTTGAGCTGGGAGAGGGCGACGACGGGGACCTTGAGCTCGCGTGCCAGGGACTTGACGGCGCGGGAGATGGCGCCGACCTCGACCTGGCGGGACTCGCGGGCGTGGGCGGGGGAGCTCAGGAGCTGGAGGTAGTCGATGAGGATGACCCCGACCTTGTGCTGAGCGACCATCCTGCGGGCGCGGGCGCGCAGGGACATGACCGAGAGGCCGGTCGAGTCGTCGATGAAGATGGGCGCGTGGCCGAGGTGCTGGGCGGCCTCCAGGAGGAGGGCGTACTCGTCGTTGTGGGGCTGCTTGGAGAGCTGGCCTGTGCGGATGCGGTGCTGGTCGATGCCCGACCAGGCCGAGAGGAGGCGCTGGGCGATCTGGGCCTTGGACATCTCCAGCGAGAAGATGCCGACGCCGGCGCGGTCGCGGACGGGCGCGGTGGAGCCGGGCGTGTCGGTGCCCAGGGCCAGCTGCTCGGCGATGTTGAGCACGAAGGAGGTCTTGCCCATGGAGGGGCGGGCGGCGATGATGATCATCTCGCCGCCCTGGAGGCCGCCCAGGTCGCGGTCGAGGTCGTGGAAGCCGGTGAGCGCGCCCGAGGAGGCGGCGCGGCCGTCCTCGAACTCCATGAGGCGCTCGTACTCCTGCATGAGCAGGGCCGAGAGGGGCTCGATGCCGGTGACCTGCTCCTCCTGGGCGATCTCGAAGACGCGCTGCTCGGCGGCGTCGATGAGGTTCTTGGCGTCCTCGCCGTCGGCCCGGCCGTGGTGGTAGACCTCGTAGAGGGTCTGGCCGGCGGCGTCGATGAGCCGGCGCAGGCGGTGCTTGTCGGCGACGAGGCGGGCAAAGTGCACGGCGTTGGCGGCGGTGGGGACCTCCAGGGCGAGCTTTTCGAGGTAGGCGATGCCCCCGACGCGCTCCAGCTCGCCGCGGCCGCGGAGCAGGTCGAGCAGCTGGGTCAGGTCGACGGTGTTGCCGCGGTCGAAGACCGAGAGGATCCCCGCGTAGATGGCGGCGTGGGCCGGGTCGTAGAAAGCCTCGGGCCCGCGGACGACGGGCATGACGTCGGTGATCACGCGTGGGTCGAGGATCATCGAGCCCAGCAGCGACATCTCGGCCTCGGGGGAGGCCGGCGGCTCGCGGTCGAAGAGCTTGCCCGGGGGCGCAGCCGGGCCGGCGCCCGGCGCGGGGCGGCGGCGGCCGCCGGCGGCGTCGGCGTAGCGGTTGAGGTCGAGCGGCTCGCTCGGTGCGGTGGTCATCGCAGCAGAGGCTATCGGGCGCAAGGGCCGCGGCGGAGCGAACCGACGGGCTATCCGCCGGCCCTCCACAGCCTCAGCGGCGAATGTTGGTTGTGCTCATAGACTTGACCATGAGCGTGGACCCCAGGCACCCCCACCCCCACCCCGAACCCCTGCGCGGGGCTCTGAGCGGCGCGTGCGCCTTCGCCGACCAGGCCCTGCCCGACCCGCTGCCGGGCGAGCCGTTCGGCGTGCTGGCTCAGTGGCTGGCCGAGGCGGCCGAGCGCAACGCTCAGCCCAACCCCAACGCCATGACGCTGGCGACGGTGGGCCCCGACGGCGCGCCCTCGGCGCGGGTGGTGCTCTGCCGGGGCATGGACCAGGCCGCTGGCACGCTGACGTTCTACACCAACTACCACAGCCGCAAGGGACGCCAGATCGAGTCCGGCGGCGCCGTGGCGCTGGTGTTCCACTGGGACCACCTGGACCGCCAGGCGCGGATCGAGGGCGCCGCGGTGCGCGTCAGCGCCCAAGAGAGCGACGCGTACTTCGCCGGCAGGCCGGTGCTCTCGCGCGTGGCGGCGTGGGCGAGCGATCAGAGCCAGCCGCTCGGGCGGCGGGGCCAGCTCTTCGAGCGGCAGGCCGCCGCTGAGGCCCGCTTCGGCGTCACCGGTGAGCCCGCCGGGGCGCAGGGCGAGCCGCTGAGCCAGCAGCAACCCCGGACCGATGTGCCGCGCCCGCCGCACTGGGGCGGCTACCGGGTCTGGGCCCGCCGAGTGGAGCTGTGGGTCGGGCATACCTACCGGCTGCACGACCGCGGCCTGTGGGAGCGCAGCCTGCGCCCCAGCAGCGCGCCGGGCGCCTTTGAGGCAACCGCGTGGGCCACCAGCCGGCTTCAGCCCTGAGCGCGCCGGGGCGCCGGAGCCGGGGCGCCTGGGAGCGGGGCCGGGGGATTAGTCCTGCACGCGCGGCATGATCGCCCACATAATAATGTAGGCCAGGATCCCCGGAAGGCCCAGCATAAAGGCCGAGATCAAGACGTACCCGACGCGGACGAGCGTCGGGTCGAGCGAGAAGTACTCGGCGAAACCGCCGCAGACGCCGCCGATCATGCGGCTGCGGTTGGAGAGCACCAGTTTCTTGTTCTGGTCGTTCATGGCTGCATGATATGGAAAACCGCGCGGTGCTTTGCTCCCGCGGCGGCCGGCACAGCGGCGGGGCTGGGTTTTACAGGACCCTGATATCGCGCAGTGCGGGGAACTGGGCCCGCCAGTCGCGCACGGCTTGCGGGTCGATGGCCACGGTGAGCGTGCCCGGCTCGGGGCCGAGCTGGCCCAAGGACTCGCCCTTGGGCCCGAAGGCTGCGCTGCCGCCGGAATAGACCAGGTGGGGGTCGCGTCCGGCGACGTTGACGACCAGCACGTAGGCCTGGTTCTCGATGGCGCGGGCCTTTGCCAGGGTGAGGCGGTGCTCGGCGCGGGCCTCGGGCCAGTTGGCACCGAGGGCGAAGACCTCGGCGCCCTGCTGGGCTCCCCGGCGGAAGAGCTCGGGGAAGCGCAGGTCGTAGCACACCGCTGGGCACACGACGGTGCGCTGCGCCTGCTGCGGCTGAGCGTCCCACGCGTATGTGAGCACGCCGGGGCCGCCGCTAAAGAACTCGTTCTCCCTGCCAAAGGAGAAGGGGTGGATCTTGTGGTACTCGGCCAGCAGGTCGCCGGCGGGGGAGGCGATGGTGGCGCAGTTGCGGCCCTTGCCGTCGGGCCCGAGCACGGTGCGGGCGCCCTGGACAAGGACGCGGTGCCGGCGGGCCAGATCGAGCACGAAGGCCAGGCTGACGCCGTCGCTGTCGGCTGTCAGGGCGAGGTTGAAGGAGAAGCCGGTGTCGAAGAGCTCGGGCAGGAGCACCAGGTCGCCCGGGGCGGGGTCGGCGGCCCGGACCAGGGCCTCGACGGCGCGAAAGTTGGCGGGCTTGTCTTCCCAATGAACGAGGTTCTGGATCAGGTGGGCGCGCATGGGCGAGATCATTGCAATGGCGGCTGGGCCCGGAGGTTGTGCCCCCGGGGGGTGGGGGGTGGGGGGTGGGGGGCAGGCCGGAAGCGGGGATGGGGGTGGGATTGGGGGGTGGGGGGGTGATGTCCGCACCGAGACGCCGACGACGTTAGTCTGGACAGGAGCGTGGCCGGCCGCCAAAGACCGGCTGCGCTCAGGAGCACGCCCGTGAGCCCGACCGCCGGCACAGCCAGCCAAGAGTCCCGAGCCGCGGCATGGCCCGAGGTGCTGCTGGCCAGCGCCTCGCCCCGGCGAACGCAGCTGCTGCGCGGCGCGGGCGTGCGGCACCGGGTGATCGTCCAGCCGATCGACGACGCGGCCCTGAGCCCCGGGTGCGGCGATGCCGAGCGGTGGCCGGTGGCGCTGGCGTACCTCAAGTCTCGCGCAGCGATGGAGAACGAGCTGTGCCGGGCCCCCGGCCAATCCGCCGACCGGCCGGTGGTGGTGATCGGGGCCGACACGGTGCTGATCCACCGCGGCAAGCTGCTGGGCAAGCCCGCCGACGCCGCCGAGGCGCGCAGGGTGCTCGCGGCCCTGCGCAGCGACGAGCACGTGGCCGTCACGGGCGTGGCCCTGTCGTGCGCCCACGCGGCGCGGCGTGAGTTCTTCGCGGTGCGGGCCACGGTGCGGTTCGGGGCCATCACCGAGGGCCAGCTCGACGAGCACGTCGGCAGCGGGGCCTGGGCGGGCAAGGCCGGCGGGTACAACCTGGGCGAGGTCGTCGCTGCCGGCTGGGACGTGACGTGCCAGGGCGACCCGACGGCGGTGATCGGCCTGCCGATGGAGGCCCTGACCCAGCGGCTGCGCGCCTGGGGCGTGCCGCTGGAGCTCTTGCACGCGAACAATCCCGCGTGAGCCGCTGGCAGACACTGCGCCGGGCCCTGGGGCCGGCCGCTGAGCCGATCTACCGCGCGGTGATCGCGCGGCGGAACCGGGCCTTCGACGCCGGGGTCGGCGTGCGCCCCGCGCCGGGCGGGCTGCGCGTGATCAGCGTCGGCAACCTCTCGACGGGCGGGACGGGCAAGACCCCGGTGGTGGCGCACCTGGCGGGTGTGCTCCACGGCTACGGGCTGCCGGTGGCCGTTGCGCTGCGGGGCTACCGCCCCGACGCGGCGGGGGTGTCCGACGAGGCCGAGGAGTACCGGCGCGCGTTTGTGGGGCTGCGGCCGGCGGTGCCGGTGGTGGTCGGCCCGGACCGCCGCGCAGCCCTGGCGCGCTTCCTGGCCGACCCCGAGGCCGCGCGGTGGCGCCGCCAGTCGGCGGCGCGCGACCACGCCGGCGTGGTGATCCTCGACGACGGGTTCCAGCACCGGCGCCTGGCGCGCGACGCGGACGTGGTGCTGATCGACGCGACGCGCGACCCGCGCTGGCAGCGCCTGCTGCCGGCCGGGGAGCTGCGCGAGCCGGTCAGCGCGCTGGGCCGTGCCCACGCGGTGGTGATCACCCACGCCGAGGCCGTCGGGGCCGGCGCCGCCGAGGGCATCGCCGGCGCGCTGCGCGCCGGCCTGGGGGCGGGCAGCGATCGCGTGGCCTTCGCCGGGTGCGCCCACCGCTGGGACGGCCTGGAGGGGATCGACCCGGCGGGGCAGCCGCTCGAACACGAGGAATCCTGGTTGGCCGGCCGGCGGGTGCTGGCGCTGTGCGCCATCGGCAACCCGGGGCCGTTCGTCGGCCGTGTGCGGGCGCTGGCGGCCCGTGCCGAGGCGATCACGCTGCCCGACCACGACGGCTACAGCGGCGCCACCGTGGCGCGGGTCCTGGCTGCGGCCCAGCGGTCGGGCGCGCAGGCCATCGTGACGACCCAGAAGGACTGGTCCAAGCTGGCCCGCGTCGAGCCGGCGCGCTGGCCCTGCCCTGTGCTCCGGCCGCGGCTGCGGATCGAGTTCCTCTGGGGCTTGGACGACCTGCTCGGGGTGATCGCTCGGGCCGCGGGTGCGCAGCCGGGGACGGGGTGGCGCGGGGCGTCGCCTGGGCAAGGGGTCGCCAGCGCCGCGGGCCACGGGGCGGGCAATGATGCCGCGATCGACGGGACGGGGGGGCGAACCGACGGAGGCTCCCGGGCATGAGCGCCCTGCTGGCAGCGCTGGAACAGTGGCGGCCGTTCGAGGCGGTGGTCATCGGCGACGTGATGCTCGACGAGATCGTCTCGGGGGACGCCGACCGCCTGGCCGCCGACGCGCCGGTGCCCGTGCTGCACGTGCGGCAGACCGAGCGTCGCCCCGGCGGGGCGGCCAACGTGGCCATGGACCTGGCCGCGATGCGCGGCCGCGTGCGCTGCATCGGCCTGGTGGGCCAGGACGAGCCCGGCGCGGCCCTGCGAAGCCTGCACCAGCGCGCCGGCGTCGACCCGGCCGACCTGGTCACCGACCCCGGCCGACCCACGACCGTCAAGCGCTCGGTGGTCGGGCTGGCCCAGCACCGCCACGCCCAGAAGATGTTCCGGCTGGACTACGAGAGCCGGGCGCCGGCCAGCGCGGCGCTCGCGTCTGCGCTGCTCGACCGGCTCGACGCGGCCCTGACCGGCGGGGCCCGGGTGGTCTGCCTGGAGGACTACGGCAAGGGCGTGTGCACGCCGGAGCTGTGCCGCGGCGTGATCCAGCGCGCATCTGCGCGCGGGGCCGAGGTGCTCGTCGACCCGGCGCACTCGGCCGACGTGCTCCGCTACGCCGGTGCCACGGCGATCACGCCCAACCGCTCCGAGGCCGAGCAGGCCGCCCGGGCCCTGGCCATGCCCGCGCGCCGGCCGGGGCACGAAAGGGCGGCGCCCGAGGACTACGCCGACATCGCCGCGGCGCTGATCGACCGGCTCGGGCTGGCCGCGGCGGTGATCACGCTGGACAAGCACGGGGCCCTGCTGCTGGAGGGACGCGGGGAAGCGACGCTGGTGCCCACCGTCGCCAGGCAGGTCTACGACGTGACCGGCGCCGGGGACATGGTGCTGGCGGCGCTGGCCGCCGGACGCGCCGCGGGCCTGGACTGGTTCCAGTCCGTGCGCCTGGCCAACGCCGCGGCGGGGCTTGAGGTCGAGCGCTTCGGGGTCGTGCCCATCCCCATCGAGGAGATCCACCGCGACGTGCTGGCCCGGGAGCGCTCGCAGCGCGGCAAGCTGCGCACTGGCCCCGAGCTGGCCGTGGAGCTGCGGGCCCTGCGCGGCCCCGGGGGAGCGGGGGGTGCGGGGGGGCCGCGGGTGGTCTTTGCCAACGGCTGCTTCGACATGCTCCACGCCGGCCACGTCTCGCTGCTGCGCCGGGCCCGGGCCGAGGGGGACTATCTGGTCGTGGCCATCAACGACGACGCGGGCGTGCGCGCCCTCAAGGGCCCCGGCCGGCCCGTGCACACGCAGGCCGACCGCGCCGAGATCCTGGCGGCCCTCGAGTGCGTCGACGCGGTGACGATCTTCTCCGAGCCCACGCCCGAGGCGCTGGTGCGCTCGCTGCGCCCCGACGTGCTGGTCAAGGGCGATCAGTACGACAAGGCCGCCATACCCGGCGCAGCGTTCGTCGAATCGATCGGCGGGCGCGTGGCGCTGCTGAGCGTCGTCCCGGGGCGCAGCACCACCGCGACGGTCTCCAAGGTGCGGGCCGCTGGTGCCGACACCCGGGCCGGCTGAGCTGCCCAGCTGCGCCGGCACGGGCCTGCACGCCGAGCCGCGTTGGAACGGCGCAACCCGCCGGTGGGCCACACCCCGGCGATGCGCCGCGACCGGCGCAGGCAGACCTACAGCGCGATCCCGGTGACCTGGGCCTCAAAGACGATCCGGTCGCGCACCATGCCCTGGATGTCGGAGATGAAACGCCTGGGCGCAAACCGCACCTCGCGGGCCAGGAGCAAGAGCCGGTCGCCGGGGAGCACCTGCCCGCGGAAAGAGCACTGATCGATGTGCGTGAAGGCCGCCAGCTTGGGCACCGTCTGCCGGGCGTTGTAGAGGAACACGCTCAGCTGGGCCCCGGCCTCGACCATGAGCACGCCGGGGAGCATCGGCCGGCCGGGGAAGTGGCCGCTGGTCCAGAACTCGTCGCGGCGGACGTCCCACCGGGCCAGGCCGCGGGTGTAGTCCGGCGAGTACCACACCACCGCGTCGAGCAGGGCCATGCTGTCGCGGTGCGGGTTCCAGCGCTGGATCTGGGCGCGGTCGTAGCGGGTGGCGCCCAGGTCGATCGAGGACAGATCGAACAGCGGGCCGCGCGCAGCGCGGTAGGCGGCGCCGTTGGTGTGGGGTGTGGGGGCCAGGCCGGGTCCCGAGGCGTCGGCCGCTGGCGCAGCCGGGCTTTCCCGAGTCGGTTGGCTCGCGTTCGTTGTGCTCACGAGAAAATCCTACCGCGTCTCGCCCCAGCGGTCTGACCGATGATCACGGCGTGCGCTTCCTTGTCGATTCCCCGGGGCGGCCGACCGGCCGGGCGCTCTGACCGGGCTGACTGAGGGATCATCGGGCCGGTGCGTCCTCGTCGCCCTGCTCGCCCTGGTCCTGGCCGTCGGCGCCCTTGACGCCCTCAGCGGCCAGCAGGACCTGGCGAACGTCCTGAGCGGCGGCCTTGATCTCCTGCATCTTCTTGCGAGCGCGCACCCGCGCCGCCTTGTTTCCCCCCATCCCCTTGGCCACGTCCATCTCCGCTTCAGCGACCAGCGACCTGAGCTTCTCGAACGCTTCCATAGCCCCGTCCTTGTGCTGTTTGGGTGCGAAGGGGCCGGCCTCCGCAGCCGACACCGCCACACAGCGCGCACGGTCCGGCGATTGAACAATTCCACAACGGATCACCGTCGCGCCGCGTCGGCAACTCGTCCGAGTGTAGACCGCAAGGGGCCCACCGGTGACCCACCGGGGCCCGGGCCACCGGGGGGCTGTGCGGCGGGCCTTGCCCCCCTCGGGGGCCTCTGCCGGGGCTTACTTCTCGACCATCGGACGCAGCTTGACGATCAGCGACAGGGCCCGGGCCAGGTACCGCGCGTTGCCCTCGCGCTCCACGATCGCTGGGGCGATCGACGCGGCGAGCAACCGACGGGTGTTGGCCAGCCGGGCGTAATCGTCCTGGCAGGGCAGGCCCTGGGCGCGACGCAGGGCGGCCATCATGGAAAGCGGGCTTTGTTCGGGCTTGCGATCGTCCCTGTGATCTAGAGGCGGGGCCGCTCGCGTGGGCTTGGTTGTACGACGGCGCGGGCAGGGACCAGAGCGAGCGTTCGAGGTAGAGCGCGTCCTCGACCCAGTGCCCCGCGTGGGCCAGGGCGAAATCGATGAGCACGCAGGCGCCGTCGTGGCGGCGCAGGGCGTTGCCCCCGTGCAGGTCGCCGTGGCACCATGTGTTGACGGCCCGGCTGTTCCAGGCATTGCACAGCGCCCCGATGATCTTGCCGACGCCCTTGAGCTCGTTGTTCCAGCGTTGGGCGTCGGGGACGCTGCCGCGTTTGCACACGGCCCGGGCCTTTTCGAGCAGCTGCGGGTAGTCGGGGGGCGGGGGCGCGTGGGGGGCGGCGGCGCGAGCGGCTGGGTCGGAGGCCGGGCCGAAGGCGTCCTGCGCCAGGCTGTGCCAGGCGACGGCGGCGCGGACGATGGAGGCCAGGTCAGCGGGGTCGGAGGAGGCGCCGATCGGGTCGCCGGGGATGCGCTCGATGACCAGCCAGGCCAGGTCGTAGCCGTTGAGCGACTCGCCCGCGGCCAGCACGCGCGGCGCGGGCGAGCCCGGGGCCCAGAGCGGGGGCGTGCCCAGCGCCAGCGTCCAGCGGTGCTCGCGGGCGCCAACGGGGAGCTTGATGACCGCCGGCCTGGCGGCGCCGTCGGGTCCTGTCAGGGTGACAAAGCCCGTCGAGCCGCCGCCCCGCTGCCACAGCGAGCGGAACCACTCGATCGGCCCGAGGCTCATGCCGTGGGCCCGGCAGGCCGCGGCCAGGTGCCCCGAGAGGGCCGGGCCCAGCGAGGCGCCCCCCGCCGGCGGGGCTGCGGCGGACGCGCCGGGGCGAGATGTCGGCGTCTGCTCCTGGGTCATGGCGTGCAGGTGTGGGCACGTTACCGCGGATCGTCGGCGGTGTCGAGATCGTCGCCGCCCGGCGTGCCGGGCTCGGCGTCGCCCCCGGCCCGCGGGCTGAGCCATCCCGGCGGGAGCGCCCCCAGGAGGGCGACCAGCTGCGCGGGCGCGAGCTCCTCGGGGCGTTGGGTGGGGGCGACGCTCGGGGGCAGCGGCGTGGCCCGGCCGAGGGTCGAGCCGATCTGCTTGCGCCGCTGCGAGAAGAGCCGCTGGCACAGCTGGGCCAGCGCCATGGGCGTGGCCGTGAGCGGCGCCGGCAGGCGCGTCAGGAGCACCATGGCGCTGGTGACCTCCGGCCGGGGCCAGAAGCACTCGGGCGGGAGCTTGGCGATCAGGCGCGGGGCGGCCAGGGCCTGGGCAACGACCGAGAGCGTGCCGTACGCCTTGGTCCCGGGCGGGGCGGCCAGGCGCTGGGCCACCTCGCGCTGGACGGTGACGGCCAGGGCCCGGCAGAGCGGCCGACGCATGAGCAGGTCCATGATCAGGGGCGTGGCGGCCTGGTAGGGCAGGTTGGCGACGAGCACGAAGGGCTCGTCGCCCAGGGCGTGCACGGCCGGGGGGCACAGCCGTCGCCCGGGGGCGAGCGCGTCGCCGTGGACGAGCGTGAACCCGGCGCGCCGGCCCAGCGTGGCGCGGAGATGGTCGGCCAGGGCGTCGTCGAGCTCCACGGCCACCACGCGGCAGCCGCGGTCCAGGAGGGTCTCGGTGAGGGTGCCGGTGCCCGGGCCGACCTCCAGGACCAGCTCGCCGGGCGCGGGGGCCGCGGCGTCGACGAGCTTGGCGAGCAGGTTGTGATCGATCAGGAAGTTCTGGCCCAGGGCGTGCTTTGGGTGCAGGCTGCGCTGGGCGAGGATGGCCTTGATCTGGGCCAGGGTCTGCACGGGGCGAGCGTAGATCCGCTGCGGCCCGGGCGCCAGCGCGGGATGTGGAGAGGTGCGGGCAACGGCGGGGGTGGGGGCGTGTGACGGCGTGGGTTGGGGGTTGGGGGGTGGAGGGTGGGGGGTGGTTCACGCGCCGGCGCCGGCCCCTGAGGCGGGGATATGTGGACGTGAAACCTGCGCAGTGGGCCGGGCTGGGGGTTCGGTCCGGGGAGCGCGGGTAGGGCGGCACCGCCAGAGGGCGGCCCGGGCGGGCTTCGGGTCGATGGCGGGGCGGTGGGCGTCGATGCAGTGGGTGCTGCGCGAGCCCGAGCCGGTCTGGAGGAGGGCCGGCTTGGGGCGTGCAGCAGCAGGAGAGCGAGGCATGGTCCCCAAGCTGGGCGAGTTCTTGGTCAAACGCGGCGCCATCACCGAGGCCCAGGTGCGCGCGGCGCTCGAGGCCCAGCGCAGCTCCGGCAAGCCCTTCGGGCTCCTGGCCGAGGAGATGTTCGGCGTGGACCCCTCGGCGGTGGTCGCCGCGTGGACCGAGCAGTACGAGCTGTGGACCGGCACCGTGCAGCTCGACGACGAGCGGCCCCAGCAGGCCGCGCTGCAGACGCTGACCCACCGCCAGGCGTGGCAGTTCCGGGTCCTGCCCCTGAGCTTCGAGCTGCGCACGCTCCGGCTGTGCACCGACCGGGCCAGCCTGCCCCGGGCCCTGCGCTTCTGCTGCCACCAGGTGGGGCCGGAGTGCTACTTCGTGCTCACCAGCGCCCAGGAGCTTGACCGCGGGCTGCGGCGCTACTTCCCCATGGACGGCGCCGAGCGCCTGGCCCAGGCCCTGACCTGAGCGCGGGCCTCACTTGCCCACGCAGAACGAGGCGAAGATCCGCCCGAGCAGGTCCTCGGTGGTCACGCCGCCGGTGATCTGGCCCAGCGCGTCCAGGGCCTGACGCAGGAGCGAGGCGACCGGGACCGGGTCGGCGATCGCGTCGCGGCCCGAGGGGAACGGGCCGGCCGGGTGGGACGGGTGGGCCGGGTGGGACGGGTGGGCCGGGTGGGACGCGGCGGACGCGGCGGACGCGGCGGACGCCGATCCGGGCGCCTGGGACGCCACCAGCTCGCGCGCCGCCTGGAGCGCGCCCAGCGCCGACTCGATCGCGGCGGCGTGGCGCGGGATCAAGGCGTCGCCGGCGCGCGGGTGCGCCAGCGACCAGGCGGCCTCGAACAGTGCGCCGCGCAGCTCGGGCAGCCCCGAGCCGTCGATCGCGCAGACGCCCAGGGAGCTCCCGGAGCCTGGCCCCGCGTCGCCCTGGCGCGTGTGCGCGTGGCGGCCGACCAGGTCGGCCATGGTGCGCACGAGGATCGTCCGTGCGCCGCTCTGGCTGGTGGCGGCCGGCGGGGGCTGGGCCCCGGGCGGGACGCACACGAGCAGGATGTCCGCAGCGGCCACAGCGGCGCGGGCTGCGTCTTGGTGGTGCGGGGGCTGGGGCGAGGGCGGGTGCGGGGGGTGGCCGGTGAGCGGCGGCGGAAGAGTGGGATGCGGGTAATGGAGGGGGTGGTCCAGGCCGGGGGTGTCGCAGAGCAGGACACCCAGTGAGCGGCCCAAGGACCCCGCCAGCGTCAGGGGCTCCTCGAGGGCGTCGCGGGTGGTGCCGGGCGCAGCGTCGGTGACGGCCCTGCGGCGGCCCAGGAGCGCGTTGAAGAGCGTGGACTTGCCCGCGCTGGGCGGGCCGGTCAGGGCCACGCGCGGCGCAGCGACGGCCCCGGCGCGGGCGGCGCGCAGGCCCGCCAAGCGCGCCAGCCCCTCGACCAGCGCCCCGAGCCGCGCCCCGAGGGCCGACGCGGAGATGGCGACCACGTCCTCCTGATCGGTGAAGTCCACGCCGGCCTCGACCAGGGCCAGGGCGTCGGCGAGGCTCTCGGCCTGGGCCGCCAGGAACGCGCCGTAGTGCCCGCGCATCATCGAGCGAGCCGTGGCCAGCTGCTCGTCGGTGGCGGCGGCGACCATGGCCGCCACGGCCTCGACGCGGTCGGCCGGGAGCCTGCCGTGCATGAAGGCGCGGGCGGTGAACTCGCCCGGCTCAGCCAGCCGAGCGCCCGAGCCGAGCAGCGCCGCCAGCACGGCCCGGCACAGGGTCGGGTTGGCCACGGGCATCAGCTCCGCGGCGGGCTCGGCGGTATAGGAGCCGCCGGCGGGGTACGCGCACAGCGGGCAGGGCAGCTCGGCGCCCAGGACGCGCAGCTGGGCCACGGCGGCGATGGGGCGGCGCTCCGGGGCCCGCCCGCGGACCGTGGCCCGGGCCGGGTGACCCGTGGGCAGGCCCAGCGCGCCCAGGGCGGCGTCGGCGCCGGGCCCGCTCAGGCGGATCAGGGCCCGCTCGGCCCGCCGGGGGCCGGTGGCCAGGGCCGCGATGGTGTCGGAGGGGTCCACGGGGGATGGTTGGGCCCAGCCGCGGGCCCGGGGCGGGTGCTCTTTAGCGTGGGCCGGCGCGGCCGTGCTTGCGGACGCGGTCCTTGACGCCCTGGTGCTGCTGGGCGCGCTTCTGCTGCTCTTCCAGGGCGGCGCGGACGCGCTCGAAGAAGCCCGGGGGCTTGGGCGGGTCCGGGGGGAGCTTGCCCTCGGCCTGCAGGTCGCGGCGGCGTTGCGCCTCGGCCCACTCGCGCTCGACGCGGGCGCGGATCCAGCGGCTCTCGATGATGCTCAGCGTCGAGTTCGTAAAGAAGTAGATCGTCAGGGCCGCGGGGGCGTTGTACATGAACGTGGGCATCATCAGGACGATCATGACCTTGGAGATCTTCTGGGCCGACTCCTGCTCGGGGGTCATCTGGGCCGACGTCGGCGGGGACATGTACTTCTGCTGGATGTAGAACAGCACGCCCAGGAGCACCGGCAGGACGTTGATCGAGTCGATGGGGCCCATGAGCCAGGAGAGGACCGGCACGCGGAACGAGGCGCCAAGGGGGATCAGCGCGTCGGGCTCCGAGAGGTCGCGCAGGAAGGGCACGCCCGAGCCGAGGAGCGACTGGACCACGCCGTAGAACCCGGCCTCGTGCCGCAGCTCGTAGGTGAAGAAGATCATGGCGTAGAGGGCGATCCAGACGGGGGTCTGAAGGAACATGGGCAGGCAGCCCAGGGCCCCGGCGTAGTTGATCTTCTCCTCGAGCATGAGCCGGGCGAGCTCCTGCTGCATCTTCTTGCGGTCGTCCTTGAACTTCTCGCGGATCTTCTGCTGCTTGGGGGCCAGGGCGGCCATCTGCTTGCCGAAGCGCGTCAGGTTGGTCTGGCTCCAGCGCGTGACGGGGTGGAGGAGCGTCCGGACCGTCACGACCAGGAAGACGATGGCCAGGGCCCAGTCGAAGAACACATAATCGTGGAGCAGGCCCAGGTACCAGCGCAGCAGGTGCCCGATCCACGGGAACGTGCAGTAGGTGGCGCAGGGCCCGCCGAAGGAGAAGGCGACGATCTCCCCGAGCCCGACGGCGGCCGCGGCCGGGTCCCGGGCGATGGTCGCTGCGGAGACCGGCCCGGCGTACACGCCCAAGGGCAGCACGGCCGTGGCGCCCGGCGCGACGGTCATGGGCACGCTGGCCAGGCGCACGCCGACGCGCGACTCCTCGGCGTAGCTGGGCGAGAGGTACGGCGAGGGCGAGATGACCAGCCGGTCGGCGGAGGCGGCCGCGGGCAGGGACTTGTCCGGCAGGCCGTTGGGCAGGGCCGGCCCGCGCGCCGGCAGGGCCAGCGCCGCCACCGCGAAGAAGCGGTTCTTCATGGCAGCCCAGCTCAGGCGGTCGGTGGCGGCGCGCCCCGCAGCGGGGGGCCACAGCTGCTTGTCGGGCCAGTCCAGGACCTGGGCCGCGGCGTTGATCGGTCGGCCCAGGAGCGCGTCGTGGGCGATCGCTGCGCCGGCGATGACCGTCTGGCCCGAGGGGTTGGTCTGCGGCCCCGGCACCGAGCCGAGCGTGAGCGTGCGCAGGTCGCCGCCGTAGCGCTTGACCCCCACGGGCAGGTCGATCGGCCCGGTCTGGTACCACACGATCCGCAGCGGTCTGCCCGAGAGGTTCCGGGCGCTCTGCTCGATCGTCAGGCCGTAGGCGCCGGGCGTGATGGCGTACCGGCGGACCAGCAGCGCGACCGGCTCGGGGGCCTCGGGGGCGCCGGCGACGATGCTCGCCTCGAAGACGCCCGGGGCGGTCTGGCGCCACACCGGCTCGGCGCTCAGGCCCGCGGTGGGCACGTACTGATCATCGATCGCGACCCCGAGCAGTGCAAAGGGCACCAGCGTCCGGGCCACGACGCTGCTGGGCGCCGCCTGGCCCGCGGCGTCGTAGATCGGGACCTGGATCACGTCCAGCTGCTGGAGAACCGAGTTCGGGGCCGACGGAATCGCGGCCTGGCGCTCGTTGGCCAGGGTCAGCCGCTCGATGCCGGCGCCGATCTGCGTGAAGCGCAGCTCCATGCGCTGGGCCGCTGGGTCGGCGCTGGGGACCGCGGCGCCGATGGGGTCCAGGGCCTGGACGGGCACCTGGGCGGCGCGGAGGTTGGACCATGGCGCGGGCGCAGCGGCTGGCAGTGCGGGGGCGGGGGGGGCGGGGGGAGTCGTTGGGACAACAGCGAGCGCAGGATCAGCCGGCGCGGGGGCTGCTGGGCTTGGCGCTGCTGGCGGCGGCGCGGTTGGTGATATCGCAGCTGACGCCTGCGCAGCTGGCGGCGGCGTGGCGGGGGCCGGCGCTGGGCTGGCCTTCGGAGCGGGCCCGCCGAAGATCGCTGTCAAGAACACGACCAAGGCGACGCCGGCGATAAGGCCGGGCACGAGCAGGCGGAGCAGGCGGTTGGGCTGGTTGGGCATGATCGGGTGGCGGCGGGCACGCCGGGGGGCTCTGGGAGCGGTCGGGTTGGACGGTCGGGGCGCAGCGACGCGGGCGGTGCGCCAGCGCCTGGTCGAACGATAGATCCTGCGGGGGCGGCCCAGCGGCGGCGCGGGCCGGTCGGGCGCGGGCCAGTCGGGCGCGGGCCAGGTCACGCCCGGGCGAGGCTGCGCAGCTCGGCGTGCTTGCGGGCGTACTCCAGGACGGTCGAGACGACCGTGGCGTGGCTCCATGTCAGGGGGCTGACCGAGAGCGGGGCGCCGTCGTGCGGGTTGAACTGCTCGGCCATGACGCCCGAGGGGCTGGCGCGCTGGCCGGCCCAGTCGAGGATCTCCGCCGCGGGGCGGAGGTCGTCGAGCGTGCGGGCGGTGGCGATGACGTGCTGGGCGCGCCAGAGCGTGCAGATGAGCCACGGGTTGCCCGGGACGCGCCCCAGGTCCCGGCGTTCGACCTGGTGGTAGTAGTCGTTCTGGTAGCGGGCCACGCCCCCGACCGGGGTCTTGACGCTCAGGAGCTCGAAGGTGGACTCGGTGTCGGCCCGTGCCAGGGGGTCGTCCGGCGGGAGCGCGCCGAACATCCACAGGGCGGCGTTGGCGCTGTCGGGGGTCATGTCGCGGGCGTAGGACTCGACCAGGCCCGCGGCGTTGTAGGCCGGCACGGCCATGCGCGCAAAGCGTCGCGCAGCCGGGTCCCACATCTGTCGCTGGAGGGCCTCGAGGATCTCCTGGGCGGCCTTGAGCCAGTAAGCGGCGCGCTTGGTGTCGCCAAAGTCCAGGGCGAAGGCCGCGGCGGCGCGCAGGCCGGCGATCGTGGCGGCAACGGTGAAGGTGTGCACCCCGCGGCGTTCCTCCCACAGGTCCCAGGAGGGCTTGGGGAGCCCGGCGTGGGGGCCCTCCTTCTCGCGGTACTCGGCCATCCACTTGGCCGGCCCCACCACCAGCGGGGTGTAGAGCGGCTTGACGAACTCCACGTCGGCGAAGGCCTCGAAGTGCTTGCGCAGGGCCCAGACCACCAGGGCCGTCTCGTCCTGCTGCACCGGCAGGACGCGCTGGCCGCTGATCACCCACGGGTGCCAGCTGGAGGCCAGGCGCGCGTCGGGCGTGTACTTGTGCAGGAAGAAGCCCTTGGCCTCGATCACCCTGCCGCAGTAGCGGAAGAACGCGCGCGACAGCTCGCTCTGGCGGGCCTGGACCAGGGCGTGGGCCACCAGGGCGCCGTCCCGCGGCCAGCAGTACGAGTAGTGGTCCCCGGCAAAGTGGGTGATGTCCGAGTCGTTGGCGGCGATGATCGCGCCGCGGTTGTCGATCTGGGTGCGCATGACCAGCTGGCTGCGGCGGAGCATCTGGCGGTGGTGCTCGGGCACGCCCGAGAGGTCGACGGGCTCCTTGCTGACCCACAGCCTCCAGTAGGCCTCGGTGCGCGAGAGGTACTTCTCCGGGGTGCGGCGGTATATCTCGGAGTTGAGCGTCTCCAGGGCCTTGTGGTTGGCGCCGCAGGCGAGCCAGGTGGTCGCGTGGTTGGTGCCGCCCGGCTCGAGGGTCATGTGCACGCCGACGGTGGCGTCGACCGACCCCTGGGCGATGGCGTTGCGCCCCAGGGCGCCGTCCTCGGCGTCGCGCCAGGTGCCCTCGTGGCCGCCGAGGCGCTTGGTCCCGATGGCCCAGGCGTCGATCCCGCACTTGGACGCGTCGCAGGCGTTGAAGAGGAAGTAGCTCCCGCCCTTGTAGAGCACGATGCCGCACAGCTCGGGGTCGTAGTTGGCCGTGTCCCCGACGGGGTTCTCCTCGATGGACAGGTCGATGTGGAAGAAGAGCCGCACGTCGCGCCGGGCCCCGCGCAGGTCGCGGGCCACCGTGCGGCGGATCCACACCGGCTCGTGAAAATCGACCGCGTCCTGGCAGCGCAGCTCGACGCCCAGGCCCTCGTGGCGCAGCGTCACGTCGGTCACCAGCGTGTCGGGCAGGTAGCGCAGCGTGCGCGTCCAGGCGGCGTCATCGACCCAGGCAAAGGCGCCGTCGGCCCAGACCCCGAAACGCTGCACGTGGCCGCCGGTGTGGTTGTACTTGCCCACGTACGGGAAGTACAGGTCGCGGACGCGGTAGAGCGGGTCGAAGGTCACCAGCATGTCGCCGTTGCCGATGGGCAGGTCTCTGGGCATGGGCGGATGCTAGATCACCGCGCGCTGCGCCCCCGGCCCAGCAACGCCCCCCCCCCCC
>PNJV01000033.1 GCA_013822085.1 Isosphaera sp. | reverse complement strand
GGGTGGCGGGGGGGCCGAGAAGGCCCTGCTGCTCAAGCCGCTCGGGTTCATGAACCGCTCGGGCGGGCCGGTCGCTGAGGCGGTGGCCTTCTACAAGATCGATCCTTCGGCGGACCTGCTGGTGCTCGTGGACGACTACGCGCTCCCGTTTGGCACGCTGCGGGTGCGGCCCGAGGGCTCGCACGGCGGGCACAACGGCCTGCGCGACATCCAGCGAGCGCTGGGCACGGAGGCGTACCCGCGGCTGCGCATCGGCATCGACCCGCCGCCGCCGGCCTACGACGACCCGGCGGACTGGGTGCTCGGGCGGTTCTCTGAGCCGCAGCTGGCGGCCCTGCGGCCGGTCTTCGACCGCTGCGCCCTGGCGGTCGAGACGTTCGTGACCAGGGGGGTCGCGGCGACCATGAACGCCTTCAACGGGGCGCAGCCCTCGGCCGCCCCGCCGAGCCCGCCATGACCGACCGAACCCGCCATGACCCGCCGGGCCCGCCATGACCGCGGGCCCCCGCCGAGCCCGTCAGACGGACACGCCGCACGCACGATCACACCACCGCTCACCGCACGCCATTTGCCCCAGACCACAGGCACGCCACACGCTGGCACCCAACCAGGAGACACACACCGATGCGCATCATCCCCACGCTGCACTACGAGGCCATGATCCTGCTCCCGCAGTCGGTCGCCGCTGACATGCGCGGCGCCGTCGAGCACGTCAAGGAGCTGCTGGCCAAGAACCAGGCCGAGATCGTCGCCCTCAAGAAGTGGGGCGACCGCCCGCTGGCCTACCCCATCCGCAAGCAGAAGCGGGCCACGTACGTGCTGGCCTACTTCGCGGCGCCCACGAGCAAGCTGACCGACATCGAGCGGTCCTTCAACCTCTCCGAGAGCGTGCTGCGCGTGCTGATCACCAGCGCCGAGCACCTGACCGTCGAGGAGATGAAGGCCACCGATGGCCAGCTCGACCTGACCGTCGAGGCCAACCTGCGGGCTCAGCCCGGGCCGGTGATCACGCCAGCCCAGCCCGCCGCGGCTGCCGCCGCCGCCGCAGCCGCAGTCGCCGGGGACGAGGACGATCAGGAGGTCTGAGTTTCCGGATGCCCCCTTCCGCCACTGACCCCGCAGGGGTGTGAGCCGGGGGTAGGGGTGGGGGGGGCGCTACGCTCTGCCCCCTTCGCTTTCGCCTGTTGCGTCCCTCTGCTGCGACCCACCCCGCTTGCACGCTGTGTCCGGAGCCCGCCCATGGCCGGTGATTACAACAAGGTGATCCTCCTCGGCCGGCTCACGCGAGACCCCGAGGTTCGGTACACGCAGTCGAACATGGCCATCGCCAAGCTGGGTGTGGCCATCACCCGGCGGTACCGCACCGCCGACGGGCAGACCAAGGAAGAGCCGGTGTTCATCGACGCCGACGCCTTCGGCAAGACGGCTGAGGTGATCGGCAAGTACCTGACCAAGGGCCGCCCGATCTTCATCGAGGGGCACCTGCGCACCGACACGTGGCAGGACAAGGACTCCGGCCAGAACCGCTCCAAGCTCAAGGTGGTGGTCGATTCTTTCCAGTTCGTTGACTCTCGCGCAGGCGGCGGCAGCGGCGGAGGTGGTGCGGGTGGTGGTGGTGGTGGTGGTGGTGGGGCTGGGGGTGGCGAGTACGGCCAAGAGCACGACCACGACGCGCCGCCGCAGCGCAGCGGTCGGCCCGGGCCGCGCAGCGGGTCGGGCGGTGGTGGTGGCGGGCCCGCTGGGGGCGGCGGCGGGGGCATGGGCGGCGGAGCGGGGGGAGGTGGGGGTGGTGGGAGCGAGCCGGAGTTCAACGAGGACGACATCCCCTTCTAATGTGTGCGCCGGCCCGGCCGTGGGCGCCACGACAGACGACCTCGGCCTCCCACGCGTGTGTGAGGCCTTTCACGCTGGGGCAGACGGGCAGGTCCCGTGTGGCCCCTAACTTGACCCGCCGGCGGCTGCGCACGGGCGCCCGCTGGCACAGGAAAGGACAGCGAGTATGCCGCGGAACATCAAGGTATTGCTGACCGAGAACGTCGAACACACCGGGATCGTCGGCGACGTGGTGAGCGTGCGCAAGGGGTACGCGCGGAACTTCTTGTTCCCGCGGTCGCTGGCGACAGAGCCCAGCGAAGAGCTGGTCAAGCAGCTGGCGGGCAAGCGAGCCGACGCCGAGCGGCAGCTGGCGCAGCTGCGCTCCCAGCGGCAGGCGCTCATCGGCCGGCTGACGGGCTACGAGATGAAGATGGTGCGTTCGTGCAACGACCAGGGCATCTTGTACGCGGCGGTGACCCAGCACGAGATCGCCCAAGCGCTCGAGGCGGCGGGGTACGCCGGGGTCAAGGACCGCGAGGTGCGTCTGGGCCAGACGATCAAGCGCGTCGATTCGTACTACCTCACGGTCAAGTTCGACGCCGAGCTGCAGACCGAGATCAAGCTGGTGATCGAATCGGACCGCCCGCTGGAGCGCGACCGGCGCGAGGTCGAGGCCGCTGAGGAGGCCGCCCTGACGCCCGCGGAGGCCCGCCAGAAGGACCGCTCGACCCGCGACGCCCAGGCCGCTGCGCCCGCTGAGCCCGAGAGCAAGCCGGGCACGTTCGGCAGGGCCCCGGCGCGGGCCGACGCCGCCGCTGGCGCAAAGGCCGAGCCCGAGAAGCCCAAGGGCAAGAAGAAGGGCTGAAGCGCCGAGTCGGGCTGAGGCGCTGGCGGACATTTGAAGACCCCAACGCGCAAACGCCCCGGCATGCACCGGGGCGTTTGTCGTGTCGTGCCCGCTGTGTGAACGGTCGGGCGCTCGGGCCTTGCGTCTGGCGCAGCGAGTTCAGCGGTGGTGGAGTGCCACCGGCGGCGTGGGGTGCTGGCGGTCGTCGTTGTGAACGACGCCGGGCGGGGCCTTGGGCTCGGGCTTTGATGGCGAGTTCTGCTCGACGCGGATGACGGGCCGGACGAGGCCCGGGGCGGGGGCCGGGGTCTGGGCGGCGTCGCGGTCGGCGTGCTCGCGGTCGAGCTCGAACTTGGCGCGGGTCTCGTAGTCGCTGCGCTCGGCGCCGGCGGCCAGGGTGGCCAGCTCGCCCTCCTGGCGTGCGCGGATGTCGGCGAGCTTGCCCTGGATGGCGTCGAGGTTGGAGGCCTTGTAGCGGGACTGCTCGTCGATGCTGTGCTGGCGCTCGCGCAGGACGGCGAGCATGCGCTCGTTGCGTGCGATGGAGTCGACCTGGCGGTCCAGGGCCCACATCTGGGCCTGGAAGTTGCTGCGCTCGGTCTCGAGCCTGGTCAGGAGGGCGGCCAGGCGGTCGTGCTGGCGCTGGAGGTGGCCCACGTCGCGCTGCACGTCCTGGACGCGCTGGGCGTAGGCGGCGCGGGTGTTCTGGGCCTCGGTGGCCTTGGCGTAGACCTGCTCGAGGCTCAGCTCGCGGCCGTTCCAGACGACCTCGACGCGGGCAGCGGCGCCGTCGGCGACGGCCACGGCGTGGGCCTGGTCGGCCTTGTGGGCCAGCTGGCGCAGCGACGCGGTGTCGGCCTCGGCCAGGCTCATGACGCGCTGGGCGACGCTCAGCTCGCGCTGGAGCTGGGCAAGCTGGGAGCGCACCTCGCCCAGGTCCGAGCGGGCGGCGCTGATGCGCTGCGGGTACTGCGATTCGAGCGAGCGGAGCTGCGTCCGCAGGGCCACGGGGTCGGAGATGCCCCTGTCGATGCGCGAGACGACGGCGCCGCGCACCTCCTGCACCATCGCGCCCACCCTGTGCGGCCCCGCGATCAGCACCAGACCGCCGAAGGCGATCCCGCCGATCACCGCTGTGCGAACGATCAATCGGCTCACACTGAACATAACCGGCTCCTCGGTCCACGCCGCAGCGATCGGCACCCGGCGAGGCTCGCCGTCGGCCAGCGGTGCGTGCGCGGGCCCGCGCCGAACCGCTCGGCCCGGGGCCCCGTCGCGCACCACGCGGCGTGTGAGACTGGATTGGGAACCCGCGGCGGGCGGTTTCACGCCCCTCGGTGTGGGCTGCGGGGCGGGGGATCACAATGCGCAGGGGCTGGGGTGCGGAGAGGGCGGTGGGGCGGGCAGTCGGGGGATGTGAGGGCGGCGCGGCACCCGCTGGTGTGGGCGGCGGGTATTCCGATACACTGGGCGAGCGTGGCCGAGTTGGGCGGTGCGAACAGCCCCCGGCCGAGCGGCGCCGCGGGCGCGGCGTTGTCGCTCAGGGGACCGCGTGTCACGGCCATGCTGCACTCGCTGACCACATCGTTCATCAGCCGGCTGCGCGCCAACGACCAGTCGGCGTGGTTTGAGCTGTGGGAGACGTTCGGGCCGGTGCTGCGGGCGCAGCTGACCAAGTGGGGCCGGGGGCGCATAGGCCCCGAGACGGTGCGCGACCTGTCGCAGGAGACGCTGGCGGCGCTGTCGGACTGCATCGATCGGTACGACCCGGCGCGCGGCGCGCGGTTCTCGACGTGGCTGCTGGCCATCGCCAAGCACGTGCTGGGGGACGAGATGGACCGCCGTAGCGCGCAGAAGCGCGGCGGCGCCGGTGCCCAGCGGCCCGACCCGGGCGATGGGCACGGGTCCGGGCTGGCGTCACGGCCGGTGTCGCTGGACGAGACGTGGATGGCCGCGTCGCGGTCGCACAGCGCCGACGCCGAGTACGAGGCCGCGGTGTTCCGTGCCAAGGTGCACGCGGCCCTGCGGCTTGCCGAGAAAGAGTGCGAGTTCACGGACTTTGAGATCTTCCGCCAGCGGGTCCTGGAGGGGCGCACGGGCAAGGACGTGGCGCGGGCGATGGGCGTCTCGGAGCCGACGGTCAGCCGCAAGCTGTCGCGCGTGCGCACGGTGGTGCGGTCGCGGCTGCGCCAGGTGATCACGACGTACTCGTTCACGCGCGACGAGCTGGACGAGCCGGAGCGCTCGGGGCTGCGGCTGGAGCAGGGCGGGCCCTCGAACCACGCTGCGCAGGCGGGGCCGGCGGCTGAGCAGGGCCCTGGGCAGGCTGGGCCAAGTGAGGCCACGACGCCGGCGGACGACGCGGGCTTTGACGAGGCGATTGGGGACATCTACCGGCTGAGCCAGCGCGACCGGGTGAGCGAACAATTGCCGACCGACTGACGGGGGCGCAGCGCGGGCGCGTCCGAAATGCTGCTGGGTGCTTTTACGAATCACCCGCCGGGCGCCCCGGGCAGGAAGTGGCCGTACATTCAAGCGAGCGCGTGTCCGTGGTGGCCCCGACACGGGGAACTGGCTATGGGCCTTGAGACAGTCGTGTTTCCGGTGCTGGTGACGGCGGCGCTGATCGTCGCGGTGGTCTTGACGGTCAAGGTGGCCGTCTGGGCGGTCCGGGGCTCGGCGTACGTGGTCGAGAATTTTCTCAAGGGCCTCTCGGGCGTGGTGAGCGACTCGGTGCGGTTCGTGGCCGCGGTGATCGCGGCGGCTGCGTACTGCGGGCTGAGCGTCGGGCACGTGGTGCTGGCGCGGTGGTCGGGGGCGAACCATTACGGCCGCGCCTTCGGGGCTGAGTGCGGCGCTGCGGGGGCGGCGCTGTGGCGCGCCAGCGTGGTGCACCCGCTGCGGATGCTCAGCTTGCGGAGCGCCGTCGACGGCGTGGCGTCGCGCCTGCCGCAGACGATCCGCGACGCGCCCGGGCCGACGGGCCCCGCGGTGCCGATGGTGTCGGGCGGGTCGCTGGCGGGGTCTGGGCCGGGGGGCGTGGGGGGCGTGGGCGTGGGTGGCGGTGGTGAGAGTGGGGGCGGGGGTGGGGGCGGGGTTTGGGACGGGCAGGCCGAGTCGGAGCCCAGCCGCGGCCATAAGACGCCGGCGTTCGAGGGCTACACGATCGTGGGGACGCTGCGCGGCGGGGGCTCGGGCGGCAGGCTGTACATCGCCCGGCCGGGGCGGTTCAAGCTGGCGGCGTTCGAGCGCGCGGGCTTCCACGGCGTCGGGGACGTGGTGATCAAGTCGTTCTCGATCCGCGAGGGCTCGTCGCTGCCGCAGATCGTGCGTGAGAGCCGCGCGCTGGAGGCGGCCAAGCGGCTGGGGCTGGTCCTGGAGCACGCGCTGGCGGGCGAGCGGTTCTATTACGTGACGCGGTTCGTGCCCGGGTCGGCGCTGGGCGTCGTGACCCAGCGGCTGCACGCGGTGGCCGGCCCCGAGGGGCTCGGGCCGCGCGACCTCCGCCGCGCGGTGTCGTACGCGTGCGACCTGGTGGCGACGCTGGACCTCTACCACCGGGCCGGCCTGTGGCACAAGGACATCAAGCCGGACAACATCATCATCGACGAGCGCGACGGGCGGGCCCACCTTGTGGACTTCGGGCTGGTGACGCCGCTGCGCAGCTCGATGACGCTGACGACCCACGGCACGGAGTATTTCCGCGACCCCGAGATGGTCCGCATGGCCCTGCGCGGCGTGAAGGTGCACGAGGTGGACGGGGCGCGGTTCGACGTGTACGGGGCCGGGGCGGTGCTGTACTCGGTTCTTCAGAACGAGTTCCCCGCGCACGGCGCGTTGTCGCGGATCACCCGGCGGTGCCCCGAGGCCTTGCGGTGGATCGTGCGGCGCGCCATGACGGAGTACGACAAGCGGTACGCCAGCGCCGCGGCGATGCTGGCCGACCTGCGCGCGGTGCTGGAGCACCCGGAGATCGCTTCGGCCGAGCCCGCCGACCTGCCCAGCCTGCGCCAGGGCGGGGCGACCGAGGCGGCGCTGCTGCCCGAGCAGGCGTTGCCCCAGGAGGCGCCGGCGCGCCCAGCCGCGGTGCGCCAGGAAGAAGCGCGCGTGCCGGCCCAGGCCGCTGCGGGCCTGGGGGGCGTGGGCGCGGGCGTGGGCGCGGGCGTGGTTGCGCAGTCCGGGGGGGCGGCCCAGGGCGCTGGGGCAACGCCGCGGCGCTCGGCGCGTGAACAGCTCGAGTCGGCCCGGGCGCGCGTGGCGGCGCGGCGCGCGGGGGCCGCTCGTCGGCGGGGCGGGGGCAGGGCGCGGGCTGGCAACAGCCGGGCGCTGGCTGGCAGTGGTGGGGGCGCGGGTGGGGGGGTGCCCGCCCCGCGGCGTGCCACGGGCGCCATGGTCGCTGGCGGCACGTTGGCCGCGGCCGGCGTTGTGGCGGGGATCATCACGGTCGGCACGCTCTCGGCTGGCAGGAGGGGCGCGGGCCATGGCAGCGCGCCGGTCACGCTCGCGCCGGGTGGTGGCGGCGTGTCGGCGCGTGGGGGGAGCTCGGGAGCCGGCGTGCCGGGGGCCCTTGTCTCCGCGAGCCTGACGGGCCAAGCTGCGCCATCCATGGTGTACGACCCGCCCGTTCGTGCGCTGGTGGTGCGCGACGACACGGCTCGGTCGCTCGCCCCAGGCGGTGGGCCTGGGAGCCAGATCGACACAGTGGTCAGCCGGCTTGCCCTGCACGGGATCCTGGCCACAGAGGCCGACAGCGTGGAGGCCGAGGCCTCGCTGCGGCGTGCCGTGGGGCTCACGCCGCCCGATTCGCTCGACGGCCGATCGGCCATCCGCCTGTGGCTGATCAGCGCGGCGCCCGAGGGCGTGGACGCGGTGCTGTGGTTCCACAACGCCGCCGACGCCCGATCGGGCCCGGCTGTGCGCGTGATCGCTCTTGAGAAGCGCGGCCTGGACGGGTTCGAGGGGGTCGTTCGGGGCCGGCTCGATGGCCACGTCGCTCGGCAAAATCACACACTCAGGTGAATCTGCGCGCGGCCGAGCTGGCCGAGGGTTGGCGGATCGGCGGCGGATCGGGCGGAGGGCGGCTTACTAGGATTGATCATGGCAGGCACGGGGCTGGCGCTTGGGAAGGTCACCGCGGCGCAGCGGCGGTTGGCTGCGGCGTCGGCGATCGGCGGCGCGGTTCGGGGCGCGCTTGCGGGAGGCTGTGCGGCGGTGACGCTGGGGCCGGCTGCGGCGTGGGCGGGCTGGCACGGCCTGGCGTGGGGGATGGTGGCGCTGGCGCCGGCGGGGTGCGCGGCGGCGGGCGCGGCGTGGTCCGCGTGGGCGTGGGTGGGCGGCCGGGCGCGGCTGCGCTCGGCGGTGCTGCTCGACGCGGCCTGCGGCACGGGCGACGCGTTGGCGACGGGCTTGCAGCTGGACGTTCGCGGCCCCGAACGGGCGCAAGGCTGGCCGGCTGACGCGCTCTTCCGTCAGGCAGCGGTGGACCGAGCGGGGCAGGTCGCCCCGAGCGTCGACCCGCGGCGCGTGGCGGCGCTGCGGCTGGGGCGCGGGTGGTCGGGCGTCAGCGGGCTCATCGCGGCGTGCCTGTGCGCGACGGCTGCGGGCGTTGGCGTGTGGGCGGTGCCGCAGTCGGACCCGGCTGAAGTTGAACGCGCCACCGCGGCGCTGGAGCAGGGCCGGCTGCGGGCGCGGGCCGAGGAGGCTGCGCGGGCCGTCGAGCGCGTCCGCCGCGTGGCGCAGAACGCCGTCGAGGGCACGCCGCTGAGCCAGGCCGAGCGACGCCTGGCCGAGGAGCTGGGCGAGATCGAGCGCGAGCTTGGGGCCGGCGGCGCCCAGACCGGGGGCGCGCTGAACCGGGCGGCGCAGCGGACCGAGCAGGCCGCTCGGGAGCTGCTACGCAAGTCGGCTGACAGACGCGGGGAGCTCGACGCGCTGCGCGCGACGCTGGCGCGTGCGGCGGCCCGGGCGGCGCCGGGGGGCCAGGGCGACGATGCGGACGGGTCGGCTGCGGGCGCGGTGCGCAAGGCGCTGGCGCGCGGGGACACGCGGTTGGCGGCCCAGGCGGCGGCGGACCTGCGCCGCGCGGCGCCGTCCATGACGCCCGAGGAGCGCCAGAGGGCGGCGCGGTCGCTCGAAGAGCTGGCCGAGATCATCGAGCGGGACCGGGCCGAGCCGGGCGCCGATCAGCCGCCCGCCCGGAGCGCCCCGGCGGGCGAACCGGCCACAGCAGAGTCGCGGGCAAGCACACAAGAAGGTTGGTCTGGCGGTGAGCAGCCCGCTGAGGCTCCCGGCGCCGCGGCGCGCGATGCCGAGCGGATCGCTCAGGGCCTGCGCGGTTCGGCCGAGCAGCTCCGCCAGCAGGGCCCCGCCGGCGACAAGCCGGGCGCCGCTGAAGCCCCAGCCGGTGATCGCGCCGCTGAGAGTGGAACGCCAGCGCGGCCGGGCGGAGAGCAGGGCGCGCCAGCGCAGGACCGGCGGTCGGGCGCGGGGCAGCCATCGGCCAAGCCCTCTGCGCAGGCCACCGAGCAGGCCCAGCCGCCGGCTCCGCCGACCGGAACACCGGCGGCCCCAGGATCGAGGCCAGAGAACGGGGCCGAGCAGGGCCGCGGCACCCCGCAGGCGCAACCGAGCCAGCCCGAGCCCGGCCAATCGCAACCGCCCACCGGCAAGCCCGACCAACCCGGGCCGAGCTCGCCCGACCCGCCCGGGATGCCTCGCGGCGACTCTCCCGCGGGCGCGACTCAGCCAGGCGGCGCGACTCAGCCAGGCGGCAGAGACGTGCCCGGTGCGCAGCTGCGGACGAAACCCGGCGAGGCGGGCTCGCGGGCCGGCGGCGCAGCCAAGGACACACAAGCGGGTGAGAATCCCGCGGAGCAGCCGGGTCCGTCGCGGGCGGCGCCGGGCGGGGCTACGCCGCGGGCCGGGGAGGGGCAGCCGGCGGGCGGGGCCCAGGGGGCGCAGGGGCCGGATCGGCAGGGCTCCGATCAGCAGGGCCGGCCGGCCGTCGGTTCGTCTGGCGCCGAGCAAGGGCGCTCTGGCGGCAGAGCGACCGATGCTTCGGCGGGCAATCCAAGCCAGCCTAGAGACACACAACCAGGTGAGTCGCGGCCGGGCCCAGCGGGGGCGAAGGGGGCTCAGCCCGGCGCGGCGCAGCCGGGGGAAACTCCGCCAGGGGCAGCGGGCAGCCGAGAGCGGGCGGCCGCGGACGGGTCGGCTGCGACACCGCCGGAGGCCGGCAAGCAGGGCGGTGCGACCACGCCCGAAGGGGCCAAGGGTCCGGGCGAGTCCGGACAACAAGAGGGCGTGTCGGGCGAGAGGCCGTCCGATGTGCCAGCCGGGCTAGAGGGGTTGGAGCGGCGGCTCCAGGAGATCGGGGATCGGGCCCAGCAAGCCGAGGGCGATCGGCGTCGCGCCCGCGAGCTTCAGGACGAGGCGCAGCGGCTCTACGAGCAGGCGACCCCGGAGGAGCAGCGGCGGGTTCAGGAGCAGGCCCGTCGGCTTGCGCAGGAGCGGGGCCAGAACCAAGGCCAGGACCAGGGCCAGGGCCAAAGCGAAGGTCAGAACCAAGACCAAGGCACAGGTCAGAACCAAGGCAATGGCCAGGGTCAGAACGAAGGCCAAGGTCAGGGCCAGGGCGGGGGCCAAGGGCAAGTCGGCGGCGGGGCGCAGCAGCCGCAGGGTCGGGGTGTCGACGGCGCGGGCGGCGGCCCGGGGTCTCGGCTGCGCAGCGGGCAGCGTGGCGGCGGCGCGGGCAGCGCCGACAGCGTGGTCGGACGCAACGGCCAAGGGCTCCTGAGCGAGGCGCAGGCACGCACGGAGCTGGTCGATGCTCGGGGCGAGGCGTCCAAGGAGCGCAGCGCGGCGCAGGAGCGCGTGATCGCTGAGTGGCTCTCGGAGCCTTCGGGCGCGGGCGGGCCCGGCTCGGGCGCTCAGGGGAGCGGCGTGGGGGGTGTGGGCACGGCTGTGGGTGCGGGGGGGTCGGGGGGGGCGGGGCTGGCGCTCAAGCAGCGGCTTGAGCGCGTGAACATCGCCCAGGACGAGGCGCAGAAGCAGATCGAGAACCAGTCGATCCCGCGGCGGCTCGAGCCGCTGGTCCGGCGGGTCTTTCAGCGTGTGCGTGACCGCGTGGAGGGCTCGGGCCGCGCTCGCGCCGCTGGCGGGGACGGCGGCGCGGGCGTGGCGCCGCTGGCGCCCGACTCTGGCGCAGCGGCGGGCGCACCGGCGGGCGCAGCGGGACCGCGGCGGTGAGCGTGGCCTTTGGGCAACCGCTGTGGCTGTGGGCCCTGGCGGTGCTCGTGCCGATGGTGTGGGCGTCGGCGTGGTTCGGGGGCATGAGCCGGGCGCGGTGGTGGAGCGCGGTGGGGCTGCGCGTGGCGCTGGTGGGGATGCTGGTGGGGCTGGCCGCCTGGCCCAGCTCGGTGCGGCGGGTGGAGCGCGTGGCTGTGGTGGCGGTGGTGGACGTGTCGGGGTCGGTGCTCGAGCTTGGGTCTGCGGACGAGCCGACAGGCGGGGCCGGCGGCGCGGGGGGTGTGGGCGGCGGCGGGGTGCTGCAAGCGGTGCGTGCCCGGTTGTCGGAGGCGGCTGGGGCGCGCGGGCCGGACGACCTGGTCGGTGTGGTCGTGGTGGGCGAGCGCGCGGTGGCGGTGGCGTCGCCAGCGGCGCGCCCGGCGTCGGCGGGCGCTGACCCGCGCGGGACAGCCGTGATCGAGCGGGCGTGGGAGGCGATGGGCGCCGTGGGCGGGCCCGACGCTGGGGCGGCACGCGCGGCTGCGCTGGCAGGGGCGGGCGGTGGCGGCATCGACGGCACGGACCTGGCAGCGGGGCTGAGCCTGGCGGCGGCGATGCTCCCGGCTGATGCGCTCGGGCGCGTGGTGGTCTTCTCTGACGGCGTGCAGACCAGCGGGGACGTGCTCGGGGCGGCGCGGCGGCTGGCGTGGGTCGGCGGTTCGGCTGAGGGCGGCGGGCGGGCGGCGGGCGTGCCGGTGGACGTGGTGCCGATCGGCTACCGGCCGGTCCGGGACGTGCGCGTGGAGGCGATCGACGTGCCCTCGCGGGCCTCGCCGGGGGCGGTGGTGACGGCGCGTGTGCGGCTGAGCGCGTCGGGCCCGTCGCGCGGCGTGCTGCGGCTGGTGCGCGAGGGGGAGGAGTTGGACATTTCCGGCGATGGCGATGGCGATGTCGATGGCGATGGCGATGGCGGGGGGGTGGGGGTGGGGCGCGGTCGGGCGGTGTCGCTGCGCGCCGGGGAGAACGTGGTGCTGGTGGACGTGGCGCTGCCGGCCGGGCGTGTGCACCGCTTCGAGGCGGTCTTCGAGCCCGAAGGCGACAGCGACGCGCTGGAACGGAACAACCGCGCCGAGGGCATCACGCTCACGCCCGGCGCCGGCTCGGTGCTGGTGCTCGACGGCGGCGCCGCGCGTGACGCGGCGGGGTCGGCGGCGCTGGTCCGCGCCATCGAGGCGGCCGGCGCCCGCGTGGAGGTGCGCCAGCCCGAGGGCGTGCCGACGGGCCTGCTGGAGCTTCAGTCCTTCGACGCGGTGGTGCTCAACAACGCGCCGCTGGATCGGGTCGGCACGGCCGGGGATCAGGCCCTGACGCGGTACGTGACCCAGACCGGCGGGGGGCTGGTGGTGATCGGTGGGCCCGAGGCGCTCTCGCCCGGGGGCTGGCGCGGCAGCGCGATGGAGGCGGTGCTGCCGGTCAGGCTGGACCTGCCCGAGCGGCTGGTGGTCCCTAGCGCGGCGGTGGTGCTGGTGCTGGACACCTCCGGCTCGATGGGCTGGACCGTGCGTGGGAGCCTGCAATCTCAGCAGGAGATCGCCAACCGCTCGGCGGCGATGGCCGTCAAGGCCCTGGACCCGTCCGACCTGATCGGGGTGGTGGCCTTCAACAACAGCGCCGAGGTGGTGGTGCCGCTGGGGCGCAACACCGAGGCGGACCAGACCGCGGCCGCCATCATGCGGCTCTCGCCCGACGGGGGCACGAACATCCCGCCGGCCCTCGAGATGGCGTACGCCCAGATCCGCGACGCCGAGGCGCCCGAGAAGCACGTGATCGTGCTCTCGGACGGGATATCACGGAACAAGGAGGCGCTCTCGCTGACCGCGGCGCGGATGCGCCGAGACGGGATCAAGGTCACAGCGATCGCCGTCGGCGACGGGGCCGACGCGGACGGTCTGGAGCGGATGGCCTCGGCCGGGGGCGGGGCGTTCTACCGCGTGGTGGATCCTGGGACGCTGCCGCTGATCTTCCTGCGCGCGGTGCGCGTGGTGCGGTCGCCGCACGTGCGCGAGGAGCCGTTCGTGCCGGTGGTCAGCGACGCGGGCTCGCCGGCGCTTGTGGGGGTCGCAAGCGCGGGCCCGATCCCCGCCCTGGGCGGGCTGGTGCTGACCGAGCCGCGCGAGACGGTGCAGTCGGGGGTGGTGCCCGAGTCGGCGGTGGAGAGCCAGGCGCAGCTGCGCTCGCGGCGGCTGGACCTGCTCCGCGGCGGCGAGCGCGCAACCGGCGTGGTCTATGCGTTGGTGAGCCCGGACGGCGAGCCGGTGCTTGCGCACTGGCGCGCGGGCCTCGGGCAGGTGGCGGTCTTCACCAGCGACGCGGGGCCGTGGTCGGCGCAGTGGCGCTCGTGGGCGGGGTGGGGTCGGCTCTGGGGCGGGGTGATGCAGGCGGTCTCGCGCGGGACGGCCAGCGGCGGGGAGCTGCGCGCCAGGGTGGTGGGCGACCGGGTCGAGGTGACGGCCGACGCGCTCGATGCGCAGGGTGCGCCGCGCGACGGCGTGAGCCTGCGCGCCACGGTCTTTGGGCCCGGCGGTGACCGCCGTGATGTGCCGCTGGCGCAGGTCGGGCCCGGGCGCTACGAGGGGAGCGCGCCGGCGCCCGTGAGCGGCAGCTACGTGGTGACGGCTGTCGAGGAGGGCGCCGCGGGGGGCGCGCCGATGATCAGCGCGGCGCTGCGGGCCTCGGGCGAGGAGTACCGGGCCGTGCGACCGGACCGGGCCGTGCTCGAGCAGCTCGCCGCCGAGACCGGCGGGCGGGTGCTGGAGCTGGGCAGCGCCGCGCGGCCCGGGTGGGGGGCTCGGCTGATGGACCGGGAGGGGCTCGGGACGCTGCGGGCGCGGCGGTCGCTGTGGGAGGCGCTCCTGCCGTGGGTGGTGGTGGTGCTGCTCCTGGACGTTGCGACGCGGCGTGTGGCGTGGGACCGGCTGATCGGATCCGGGGAGCTGGCGTGGCTGGCGGCCCGGGGGCAGCGGGCCGCGGCGCGGTCCGGTCGGGGGCTCGACGCGCTGCGCAAGCGCCAGCAGGTCCCGGGCCAGCCCGTGCCGGCGGCGCTCGGGAGCGAAGCGGCTGCGGCGATCCGCGCCAAGGCCGAGGCCGAGCGACGCGCCCGGCGCCAGCGCGGCGCGCCCACCGTCCCCGCGGCCAACGCCGGGGCGCCGGCAGAGAGCGTCGATCCTGCCGAGGGCCAGGCGGTGTGGCTGGCTGCCAAGAAGCGGGCCCGCGAGCGGTTCGAGGGCGAGTGACCCTCGCGGCCGAGCCACACGGGTGTGTGTTGGTGCGGCTTGCGCTGCGGCGTGTGCGGGCTGTGTGGGCCGCGTCAGCTGTGCGGGCTGGACCGGGCGTGCCGAGTGTGCCGTGGCGGGCCCCGGGCTGGTCGCAAAGAACGCGGCTGTGCGGGGCGTGTCGGGGTGCGATCCTGACGATGTGATGCCGGGGTGTGGGCGGCCCGCGAGGGCTGCGCCGCGGGGGCTGCGCGCACGCGCGGAGGCATCGCCATGGCCAAGAAGGAAGAGAAACCGGACACCAAGGGCGGCAAGGGCGCCGAGGCCGCTGCTGGAGCCGCCAGCGGTGGTTCAGAGGGCGAGGCCAAGAAGGGCGGCGGGCTGGGCAAGCTGCTGCCAGTGGTGGGCGTGGTCGTGGTGCTCCAGGCGGTGATCACGTTCGCGGCGATCTCGGCCTTTGGCCCCAAGAAGACCCGCGCCGACGTGCACGCGACCGAGCTGGTGACGGAGGAACACGAGGAGATGGTCGAGATCCAGGTGGTGGACGACCGGTACCAGAACCTGCGCTCGGGCGAGACATGGTTGTGGGACGTGTCGGTCTTCGTGCAGGTCAGCGCCGAGCATCAGGAGACGGTCGAGGGGAAGCTGGAGGTGCGCAAGGCCGAGATCGAGGAGCGCGTCAGCCGGGTGTTCTCGCGCGCCGAGCACGTGCAGCTGACCGACCCCGACCGAAAGACGATCAACGCGCAGCTGGTGGCGACGTTCGAGGACGTCTTCGGCAAGGACGCCCAGACCGGCGAGAGCCTGGTGAGCAAGGTGCTGATCCCCAAGTGCCGCGGGTTCAAGATCGAGGGTCAGTGAGCGCGGTGAGCGGGGCGTAGTTGGGCTGGGGCGCAGTGTGTGCGCGGGCTGGGCGCCGGGGCTGCGCCGCGGGCGCGGAAAACTCCAGTCCTTGCGCGGCCGGGACCGATTGTGCGATGCCGGCGTGGCGGGCAGGACGCCCCCGCGGCGGCGGGCGGTGGCACGGTTCGCCTGGAGCTGGGCGCGATGGCCGACGAACAGACCAAACCCGGTGCGGGCGGCGCTCCGTCGGACGCGGCCAACGCGGTGCTCAAGGCTGCGCAGGAGGCGATCGCGCGGGCCAAGAGCATGCAGGGAGCCGCGTCGCCCCGGAACGCCGCTGCCCAGGAGGCCGCTGAGGAGGCCGTGCGTCAGGCCTCCGAGCCCGAAGAGCAGGACCCCGACGCGGCGGTGGTCGCGGCGATGATGGGCCGGCAGGTGGCGCCGCAGCCGGGCGCCGCAGCCCCCAAGGTCGGCGGAGACGCCAAGGCGTTTTCGTTGCCGAGCTTTGGCGGCGCGGGCGCGGCGGGTGGGGGCAAGGGCGAGCCGATCGACCTGCTCAGCGACGTGAACCTGCACGTGAAGATCGAGCTGGGCCGGACCAGGATGCTCGTCGAGGACGTCCTGCGCCTCGGCGAGGGGAGCGTGGTTGAGCTGGACAAGCTCGCCGGCGACCCGGTGGACGTGTACGTCAACGACCGGCTCGTGGCGCGCGGCGAGGTGCTCGTGCTCAACGACAACTTCTGCGTGCGTGTCAACGAGCTGATCGCCGATCCCGGCGCGGAGGGGGTGGCGGGCTGATTCTGCGTTGCGCGGCGAGCCGGCCGGTCATGGATGACCGCGGCGGACCGGCACGGCTGGGGCGTGGGCGCATCGAGCGCGTGGCGAGGGCGGGTGCCAAGGACGGCGACATGATGACCACACACGGATATGTTGGCCATTGCGTGCGTGCGGCGGCGCGTCTGTGCGCGCTGGTGGCGTGCGTGGCGGTGTCCGTGGGCGTGGCGTGGGGTGGGCCCGGGGTCGGGCGGGCGGGTGAGGCGTCGATCGGTCTTGGGCCGCGATCGACCGATGGCGCTGCGGTGGTCGGGCCCGATCAATCCGTAGGGATTCCAGGGGTGAGCGGTGCTGTGGGTGTCGGCGGGCTGGGGGTGGGCGGGGGTGTTGGGGGGGTGATCCAGACCGCTGGGCCGCTGCTGCTGGTGGTCTGCCTGGCGGTGGTGGGGTTGCGGCTGATGCGGCGTGTCTCGGGCGGCGGCGGGCAGCTCGCCGACGCGCTCGGGGCGCGCGGCAAGGCGCCCAGCGGCGTGATCGAGGTGCTGGGGCGGTACCCGGTGGCGCGCGGGCAGCTGCTGGTGCTTGTGAAGCTGGACCGGCGGGTGCTGCTGCTCGGGCACAGCGCGCCTGCGCGCGGCCCTGGCGGCGGGCCCGGGGGCGGGTTCGTCACGCTGGCAGAGGTCACGGATCCGGAGGAGGTCGCCGGCCTGCTGGTGCGCGTGCGCGAGGGGCGCGGCGAATCGGTCGGGGCGAGGTTCGGGGCGATGCTGCGTTCGGCGGGGGCCGCTGCGGCGTTCGATGGCCAGGCGCGGGGCGAGGCTGCGTGGGAGGAGCCCGCTGAGTCGGTCGGCGGCGCCGGTGGCGAGCCGGTCGGGCCCGCGAGCGCGCACGCGGCGGTGCGGGCGGCGCACGCGCAGCCGCTGAGCGCCCCCTCGAACTCGCACACAACCGTGGACGCCAGCGACGCGCCGGCGGGCGAATGGGGCCGGGTGCGCGAGCGGTTGGCGTCGCTGCGTGGGCGCAGCGCGGGCGTGACGGTGGGGGGTGTGGCGTGAGCCGTCGGTGGGCGGTCGTGGTGGCGGTGCTCGCGGCGTGGGCGGCGCTGGCGTGGCCCGGCGCTGCGCTGGCGCAGGGGATCGGGCCCGGGCTGAGCGACGGCGCGGGGGCGAGCTCTGGCGCGGCGGGGTTCCTCAGCGGCGGCCTGCCCGGGGGCGTGGAGGGGATCAACCCGATCTCGGTGCTCGGCGAGGCGGCGCGGCTCTTGCCGGCGACGGGCGCGCGCGATGGCGCTCGCCAGGGGCCGGGCGACGGTGACGGCCAGGGGGGATCGTCGCAGCTGTCGGCGGGCCTGAGCATCGTGCTGCTGCTGACGGTGCTGTCGCTTGCGCCCAGCGTGCTGCTGACGGGCACGTGCTTCTTGCGGATCGTGGTGGTGCTCGGGCTGCTCAAGCAGGCGCTGGGGACGCAGCAGATGCCGCCGTCGCAGACCCTGCTGGGCCTGGCGCTGGTGATGACGATGCTGGTGATGACGCCGACGCTGCGGCGGGTCGAGACGGAGGCGATCGGGCCGTATCAGCGCGGCGAGGTCCGCGGGTACGACGATCTGTGGGACCGCTCGAGCCGGCCGGTGCGGGACTTCATGTTCGATCAGATCGAGGCGTCGGGGAACTGGTCGAGCCTGTACGCGGTCCTGGACTTCCGCGGCGTGGACGTGAGCGACCCGAGCCGCCTGACGCGTGCCAGCGTGGACACGCCGACGCTGCTGATGGCGTTTGTGATGAGCGAGCTGAAGGTGGCGTTCCTGATCGGGTTCCGCGTGTACCTGCCGTTCCTGGTGATCGATATGGTGATCAGCAGCCTGCTGATCTCGATGAGCATGATATCGCTGCCGCCGGTGCTGATCTCGCTGCCGTTCAAGCTGCTGATGTTCGTGCTCGTGGACGGGTGGACGCTGGTGTGCGTGGGGCTGATGCGGTCGTTTGCGGTTGGCGGCGGCGAGGAGGCGGCGGCGGCGGTGAGCGCTGCGACCATCGGGGGCGTGAGCGCGGCGGTGGGCGGCGGGCCGCTGGCCGCGGCGGTCGAGTGCGCGCGGGCGTGGGCACCGTGGGCCTGAGCGGCGCCCCAGGGGCGCAGGAGGGAAGACCGTGAGCGGGAGCACCGGGCTGGAGCTGGTACGCGAGGCGCTGCTGATCGCGCTGCAGGTGTCGCTCCCGATCCTGCTTGTGGGGATCGTCGTCGGGCTGGTGATCAGCGTGCTCCAGGCGATCACGTCGATCCAGGACCAGGCGCTGACGTTCGTCCCGAAGATCGTGGCCATGATCGCGGTGACGCTGCTGGCCCTGCCGTGGCTGGCGACGAGGCTGGTGGAGTTCGCGTCGGCGATGCTGTCGCTGCGGTGATGGCGGCCGAGGCCGCGGGGAGCACGGATGGGCGCGCTTGGCGAGATGGCGACGGTCTGGATGCTGGCGCTGGGCCGGGTGGGCGGCCTGTTCGTGTTCGCGCCGGTGCTGGCCAGCGTGGCGATCCCCGCGCGGGTGCGGGTGCTCTTGGCGGCGGTGTTCGCGGTGGTGATCTATCAGGGCGCGGCGTCGGCGGCCAAGCGAGCCGGGGCGCTGCCGGCGGACACGGTGAGCGTCGCGGCGGCGATGATCGGCGAGGTGTCGGTCGGGGCGGCGATCGGGCTGATCGCGCTGCTGCCCATCGCCGGGCTCCAGACCGGCGCGGCGGTGCTGAGCCAGCAGATCGGCTTTGCGCTGGGCGCCGTGTACAACCCGGCGCTGGAGACCGAGTCCGACCCGCTCTCGGACCTGCTGTCGTACCTGGGGCTGGGCGTGTTCATGGCGATGGGGGGCATCGAGGCGATGTTCATCGCCGTGGCCCGGAGCGTGGAGGTGCTCCCGCCGGGCGCGGCCCTCTCGGGCGGGATCGGCGGCGCCGGGCCGTGGGGGCTGGTGGTGCCGGTGTTCGCCTCGGGGCTGGAGATCGCGCTGCGGGTCTCGGCGCCGGTGATGGCCGTGATGCTGCTGGAGACGGTGGCGACGTCCATCCTGTCCAAGACACTGCCGAGCCTCAACGTGTTCAGCGTGGGCCTGGGGCTGAAGGTCGTGATCGGGCTGGGCGTGCTGGCGGCGTCGCTGGCGGTGATCGAGCTGGTCGTTGACGAGGAGGTCGGGCGGGTGATGCGCGCGGTGCTGCGATGGTCCGGGGGCGGCGGCGAGACACTGGAGCCCTGAGCATGGCCGACGACCTGGGCGACAAGACCGAAGATCCCACGGACAAGCGCCTGGGCGAGGCGCGCCAGGACGGGAACATCGCCAAGAGCGTCGATCTGTCGGCGGCGCTGGACCTGATCGGCGCCGCGCTGGCGTTGTGGCTCCTGGGCGGGTCGCTCCTGGGCGGCTCGCGGCTGCTCATGGCCGAGCTGCTCGGGAGCGCGGGGGACCTGCGCGACTCGGCCGACATCGCCTCGGTGGTGATCGGCGCCGCGTGGCAGGGGCTGCGCTCGGCCGGGCCCGTGATGGGCGTGCTGGCCGTGATCGTGGTGGTCGCCCAGCTCCAGCAGGTGGGCCTGCACGTGACGGGCAAGCCGCTCGAGCCGCGGCTGGACCGCATGGACCCCATCAAGGGCCTGGGGCGGCTCTTCTCGCGCAAGAGCCTCGTCAAGACGGGCACCGGGATGGTCAAGCTGGCGGCGGTCGGGGTGGCTGTGGGCGTGGCGGCGATGCAGAACGCCGAGCAGATCGTGCGGCTGCCGCTGCTGGAGGCGCCGGCGGCCTACGCGGCGATGGGCCGGATCCTCGCCGAGATCCTGGCCTGGATGCTGGCGCTGCTGCTGGCCATCGGCGTGGCCGACTGGTGGTACCAGAAGTGGGAGCACCGCCAGGAGCTGCGCATGACCAAGCAGCAGGTCAAGGACGAGCGCGAGGAGAACGAGGGGGACCCGCAGTTCAAGCAGCGGCGGCTCCAGATGGCCCGCCAGTGGGCGAGCCAGCAGGCCAAGAAGACCGTGCCCACCGCCGACGTGGTCGTGACCAACCCGACGCACTACGCCGTGGCCCTGCGCTACGACCGCGCGACCATGGCCGCGCCGCGCGTGGTGGCCAAGGGCGAGGACTGGATGGCCCTGCGGATCCGCCAGATCGCCGCGGTGCACGGCGTGGCGATCGTCGAGCGACCGCCGCTTGCGCGGGCGATCTACGCGGGGAGCAAGGTCGGGCAGGAGGTCAAGCCCGAGCTCTACGCGGCCGTGGCCGAGGTGCTGGCGTACGTGTACAGGCTCAAGGGCGCCGGGCCCGAGCAGGCCGCCGCTGGGTGAGCGCTTTGGGCCGGTAGGCCCGCAGGAGCACGGCGTTGGAACGATGGTACGGCATCCTGCACAAGCACCGCGGCGTGATCGCGCCGCTGGCGTTTGTCCTCATGCTCGGCGTGCTGGTGGTCCCGATGCCGCCGGTCGTGCTGGACGTGCTCCTGTGCCTGAACATCGCCCTGGCCGTCATGATCCTGATGACGACGATGTACATGCAAGAGCCGCTGGAGTTCAGCGTCTTCCCCTCGCTGCTCCTGGGCACGACGCTCTTCCGGCTGGTGCTCAACGTGGCCAGCACGCGCCTGGTGCTCACGGCCGACGCGAGCAACCCGCAGGAGGCGCTCTACGTCGCCGGCGAGGTGGTCGCGGCGTTCGGGGGCTTCGTGGCCGGCCAGAGCCTGGTGGTCGGCGTGGTGATCTTCTCGATCCTGATGATCATCCAGTTCGTGGTGATCACCAAGGGCGCCACGCGCATCAGCGAGGTCGCGGCGCGGTTCACCCTCGACGCCATGCCGGGCAAGCAGCTGGCCATCGACGCCGACCTCAACGCCGGCATCATCAACGAGGCCGAGGCGCGCCGCCGACGCGAGCGCGTCGGCCAGGAGGCGGACTTCTTCGGCGCCATGGACGGCGCCAGCAAGTTCGTCCGCGGCGACGCCATCGCCGGCATGATCATCACCGCCGTCAACATCCTCGGCGGCGTGGTCGTCGGCACCGTCCAGCGCGGCTGGAGCTTCGCCGAGACCGCCGAGGTCTTCACCAAGCTCACCATCGGCGACGGCCTGACATCGGCGGTGCCGTCGTTCGTCATCGCCATCGCCTCGGCCCTGATCGTCACGCGGTCGGGGGCCAAGTCGGAGCTGGGCCAGCAGCTCACCGGGCAGCTGACGGCCAAGCCGATCGGCCTGGGCCTGACGGCGGGCTTTATGGCGGCGCTGGCGCTCACGCCGCTGCCCACGGCGCCGCTGCTGCTCACCGCCGCCGGCCTGGGGGCCATGGCCTGGGCGACGTCCCGGTCGGGCAAGACCCAGGCCAAACGCGCCGACCAGGCCGTTGCCGCTCAAGCCCGGCCCGAGCCGCCGACGCCCGAGTCGATGCTCAAGCTCGACACCATGGAGCTGGAGGTCGGCTACGGGCTCGTGGGCCTGGTCGACACCGCCCAGGGCGGCGACCTGCTGGACAGGATCTCGGGCGTCCGCCGCCAGCTCGCCTCCGAGCTGGGGTTCATCATGCCCCCGGTGCGGATCCGCGACAACCTCCAGCTGGGCCCCAACGACTACCGCGTGCGCATCAAGGGCAACAGCGTCGGGCGCGGGTCCTCGGTCCCGGGCAGGCTGCTGGCCATCGACCCGGGCATCGCCTCCGAGCCCATCGACGGCATCCCCGGCAAGGAGCCGGCCTTCGGCCTGGACGCGGTGTGGATCGAGCCCGCCCAGCGCACCCGCGCCGAGACCGCCAACTACACCGTCGTCGAGCCCTCGGCGGTGATCGCCACCCACCTGACCGAGATCGTCCGCGCCAACGCCGCCGAGCTGCTCACACGCCACGAGGTGGGCGAGCTGGTCGCCCAGCTCAAGGCGCGCGCACCCAAGCTCGTCGAGGACACCGTGCCCTCGGTCCTCAAGATGGCCGACCTCCACCGCGTCCTCCAGAACCTCCTGCGCGAGCGCGTGCCCATCCGCGACCTGGAGACCGTCATCGAGACCCTGGCCGACTGGATCGGCAAGACCAAGGACCTGGACGTGCTCACCGAGTACGCCCGCCACGGCCTGCGCCGCACGATCAGTCACCAGCACGCCCTCCCGGACCCCGCCGGCCGCCTGCGACTGGTCTGCGTCACCCTCGACCCGTCCCTGGAGGACGAGATCAACGCCTACGTCGAGCGCACCGGCGGGGGCACCAGCGTCAACATGCCCGCCGGCGTGGCCCAGCGCGTCGTGAACCAGCTCGGCCGCGGCCTGGCGGTCCTGACCCAGGGCGGCCATCAGCCCGTCATCCTGTGCTCGCCGGTGGTGCGCGGGGTTGTTCGGCAGCTGGTCGAGTCGGCGCACCCGTCGTGCGCCGTGCTCGGGTACAACGAGATCGTCGCCGGCGTCGAGGTCGAGTCCGTCGCGCTGGTCACCACGGGCGTGCCCGACACCGGCGGCGATGTCGCCGGTCGGGTCGGGAGCGCCGCCTAGTCACGCCCAGGGCCGACCGAGCCCGCGGAGATCAAGCGTTGAAAAATTCCGCCACCGCGGCGCGCGCCGCGCTTGCAATTGACCTACGAACATGAAAGACTCGGTGCCAGCGGCCGCGGGCACCGCCCACGCCGCCGGCCGATCGTCAGGACGAGCGATCGAGCCCAGCGGGAGCCACGGACGGCGACTCATGAAGGTCAAAACGTTCCGCGCCAAATCGATGACCCACGCGGTGGACGCCGTCAAGCGCGAGCTCGGCCCCGGCGCGGTCATCCTGCACACGCGCGTGATCAGGTCCGGCGGGCTGCGCGGCGTCTTCGGGCTTTTGGGCCGGACCGTCGTCGAGGTCACCGCATCGGACGACGCGCGCGTCTCCCCACGCCCCAGGCCCGGCGCCAAGCCCGCAGCCCAACCCACGCAACCGCAACTCGCCCCAGCCGCTCAGCCCCAATCCCAAGCCCCGCTACGCCAGCCGTCGCGCAGCCCCGCTCATCCCGCCTCCCCCGCACCCCCCGCACCCACCCCCTCGCCCCTAGTGCACGCCGGGCCGACGGCCACTCCCGCCGGCCAGCTGCGCGCCCAGATCGAGGCCCGAGGCTCGCTCGTCCGTGACGCGGTCGAGATCGGCGGTGTGCCCGCAGCGCGCGACGTGGCCTCGGCGGCGCTGCGGTCGGCCGCTGCGCAGCCGCCCGCCCACCGCCCGCCGACGCCCGAGAGCCACACGCACCCCGACGCCGCTGCGCTGCGCCAGGAGCTGGCAAGCATCCGGCGCATGGTCGGCCAGGTGCTGCAGACCTCGGCCCGCGCCGCCCGGCTCGGGGCGTCCGCAACGCCCGCGGATCACGCCGCGGCATTGGCCCTGGCCCCGTCGGTGCCCATGCCCGACGCCCTGCTGCGCTACTACCAGCGGCTGATCGAGAACGAGGTCGCCCAGGAGGTCGCCGATGAAGTCGTCGCGTCGATCCGCGACGAGCTCTCGCCCGCCGAGCTGAGCGACGAGCCGGCGGTTCGGCAGGCCGTGCTGCGCAGGCTCGAATCGCTCCTGCCCGTGGCCCAGGACGTGGCCGTGCCCTCGCGCATGCCCGACGGCCGCCCGTGCACCCTCGCCCTGGTCGGGCCCACGGGCGTGGGCAAGACCACCACCATCGCCAAGCTCGCCGCGGCGTACAGGCTCCGCCACGGCCGGCGCGTGGCGCTGATCACCAGCGACACCTACCGCATCGCCGCCGTCGATCAGCTGCGCACCTACGCCAACATCATCGGCGTCCCGCTGCGCGTCGTCAGCTCGCCCGAGGAGATGGCCGAGGCCTGCCACGCGCTGCGCGATCACGACGCGCTCCTGCTCGACACCGCCGGGCGTTCCCCGCGCGACGGCGTGCGCCTCGAAGAGCTCCGCCGGTTCGTCGAGGCCGCGCGGCCTCACCGCACGCACCTGGTCCTCTCCTCCACCGGGTCGGAGGCCTCGCTCCTGCGCAGCGCCGAGCGATTCGCGCCGCTGCGGCCCGACCGCGTCATCTTCACCAAGCTCGACGAGGCCGCCAACCTCGGCGTGCTCGTCAACGTCGTCCGCCGCGTCAACGCCAAGCTCAGCTACGTCACCACCGGCCAGGAGGTACCCGACGACATCGAGCCCGGCCGCGCCGACCGCCTGGCCAAGCTCGTCCTGGACGGCAAGGGCCTGGCATGAGCGGCGCCCCGAGCGTCCATCACGCCGCCGTCGCGGGCGCCGACCAGGCCGCTCGCCTGCGCGTCATGGCCCGCGGGGTTTCGCCCGCGCACGCCACGCAGCCTCAGCCGGCACCGCACCCGCAGCCGACGCGCACCCATCACCACCCGCGGCCGACCGCCGCCACCCCGAGCACGCCGGTGATCGCGGTCGCGTCGGGCAAGGGCGGCGTGGGCAAGACCAACGTCGCGGTCAATCTGTCAATTGTCCTGGCGCGCCTCGGCCTGCGCGTCGCGCTCATCGACGCCGACCTGGGCACGGCCAACGCCGACGTGCTCTGCGGCCTCAACCCCTCCCGCAGGCTCGACGAAGCCCTCTGGAGCGACAGCGCCGACTGGGCCCGGCTCCTGCTCGACGTGCCCGGCGGCGTCAGGCTGCTCCCGGGCTCGACCGGCCTGAGCAGGGTGGCCGACCTCCCGCCGGGGCAGCGCGACCACCTGATCCGCGGCGTCATGAGCGTGGCCGCCCAGCACGACGCCCTGGTCGTGGACACCTCAGCGGGCATCGGCGCCAGCGTGACCAGCTTCGTCACCGCCGCCAGCCTCGGCGTCATCGTCACCACGCCCGAGCCCACCGCCCTCACCGACGCCTACGCGCTGATCAAATCCATCCGCGCCCGAGATCCGCACAGCGCCACGCCGCTGGGCCTCATCGTCAACCAGGCCCATTCCGATCACGAAGCGGTCGCCGTCTCGCGCAGGCTCTCCCAGGTCTGCTCGCGCTTTCTCGGCCACGACCTGGCCATGATCGGGTCCGTTCGGCACGACGCGCAGGTCTGGAGCGCCGTCCGTGCGCGGCGGCCGTTCCTGCTCCACGCCCCGACGGCGCGTGCGTCCCTGGACATGATCAGAGCCGGCGAGCGCGTCGCCGAGCTGCTCGCGCTGCAAACCCGCACTCAATCCAAACGAACGGGCGCCGTCGCCTGGCTCTCCAGGGTCATCGGCCTCTGAGCTGGGGAGGTATTGGCGACGCGAGGCCGAAAAACCCCTGCATTTCCGGGCCTGTTCATGGGTTTTCCGGTGCGACTATCCCACGCTGCGCCCCCGCTACGACGCGCACGCCGCGATCCCCAACGCATGGCGCGCCGCTTGCGACTTGAGTGACGCGTTGAAACGGTCGAAGTCACTATTGCTCGCGGCGCGTTGGCTGCGCACTGCGGCCGGAGATATGCGTGGAACCCGGCGCTCTGACACGGCTGACCGCTGCGATCCTCGGCCTTGCGGGCTTTGCGCTCTCGATCGTGGCGGGCGTGGTCGCGAGCAACCCGCTGCACACCTCGGTCACGCGCGCGCTGAGCGCCATGCTCGTGTGCGCCGTTGTTGGGGTCGTGGTCGGTGCGATGGCCGAGTCGGTCGTGCGTCAACGCATCGCGCAGTCGTCGCCGCGACGGGCGTCATCCCCGGGCGCGCCCAAGGGCGCAGCGCCCGGTGCACCGGTTACCCACAATCCGATCAACCAGACGTGAAGACATCGCCAAAGGCTTGCTTCATCGAGCGGTGTTCGGTAATCTCTGCATGCCGCCCCTTAGGACGAGGGGCGAGTGCGAAACGCACGGGTCGCTCAAACACCGGGATAGGTGCAAGAGCGTGTGGTCAAGGAGCGGGCCATGGATAAGAAGAGCGCTGGCACGGATCGGGGCGGCTTCGGCACCCTGGCAACGGTCTCGGACGCGGCGAAGGCGGCGCTGGACGCCATGCCGCAGCAGGAGCTCTGGGAAGAGTTCCGCCGCACCAAGAGCGACACCATCCGCAACTACTTCTGGGTCAAGCACGCCCCGCTCGTGCGTTTCATCGCCGAGAAGATCTACAAGCGGCTGCCCGACGAGGTGGACATCAGCGACCTCATCTCCGCCGGCCAGTTCGGGCTCATGGAGGCCGTCAACCTCTTCGACCTGGACAAGGGCGTCAAGTTCGAGACCTACTGCGCCACACGCATCCGTGGCGCCATCCTCGACGAGCTGCGCGCCATGGACTGGGTGCCGCGCCTCGTCCGCCACCGCTCGTCCAAGGTCTCGCGCGCACGCACCAAGTTCGAGATGACCGAGGGCCGCGTCCCCACCCAGGACGAGCTGGCCGAGATCCTCGGCGTCGACTCGGAAGAGTTCGACAAGATCGAGCGCGACTCGCAGGCCAAGATGACCACCTCGCTCTCGCGCAAGTGCTTCACCGGCGACAGCGGTCGCGAGCTGACCGAGATCGATGTCATCAAGGACGAGACGCAGTCCAACCCGCTGCACCAGACGCAGCGGCGCGACATCAAGGACATGATCACCAAGGGCCTCTCGCGCGCCGAGCGGCTCATCGTCATCCTCTACTACTACGAAGAGATGACCATGAAAGAGATCGGGGCAACGCTCGATCTCTCCGAATCGCGCGTCAGCCAGATGCACAGCAGCATCCTGGCGCGGCTCAAGGCACAGATGCAGCACCGCGAGCGAGAGCTGACGCCCGACGCCGACTGACTCGCCCCGCCCGGCGTTCCCGCGGCCGCCCGGCGTACCTTGCACGCTGGATGCTCAGCTACCGCGCCGCCATCGGGCTTGGTTCGAACCTCGGCGACCGATCTCGCAACATCGATGCAGCCCTGGCGCTCCTGGATGGTCAGCCGTTGATCTCAGTCCTGTTGCGCTCCGAGCTGATCGAGACCGAACCTGTTCGTGTGAGTGACCGGGACCCCGGCGGGCCGTACATCAACGCCGCTGCGATCGTCCAAACGGGCTTGTCTCCCCGAGAACTGCTCGGGACGCTCCAGCGAGTCGAGCGCGCGCTGGGCCGCGACCGCACCAGGCAAGCCCACGGCGCAGCACGCGTCATCGACCTGGACCTTCTCCTCTACAGCGACCAGACCGTGTCCGAGCGCGGCCTGACCGTGCCGCACCCGCAGCTGCACCGGCGTTCGTTTGTCCTCGGTCCCTTAGTACAGATCGCGCCCGGGTGGCCAATACCGGGCCTCGGTGTGACGGTGCGGGCTGCGCAAGAGCGGTGCGTTACACACGATCGCGCGTGATCGATCGCTCGGCTGTTCGATCCAATTTTTCAAGGCGAACGCCACTCGCCTCAACGCTTGCCCCCCCAACGAAAAACCCCCCAGCGTGGGCCGGGGGGTTGGGGAGTTACTCAAGGCTCGTCAGTTACACGGATGTGTGCACACGCGTGTGTGGATCCGCTGACGGATCACTGGCAGTCGGGGTTGAAGGCGACCAGGTCGGCCAGGAAGGCCACGAAGTCGTTGG
>PNJV01000032.1 GCA_013822085.1 Isosphaera sp. | reverse complement strand
GCTATCCCGATCCCCAACCGCTCGGCGCCCACGCGCTTGCGGCGCTGGCCCTAGGCGCCCCCCACACCGCTGCGGCCGTTCATCCAGGCCCACTGCTGCGCGATCCCCTGAGCGAGGTCGGTCGTGGGCTGGTACCCCAGCTCGCGCCGGGCCCGGCTCAGGTCGGCCCATGTGTGCTCGACGTCGCCCTGGGGCGCCTCAGCCCGCTCGGTGCGCAGGGCCCGGCCCGTGACCTGGCCGATCACGCCCACCAGGTCCGCCAGGCTCGCCGGGCGGTTGTTGCCCAGGTTCCACACCCTGAACCCGAAGCGGTCGATCGCCCCGTACGCGGCCAGCACGCCGGCGACGATGTCGTCGATGTACGTGTAATCGCGGCTGCGCGTGGGCGCCCCGAAGAGCCGCACCGCGCGCCCGTCGCGCGCAGCGGACAGGAACGTCGAGATCGCCAGGTCCGGCCGCTGCCCCGGCCCGTAGACGGTGAAGAACCGCAGCATCGCCGTCGGCACGCCGGTCAGGTGGTGGTGCGTGTGGGCCATCAGCTCGCAGGCGCGCTTGCTCGCCGCGTAGGGGGAGCGCGCCTCGTTGACGTCCATCTCCTCGTGGAACGGCCCCGCTGCGCGATCGCCGTAGACGCTGCTGCTCGACGCCGCCACCACGCGCCGCACCCCGCTGCGCGCCGCCTCGGCCAGCACCGCTGCCGTGCCCAGCACGTTGGCCCGGTAGCACGCCACCGGGTCCTCCACGCTGGCGCGCACCCCGGGCCGGCCGGCCAGGTGGATCACCCCCTCGGCGCCGGCCACCAGCGCCCCGACGGCGCCCCGGTCGCACAGGTCCGCCTCGTGGAAATCGAACGCCGCCGACCCCGCACATCCAGCGACCTCGCCCAGGGCCCGCCGCTTGACCTGCGCGTCGTAGTACGGGTCGAAGTTGTCGATCCCCGTCACGTCGATGCCCATGCCCAGCAGCCGCCTGCACACGTGGGCGCCGATGAACCCGGCGGCCCCCGTCACCACCACCCGGCGGCGCAGCCCGGGGCGTGCCGGACCAGGGGCGGACTCGGGGCCGGGCTCGGGCGGGTGGGACATGGCCAAGCGTTGGCGCCCTGGGTCGATCAATCACGCCGCGGGCGCTGGCGGGCTCGGGGCCGCGCTGCACGCAGCGGCAAAAACAAAGCAGGGCGCCATCGCAAGACAGCGCCCCGCTGGAGGAGAGAGAGATCTACAGCATTCTATCGGCCAACACGCAGCCGGGCCACGTGCTGTGTCGTGCACTTTCTCTGACGCGCCCGCCAGACCAAGCCGTCACCGCGGGGGATTTTCGGGCGGACTTCTCCTGACATTGGGCCGCCCGGTCGAGCCAATCGGCACCGCCCACGCGGCCTTCCCAGGTCTGTTTTCAACAACGCCCCTGGGCGCTGGCGGGCGTGATTTCGGGCACACAGGGCACCAAAGCACGCGCCACGTTCTCAGTATGAACCCAAACCGCCCGTTGGGCCACCCGCGCGATCCCAAAGCACATGCGGCCCGAGCACAACGCCCGGGCCGCACGCTCGCAGGATGCAGATTTCACAATTCGATCGTTCTTTGTTCGGGTTGTCCGGAGCAGATGACAGCCACTCACGGGCGCGGCGCGGGGACCTCGATCTCCTCGATCGGGGGCGCCGGCCTGTCCTCGGGTGCGCCCGGCCCGGGCCCACCGGGGCGACGTCCCCCCGGACCCCCCGGCGCACCGGGGCCACCGGGACGACGGCCACCGGGGCCACCCTCGCCGTTGCGCTCGCGCAGACGCTGGAAGAGGGCCCGGCGCTGCTCCGGCGTGGTCCGTTCGATGAACTCGGCCAGCGCGCCGCGCTCCTCGGGGGTGAGCTGCTCGATGGCCTTGCGGAGGCGTTCGTCCGGGTTGCCCGGCGGGGTCGGGCGACCCTCGGGCGGCGCACCGTCGGGGCCCGGGCGGCGGCCGCGGAAGCCCTCGCCGGGCGCGCCGGGGGGGCCGGGGCGGCGGGGTGGGGCGCCGCCGGGCTGCGCCGCGGCGCCGCGCTGGCCGAGCTGGGCGATCTGCCGCTGGGCGTACTCACGGCTGGCGCGCTCGGCGCGATCGGACTCGTAGACCTTCATCTCCGACTCCACCGCGGCGCGCTGCTCGGCGCTGAGGATCGACCAGATCTTGGTCTGCGAGTCGGCGAACTTGGGCGCCTTGGCCCGCAGCTCGGCCCCGGCTGCGATCGCGGCCCGCTCGGCCTGCGCGTCCTCGGCCATCATCGGCTCGCCGTCGGCCTGGCCCGCTGCGCCGCGCTGCCCGCGACGGCCGGCGCCCAGGGCGCCGCGGTTGGCCTCGAAGAAGGCGCGCTGCTCGGCCTGGAACGCCTGCATGATCGCGCGGATCTGCTCGGTCTGCTCCGGCGTGGCCCGCACGGCCTCGGGGGCCTGCTCGCCCAGGGCCTTCTGCACGATCCGGCCGAACGCCGCCGCGGGGACCTCGCCCTCGCCACCGCGACGACGGCGGGCGCTCTCGGTGCCGAACGTCCCGCCGGCGCCGGGCACGTCGCGCGTCTCGACGCGCGGGCCGCCCAGCGTCGGGGCCTCGGGCGCGCTCTGGGCCGGCGCCGGCTCGGGGGCGGGCTGGGCCACAGCGGCGGGGACCATGAGGCCCGCGGCGACCAGCAGCGCGCCGGCCCAGCGGCTCATGGCGTGCGTGCGGGATCGTTGGTTGGACGCGATGGTGTGCATGTCGTCTTCTTTCTGCGCCGCTGACGGCGACGCGCTGGGGCCGTCGGTTCCCTTGGGCCCTGTGACCACTCCCGGACATCCCGCTCAACGCCCCGCTGAGTGCCGATATTGCACCCGCGGGGCCGGGGGGCATCTCCCGCTGACGCCTGTATCGGCAGGCGCCGGCCCGTCACGCCCCGGCCACCCAACCCCCCACCCCCAACCCCTCGGCTGCGGGTCGGGGTTCTCGGGCATCCGGGCTGCGCCCGCCCACAACCCAGATCGCCCGCCCCCAGGCCGTATCCGTATTATCTCACTGGCGCAGACCAATTCCCGCGCGCTCCCCGTCGGAATACCACATGACCGAACCCACACGCACGCACGCCGAGCCACTTTCCAAGGCCGACGCGCTCGAGGCCCTCGAAACCATCCCCCACCCGCTGACGGGGCGCGGCCTGGTCTCGTCGGGGGCTGTGCGGCAGGCGGCGGCGTGCGACGGCGTGGTCACCGTGACCCTCCGCGTGGGCGGGCTGCCCCCCACGACCGCGGCGGGGCTGGCGCGAGTGGCGGAAACGACCATCCGCGCCCACGCCGAGCGCCGCGGGTCCCCCGTGAGCGCCCTGACCGTCCAAACCGCCCCGGAGCCCGCTGAATCAGCCGGCTCGGGGGCCGCTCAAGGCCCGGGCGCTGCCGGCGGACGCGAGGTCTCGCTGCCGGTGTCCGGGGCGACGCCGGGCGCGCCCGGCGGGCGGGCCCCAGCGGCGCCGAGCACCCCGCAAGCCACCGCCCCGATACTGCCCGGCGTGGGCAGGGTCATCGCCGTGGGGGCGGGCAAGGGCGGCGTGGGCAAGAGCACCGTGGCGGTGAACCTGGCCGTGGGGCTGGCCCGCCGGGGCCACGCGGTGGGGCTGCTCGATTGCGACGTCTACGGCCCCTCGCTCCCGACGATGCTCGGCCTGAGCGGGCATCAGACCAACGTCCTGGCCGGCATGCTCCAGCCGTTCCCGGTGCACGGCGTCAAGGCCATGACCATCGGCAAGCTGGTGGACCCGGAGAAGCCGCTGATCTGGCGCGGGCCGATGGCCCAGTCGGCCTTCAAGCAGCTGGTCGACCAGACGCAGTGGGGCGAGCTGGACTATCTGATCCTGGACCTGCCCCCCGGCACGGGCGACGTGGCCCTGACCATGGCCCAGATGCTCCGCCTGGCCGGCGCGGTGATCGTCTGCACGCCGCAGCGCGTGGCCCAGGACGACGCGGTGCGGGCCCTGCGGATGTTCCAGCAGTTGCAGGTGGAGGTGCTCGGGGTGGTCGAGAACATGTCCTACTTCGTGGCCGACGACATCTCCCCGCCGCGGACGTACGACCTCTTCGGGCGCGGCGGGGCCCAGATGATGGCCCAGCGCACCGGCGTGCCGTACCTGGGCGCGATCCCGCTGACGGTGGCCCTGCGTCGCAACAGCGACGAGGGCACGCCGCTGCACAACTTCGCCGCGGGCACGCCCCTGGCCGAGGCGCTCGAGTCGCTGGTGACCAACCTGCTGGGCCAGGCGGCCCTGGCGGCCATGCGCACCGACGGCGCCGCCCCGACCCTGACGATCCGCTAAGGGGCTCGCACCCATGGGCAAGATGAAGCGATTCCCGCCGGCGCTTGCCGGGCCGGTCTACTGGCTGCTGCGGGCGGGCTCGGCGGCGGCGGGCGTGGCCGACCTGCCGCTGGCCCTGTCGGCCGCGCGGCGGCTGGGGCGGTTCTACGCCACGCGCGGCTTCAACCGCACGCGCATGAGCCGCGCGATCGAGAACATCTCGGTCGCCTTCCCCGGCTGGGGCCCGGCCCAGGCCCGCGAGATGGCCGTGCGGGCCCACGAGCACCTGTTCATGCTCGCCGCCGAGATGATCGCCCTGCCGCGGCTTGTGACCCACGAGGGCTGGGCCGGCCGCGTGGACCTGGGCGGTCTGGAGGCCGCGGTGACACGCCTGGTCTCGGGCCGCCCGACGATCATGATCTGCGGCCACGCGGGCAACTGGGAGATGACCGGCTACTCGATGGCCCTGCTGGGCTTCCCGGTGCACGCGCTCTACCGCCCGCTGGACCTGCGCCCGGCCGACCGCTGGGTGCGCCAGGTGCGCGGCCGGCGCGGGCTGGTGCTCGTCGACAAGTTCGGGGCCGCGGCGATGATGCCCGAGATCATGCGCCGCGGGGCGCCCCTCGGGTTCGTGGCCGACCAGAACGCCGGGGACAAGGGCGTGTTCGTCCCCTTCTTCGGGCGCATGGCCAGCAGCTACAAGGCCATCGCGGTCCTGGCCCAGCAGTTCCGGGCCCAGGTCATCGTGGGGGCCGCCTGCCGCACCGGCGAGCGCACGGCCGCGGGCCTGCGCGCCGAGCCCACCGGCCTCAACTACCGCATCGCCATCGAGGACACCTTCGACGAGTCGGACTACGCCGGCCAGCCCGACCCGGTCTTCTACATCACCGCGCGCTACCGCAGGGCCATCGAGCGGACCGTCATGCGCCACCCCGAGCAGTACCTCTGGATGCACCGCTACTGGAAGAGCCGGCCCAGGTGGGAGCACGCCGGCAAGCCCGTCCCCCCAGCCATCGCCGACAAGCTGCGGTCGCTGCCGTGGATGACCGACGACCTCCTCGCCCGCGTCCACGAGCACACACGCAGGGACACCCTGGCCCTGGCCCAAGCCCAGGCACGCCGCCGGCCGATCGCCGCCGAGGACCCACCGGCTGCGGCCCCGGCCGGCTAAGGCCCGTCCGCCCGCGCCCCCGCACCCCCGTCTCCCCGCGCACCCCCCCGCACCACACACCGCGCACCGCCGTACCCCTGAGTATGCTCCCAAGGCGCGGCCCACAGCGGGCCGACGCGCGGAGGCCTATGTCCAAGCGACTGGACCGAGCCGAGATCGTGGTCGTCGACGACGACCCGGACGTCCGCGAGGCTGTGGCCCTGGCCTTCGCCGCTGAGGGGGCCAGCGTCCGGACCGCGGGCGACGGCCACGAGGCCGTGCGCGTCTGCCACGAGCGCACGCCGCAGCTGGTCGTGCTGGACATGATGCTCCCCGGGCGCTCGGGCTACCTGGTGCTGGAAAAGATCATGGGCAACGCCGAGAGCCCCTCGGTGATCATGCTCACCGCCAACGAGGGCAAGCGCCACATGGCCTACGCGCTCTCGCTGGGCGTTGACGAGTTCTTCGTCAAGCCGGCCCCGCTGGAGGACCTGATCCTCAGCGCAGCCCGCCTGATCGGCGCCCGCCGAGCCGACGCGGGGGCCTGAGTTGAGGGGTGCCTGAGTCGGGGGCCACACGCCGCCGGCATAGGCTGCTGGCTCCCGGCCAGGAGCAACGACCGCTCCGGCGCGGGGCCCGGGCACAGGAGGCCGCTGTGGCGCGCAGCCGTCAGGTCATCGTGATGAAGGCCGTCTCGCCCGAGGACGACGACGACGGCCTGCCGGTGATCGGGCCGGCGTCGAAGGTCCAGCGCGTCCTGGAACGCTACAACACCGCGCCCGAGGCACTGGAGAACGCGCGCCCCAACAGCGTGGGCCTGCTCCGGCTCTTCGGCCCGGGCATGGTGCTCGAGATGAGCGCCACCGAGCCGCAGGTCCGCCAGATCATGGTGACCATGACCGACGAGGGCTTCGCCTTCCCGGTGCTGGCCCGGCTGTGCCGGGAGCAGAGGTGGGCTCTGATGGACCCCGAGACGGGCCAGCGGCTGCGCTTCGGCGGGGCCTAGCGGCCCGCGCGAACTACAATCGGCCATGAGCGCCCCGTCCGGCACGACCCCCGCTGCTGCACCGCACGCACCCGCCGCTGCCACGCCCGCCCGCGGCCCGTCCGAGCCCTCGGCAGGTGCCCACCCCAGCGGCCCCGGGCCCGCGCTGCCCGGCACCATGCGGGCGCTCTACAAGCACCACGCCGGCACCGAGCTTAAGCTCGACGCCGCCCGCGCCCTGCCCGCGGTGGGGCCGCGCGACGTGCTCATCGACGTGACGCACGCGGGGATCTGCGGCACCGACCGGCACATCTGGGAGTGGGACGCCTGGGCGGCCTCGCGCATCCCGGTGGGCATCGTCACCGGGCACGAGTTCGTGGGGAAGATCGTCCGCGTGGGGGCCGCGGTGACACGCTACCGCCCCGGGCAGCGCGTCAGCGCCGAGGGGCACATCTCCCCCGGCACCGGCTACAACGCGCGGACCGGCAACGCCCACATCGCCGAGTCCATGCAGATCCTGGGCGTGGACCGCGACGGGTGCTTCGCCCAGTACGTCTGCGTGCCCGAGGAGAACGTCTGGCCCGTGCACCCGTCGGTGCCCGACGCCGTGGCCGCGGTGCTCGACCCGCTGGGCAACGCCGTGCACACGGTCATGTCCGCAGGCGTCTCGGCCAAGACGGTGCTGATCACCGGCGTGGGGATCATCGGGCTCATGGCCGTGACGGTGGCCAAGGCCGCGGGGGCCTCGCGGATCTTCGTCACCGACGTGAACCCCAAGCGCCTGGAGCTGGCCAAGCGCCTGGGCGCCGCCGAGGCGTACAACACCTACGTGCCCCCCCCGCCGCGCGAGCCCACCGGCGGGCCGCACCCGAGCCAGTTCGCCACGCCCGAGTGGATCCGCGACATCCGCAGGGCCACCCGCGGCGACGGCCCCGACGTGCTCCTGGAGATGTCCGGCCACCCCGCGGCGATCCACGACGGCTTCTCGGCCCTGCGCATGGGCGGGACCGCCGCCCTGCTGGGCATCCCCTCCATGCCCTTCACCTTCGACCTGACCAACCACGTCGTCTTCAAGGCCGCCACGGTGCTGGGCATCAACGGCCGAAAGATGTTCGAGACCTGGTACCAGATGGAGGAGCTCCTCCTGGGCGGCCGGCTCGAGCTGGGCGAGATCATCACGCACGAGCTGCCCATGGAGCAGTTCGCCCAGGGCTTCCGCCTGATGCAGACCGGCGAGGGGATCAAGATCGTCCTGCGCATCGACCACTGACCGCTGGCAACCCCCCGCCCCCCCGCCCCCCCAGCACGCCCCGCGCCCCCGCAACGGCCACACGCCCCCAGCCGCACCGGAACACCCAATGCCCACGTACGTCTACCAAGTGCTCGACGACCTCGGCCAGCCCACCGGCGAGACCTTCGAGATCGTCCAGCCCATGAAGGACCCCCACCTGACCAAGCACCCGCAGACGGGCAAGCCGGTGCGCAGGGCCATCGTCGCGCCGACCATCGCCGGCAACTGGTCGGACATCAAGGGCAAGTCCAAGCTCTCCAACAAGAACCTCGAACGCCTGGGCTTTACCAAGTACGAGCGCAAGGGCGACGGCTACATGGAGCGCGTCGCCGGCACCCAGGGCCCCGCGTCGATCTCCGCTGAGGACTGACGCCGCCCGCGTTGCCGCCGGCGCAGCTCAGTCGAGGCTCTCGCTCTCGATGCTGGCGCGCTGGCCGCTGAGCTTCTTCTCGACGTACTTCTTGATCCACGTCTCGAAGGACTTGCCGTGGGCGGTGTCCTTGCCGAACTCGATCCGCGCGATGCGCGAGAAGCCGACGCTGACGCGCTCGTCGCTGGTGGGCGGCAGCAGGCGCACGGACGCCTCCTGGCCGTTCTGGGCCGGCCGGCGGTCGAAGATGTACCCCGCCACCACCGAGCCGTCGGTGAGGGTCAGGGCGCAGTCGCCGCGGTAGTCGAAGGCTTTTTCCAGGACCTCGGCCCGGGCAGCGGCGTCGGCCAGTGCCGCCAGGTCGAAGGTGCTGCCTTGGAGTGTGCTCTCGCTCATCGTCTGGGGCGTCTCCTGCCTGCGCGTGCGTTGCTGGCCATGACCGTACGCCCGCCGGGCGGCGCGGGCGCGCCGCTGCGCGTGTATGCTCACCCGGACCGAACACCGCACCGCCAGACCCGGAGCCGCCCCATGCCAGGCCCTCACCCGCGCCGCGTCAGACCCACCCAGCGGCGCAGCGCCCTGCGTGGCGTGGCGGGGCTGGTCGCGGCCGCGTGCCTGCCGCTGGTCGGGGGCTCGGCCCAGCCCGCCGCCGAGCCGGCCGACGCACCAGCACCCTACACCCCGCCGGCACCCTACACCCCGCCGGCACCCTACACCCCGCCGGCCGTCTACGCCCCGCCGGCACCCTACACCCCGCCGGCGCCCGCCGCGTCACCCGCGACCGACGACCTGTCGGCCCGCATCAGGGCCGATTACCGCGCCACGCTCGAGCCGCTCTTTGTGCACCTGCACCAGAACCCCGAGCTGTCGTTCAAAGAAACCCAGACCGCGGCGCGGCTGGCACGCGAGCTGCGCGCCCTGGGCTACGAGGTCACCGAGGGCGTCGGCGGCACCGGCGTCGTCGCGCTCCTGCGCAACGGCCCCGGCCCCACGGTGCTCATCCGCGCCGACATGGACGCCCTGCCGGTGCAGGAAAAGTCCGGCCTGGCCTACGCCTCGACCGCCCGCCAGACCGACCTGTACGGCGTCGAGCAGCCGGTCATGCACGCCTGCGGCCACGACGCCCACGTCGCGGCCCTGGTCGGCACCGCCCGGCAGCTGGCCCGGCTGACGGACCGCTGGTCGGGCACGCTCGTGCTCGTCGGCCAGCCCGCCGAGGAGCTCATCAGCGGCGCCCGGGCCATGCTCACAGACGGGCTCTACACCCGCTTCCCCAAGCCCGACTACGCCCTGGCCATGCACGTGGCCGCCGAGCTGCCCTCGGGCCGGGTCAACGTGCCGCCGGAGGCGGCCTACTCCAGCTCCGACAGCGTGGACGTGACGGTCTTGGGCGTCGGGGCCCACGGCGCCTCGCCCCACCGCGGCGTGGACCCCGTCCTGGTCGCCTCGCAGATCGTCGTCTCGCTCCAGTCGGCTGTCAGCCGGACCATCTCGCCCCTGAGGCCCGGCGTGATCACCGTGGGCGCCATCCACGGCGGGACCAAGCACAACATCATCCCCGACCAGGTGACGCTCCAGCTGACCGTCCGGGCCGACGACCCCGACACCCGCCTCAAGCTCCTGGACGCCATCGACCGCATCTGCGACGGCACCGCCCTGGCCCTGGGCGTGCCCAAGAACAAGCTCCCCAAGGTCGTGCGCTCCGCTTCCCAGACGACCCCGCCGACGGTCAACGACGCGGGCACAGCCCGGCTGGTGCGCCACGCCATCGCCCAGGCCATGGGCCCAGCGGCCCTGATCGACAAGCCGCGCGAGGGCATGGGCGCCGAGGACTTTGCGTACTTTGTCGCCCCGGAGACGGGCGTCAAGGGCGTCTATTTCCGCGTCGGGGCCACGCCCGAGGCGGAGGTGCCCACCGCGCCGTCCCACCACTCGCCGCTCTTTAGGATCGAGCCCGAGCCGGCCATCGTCTCGGGCGTCCACGCCATGACCGCTGCCGCACTGGCCCTGATGCCCACAGAGCCCAGGGCTGACCACTGACCCATGATCGATGGCTGCTGACCGCTGACCGGTCACGGCCGGCCGGTGAGCCTCGGGCCGATCACGCCAGCCCCAGCGCCGCCCACAGCGCCCGTGTCGGTGGCGCCACCGTCGCAGCCTGCCCGCCGACCAAGGCCGCGATCGCGTCCAGCGCCACCCAGCGCACCCCGCCCACCTCCCAGGCCCTGGCAGCGTCCAGGCTGGGCCAGGCAGCAGCGGGGTCCACCACGCCGCGGTACCGCCCGGCGATCACCACGTCCACCGAGCGCGACTCGTCGCAGGCCACGCACGCCACCGCCTCGCCCCACTCGATGGCCGCGGCGTCGTGGCCCGCTGGGCCCACCACCGCCCGCACGCCCAGCTCTTGATCCGATTCTTCGATCAGCGTGCCCCAGAGGTCGTCGGCGCTGACGCCCCGGCCCAGCCCGCGGTCGACGGCGCCCGCGGGGCAGCACTCCCAGAGCCCCGGGAACGCGCGCACGCCCGGGCCGCGCTGGGCGATCAGGGTGTGGCCGCGGCCCGCTGCGTCGGTGCCGGTGATGAAGCCCTTGGCCCCGAGCAGCCGCACGCCCAGCTCAACCCCCTCATCGCCACCACCGCCTCCACCCTCATCCCCCCCACTCCCCGCACGCACCCCACCGGCTCGGCCACCGCCGCCGCTCCCAACCGCCCCGCCCGCGCCGCGACCAACGGGCACGCCCTGCACCACCAGCCTGCTGTACCGCTCCGGGCACACGGTCAGGGTGAAAACGCCGGGCGTGCGCTCGGTCGCCAGGACGGACCAGATCGGGCCGTCGTGCAGGCGCGGGTTCTCGCGTCGGCGTGCCTCCCACAGCGTCCGGAGGCGGGGGTCGTCGGCGGGGCTTGGCGGCTCGGGCCGGCCCTGGGCGCGCACCACGACGCGCAGCCCGCGCACCAGAACCGCCGAGCACCCGGCGTGCGTCATGGGGTGTTCATCGGCGATCGGCGCCGCAGCGGATCACCGCGCGCTGCGCGGCGGCCGGGCCCGGCCGCGCTCGCCCCCAAAGACGACCGGCGTCTCGGCGTCGGCGAACGACGCGCAGCACAGCACCACCGCCGGCAGGAACAGCAGGCCCAGCATCCCGAAGAGCTCGATCAGGCTCAGGCCCTTCCACAGCTCGTGGGCAAAGGCCGAGATCACCACCAGGCTGGCCATGGCCGAGGCCACCAGCGTCAGGACCACGCCACACCGCCGCGCCTTCCTGGCATACTCACGCATCGGTTCGCCCCGGCATCCGTGACCACCAGCCCGACCCCCTCGCCACTCCCGCTACCGCCAACGCCCTGCCCGCCAGCCCCCGCGACCAACGCCGCGCCGGCTGCGCCAGCACGCGTCTGGACGCTCGCTGGTGGGGCAGATTGTCCCCGCGCGCGCCCGGACTTCAACGGCTGCGCCACGATTCGACCCGCGATTTCATAGTCGGCGCTCAGATCGCGCGCAGACGCTGGGAAAATCCCGTCCGTGCAGCCCGTGCGCGGCGCAGCATCGGCGCAGCGCCATGTTTTCAACCGCGCAGCCCGCGCGGCGAGCCCGTCCCGGCCCCGGCCTACCCGTCCCAGCTCTGATCTATCCAGGGCCCCGATTTGTCACCCGGCCCGCGTGACGGTACTGTCGCCCATCTCTGTGAACCGACCGGAGCCATCCCGTGGCGCTGCGGCGCGCCTGTCCGCTGGGGCGCCTGGCCGACGCGCGTGCCCGGCGCGTGGCGCAGCGTGGTCCGCCGCTGCTGTAGCGGCCCTGAGCCTGGCTGCGGCTGGGGCGCAGCCCGCCCAGCCCCCCACGCCCATCTCACCCATCCTCCCGGCCCCCGCCACGCCGGCGGCGCCCGCTGCCGGTGCGCCGGCACGCGAGGTCCTCGAAGACCGCCCCGTCCGCGACGTGATCGTGGTGGGCCTCAAGAACGTCCCCAAGCAGCTGGTCCTCAACCAGATCCGCACGCAGGTCGGCCAGCCCTTCAACGCCCAGACCTACGCCGCCGACGTCCGCCGACTCGAGCGCCTGGGCGTCTTTAGCCAGGTCTCGGCCACGGGCCGGCTCTTCTCCGACGGCACGGCCGAGCTGACGATCACCGTCACCGAGACCCCGATCATCCAGACGGTCGACGCCTCGGGCAACCGCGCCGTCTCGGACCAGGACATCGCGGTGATCACCAACGCCCTGATCGGCACGCCGGTGGACCGGTTCCAGATCGACCGCGTGGTGCGGTCGGTCCAGGAGCTCTACCTGCGCCGCGGGTTCTACCAGGCCTCGGTGTCGATCGACGAGCGCGAGCTGGCCGAGAGCGGGATCGTGCTCCTGCGCATCCGCGAGGGGGACCGGCTGCGCGTGACGGACATCCGCTTCGAGGGCAACGCCGCCCTGCCCGCCTCGCAGCTGCGCACCAGCGTGCGCACCGAGGTGTGGAACCTCTTCACCGGGGGCGTCCTGGACGACGCGCAGCTCGACCGCGACGTGGGCGCGCTGGTCGATTTCTACCGCTCCCGCGGCTTCCTGGACGCCCGCGTGGACCGGGCCCTGCGCTTCAGCCCGGACAACTCCGAGGTGATCCTCACCTTCGTCGTCCAGGAGGGCCCGCTCTACACGATCAGGGGCGTGCGGGTCGTCGCGGTGGTCCCCGGGCTTGGCGAGACCGAGCCGACCGTCTTCTCCCCCGAGCAGGTCCGCGGGCTCATGGAGCTCAAGCCGGGCGACGTGGCCCGCGAGGACACCCGCCAGCGCTCCCTCCGCGCCGTGCTGGAGGCCTACCTGCGCCAGGGCTACGTCGACGCGCAGGTCAACGGCGGGCTCTCGGTCAACGACCAGCTCCTGCGCGTCCCGGGCACCGCGCAGGCCGACCTGCTGGTGCGCATCACCGAGGGCGGGCGCGTCCGCACCGGGGCCGTCTTCACCCGCGGCAACGAGCTGACCCAGCACAAGGTCATCCGCCGAGAGATCCCGCTCGAGCCGGGCCGCCCGCTGGACGGGAACCAGATCGAGCGCTCGCGCCTGCGCCTGCTGGACACCCAGCTCTTCGACGGCCGGGTCCCGCCGCGCCTGACCGTCCAGCCGGCCCGCCGAGAGGACCCCGCCACGCGCGACGTGCTGGCCGAGGTCGTCGAGACCAACACCGGCTCGCTCTCGTTCGGCGCCGCGCTCTCGTCCGACTCGGGCGTCCTCGGCTCCATCGAGCTGACGCAGCGCAACTTCGACATCGGCAACCCGCCCGACTCCCTCGACGAGCTGCTGCGCGGCCAGGGCTTCCGCGGCGCGGGCCAGTCCTTCAACATCGCCCTCCAGCCAGGCAACGAGATCCAGAACTACCAGGTCTCCTTCTCCGAGCCGTCGATCCTCGAGACCGCCTTCACCGGCTCGGCCTCGGGCGGCTTCCGCGTCCGCGACTTCGAGGACTTCCAGGAGGAGCGCATCTTCGGCAGCTTCTCCGTCGGCCGGCGCTTCGGCGATCGGTGGTCGGCGGCCGTGGTCACGCGCCTCGAGAGCATCCGCCTGGGCGAGATCGACGCCGACTCGCCCGTGGACCTGACCAGCCTGACGGGCTCCAACCAGCTGGCCGTGATCGGCCTGCGCCTGCGCCGCACCGACCTGGACCGCCTCATCCGCCCCACCCAGGGCGCGGTCCTGGAGTTCGGCGTTGACCGCGCCGGCTTCCTGGGCAACTCCTTCGAGTTCACGCGCGTCACCAGCGGCTTCACGCTCTACGCGCCGGTCCTGGAGGACTCGCTGGGCCGCAAGACCGTCCTGTCCCTGCGCGGCTCCGGCGGGTTCATCCCCGAGGCCCAGGCCGACGTCCCGCTCTTTGAGCGCTTCTTCCTGGGCGGGCGCGAGCTGCGCGGGTTCCGCTTCCGCGGCGTAGGCGAGGAGGGCCTGACCGCCGGCGGCGTCCCCACCGGCGTGCTCGTGGGCGGGCGCTTCCTGGCCTTCGGCTCGGTGCAGCTGGAGCAGCCGCTCTTTGCCGACGCGGTCTCGGTCGTGGGCTTCATCGACGCGGGCACCGTCCAGGAGGAGGTCTCGCTCAACGAGCTGCGCGTCGCCGCGGGCATCGGCCTGCGGCTCTACCTGCCCCAGCTGGGCCCGGCCCCGCTGGCCTTCGACTTCGCCTTCCCGCTGCGCTTCGAGGAGACCGACCAGCGCCGGCTCTTCTCGTTCTCGGTCGATCTGCCCTTCTGAGCCCCCGCCAGGGCAAGCTCTCGCGCAGCCAGACCGGCCCTGAGCAGGCCGGCCCGCGCAGGCCAGCTTGGCACTCAGCAGGCCTGGCCGCCGGCGGTGGCGCGCAGGGCCACGATCGTCACGTCGTCGCTGGCGCGCAGGCCGGCGAACTGCCGCAGCTCCCACATCAGTCGCTCGATCACCTCCCGGGAGGTGGCCCCGGGCCGGTCGCGGAGCAGCTGCGCCGCCACGCGCACCACCCGGGCGCGCCCGAACTTGCGGTTCTGGTAGTCCATCGCCTCCGAGAGCCCGTCGGTGTGCAGGAGCACCAGGTCCCCGGGCCGGAGCACGCACGTGCGCACCTCGTAGCGCTCGGCCTCGGAAACGCCCAGGGCCATGCCGTCGGTCCCCAGCTCCATCACCTCGGGCTCGCCGCCGCCGCGGGGCCGCAGCAGCAGGGCCGGGTCGTGCCCGGCCGAGCAGTACGCCAGCTCGAGCGTCTTGGGGTCGATGACGCCGCACCAGACGGTGACGAACTCGCTCTCGAGCGTGTCGCGGCGCACCGCCAGGTTGGTCTTGTGCATCACGTGGTCCAGGCGCCACTCCTCGCCGATGAACGCGCGCAGCGAGGCCCGCACGGCGCTCATGAGCAGCGCCGCCGGCACGCCCTTGCCGACCACGTCCCCCACCACCAGCCCGATCGGCCCGCCCATGCCGTGCTTCTCGAAGACGTCGTACAGGTCGCCGCCCAGCTCGTAGCTGGGCCGGTAGTGGGCCGCGATGTCCAGCGCCGGGCTCTGGGGCAGCACCCGCGGCATCATGCGCCCCTGCACGTCCGCCGCCAGGCGCAGCTGCCGGGCGATGGCCGCGTCCTGCTCGCGCAGCTCGCGCAGGCGCTGGAGCGCCGTGACCATCGCCGCGTGCTCGGCGATCGCCTTGAGCAGGTCCATCTCGCTCCGCTCAAAGACCCGCGGCCGGCGCGAGTACAGGCGGATCATGCCCATCGCCCGCCCCTGGTAGACCAGCCCCGTGGCCATGAGGCTCGTCAGCCCCTCGCGCCGGACCAGCTCCAGGTCCGGCAGCCGCCGGTCGTTGGGCAGGTCCTCGACCACCACCACCTCGCCGGCAAGGGCGCGGGCCTTGAGCATCTGATCGATCGACAGCGGCGCCATCGACGCCAGCCACTGATCGCTCAGGTTCCGCACCGCCCGGTGGAGCACCTGCCCGCTCAGCTCGTCCATCAGCGAGATGCTCCCGGCCTCCAGCCCGAGCACCTCCAGGGCCATGTCCAGGGCCGCCTGGAGCACCCGGCCGCTGTCCCCGGCCGCCACCAGCAGCGACGAGAGCCGCAGCAGCGCGTCCAGCTCGTGCACGCGACGCGACAGGCTGATCTGCCCCTCGACGCTCTCGGCCGCCGTCGCCGCCAGCAGCGTCACGGCGCGCTCCAGGGCCCGCCGCTCCGTCGGGTCGTCGCGCCCCCAGTCGGCCGGCAGCACCAGCGCCCCCAGCTCGCCCACGCTGGTCCTGAGCGGCACCGCCATCAGCTCGGCGCCCACGCCCTTGGCACGCCCCAGCAGCTCCCACGCTCGGGCCGCGGCCTCCTCGCCCGGCACCGACCGCCACAACGCCGGGGCCTCGGCCGGGATGATCCCGCGCCCGTCGCTGTCGCGCAGCCAGATCGGGACGCCCGTCAGCCGCGTCATCTCGTCGCACAGCCGAGCCACCGACCCGTCCGTCAGGTACGTGCGGATCGACACGCCCCCGTCGCCCCGCGCGCCGGCCCCGGGCTTGGCGCGCAGCCCCGCCTGACCGGCGCCGTTGCCCGCTGGGGGCCGCTCGGGGCCGACAGCGCCCGCCGGCTGTGCGCCGCCGCGGCCCTGGCTCTGCGACGCGGTCCCGCCGGCCAGATCCAGCACCGCCCGCGCGCAGTCGGGCGCGCTACCGCCCAGGCCCGGCCCGCCTGCGTCCGCTGCCGTCTCGCCCCGCGATGGTTGCCCCGTCGTCGTCACGCGCCACCCTCCCCGTGCCACCCCCACACCCCACACCCTACACCCCACACCCCACACCCCCACCCGCCAGCACGCCGGCTTGATACCGGCAGGCTCCAGCACGCCCCCCGCATCGGGCCAGGGCGCGCCGGCGCAGCGGCTCAGTTGCCCCACACCGTCGAGATCATCACGCGGATCGCAGACAGGTCCGAGCGCCCGCGGTCCTCAGCGACCTGCACCGCGATGAGGCCCTCGGTCAGCCAGGCCGTGTTGCGGTGGTGCCGGCCCAGGTACGCCAGGAGCAGGCCCGCCTCGCCCAGCGCCGGGCTCTGGCGGTCGGCCACCAGCGCCGACAGCTCGGCGGCAGCGGCCTGGGCCCGCGCCGGCGCGATCAGCACGCCGGGCCCCCACCGCGTCGAGACGATATCCGGCCGCACCTGGAGCACCTGCCTGAGCGTGGTGCCCGCCGAGAGATACTGCCCCGCCCCCAGCTGCGCGTGCACCGCGCCCATGGCCGCCAGCACCGCCACGTCCGGCGAGACCCCGGCCCGGCCCTGCACCGCGCTCTGGAACGCGCGCGACGCGGCGAAGTACTGCCCCTGCCTCAGGTGGCTCTCAGCGGTGACCATCGCTGCGCGCACGTCGCGCGCGGCCGTGCCCTCGGCCGGCACCAGCGTCGTCAGCGGCGCGACCTCGGCCCGCGTGAGCAGTTCCAGCCCGCGGCGCACGCCCGGGTCCTCTTCGAGCTCGCGCCGCCGGCGCTCGCGGTCGGCTGCGCGCTGGGCTTGGTCATCGGGCGCCGCGGCGCCGGACGGGTCGGCCGGGAGCCCCAAGGCTGCGCGGCGCTGGTCCCGCCACGACGGCCCCTGGCCCACGCCTCGCGCCGGCGCGCCACCGTCGGCGGCCGCGCCCGCCCGGCCGTCGGCGGGCTCGCTCAGCCGCCGACGCAGGCCCTCAAGGTCCCGCTCCCACTGCTCCTGAACCCGCTGGCGCACGCCGCTGAGCCCGTCGGGCGCCCCGCCCACGCCGCCACCCTCCGGGGCCGGCTCGCTGGGCGGGCGGTCGCCGGGGCCGCCGGGCCCAGCCGGCGCCCCCTCGGGGCGCTCGCCAGACGCGGGCCCCTGGCGCAGCGACGCGTCGCGCAGCGCGCCGCGCAATTGGAACAACGCCGGCGCATCGCCCGGGGGCGCACCCTGGCCCTCCGGCCCGGGGCTCGGGCTCACCGGGGGGACCACCGGCCCACCGCCGACGGGCGAGCGCACCACGCCGGGATCGATCAGGGTCTGGACGCGGTCGACGATCGGCCCGCCGCCGACCCTGTTCGCCGGCGCGCCCAGCGACCCGCCCGCGCGCGCCGGCTCAAGGACCCGCCCGCTGGCATCGAGCACCGTGCCGTCGGGCTTGATCACCTCGCCGTCGGGACCGATCCGGTCACCGGGGCTCAAGAGCCCCGGCGGGAACGCCAGCCCCGGTGCCGCGGCGCCCGGCCCGCGGCTGACCGGCCCGGCGTTCTCTGCCGGCCTGGCTGTCGGGTCGGCCCCCTGCGCCTGGCGGAGGAGCGCCTCCTCGCCGGTGCCCGGGGCCCGGTCGCGCAGGAACTGGAGGCCGCGCAGCGTCGAGGCCGTGGCCCGGAAGCGCCCCCCCGAGCCGTCCTCGATGACCGTCAGCGTGGCCGGCCTGCGCGAGACGAGGTCGCGGAAATCGCGCTCCTGCTGCGCCGCCTCGATCCGGCCGGCGGTCACCGGCGTGGCAAAGTCCACCGGCGTGAGCACGCGCAGGATCGAGGGGTCGTTGCCCAGCGAGCCGCCCGTGAGCAGGCTCCCCTGGGCCGCCAGAGCGTCGGACCCGCGCACGCCCCGGGTGGCCAGGATCGACGTGGCCGCGTCGCGGTTGAAGTTGAACAGCTCGGTGCTCCCGACGGTGTCGGTAAAGAGCGTCGGGTCGAACGAGTCGAGCGTGTCGCGGAAGGAGAGGCCGTTGGGGGCGCGCCCGAAGATCACCGCCTCCTGGAAGCGTCGGGCGTTCTCGACCGAGTTCACCGTCCGCGGGATCACTCGGCCGGCCCCGACCTGGAGGTTGCGGTCCAGCGCGTTCTGCGCCACCGCCGGCGCCGCGACCGCCGCGACGACCACCGCCCCCGCCGCTGCTGCCAAGGCCCCCGCACGCCGTGCCCCTGCGCCCATGGGCGTCCTCCTGACTCCTGTGGCCCATCGTAGTCCGCGGCGCGCCCCAGCCGCGCCGGCACGGCCCCAGCGGCGCGGCCGCCCCGCCCAACTATGCTCGTGCCATGTCCACGGTGTACCTGACCACGCCGATCTATTACGTCAACGAGCGCCCCCACATCGGGCACTGCTACACCACCGTCCTGACCGACGTGGCGGCGCGCTTCCACCGCCTCTTCGGGCGCGACGTCTTCTTCCTGACGGGCACCGACGAGCACGCCGACAAGGTCGCCGACACCGCCGCCGCCCACGGCATGACGGCCCCGCGGTGGGCCGACCGCAACGCCGAGCACTTCCGGGCCGCCTTCGAGCTCCTGGGCGTCTCCAACGACGACTTCATCCGCACCAGCCAGGACCGCCACAAGCACCGCGTGGGGCGTTACATCGCCGCGCTCCAGGCCTCCGGGCACGTCTACAAGGGGGCCTACACCGGCTGGTGGGACGCCTCGCAGGAGGAGTACCTCACCGAGACGACCGCCAAGGAGCACGGCTTCAAGTCCCCGGTGACCGGCAAGCCGCTGGCCCAGCGCACCGAGGACAACTACTTCTTCCGCCTCTCGGCCTTCCAGGACCGCCTGGCCGGGCACATCGCCGCCAACCCCGAGTTCATCATGCCCGAGGCCCGCCGCAACGAGGTGCTCGGCCGGCTGCGTCAGGGCCTGACCGACGTGCCGGTGTCGCGCAGCGCCGGGCCCGCGCCGGCGGACGGCCAGGCCTGGGGCGTGCTCATGCCCGACGACCCCGCCCACAAGGTCTATGTCTGGATCGACGCGCTGTTCAACTACCTCTCGGTGATCGACACCGAGCCGAGGCGGCGCTACTGGCCCCCGGCCGTGCACGTCATCGCCAAGGACATCCTGTGGTTCCACGCGGTGATCTGGCCGTGCATGCTCATGGCCCTGGGCGAGCCGCTGCCGCGCACGGTCTACGCGCACTCCTACTTCGTGCGCGACGGCCGCAAGATGAGCAAGTCCCTGGGCAACTTCGTCGACATGGGCCTCATCGGGGGCTACTGCCGCGACTTCTCGCGCGACGCGCTGCGGTGGTTCCTGGCCACCCAGGGCCCGCTGGGCAGCACCGACGCCGACTTCGCCCACGACAAGTTCGTCGAGGTCTACAACGCCGAGCTGGCCAACGGCCTGGGCAACTGCGCCGCGCGCGTGGGCAACATGATCGAGAAGTACTGCGCCGCGCGCCTGCCCGACCCGGGGCCGCACGCCTCCGGCCTGGACGACCTGCCCGCCTACGCCTGGCCCAGCACCACCGCCGCCCTGGTCCGCGCCGCCGTGGCCCACGCCGACTCCTTCGAGATCGACCAGGCCCTCCGCCGCGGCGTCGATCTCGTCCGCCAGGTCGACGGCTACATCAACGCCACCGAGCCCTTCAAGCTGGCCAAGCGCGCAGCCGCCGGCACCCCCGAGCACGCCCGCCTGAGCGCGATCCTCTACCACTGCGCCGAGGCCCTGCGCATCGCCTCGCTGCTCATGTCCCCGGCCATCCCCGACGCCTGCGCCGCCCTCTGGAACGCCTGGGGCTGCGCGCCCCCAGCGGGCACGCCCCTGAGCGCCCTGAGCCAGTGGGGCGGCCCGCACAGCCTGCGCCCCGGCGCCCCGCTGCACAAGGGCTCGGCGCTGTTCATGCGCGCCGACCCCGCCGCGCCCCCACCCACACCCATGCAGGCGCCGGCCGACCCCGGCACGGGCCCATCCGCCAGCTGACCCACACACGCCCACACACAACCACGCCACACGCCCACCCACACCCCCACGCCACACCCCGCCGCCGACCGCCCGCCGCGCCGCGACCCCCCCGGCTCACGCGTCATCGAGCGGGTTCACCCGCGGCGTCGGGTCCCCGTGGGCGCGCACCATCTGGGCAACAGCGCGCCAGTACGCCCGCGCGCTGACGCGCTCCCACTCAACATCCATCGGCTCGTGCGGCGACGCCTGGCTCTCCGGCGGCGCGTCCAGCTCCCACCGCCGCTCAAGGCAGGCGCGCAGGGCCGCCCGGCGCAGCGCGCCCCTGGGCGGGCACCCGACGCCCGTCGGCTCGATGACCTGGCTGGCCAGCATCCGCGCCGCCGCGGTCACAGCGGCCTCGGCCGCCCGCACCCGGCGCAGCCCCACCGGGTCCAGGAGCGCCAGCGCCGGCTTCTGAGCGATCTGGTGCCCGTCGCTGGCCAGGTGCGGCCCGCCGCGCGGCGCGATCAGCAGCACGTTGGACGGCTTGTGGTCCCGGTTGTAGCGCCCGCCGTGGAGCACCTCGGCCACCAGCGCGCCGGCCGCCCGGGCCACGCGCAGCTGCGCCCGCGCGTCGCCGCCGCCCTCGCCGAGCATCCGCAGCAGCGTCCGCCCCGGCACGTACGCCGTGACCAGGACCTCCACAAGCCGCCCGCCCTGCCGGGCCGTGGCCAGGGCCACCGGGGCCGGCGTGGCGATGTCGCGGCGCAGCAGCCACAGCGCCGCGCGCCAGTGCCGGTGCCCGCGCGAGCCGCCCACCGCCCGCTTGAGGGCCTCCACCAGCCCGCCCGCCTCCCGCACCTTGATCACGCAGTCGCGGTGCATCAGCCGGGCCCGCGCCACCCAGCTGGGGCCCTGGGACTTCATCAGCCGCGCCTCGGCCGCCCAGGCGCCCGCCGCAAGCTCCTGGGCCATCTCCGACGCTGACACGCCCGCGTTGGGCCCCAGCCACGCCGCCACCCGGCGCACCCGCACGCCCGTGAGCGGCCCCAGCGCCGCCCCACCTTCCCCGCCCCCGCCTTCCCCCACGCCACCGCCGCCCCCCACGCCACCGCCCCGGGCCCCGCCGATCGCTCCAAGGCCGTCGTCCATGCCCGCCAGCGTATCAAGCCCCGCCGACAACCCCCAAATACCATCGGCCCATGACCCACGCCGGGCCGCTCCCGCTCTCGGTCGCCATCGTCTGCAAGGACGGCGCCCGCACCATCGCCCGCACCCTCGACGCCGTGCGCCCCATCGCCGCCGAGATCCTCGCCCTGGACAGCGGCTCGACCGACGGCACCCTGGACATGCTGGCGCGGGCCGGCGCGCGCGTGGTCCCCACCGAGTGGCTCGGCCACGTCCGCACCAAGCAGCGGGCCCTGGAGGCCTGCTCCCAGCCCTGGGTCCTCTGCCTCGACGCCGACGAGAGCCCCGAGCCCGACCTGATCGAGGCCATCGCCGGGGCCCTCGCCTGGCCCGCGGCCGAGCAGCTGGCCACCGCGCCCGAGCCGGTCGCCTTCGCCCTCAACCGCAAGGTCTGGTACGCCGGCCGGTTCCTCAACCACGCCTGGCAGCCCGAGTGGCGCACGCGGCTGGTCCGCGGGCGCGACGTCGCCGCGGGCCTGGCCGCCTGGGCCGGCACCGACCCCCACGACGCGCTGCGCACCGCCGCCGCGCCGCGACGCCTGCGGGGGACCCTCCGCCACGACTCCTTCGCCACCTTCGCCGAGCAGCTGGGCAAGCAGGTCCGCTACGCCGGCATCCAGGCCGGGCACATGGCACGCCGGGGCGACCGCGGCTCGCTGGCGAGCCTGCTGATCTCCCCCCCGGGCGCGTTCCTCAAGCAGCTGGTCCTCAAGGCCGCCTGGCGCGACGGCTGGGCCGGCTGGCTCGCCGCCGCCTGCGCCGCCCAGCAGGCCCTGTGCAAGCACGCGGCGCTCATCGAGCTGGGCCGGGCCGAGCAGCGCCCGGACGCCGGGGGCGCCGCCGCGCACCCCGACAACACATAGTCATGGACCGGCCGGCGCGCCGGCGGTCGGATCGAACGGGTGCGGCGGGTCGACGATCGGCAGGCGGTCACGCACCGCGGCCCGGTCCGCCTCGGGAAGGCCCTCGACCCACGCCCTCTGCCACGGCGCCGACGCCCCGCGCGCCAGGCACGCCACGAGGATCTCGTCCCTGACCCGCTCGCCCAGCACCTCGGCCGCGCGCCCCGCCAGCCCCTGGGCGTCGTCCCTTGCGCCGCGCGACACCGCCGCGGCGATCCCGCGCGACGCCTCCAGGCCCAGCAGCCACCGGTCGAACTCCACCACGCGCGCCCAGTCCGCCTCCGAGAGCCGCTCGGGCCGGCCGCGCTGGAGACGCCGCAGCACCACCTGGGCCTGCCTCAGCGGGCCGCTCAGCCCGGCGGCGGGGTCCTCCCAGTGCAGCCGGGGCAGCAGCCGGGGCAGGATCACCGCGTCGGCCGCCGGCATCATGCCCGGCTCGGCGGGCGCGCCGCGCCGCGCGGGGCGCTGCTGGGCGTCGGCGTCGCTCAGGGCCGAGTCCAGGTACGTCAGCAGCGGCACGTGCCTCTCGAGCACCCGCGCCAGCGTCATGACCGACCACACCTCGGCCGGGTCCGACCAGTCCGTCAGGGTCAGCTCGCTGTCGTAGAGACGCTCGAACAGGTCGCGCGCCGGCTCGTGCGTCCCAGCCAGGGAGTGCATCTCCGCCGCCAGCGTCGTCAGCCGCGCCGTGCGCAGCGCCGCCACGCCGCGGGACCCCTCCCAGAGCCGCGCCTGGGCCTGGGCGGCCGCCGAGAGCTCCTTGGCCTGGACCGCGCGCCGGGCTGTGTCGAGCCCGTCCAAGAACCCGCCCGCCGAGACCTGACCCCCGCCGGCTCCACCCCCGCCGGTCACCGACGGCCACTGACGCGCCTGGCGCCAGGCCAGGTGCGCCGCGCGGCGCGGGCCGTACCACCCCGGGTCGGTCCGCTCGGTCTGGCGCACCAGCCACTCAAGGGCCACCACCAGCGCCACGGCGCGCTCTCGGCCGTCCTTGGGCCGCCGCGGCCGCGTCCGGTTGGCCGGCAGGGCCTGCCCGAGCATCCGCGTGAGCTTGCCCCCGCGAAACAGCAGCGGGTCGGCCCCGCGCCCCTGGAGCAGCCCGGTCACGGAGAACGACTTGTTCGCCGCCGCGTCCTGCACCAGCGCCACCACGCCGTGCCGCGCCGCCCAAGCGGCCAGCGCCGGATCGCTCCAGAGCTCGACCGCCTCGCGTGCCAGGGCCTGGCGCGGCGCCAGGTTCACCACCAGCAGCCGCCCCGCCGCGTCCGCCTGGGCACGCAGGTCGCGCAGCGGCGCCCCCGAGAGCACCGACCCGGCGGGCACCTCCGGCTCGCTGGCGCGGCTTCCCGCCTGAGCCCCCCACGCCCCCCCCACACCCTCCACACCCCCCACCACCGACCCCCTCCGCTCGGCTGCGGCATGCGCGCCGTCCCAGGCGCCGCCGCTGGCGACCGCCGACCACGCCAGCGCCCAGGCCAGCGCCGCCGCGATCGGCACCGCCCCAGCCCGCTGCGCACAGCCCCCGCCGCCAGCCCGGCTCCCCACGCGTGTGTGCCCAACGCTCCGCCTGTGCATCATCGAGCCCCGTCGCCTCAGCCCCCGAACCGCTCGGCCCACATCGCCAGCATCCGGCCCTGAGCCTCGAACGCGTCCTCCCAGCGTACCGCCTCGATCTCCACCGCGGGCAGGTCGGCCCCGCGCTGGGCCGCCGCACGCTCCTCCTCTTGGTGGACCTCCCGACGCGTCGGGATCGTCCGCCAGTGCGTGCGCGCCATGAGGCGCTCGACGCCCGCTGATCCCAGGTACGCCGCCAGCCACGCCGCCCCACGCGCGTTCGGCCCCCCGCGGATCGCCCCCACCGTGCTGGGCGTCGCCACCACGCCCGCCGCCGACAGCGCCGCGGTGCCGCCGTGCCACCCGACCGCCCAGCCCTCACGCAAGCCCGCGTAGACGTCGTCGGCGTCGGTCAGCACCGCGTCCACCTGCCCGTGATGCACCGCCCGCAGCGCCGCCGCGTTGCCGGGGTACACCCGCGCCCCGTTGGCCTTCAGCTCGTCGAGCCACGCCCCGAAGCGCTCGTCGCCCCACGCCGCCAGCAGCCACGCCAGGTGCCCGCGCGTGGTGCCAAACCGCGGATCGGCCAGCCCCACCCGCCCCCGCGGCGCCGCGCCGGGCAGCGCGCCCAGCCCGCCGGCAAAGGCCCCCGCCGGCGCCGGGACCCGCCCCAGCGCGTACCCGATCACGCGCGGCCGCAGCGCCATGCCCGCCCACTGGCCCTGCGCGCCGCGCACGGGCGACCACGGCCAGCTGCCAACGCTCCCTCGCCGCGGCCCCACAAACACCCCCGGCTCAAGCAAGCCCTCTCGGCCCAGCCGCAGCATGCCGAGCACCTCGCTAGACCAGAACACGTCGGCGCGCGGCCGGGCACGCTCGCTGATCACCCGCTGAACCAGCCCGGTGGTCTTGGTGGCCTCGGTGTCGCCGACGACCAGGACCTTGGCCCGCTGGGCCCACTCGAACGGCTCGATCAGCCCGCGCACGATGTCCGAGTCGATCGACGTGTACAGGACCACCTCGCCCACGGCGGCCTCTGCGTCCCCGGCCGGCTTGTCAGGGTCCCGCGCCGGGCCGACCTGCCCCAGCCCTGACCCCGCCCAAGCCCTGGGCGCTGCCCCGAGCCACAGCGCACCGGCCAGGCCCGAACCGGCCGCACACCCGGCGCCCGCCAGCGCGCCAAGGAACGCGCGGCGGTCCATCACGGCGTGCCCTTCTTGGCGTCGCCGGCCGCGGGGGCAGCTGGGGCAGCGGGCGCTGGCGCAGCGGCGTCACCGCCCGACTCGGCCTGCTTGGTCAGCGTGCCGAAGTACCCGCGGACGAGGGCGTGATACTGGCGCTCGACGACGTTGTTCTCCAGGGCCTCGCTGGCGACCTTCTCGGCCGCCTGGGCGACGGCGCGCAGCTCCTGGCGGCTCTGGCCCTTCTCCTGCTCGCCCGGGACGAACATGCGCGAGATGATCGGCCCGTCGCCCTGCTGGCCCGTGACCTTGCGTTTTTCCCAGTTCTCCTGGGCCTCGCGCTCGCCGACCGAGCCGCCTCGACCCTGCCCGGGCCCGCCCTGCCCGTTGCCGGGCCGGTTCTGCGGGTCGCCCGCCGACCACAGGCCCTGCGAACCAAACCCGCCCTGGCCCTGGACAAGCCCCCCCTCGCACTGGCCAAGCCCCGGCGCGCTGGAATGGCCCAGCGACTTGCTCAGCCCGCTCAGCTGGCGGTTGGCCTCCGAGAGCGCCGCCTCGATCGAGCCCGCCTCCGCCTGCAATGCCTCCAGGGCCGAGAGCGCGTCGGAGATGTTGCTCAGGCTCTGGGCCGCCGACTGCCCCTGCTGCCCACTCTGGCCCGATTGACCCTGCTGGCCCTGCTGCTGCGCCAGCTGCTGGATCGCCGCAGCCAGCGCGGTCATGGACTGCTGGGCCGACTCCTGCGACTGCGCCGCGTTGAGCAACGCCCGCTTCTGCTCCTGCGACAGGGCCGGGTTGTCGGCCAGCGCCCGCTTGAGGGCGTCGGGGTTGCCGGCCAGGTTCGGATCGACGCCCTGCTGGGCGAGCCGCTCCTTGAGCGCGTCCTGCTGCTGGGCGAGCCTCTGGACCTGCTCGGCCAGGCTCTGGAGCTGCTCGGCCGAGCGCTCGGCCTGCTCGGGCGTCTGGCCATTGGCGGCCTGCTCGGCGAGCTTGCTCAGCGCCTCCTTGGCCTTGGAGAAATCGCCCTTGGCCAGCGCGCTGGTCAGCGCGCCGACCTCGCCCGGCCCGGGCGAGCGCAGCGTGCGCAGCTGCTGCTGGATCAGGTCCAGCTGCTGGCCCTGGGGCCCCTGGCGCAGCTGCTCGAGCCGGTCGCGCGCGTCGGTGAGCTGGCGGATGGCGCTGCGGCGGATCTCCTCAGCGGTGCGCGGCTCGGGGTCGTTGGGCTTGGCCGTGTCGGCCTGCGGCGTCTCCTGGTCCTTGACCAGCTGCTCGAGCCGCTCCTGCACCTTGGAGACGGCCTGCTGCGCCTCGGCCTTGGCCTGCTCGATGTGCTCCTTGGTCTGCTCGCGCTGGGCGGCCTGGGCGCGCTGGCCGAACAGGTCGGCCTGCGGCACCAGCACCCAGACCAGCAGCAGCAGCACCGCCGCTGCGCCCGGCGCGGGCCAGTAGCGCGGGGCCGCGATCGGCACGGCGCTGCCGACGCGCACGCTCGCCGCGGCGCGCCGGGCCTGCTCGCGCACGTTGGCCGACCACGCGTCGGTGCCCCCACCGACGGCCAGGCCGGTCGAGATCGAATCGGCAAGCCCCGCCCCGTGGTCGACCATGATCGCCGCCCGCGCCGCCGACACCCGCCGAAGCAGCGCATGCCCCACCGACAGCACCAGGCACGCCGCCGCACCAGCGAGCCCGAACCACAACCAGGCCACCCCGACGCCGCTGACCTGCTCGGCCACACGCACCAACGCCGCAGCCGCCAGGGCCGCCGTGGTCGTGACCACCAGGGCGGTGATCAGCCGACCCATGGCCACCCGCGCCCGGGCCCTGCGAACGACGCGATCGAGCTCGATCATGGCTTGCTCCTAAAGACCCGCACCGGCGCCCGGCCGCCACCCACCCACCGCCACCCGCCACACCCACACCCACACCCACCGCACGCACGCCGGACCATCGCGCACGCTGCGCTGGGCTGCGCAGCGACGACTCACCGCCAGCCCGATCAGCCCAGCGTGGCCAGCGTGGCCAACATGGTTTGTTCGTCCGGGCAGAGCCGAAGTTGCACCCTGTTGGCCCACATGGGGCAACATTAGGGTCTTCCCGTGCCCGCCGAGGGCGTAGGGGAAATCAGCTTGCCCCAAACAGGCTATCTCGCTGCCCGCCATCGGCCCGCAACGCACGCTGGGCCGCAGGACCGGCCCATTTTCCCGCGCCCGGGCCAACCGCTGCGACATCACAAGAACAAAAGCCTCGGCTGATGCGTCCAAAGAGAGTGCCCGTGCTGCGGGGTCGGTTCGCCCCGGCCCTGGCGTGTTGGGAGCTGCCCCGCCGGCGAACGCTGGCGGATCGCCGCAGGAGCACGCCGCGTGACCGCTCGGCGGCGCACGCGTGGATCCAGGACTGGCGCGGGGCGCGGGCGCGACGGAGGAACCAGCGATGCACGACCGAGTGATCAAGCCTGTCGGCGTTGCTGCTCAGCTCATCGGGCGCGTCCAGGTCATCGCTGCGTGCCTGGCCTGCGTCCTGGGCGTGTGGGCGGCTGGGTGCGAGGCCCGGACCGACGCCCTGGCCGCGTCGCACACGCCAACCCCGGCTGTCGCTCCCCCCGCTCACACCCCCGCTGAGGCCACCTCACCCGCGCACCCCCAGCCCGAGAGCACCGCCCGCGCCTTTGCGGGCAAGCACTCGCGCATCTATCTGCCCAGCAAGGACGGACCCAACCCCATGCCCGCCAACCCCGCCCAGACCCAGACCGCCTACTTCGCCGCTGGCTGCTTCTGGGGCGTCGAAGAGATCCTTCGCACCACGCCGGGCGTGCTGCTCACGGAGGTCGGCTACACCGGCGGCCGCACCCAGAGCCCCACCTACAAGCAGGTGTGCTACGAGGAGACGGGCCACGCCGAGGCCGTGCGCGTCGTCTTCGATCCCGCGGTGATCAGCTACGAGCAGCTCGTCGAGTTCTTCTTCAAGCTCCACGACCCGACCCAGGTCAACCGGCAGGGCCCCGACATCGGCGATCAGTACCGCAGCGCGATCTTCTTCGTCAGCCCCGAGCAGGAGCAGACCGCCCGCGCGGTGGTCGCCAAGCTCACCTCGTCCAAGAAGTTCCGCAGGCCCATCGCCACGCAGATCGTCGAGTCCGCCCCCTGGTGGCCCGCCGAGGAGTACCACCAGCGGTATTTCTTCAAGCGCGGCATCCCGCCCACGTGCCACTTCGTTGCCGAGGATTGACCCGCTGCGTGCACGGGCCCGCACGGGGGCTCGCACGCGGGTCGGGCCGGCGATCACACAAGTTTGCGGCCACGCTCCCCAGGGGGTGTTCCTCTGGGGAGCGTTGTTTCTGGGCTGCGCACGCGCCGGC
>PNJV01000031.1 GCA_013822085.1 Isosphaera sp. | reverse complement strand
GGTGCCGCGTGTGTGGCGGATGTACCTGCGCATGAAGCGGCCGCGCGCGGGGGTGATCGTCGACGTGTGCCTGGAGGGTGACGGGGGCGGGGCAGCGGAGGGCTGTGCGCCCAGCGGGGTGTGGCTGGAGCTGCTGCGCGCCGACCCGAGCGAGCCGGGTGTGTGGGAGGTTGCGGTGGGGGGGCGGTCGGCGGGTGGTGCGGGGGAAGCGCTCGGTGCAGCGGGCGCGTCCGATGCGGCGCTGCTCGAGCGCGTGGGGCGTACGCCGCTGCCGCCGTACATCGTGTCGGCGCGGTCGCGGGCTGGGTGGGACGAGGCGGGCGGAGCGAGTGGAACGGGGGGGGCGGGCGGGGTGGGGGGGGCGGGGGACCGGGCGCGGTATCAGGCGGTGTACGCCGGCGCCGAGGCGGGATCGGTGGCCGCGCCCACGGCGGGGCTGCACATGACCGCCGGGCTGATCGGTGAGCTGGTGGAGCGGGGCGTGTCCATGGCCGACGTGGTGCTGCACGTGGGTGCTGGGACGTTCAAGCCGGTGACAGCGGCGCACGTGGAGGACCACGTCATGCACGCCGAGTGGTGCCGGGTGCCCGCGGCGACGCGGCGCGCCCTGGCCGGTGCCCGCGCGGGGGTGCTGGCGGTGGGGACCACCAGCGTGCGCACGCTCGAGTCGTTCCCGGAGCTGCTCGGCGGCGACCTTGGCGTGGACGTGGGGGGTCAGACGCGGCTGCTGATCACGCCCGGGCACCGGTTCAGGTTCGTCGACGCGCTGCTGACCAACTTTCACCTGCCCGGGAGCACGCTGATGGCGCTGGTGGCGGCGCTGATGGCCCGAGCGGGCGAGCCGCCGTCGCGCTCGGCGGCGCGGGTGGTGCGCCTGTACGAGGTGGCGATGGCGCGGGGGTATCGGTTTTATTCGTACGGGGACGCGATGCTGATCCTGCCGTGAGCGGGGGCAGCAGCGGGGCTCAGTGCGAGATGTGACGGAGGATCTCGACGACGCCGTGGGCCTCGGGGGCCTTGGCGATGAAGTGGGCGAGTTCTTTGATTGCCGGCTGGGCGTTGGAGGGGCAGGCGAAGAAGCCGACGGACTGGGCGATGGCGCGGTCGGAGTCGGTGTCGCCGATGCCGGCAAGGCGCTGGCGCGGGGTGTTGGTGCGCTGGAGGAGCCTGGCGATGCCCGAGGCCTTCGAGATGTGCGCCAGGTCGCAGTTGATGTAGAACCAGGTCATGGAGACGCGGAAGGGCCAGCGCTGGCGTGCGCACTGCTGCTCGATGAGGGGCGCCAGCGACCTGAGGTAGGCCGTGTCGGGGTGCCAGAGGCTGACCGAGGCGGCCTTGCCCGGCTGCTGCACGACGCCGCCAGGGCCGAACTGCGTCTGGGCCCATTGGGAGAGCCCGGCGACGGCGGCGAGGTGGTCGGGGGTGATGGCGGGGTCGAGCGTGGAGCGGTTGGCGGCGGGGTCGAAGAGCCACACGCCCATCTCGCACACGCAGGGGATGAGGGTGTTGCCGATGAGCCGGGAGACGGCCTCGGCGAAGGGCTGGGGCCGGCCCGTGCAGAGGGTCACGATGGGGCGGTCGCCGCGCTCGATGGCCAGGCGGTTGTGCTCGCGCACCTGGGCCAGGGCGGGCAGGTCGAAGGGCTCGCCGGCCTCGCCGACGAGGCAGCCGTCGATGTCGGCGATGACCAGGTCGTAGGTGCGCAGCGGGAGTGTTCCGGGCATGGGGCCTGAGCGTAGCGGGGGGGCGGGGGAGCGAGCGGTGCGCGTGCGTGCGTGCGTGCGGGCCAGTAGGATGCGCGCTATGGGTCTGAGCTATCTGACGGCGGGCGAGTCGCACGGGCCGGGGCTGATCGCGGTGGTGAGCGGTCTGCCCGCGGGGCTCGAGGTGGACGTGGGGCTGATCAACACGGAGCTGGCGCGGCGGCAGGGGGGCTACGGGCGTGGGGGGCGGCAGAACATCGAGACGGACGTTGTCGAGGTGCTCAGCGGCGTGCGGCTGGGGCGGACGATGGGCTCGCCGGTGGCGCTGCGCGTGGCCAACAAGGACAGCCGGCTGGACGACCAGTCGCGGACGCCGCCGCTGCGGCTGCCCAGGCCGGGGCACGCCGACCTGGCCGGCGCGGTCAAGTATCTGACGACCGACTGCCGAGACACGCTCGAACGGGCCAGCGCGCGGGAGACGGCGGCGCGCGTGGCCGCAGGTGCGCTGTCGCGGTCGCTGCTGGGCGCGTTGGGCGTGGAGGTGTTCGGGTTCGTCAGGTCGATCGGGGTCGCGGGGTTGGAGGGGCCGGTGGGCGGGCCCGGGGCGGGCCCAGCGTGGCGCGCGGCGCGGGACGCGTCGGAGACGTACTGCCCCGACCCGGGCGTGACGCAGGCCCAGCGTGAGGCCATCCGGCAGGCGAAGATCGACCGGACGACGCTCGGCGGGGTGATCGAGTGTCACGGCTGGGGCATGCCGCCGGGGCTGGGCTCGTGCATGGACTGGCGCGACAAGCTCGACGCGCGGCTGGCGTACGCGGTGATGGGGATCCAGGCGATCAAGGGCGTGGAGATCGGGCTCGGGTTCGGTGCGGCGGCGCTCCAGGGGCACCAGGTCCACGACGCGGTGCGGTTCGACGCGGCTGCGCGGGCCGGGCGCACGCTGGGGTTCGAGCGCCCGACCAACTCGGCCGGCGGGACCGAGGGCGGCATGACCACGGGGCAGCCGGTGGTGGTGCGCGCCGCGATGAAGCCGATCGCGACGCTGCTGCGCGGGATGCCGTCGGTGGACCTGTCGACGCTGCGCGACGCGGCCAGCGCGTACGAGCGTTCGGACGTGTGCGCGGTGCCCGCGGCGTCGGTGGTGCTGGAGAACGTGGTCGCCTTCGAGCTTGCGCGCGTGGTGCGGGACAAGTTCGCGGGGGACTCGTGGGGCGAGGTCGCCGACCAGTTCGGGCGGTTCTTGGACGCGGCCAGGCGGCTGCCCTTGGAGCCGTGGGCGGGGGGCTGAGTCTGCTGCGGGCGGCGCGTCGCGGGGCGCTTGCTGGTGCCCGGGTGTGCGCAGATTGTCGGGCGGGATAGCCGTATCATGGCGGCCTTGGAGAGGTGTCCGAGAGGCTGAAGGAACACGACTGGAAATCGTGTAGACGGGTAACCGTCTCGGGGGTTCGAATCCCCCCCTCTCCGCTTAGGCTGGGGGCTCTGCTGCAGCGGGGTCTCCGGATTCCGGTCTGGCGTGTGTCGCCTTGACGCGCTTTGCAACGGTAAGCTGCGCTGGTGCCAAGCAGCGCCGACCAGGGGGCAGTGTTCAGGTTGCGCACGAATTCTCTGGCGGACCAGCCGTGCCGCTGGGCCGCGTGGAGCAGGTTGCTCGCGGGCAGGCGTGACGTGGGCCGGCTCTCGGCGCTGCGCCAAGGGCGGCCGGGCAGTGGGGGCGAGCCATTTGGTTCGACCATATGACAGAACAGCGAAGCCGAGGGAAGGCCACTCCGCGGAGACGGGCAGGCGCTGTATGGGCCGGTGTCCTGATGAGAAGATTGATGAGTTCGATGCCGATTGTTAGGATTGCCGATGCGTGCTTTGTGGGCACTGTGCACGCATGAAGTAGGGTTCAACGATGAAGGCTGGGCACAGATTCTTGATACTCTGGGCAACGTTTCATGTTCAGGCGCTTGTTGTTGCGAGGGTCATGACTAGCTGAGCGGGTGTTCGCGGCAGAGCCCGAGCAGCACATGGTACAGGTCCTGGCGGCGGGGTTGAGGGCAGGGTGCTGTAGATAAAAAACGCGGCCACCGTTGCCGGCGGCCGCGTCTGCGTGTCCTCTCGTCTGGGAGAGGCAGGGAGTGCGTGTGTGTGCGGAGGGTCGGTTCTTAGTTGATGCTCTCGACGTTGACGATCGTGCCGAAGCCGATGGCCTCGTCGAAGCCGGGGCCGCCGTCGAGGAAGGGGCGCAGGAGCGCGGGCTGGTCGGCGATGACGCGGAGGAAGTCGTTGCCGAAGCCGCCGAAGATGCGCGGCGTGCCCGAGACGGCGCCCTTGAACTCCATGTCCAGGTTGTCGTTGCCGTTGCCGCCGACGAGCGTGAGGGTGGAGGAACCGTTGCCCTCGAGGAGCTGGCGGAGCTGGTCGTCGTTGTTGCCGCCGAGGATGGTGCCGGCGAAGCTGGCCGAGCGGCCGCGCCAGACGGCCAGGGCCTCGGCCACGTCGTTGCCGTCGCCGAGGTTGGCGTTGAAGTTGAGGGCCGCCGAGCCGGCGCCGATGCCGTCGATGACGAGGATCGCCGAGTCGTTGGCCGAGCCGGTGGTGGCCGAGAGGCCGACGGCCAGGTTGCTGGTGGCGGTGACGATGGCCAGGTTGACCGAGTCCTGGCCGTTGCCGGAGGTGGTGGCCAGGTTGATGCCCAGGAAGGAGCTGGGCTGCGTGGCGTTGACGGTGGCGGTGACGTCGCTGGTGCCGTTGCCGTGGTTGACGACCCAGTTGCCGGCGAAGGAGGAGGTCTCGGAGACGACCTCGAAGGTGGCCTTGTCCTCGCCCGAGCCGCCGGTGATGGTCACGTTGTTGGTGATGGCGCCGGCGCCGCCCTGGAGGAAGTAGCGGACGATGACGTCGGAGTTGCCGCCGGCGGTGTTGAGGTTGATGCTGGGGGCCTGGGCGGTGAAGACGCGGACCTCGACGAAGTCCTGGGCGTTGCCGGTGGTCAGGCTCAGGGAGGTGATGCCGAAGAAGGGCTCGCCGTCGGGGATGCCCTCGATGCCGAAGACGCGGACCTCGTTGGGGGCCGGGCCGATCTCGATCTCGATCTGCTGCTGCTGGCCGTTGGTGGTCAGGACCAGCGTGCCCGGGGCGGTGGCCGGCGCGGCCAGCTCGCTGTCGATTCCCGCTTCTGCGCCCAGCGGCTGGGCCGCGATCGCCGTGCCCGCCAGACCGATCAGCGCCAGCGCCATGCTCGTCTTGTACTTCATGACCTGTCTCCTGTTGATGATCCTCGATGCCGTTTCGTGCGTTTCACCCGCGCTCGCGGGCGATGTCATCCACAAGGAGCGGCGGGGCTGGTGGCGGATACACCGCGTGAGAAAAAACGCTCAAACCGTCCCGGGGCGGGGCTCGGGCGTTATCGGCGGCGGTGGATCCGAGCTGTCCGAGACGGGGCTTTGGCACCGGGTGCGCCGGGCGGGCGGTCGCCAGCGCGGGCGCGTGGGCTACGGTTTGATTGGGGGAGTGACGGCGGCGCGCGCAAGCCCGCGACGCGACCCAGGCGGAGTTTCCGGCATGCCGACGCAATCGCTGCTGGAGCGCTGCCGGGCTGGGGATCAGGGGGCGTGGAGATCGCTGGTGGACGCGTACGCCGGGCTGGTGTACGCGGTGGCGCGGGCGCACCGGCTGCCAGCGGACGTGTGCGACGACGTGGCGCAGAACAGCTTCGCGGCCCTGGCAGCGAACATCCACCGTGTGCAGAGCGATCTGGCGGTCGCGGCGTGGCTGCGGACGACGGCGACGCGCGAGTCGTGGCGCGCGGGCAAGAAGCTGCGGCGGTCCGCTGGGGCCGGGCCCGAGGACCAGGGCGCAGAGTCGGCGGCGGAGGCGGAATTAGAAGAGATCGAGGAGCACCAGCGGCTACGCCGGGCGATGGAGCGGCTGGACGAGCGGTGCCGCAGGCTGCTCTCGGCCCTCTATTTCACATCACACGGGGAGAGCTACGACGGGATCTCGGCCCGGCTGGGGCTGCCGCGGGGGAGTATCGGACCCACCCGCCAGCGGTGTTTGCAACGATTGTGTGAGCTGTTCGTAGGGGATGACGCTGGGTGAGGCGACCGGACGGATAGATGGAACGTGCCGCGGTGTATCTGCGGGGGTGCGGGGTGCTTTCGGGAGGGGAAGGACGGAGCGGTGTCGCATCGGGAGTGAGCGGCCATGGACGAACGAGCGCTGATCACGTCGTGGGTGATGGGGGAGCTGAGCCAGGCCGAGGCGGCCCGCGCAGCGGCTCTGGAAGCGGCGCGTCCGGACCTGGCGCAGCTGGCAGCGGGCCTGCGTGCGACAGCGGCGGCGCTGGGCCGAGCGGCCCGGGTGCGGTCGGGGTTTGAGGTCAGCGGGGAGGCCCTGGAGCGGCTGTACGGGCTCGGGCCGCGCCAGGGCGCCGGCGCGCGGGTGGCGCGCGCGGTGGCAGGGGCGGCGGCGCTGGTCATGGCGCGTCTGCGGGCGGATTCGTGGTCGGCGGGCGCGCTAACGCCGGCGGTCCGGGGTGAGGACGGGTCGAGGCGCGTGGTTTACGAGTCGGGGGGCGCGGTGATCGACGTTCGGATCGATCCGAGCCTGGCGCGCCTGCGCGCGTACGAGTGCGTCGGGTGCGTGCAGGGCGTCGGCGCGCAGCGGGTGGTATGGACGGAGCTCGACAGCGGCGCCGAGCACCTGTGCGAGCTCGAGGCGGACGGGTTCTTCGAGGTCCGCGTGCGCCCCGGTCGGCACCGGATCGACGTGCACACGCCGGCCGGGGTGATCTCGACCCCGGACCTGTGGCACCCCCCAGAGCAGGCCCCGTGAAGCATGACCCCACCGCTGAGGCGCAGGGGCGTGGCGGGGCGCGGTCGTTCCACGACCGCGCGCACGAGGCGATCCAGCTTGCGCTGCGCGATGTGTCGGCGGCGGGCGCGGTGGCCGACGAGCTGCTGCGCGAGGCCGGGGACGACCCCGAGCGTCGCGCTTATGCGCTCGTAGCGCAGGCCCACGCGCGGGCGTACGAGGGGCGGTTTGTCGAATCGATCGGGCTGCTCAGAGAGGCCGAGGGGGTGTGCACGCGAGCGCAGGTGGCGCTGGTGGCCAGCGTGATGGTCCAGCCGCTGATGATGCTGGGAAAAAGCGAGGAGGCCCACGCGGCGGGGTCGCGCGCAGCGGAGGCGGCGGAAGAAGCAGGGGACCACGCGGCGCTGGCCAAGGCGCTGGTGAACCTGGGCGCTGTCGAGCGGTCGATGGGACGGTCGCGCCAGGCGGAGGCGACGCTGGTGCGGGCCGAGCGGATCGCCGGGGAGCACCGGGCGATCGCGGCGGCGGCAATGAGCAACCGGGCCGAGAGCCTGCTCGATCAGGACCGGTTCGGCGAGGCGCTGTCGTGCCTGGCCCAGGCGGCGGAGGTCTTCGAGGGGCTCGGGCGCGGGCACGCGGCGGCGATCGTGCACGGCAACCGGGCCGACGTGCTGGGCAGGCTGGGGCAGGTCGAGGAAGCGATGCAGGCCTTCGAGCGCGCGCGGGGGTGCTTCGAGGCCACGCAGACGCCGCTGGACGTGGCGCGGCTGATGTGCGAGGAGGCCGAGATGCTGGCGCAGGCCGGCGCGCTGCGCGCGGCGCGCGACCGCTACGCGTCGTCGCTTCCGAGGCTGGAGGCGGGGCTGGCGGCGCCGGACCTGCGTCGGGCGCGCGTGGCCTTTGGAGCGGTGCTGCTTGAGCTCGGAGACGCGGAGGGGGCGTTGGAGCAGATCGAGCTGGCCGCGGCGATCGGCGAGGGGTCGTCGCCGCTGATGGGCGCGGAGATCGAGCTGGGGCGCGGGCGGTGCGCGCTGGAGCGTGGCGAGGTGGGCGTGGCGTCGGCGCACGCGGTCGCGGCGGTGGAGGGGCTGCGCGAGGCGCCCGCGCGGCGCGTGCGGGCGCTCAAGCTGCTGGCGCGCGTGAGGCTTGCTCAGGGGCTTGGGGGCGAGGCGATCGAGGCGGCCGACGAGGCGCTGGGGCTCGCCCAGCGCGTGCCGCTGGAGTCGCTGGTGCCGCTGTGCCGGGCGCTGCTGGGCAGGTGCTACGCCGCCTCGGGCGACGCCGGCATGAGGCGCGAGCACCTGCGCGCAGCGTGCCAAGAGGCGCGCGTGGTGCTGGGCCAGACGTTCTCCGGCGCCGCGGCGTCCGGGCTGCGCCGCGCGTACGCCCCGCTGGTGCAGGAGCACGCCGAGGCGCTGCTGGACGATGCCGACAGCGACCCCGCCGAGGCGCACGACGCGCTGCTCAGCGCGGCGCTGCTGCGCGCGCCCGTGGGCGGGCCGACGCCTCAGGGCGGCGTGGACGCGGGGCTGATGTCGCGGCTGGCGCGGGTCTCGGAGCGCATCGCGCGCGCGGCGTCGGTGGCCGGGCCCGGGGCGGCGACGCAGGACCGCCGCAGCCTGGCCGAGCTGCACGCCGAGCAGCAGGTGCTGATGGACCGCGCCGGGGTGCGCGGCGTGGTGGGGCAGGACCGCGCGCGGTCGGCGGCGCAGGTCGGCGCGGCGCTTCCCGAGGGGCACGCGGTGGTGCAGTGGTTCGCTGAGGGCGACCGGCTCTCGGCCCTGGTGATACGCCGGGGCGCCAGCGTCGTGGCGCGGGGTGTCGTCGAGGCGCGGGCCGTGTCGGCGCTGGCCGGGCGCGCGATCTTCATCGCGGAGCGGGCGGCGGCGTCGAGCGATGGCGGGGCGAGCGATTCGGCGTGGGCCGCGGTGGTCGAGGGCGTGTCGTCCAGGGTGCTGGCGCCGGTGATCGGGGCGTTGGGCGGCGCGGGTGTCCAGCGGCTGATGATCGGGGGCGTGCCCGAGACGCAGCGTCTGCCGTGGGGCGCGGTGGCGCAGCGGGCCTGGGGAGACGACGCGCCCACGGTTGTGTGCATCGGGGCTGGCCCCGGCGGGGCGCGCGCAAGCGCCGATCGAGCCCGCGCGGGCGCAGGGGCGAGCGGGCCGGGCGGCGGGAACGCCGTGGTGATCGCCGCGGACGCGGCCACGCTGCCGGGCGTTCCGGCGGAGGTCGCGGCGGTGGCCGGGTGCTGGCCTGGGGCCGCGGTGCACGTGGGCGGGCGCTGGGAGGCGTGCGCCCAGAGCCTCGCGGGGGCGGGCGTGGTGCACATCGCCACGCACGGGGTGTTCGAGCCGGACCGGCCCTGGGCGACTCGGCTGCACATGGGCGACCGGTGGGTCTCGCTGCGCGACCTGGCCGAGCGGCTCCGGCCGGCGGCGACGGTGGTGCTCTCGGCGTGCCACGCGGGGCGGGCGGGCGGGCGGGCCGAGGACGCAGCGGCGGCGCCCGGCGTGCTGCTGGCGGCGGGCGCCCGGTGGGTGATCGCGCCGATCTGGCCGCTGCGTGACGACCGGTGCGCAGCGGTCTTTGGGGCGGTGCACCGGGCGCTGGCGCGCGATCGCAACGCCGACGCGGGCCTGGCGCTGCGCGACGCGCTGCGCGACCCGGCTGTCCGCCAGAGCGTCCGCCCGGACACGCTGGGAATCCTGGCCTTTGGAGACACCCCATGAAGACGCTGACAACGCTGATCGCGTGGCTGGCTGTGTGGCTGGCGGCGCCGGCCCAATCGGTGGCGCAGAACCCGCCGGCGGTCCCGCGTGAGGTCGTCGTTCGCCTCGGGCCGGGCGTGAGCGCGGCCCAGTTTGCCCAAGAGCGGGGGAGCGCGGTGCTGGGCTCGATCGTCAGCCGCAACGCGCACCGCTTGTCGGTTCCGATCGGCCTGGGCACCGACGACTTCTTGAGCTCCATCCAAGACGACTCGGGCGTGGTCTTTGCGGAGTTGAACTTCATCGCCGCGGACACCAACCCCGGGGCTGACACGCGGAGCATCTTCGTGGCCAGCACGCTGGGCGAGTTCCTCGAGCAGCCCGCGCTGGACTCGGTCGGCGCCGACGGCGCCCAGGTGGTGGCGCTGGGCGGCGGTGTGATCGTCGCGGTCATCGATTCCGGGATCGATGTGTCGCACCCGTTCTTTGCGCGGCGCGTGCTGCTGGCCCCGCTGGACCTGATCGAGCCCGGCGGCGCAGCCTTCGACGGCCCCGACGGCCTGGACAACGACGGCGACGGGCTGATCGACGAGGCCGTCGGCCACGGGACCATCGTGGCGGGCATCGTCGGGCTGATGGCGCCCGAGGCCGTCATCATGCCGATCCGCGTGCTCGACAGCGACGGCGCGTCGACGACGTTCCGCCTGAGCGCCGCGGTCTTTGCGGCCACCGACGCGGGGGCGGACGTGCTCAACATCAGCCTGGGCACGATCGCGGAGAGCCAGCTGCTCTCGGAGGCCATCGACGAGGCCCTGGCGGCTGAGGCGGTCGTGATCGCGTCGGCGGGCAACGAAGGGACCGACCAGGCGCCCAGCTTCCCGGCGGCGTTCTCCGCAAGGGGCGTGCTGTCGGTCGCGGCGACGCGGGCCACGGACGTGGTCGCGCCGTTCTCGAACTTCGGGTCCACGGTCACGCTCACGGCGCCCGGCGATCCGGTCGTGGGGACCGCGCCCGGAGGTCAGTTCGGCAGTGCGCAGGGCACGAGCTTCGCGGCGCCTCTCGTCAGCGGGGCTGTGGCGTTGCTGCGCTCGGTCGCGCCCGGCGTCCCGTCGCGTGTGATCCGGGACCGGCTGTTGGCGACGGCGGTGAACATCGACGCGACGAACCCGCAGCTGGCCGGCAACATCGGGGCCGGGCGCGTCAGCGCGTCGGCGGCGCTCAGCGGGGCGGGCGCGGGCCTGCTGGGGTTTGCTGACCTCAACAACGACCGTCGGGTGAACACGCTGGACCTGTACATCCTGCAGTCGGCGGGGGCCGACATCGACGGCGACGGGGCCTTTACCAGCTCAGACCGCGCGGCGATGGAGCGGTTTGTTCGCAGGTTCGAGGTCCTGGGCATGAAACATTAGAAACTGACCGCACGGGGCGCATCCGCTCTTGCAAATCGCGTCGAAGAGCGCCGCGAGCGATGAGAATCGGCCGGAATGCTGCGCGGCGTGCCTGCCCTGCGCGCACGCTTCCATCGACACGCGCGGCCGGCCCGGTTATGCACGCGGCACGGATGCGCAATCCATGTGGCCCCGGCGTGTGCAACTGCGTAGTAGATCGTGAGGCGTCGGCGCGCGTCTTGTGCACGAGCGGGCGAACGCACGCTCACGGGGTCTCGACCGGGCAGGTCGCGTCCTTTGCCCAGTCGCCGAAGCTGAGGTAGTAGTTCACGACGGGGCCGTACCCCGCCCGGGCGGCGGCGAGGGACGCGAGCGCGGCTCGGCCGCCGGAGTCGCAGTGGGTGATCACAGGTCGGCCCTTGACGAAGCCCGCCTCAGCGAGGATCGCGGCCAGTTCGTCCGAAGGTTTGAGCCGGCCCTGCGCGTCGAGGAGCGCGGTGTGCGGGACGTTCATCGCGGTGGGCAGGTGGCCGCCGCGATCGTTCTTGCGCAGATCGACGCCGCGGTACTCGCTCACCGTTCGGGCGTCGAGCACCTGGGCCTGGCCGGACTCGATCGCGGCTCGGACCTGGAAACGGTCGAGGGTGCCGATGCGGCCGGCGTGTGTGGCGCTCGGTTGGAAGGCGGCCGGGCGTGGCTCGTGCGGCTCGGTCGGGAGGGCAAGCTGACCCGCGCTTGCCGCCTGCGCGATGAGCGGGAACCCGCCGTTGACCACCCGGGCCTCGGCGACGCCGAAGTGCTGGAGGATGAACCACACGCGGGCGGCCTGGGTCATGCGGCCGCTGTCGTAGACCAGCACGGTGTCGTCGCTGTCGACGCCGAGCGAGCCGATGCGATCGTGCCACACCTGCTCGTGTGTCAGGCCCGAGTCCGCCGACAGGCTCAGCTCCTCCCACTGGGCGGGGTCGACCCGGACGGCGCCGGGCAGGTGACCCGCGGCGTACTCGGCCTCGGGTCGCACGTCGAAGATGGCCAGGTCGTCGCCCGCGGCCCGGATCGCGGCGGCGATGTCGGCCGCTTCGATCAGCGAGTCGGCCGAGCGGGCGCTCTGGGCCGCGGGGTCCTGCGCGCTCCACTGCGCGGTGGGCTGAGGGGAGCCGCACCCGACGAGCGCCCATGAAACAGCCGCGCACGCGGCGATGCGGATCGATTTGGAGTGCTTCATGTGTTCCCTTCCGTTGCGCACGGCGTGCGTGTGTTGGTGGCGCAGTCAGCGTAGCCCGAGCCCGGCGAGCAGCAGCTTCGGTCCGAGGTCCGGGCCCGGGGGCTCGATTTGTCATGCGTGTGCGAGCCAGCCGGCGCGAGCGGGCGCGACGATCCCCGCGGGAGCGCGCCTGGCGGCTCGCGGGGCGACCGCTTGCGCGTTGCGATTGGCTGGGCGGTGTTGCGGCCGGCCGGGAATAGTGGATATACTGGTTCATTATGCTGCGTGTTGCGCGTTCTTTGCAAGGTCGGGCGGGGCATCGGGCGGGATGGGCGCTTCGCGAGGGTGCTTTTCTGGCAGCCGTGTGTGCCGCGGCGTTGCTGGCTGGGTGCGAGCGAGAGGGGGTGCGGACGCGCGACGTCGCCAAGGGCGTCGAGCGTGTTCCAGCGGCGCCCGAGCCTGCGCCCGGGCCCGATCAGAGTGCCGAGCCGGTGGCCGCCGATCGCGCTTGGCCTTGGACGGTTCCGCAGGGCTGGACCGAGGACCCCACGCCACGGCAGATGCGGCTTGCGACCTACCTCGCCCCCGATCCGGCTGGGCCAGTCGAGGTCGCGGTGACCAGGTTTGCTGGGCGGGTGGGGGGGGAGCTGGCCAACATAAACCGGTGGCGCGGCCAGATGGGGCTGGCGCCGCTCGGCGAGGGGGAGCTGGAGGCAGCCGTCGTTCGGTTCGCGTCGCTGGGGCACGACGGGTATCGGGCTCGGATCGAGTCCGCCGCCGGCGTGATGCTCGCGGCAGCGGTGTACCAAGAGGCGATCGATCAGACCTGGTTTGTCCGATCGACCGTGCCCGACGCGGGGGTTGCCGACAGGCTCGAACGGGATATCTTCGCGATGGCCCGCTCCATCGCGGGCCTTGCACAGTGAGGGTGATCGCGATGCGACGATCGTTGGAACTGCTGGCGTCCTTGAGGCTCACGGTCGTGCTGCTGGCGTGCGCGATGGTGCTGATCTTCGTCGGGACGATCGCCCAGACGCGCCTGGGCGTGTGGCAGGCGGTGGACGCGTACTTCCGCTCGTGGGTGGCGATGGTCGATCCGGCGCTGTTCGTGCCGGGGGTGGGCTCGGGCCTGCGCGTGCCGATCCCCGGCGGGCTGACGATCGCCGGGCTGATGGTCGTGAACCTGCTTGCGGCCCACGCGGTCCGGTTCAAGGCGACGCGCAGGCGTTTGGGCGTGATGGCGCTGCACGCCGGGCTCGTCGTGCTGCTGGCGGGCGAGTTCGTGACCGGGTTCATGGCCGACGAAGGCCTCATGGCCATCGACGAGGGCGGGAGCAGCTCGTACGTCGAGGACATCCGCGGGGCTGAGCTGGCGGTGATCGACCCGAGCGACCCGGCGCGCGATCGCGTGGTCACGGTCCCGGCGTGGATGCTCGCCGAGGCTGCCGAGTCCGGCGGGGTCATCGGCGACGCGGGTCTGCCCTTTGCGGTCCGGGTCGACTCGTGGCTCCCGAACGCGGCGCTCTTCCAAGCCGACGGCGCGACGCGCGCGACCGCGGGCATCGGCCTCGACGCCCGCGCCGAGCCCCGGCCGCCGGTCAGCGGGGTCGACGGGGCGCAGGCCGACACGCTGGCGGCGTACGTCACGCTGTTGCGTGACGGGGCGGCGCTGGGCACGTGGATGGTCTCGGTTGCGCTGGCTGAGCCGCAGCGCGTCGAGGTCGGCGGCGGGGCCTATGGGCTGGCGCTGCGGTATCGGCGGACCTACCTGCCGTTTACGCTGCACCTCAACGACTTCAGGCACGACACGTTCACGGGCACGAGCATCGCCAAGAACTTCTCCAGCGACGTGCGGCTGGTCGATCAGGCTCGCCAGACCGACCGGGACGTACGGATCTGGATGAACAACCCGCTGCGGTACGCCGGGCTGACCTTCTACCAGGCTTCGTACAAGCCCGACGGCAGCGGGACGGTGCTGCAGGTCGTGCGCAACCCGGGCTGGCTGATGCCGTACATCGCTTGCGTGCTGGTGGGGGGCGGGATGACTTGGCATTTCGGCCAGGCGCTCGTTGGGTTTCTGCGCCGCCGCGCCGGGCAAGGGCCGGTGCGCGCCGGCGGGGTGCTGTGCCCGGCAGCAGTGCGTGCGCGTCTGTGGCCGTGGGCGGTCGGGGTTTGCGGCGTGCTGCTGGCGTGCAGCGCGGTCTTGCGTCCGCCGGCCAGCGGGGAGTTCGACACGCGGGCGTTTGCCGCTTTGCCGGTCTCGGCGGGCGGGCGGATCAAGCCGATGGACACCGCCGCTCGGTCGCTGCTCATGATTGCGGGCGGGCGTCAGCAGGCGCAAGCCGATGGCCGCAAGGTCTCGGCGTCGCGGTACCTCCTGGACCTGGTCACGAACCCGGGGCGTGTCGCCGACCTGCCGGCCGTCCGCGTGGACCACCCGGACGTGCTGGCGTTGCTGGGGCTGGGCCCGCGCGACGGCGGGCGCGTCTCGCTGGCAGCGATCCAGCCGCGGTGGGCCGCGGTCGCCGAGCAGGCCGAGCGGGCCGCGGGTGTTGAGCCCCGTCAGCGCGACGGGTTCCAGCGGGCGGTCCTCCAGCTGCACGGCCGCGTGAACACCGTGCTGGCGCACGCGCAGATGCGCGAGCCGTACACGGTCCCGCCGCTGTCGCCGGGCGGGGAGTGGCGGTCGTTCCACGGCGCGTTCCTCGACGACCACGACGCCGAGGCGCCGCACCCGAGCGTGGCCTTCCTGGCAGCGATGATGACATCGGCAAGCGAGGGCGACGCCCAGGGGTTCAACACCGCCGTCGCGTCGTACACCGAGCTGCTCGAGGCTTCGATGCCCGAGGTCATGCGGCTGATGCGCCTGGAGGTCCTCTTCAACCGGGCCTCGCTGTTCACCGGTTCGACGGCGGTGTACGTCCTGGCGTTCGTCGGCGTCTGCGTCTCGTTCCTGGCGCGGTCCAGGGGCGGCGCGGGGCCGTGGGCCGAGCGGCTGCGTGTCGGCTCGCTGGCGTTGCTGACGGCCGCGGTGGCGGTGCACTCGGTCGCCATCGGCCTGCGGGTGTACCTCCAGGACCGACCGCCGGTGACCAACCTGTACTCCTCGGCGGTGTTCGTCGGCTGGGCTGCGGCGCTGGCCGGCGTGTTCCTCGAGCGTCTCTACCCGCTCGGCGTGGCGGTCCTGGGGTCGGCGACGATCGGGGCCGGGACGCTGATCGTGGCGCACAACCTGGGCAACGACGGCGACACGATGCAGATGATGCAGGCGGTGCTCGACAGCAACTTCTGGCTCGCCACGCACGTGATCACGATCACGCTGGGCTACTCGGCCACGTTCCTGGCCGGCGCGATCGCCGCGGTCTACCTGCTGGGCAGGGTCTTGACGCGCGCGATCACGCCGGAGCGCGAGCGGGCGATGGCCCGCATGGTCTACGGCGTGGTCTGCTTCGCGATGCTGCTCAGCTTCGTCGGCACGGTGCTCGGCGGCATCTGGGCCGACCAGTCCTGGGGCCGGTTCTGGGGCTGGGACCCGAAGGAGAACGGCGCGGCTCTGGTCGTGCTGATCAACGCGATCATCCTGCACGCCCGCTGGGGGGGCATGGTCAGGGCGCGCGGGATCGCGGCGCTGGCGGTTGCCGGCAACATCGTCACGGCGTGGAGCTGGTTCGGGACCAACATGCTCGGCGTTGGGCTGCACGCCTACGGGTTCTTGGATTCGGCCTCGGCGTGGCTGGCGGCGTTCGTCGCGGGGCACGCTGGGCTCATCGCCCTGGCGGCCGTGCCGGACCGTCGGGTGTCAGTCCCCGAGCCCGCGTAACTGGACTTGTGGATATGCCAGGATAGTATTACCCGCGAAGGAGACCCTCGTGAACGTTCGGCCCGCCGCTCCCGCTCAGAGCCCTATCAAGGGGTCAAAGCACCGCGGGTTGGTCGTGCTGTCTGTGCTCTGTGCGGGCGCCCTGGGCGTGCTGGGCGGGCTCGGGGCATTCACGTTCGGCTACGGCGACGGGGCGGCGTATCTAACGAACAACCCCGCCTCATGCGCCAACTGCCACGTCATGCAAGGGCACTACGACGCGTGGGTCAAGTCCAGCCATCACGGCGTGGCCACCTGCAACGACTGCCACCTGCCGCACGACTTTGCGGGCAAGTGGCTCACCAAGGGCGACAACGGGTTCTTCCACTCGCTGGCGTTCACCACGGGCGGCTTCCACGAGCCGATCCGCATCAAGGAACGCAACCGGCGAGTGACCCAGAACGCGTGCCTGCACTGCCACGCGGATTACGTGGATCACATGCTGCCCGTCGAGCCCGGCGGCCAGATGCAGCTGTGCGTGCACTGCCACGGCGACGTCGGGCACGCCGGGCGAGAATCGGGGTATGCCGAGAGGGACTGATGCGCAGACTCACTGCGACACGAGGTGCAGAGATGACCAACCGAGAACTATCGAATCCTGGCTCCGTAGCGAGCGCGTCCCGCTCGGGCCGCGTGATGCTGCTGGCCCTGGTCTTCGTCGCCGCGGTGGCGGGCACGCTGCTGGTGACCTGGGTTCTGATCACGATGTTCGGGCACAAGCAGGCCGCGCGCCGGCCGTTCGTGCGGCTGGTGGAGGTGACCGAGGTCAGCACCGATCCCGAGCCGTGGGGCCGCAACTGGCCGCACCAGTTCGACGGCTGGAAGGCGACGGCAGGGGACAAGTTCTACGGCGGCGCTAGCGCCATGCCGCAGAGCAAGCTGGACACGTATCCGTGGCTCAAGCGGTTGTACGCCGGGTACGCCTTTAGCATCGACTACCGCGAGGCGCGCGGGCACGCGTACATGCTCTACGACCAGGGGGTCACCGAGCGTGTGACCAAGAAGCCGCAGGCCGGGGCGTGCATGCACTGCCACGCGTCCAACACGGTCATGTACCGCCGCGAGGGCCTCAAGGCCATGGGCCTGCCGCACGACGAGGCGGCCCTGGCGGCCGGGTTCAACATGGAGGCGGTGATGCGGGGCTTCGACGAGAGCAGCCGCCGGCCGTACGGCGAGGTGCTCGGCCTGCTGGCGTCGGCCCCGGACGGGACGCCGGGCGAGAACGTGCCTGTGGTCCCGCAGCCGCCGCTGGGAGGGTTCACCGGCGAGATCGCCGGCCAGCCGCTGCCCGAGGGCCACGCCGCGCTGCCCGGCGAGGCGCACCCGGTGTCGTGCATCGACTGCCACAGCCCGGAGACGATGGCCGTGCGGGTCACGCGGCCCGGCTTTGTGCGCGGCATCGCGGCGCTGGCACAGAGCGACGAGCCGACGCCCCACCTGCCCAGCATCGAGAAGTGGCGCCGCGGCGACCGCGACAGGCCCTACGACCCCAACCGCGACGCCACACGCCAGGAGATGCGCTCGTACGTCTGCGGCCAGTGCCACGTGGAGTACTACTGCGCCGCCAAGGACACGCTCGAGTTCCCGTGGTCCAACGGCCTCAAGATGGAGCAGCTCGAGGAGCACTGGGACCAGAAGAAGTTCCCGGACGGCACGGCCTTCTTCGACTTCAAGCACGGCGAAACGGGCGCGCTGGTCCACAAGGTCCAGCACCCCGAGTTCGAGCTCTGGAGCCAGGGCATCCACGCCCGCAGCGGCGTCAGCTGCGCCGACTGCCACATGCCCTACGAGCGCGACGGCGCGCTCAAGGTCTCCAGCCACAACGTGCAGAGCCCGCTGGCCAACATCAACAACGCCTGCCAGCAGTGCCACAACGACGACGAGGCGTCGCTCCGTCAGAAAGTCGAGACCATCCAGGGGCGGACCCTGGCGCTCATGGACAAGGCGGCCGTCGCGATGACCGACATGCTCGACGCGATCCTGGAGGCCAAGGCCGCTGGGGCCACGGACGAGCAGCTGGCGCCCGTCTTTGCCCTCCAGCGCAAGGCGATGTGGCGGCTGGACTTCATCAGCAGCGAGAACTCCCGCGGGTTCCACGCCGACCAAGAGGCCACGCGCATCCTCGGCGAGTCGATCGATTACAGCCGGCAGGCCCAGGCTGCGGCCCTGCGGCTGCGGGCGCCAGCGGCCCCCAGCACCGCGGATCTGCCGATCGAGCCGGTGCAGGGCGTGACTCCGCTCAAGGGGGCCCAGACCGCCCCCAACCGCTGAGCGCACAGCAGGACCCGGGCCGACGGCGGAGGGCCCGTGTGCCTGCGGTTGAAGCGGCTCCGCCTCAAGGGGCAACGATCATGAACATGCTCAGGAGCGCCTTGCTCGCCTTGCTCACAGCCACACACCCCGCGATCGCCCAGCCGGCGACCCCTGCAACGCCGACAGCACCCCCAGCGCCGATCACGCCGGCAAGCCCATCAGCAGGCCCGGCGACGCCCGCGAGCACGGCAGCACCAACAAGCCCAACAGCGCCTGTGACATCGACATCGCCCGCAACATCAGCAACGCCGGCAGCGCCTAGCCCGGGGAGCGCTCCCCCGCCGCCACGCCCACCGCTGGGGTGGCTCTCGGACCCCGCCAAGCCGCCGAGCGGGATCCTCGAAGCGCTGGTCACCGGCAAGGTTCACCTGGACAACAACTTCCGCGTCGAGGCCGCCGACACCACCGGGCGGGACTCGTCAACGGAGATCACCAACCGGATCCGCCTCGGCTACGAGACCAAACCTATCTATGGGATCAGCGGCTTCGTCGAGATGGAGAACGTCTCGACGCCGGAGGAAGACAACTTCTTCGTCCCGGCCACCGGCACCGGCACGCCCACCCGCACGGTGACCTTCGACCCGCCGGGCACCGAGGTGAACCAGGCCTGGGGCCGGTACAAGACCGGCTCGATCGGCGACAGCGGCGTGTCGCTGGACCTCAAGGCGGGCCGGCAACGGATCAGGTTCGACGACGACCGCTTCATCGGCAACGTCGGCTGGCGGCAGTTCGAGCAGACCTTTGACGCTGTGGGCGCCAGCACGAACCTCGGCGTCGATCAGCTGGAGTTCTCCTACGCCTACGTGTGGGGCGTGCAGCGCACGTTCGGGCCCGACGGGCCGAACCCCGATTCCGATTCGCACTTCTTCCACGCCGCCTACCGCGTTGCGCCGCAGCTCAGGGTCACGCCGTTCGCGTACCTGCTCGACTTCGAGCGCGACGAGCCGCTCAACTCCAGCAACACGTTCGGCGTGCTCCTGACCGGGCGGCTCTGGGAGGAGGCCGACAACCAGGCCGATCTCTACGCCGACTACGAACTGACCTACGCCCATCAGACCGACGCGGCGTCGAACCCCGTCGACTACAACGCCGACTTCGTGGCGGCGCAGCTCCGCGTCACCCGCGGGCAGCTCGGTCACGTGCTGGTGGGCTACCAGTTCCTGGGCAGCGACGACGGCGTCTTTGCCTTCCGGTTCCCGCTGGGCACCAACCACGCCTTCCAGGGCTTTGCGGACAACTTCCTCGTCACGCCGGCCTTTGGCGTGCAGGATCTCTACTTCGGTGTCGGGGCGGACCTGCCCTGGGGGATCAAGGCCGCTGTCACCTATCACCTGTTCTTCTCCGACGAGGGCGGCAACGACCTGGGTGAAGAGTTCGACTTCGTCGCCAGCCGGGAGATCACGCCGAACTGGGCCGTGCTAATCAAGGGCGGCTTCTTGGACGGCGACTCGGGCCAACCGGACACAACCCGGTTCTGGGTGCAGACCGCGCTGAAATTCTGAGCACACAACCACGCGAACGGGCCGGAATCTGTTGACACGCCGGGATGGCGGGCCGATAGTGCACGACTAGATCGATAAGTCCGGTAGCCCGGAGCGTGCACCATGATCTCGCAGACGTCCGAGTACGCCCTTCGAGCCGCGCTGTGGCTTGCCGCCAGGCCGACCAGCGAGCCGGCGTCAGCGCAGGACATCTCCGAGGCTGTTCGTGTCCCTGTTGGGTATCTGCAGAAGATTTTGCGGATGCTCGCGCGCCACGGCATCCTGGAAGCCCGCCGAGGCACCAATGGCGGCTTCGTCCTGGCAAAGATGCCCACGAGCATCAGCGTGCTGGACGTTCTGAGGGCTTCCGAGACGTCAATCCCGCGTATTGAACGATGCCCGCTGGGGATCAAGGGGCACACCAGCCTGTGCGCACTGCACCGCCTGCTGGACGCCGAGATGGCACGATCGGAGCGCACGTTCGCGTCCACATCGCTCGCCGACCTGCTCGACGGCGAGGGCGGCGTGCGGCCCCTGTGCGACGCCCAGGGGCGTCTGCCGGTGACCCTGACGGTTGCCAAGGGCCGCGGCCGGGGCGTGAGCGAGTAAATATTGGACAAAGTTGACCACATTGCGGGCAGGGTGTACGATAAATGTGTACAAGTGCATCTGCAAGTAAACAATGACGCGGCACCCATGGAGCAACGACCATGCGCCCAGACACCCCGGCCTCCTTCGATGGCGCAGCCGTCAGCGCGCAGCGCACCGCCGGCTCGGACCCGTACAAGTGGGACGCCATCGGCATGGCGCTGCTCTTTGCGCTGACGCTGCCGCTGATCGTGACGCTGATCGCGTTGCTCCAGCCCGATCCGGCGTCGCTGGCTGCGGCCGGCCAGGCGGGGGGCGGGACTGGCGTGACCGGCGTGTCCCCGGTCGCGCTGGGTCGCTCGACCTACGCCGCCAGCTGCGCGGTCTGCCACGGCCCGAACGGCGACGGCGTCCACAGCCTCGGCAAGCCGCTGCACAACAGCGCCTTCATCCAGGAGCAGACCGACGAGCAGCTCTTCGCGTTGATCGTCGATGGGCGCAAGCCGGGCGCCCCCGGCAACACCACGGGCGCGCTCATGCCCGGCCGAGGGGCCCGGAACCTCAAGGACGGCCACATCAACGCGGTGATCGCCTACCTGCGCACGCTGCAGGAGCCCGGCGTGCCGCCCGTCTCGATGGAGCCGTGGAACATCGTCGGGCGTGAGGGCGCCGGCGGGCAGCCGATCGGCGCGATCGAGATGAAGTCGCACGCGGGGTACGAGTTGTTCCTCGCCTCGTGCGCCGCCTGCCACGGCAAGGGCGCCGAGGGCATCGAGGGGCTCGGGCTCCCGCTCACGACAAGCGGGTACGTGCGGGGCACGGGCGACGCCGACCTGGTGAGGTTCGTCAAGTCCGGCCGCGCAAGCTGGGATGCGAACAACTCCACCGGCATCGACATGCCCCCCAAGGGCGGCAACCCGGCGATCACCGACGACCAGCTCCAGACGATCGTGGAATACATCCGAGCCGTGCAGAAAGAGGCGATGGGCTCGTAAAGGCAGCCAGCGTTCGCACCATGCCGGGCCTCGGGGTCCCCGAGACGGCGCAGACCCGAGGACAAACCATGAAAAGCGCAAAGACCAAGGCGAGTTCCGTGCCCCTGACGCTGGCGATCCTGACGGTGTGCGGCCTGGCCGCGGCCGCCAGCGCCCAGTCGATGCGGGACGTCGAAGCCGTCGCCAAGGAGCGGGGGCTGACTAACGCCGACCTGATCGCGGCGGCCAAGACGTACCTGCCCAGCGGCAAGAAGGACGAGTATCTGATGTTCGCCTCCGGCGGGCACGCGGGGCAGGTCTTCGTCGTCGGCATCCCGAGCATGCGCCTGCTGCGGTCGATCGCGGTGTTCACGCCCGAGCCGTGGCAGGGGTGGGGGTACGGCGTGGGCGACAAGATCATCGCCGAGGGCTTCCCCAAGGGCAAGTCGAACCTGTGGGGCGACACGCACCACCCGGCGCTGTCGGAGACCAAGGGGGACTACGACGGTCAGTTCCTGTTCATCAACGACAAGATCAACGCCCGCGTGGCGGTGATCGACCTGCGCGACTGGGAGACCAAGCAGATCGTCAAGAACCCGCTGACGCTCAGCGATCACGGCGGCACGTTCGTCACGCCGGACACAGAGTACGTGATCGAGGGCGGCCAGTACGCCCTGCCGTGGGGGGCGGCGTTTGCGCCGATCGCCGACTACAAGGAGAAGTACAAGGGCTCGGTGACGCTGTGGAAGTTCGACCGGGCCCGCGGTCGGATCGACAAGGAGCAGTCGTTCGCCATCGAGCTCCCGCTGTACTGGCACGACCTGGCCGACGCCGGCAAGGGCGCCAGCGACGGCTTCATCTTCCTCAACTCGCTCAACTCGGAGAAGGCCACCGGCGGCATCCAGGACAAGCAGCCGCCCTTCGAGGCCGGCGCCAGCCGCAACCCGACGGACTTCCTGCACATCATCGACTGGCGCAAGGCCGAGGCGCTCTTCAAGGCCGGCAAGACAGTGCAGATCGAGGGCTTCCCGGTGATCACGCTCGAGACGGCCGTGGCCGAGGGCTTGCTGCACATCACGCCCGAGCCGCGCAGCCCGCACGGCGTCGACGTCACGCCCAAGGGCGAGTTTGTCGTCGTCGCCGGCAAGCTCGACCCGCACGTGACGGTGTTCTCCATCGAGAAGATCAAGCGGGCGATCGCCGCCAAGAACTTCTCGGGCAAGGACGACTACGGCGTGCCGATCCTGGACTTTGACAGCGTGGTGGAGAAGCGCGTCGAGCTGGGCCTCGGGCCGCTGCACACGCAGTTCGGGCCTGACGGGTACGCGTACACCTCGCTGTACCTCGACTCGGCCGTCGCTCGGTGGACGCTGGGCGGCTCCTACGGCAGCGGCACCCCCGAGCCCGACTGGACCGTGGTGCAAAAGACGCCGGTGCACTACAACGTCGGCCACCTGGCCGCCGCCGAGGGCGACACGGTCAGCCCGGACGGCAAGTACCTCGTGTCGCTCAACAAGTGGGCCGTGGACCGGTTCGTGCAGACCGGCCCGCTGCTCCCGCAGAACCTCCAGCTGCTGGACATCAGCAGCAAGGGCACCAACATGCCCGTGATCTACGACATGGCGATGGGCGTCGGCGAGCCGCACTACGCGCAGATCATCAAGGCCGACAAGATCAACGCGTGGGCGACCTACCCGGAGGTCGGCTGGGACCCGCACCAGCAGAACATCAACCCGTCGGCGCCCAAGCCCAAAGGCGAGCGCGTCGAGCGGGGCGCAGACGGGACCGTCGATATATACATGACCGCCATCCGCAGCCACTTCAACCCCGAGCACGTCTACCTCAAGCAGGGCGAGAAGGTCCGCTGGCACATCACCAACACGGAGCGCGCCGTGGACGCGACGCACGGCTTTGCGGTGCCGGTCTACAACATCACCGCGTCGCTCGAGCCCGGCGAGAGCGTGACGATCGAGTTCGTCGCCGACACCGCCGGCACCTTCCCGTTCTATTGCACCGAGTTCTGCTCGGCGCTCCACCTGGAGATGATGGGCTACCTGATGGTCGAGCCCAAGTGAGCACCCGCCGCGGGGCGAGCGAGAGCCCGCTCGGCGGCTTGATCGGCCGGCGCGGCCCCGTGGCCCGCCGAGCCCGGAGGCTGCGCCCATGGACAGGGTCATCGATCGTGTGCTTGGCCCGCGGGTCAGCCCGCTGGAGGCCTCCAAGCACTCGCTGCGCTACGGCCTGCCCGGGTTCCTGATGCTGGTGGCGCGGGTGCTCCTGCTCGTCTCGCTGTTCTTGCCGTACTGGCGCATGGAGCTGCGGGCCCCGCAGTACCCGCAAGGGCTGGTGATGACGGCATACATGAACTCGCTGACCGGCGACGTGGCGGAGATCGACGGCCTGAACCACTACATCGGCATGCGGTCGCTGTACGAGGCCGCGGAGCTGGAGCGTGCCGCGGGGGTGTTCATCATGATCGCGTTCATCGTGATGCTGGAGCTGGCGGCGTACGTCCACACGCGGTGGGCCGCGCTGCTGGTCGCGCCGGTGGTGCTCTTCCCCGCGGTGTTCCTGGTCGACCTTCACCTATGGATGCGGCACTTCGGGCTCAACCTCGACCCGAACGCGCCGCTGTCCAACGCGGTCAAGCCCTTCGTGCCCACGGCGCTCGGCAAGGGAGGCATCGGGCAGTTCGTGACGATCGCCACGCCGGGCGTCGGGCTGGTGCTGGCGACGGCGGCCTCGCTCGTGCTGGTGGCGGCCCTGTACTTCCACCGCAGGGCGTACCTGCCGCTTGTCAAAGCCCGGCGTGCCAATGCCGCGCCGTTCATCGCTTGAACAAGGTCCCGCATGCTCGCCACCGCCTGCCATCTCATCGCCTCGGTCGTTGCTGTCGCAGCGACAGCGCAAGGCCCGCCGGCGCCTCAGCAGGCCTCAGCGCCCCAGCCGGTGTCGGTCGTCGAGCGGATGATCGACCGCGCAGCGCCCGGGGACGAGCTGCGCCTGCCGGCCGGGGTCTACCAGGGCAACCTGGTCATCCGCAAGCCGATCGTCCTAGACGGCAGCGCGGGCGTGGTCTTCGATGGGCTCGGCAAGGGCACCGTCATCACCATCGCCGCTGAGGGCGTCACGGTCCGCCGCGCCACGGTTCGCGCCTCCGGGCAGGACGTGGCCAGTGAGCCGGCGGCGATCTTCGTCGGCGCCGGCCGAGCGGTCATCGAGTCCAACACGATCCAGGACGCGCTGTTCGGCATCGATCTGCGGGACGCCCCCCAGTGCCGGGTCCGGGGCAACACCGTGCGGAGCAAGCCGCTCGACCCCGAACGCCGCGGCGACGGCATCCGGGTCTGGTCCAGCCACGGCACGGTCGTCGAGGACAACGTGGTCAACGACGCGCGCGACATGGTGTTCTGGTACTCGGAGGACCTGCGCGTCACGCGCAACACGGTGACCGGCAGCCGCTACGGGCTCCACTTCATGTACAGCCACGGGTCCGTGCTCGACGGCAACACCCTCGACGGCAACTCGGTCGGGGTGTACCTGATGTACAGCAACCGCATCACGCTCCGCGGCAACCATCTGCGGAACAACCGCGGCGCCAGCGGCTACGGCATCGGCATCAAGGACTGCGACGACGTGACCATCCTCAAGAACGCCCTGCTTGCCAACCGCGTCGGGGTCTTCATCGACAACAGCCCGACGTCGATCGGCTCCACGGGCCTCTTCGAGTCCAACCTGATCGCGTTCAACCAGGTCGGGCTGCTCGCCACGCCCAGCACGCGCTCGAACGTATTCACGGGCAACGCTTTCATCGAGAACGAGGAGCCCGCCGCCGCGCACGGCCGAGGCCGCCTCATGGGCAACGACTTTGCGCGCAACGGCGTGGGCAACTACTGGTCCGACTACGCCGGCTTTGACCTGGACCAAGACGGGATCGGCGACGTCGTGCACGAGCCGCAGAGCCTGTTCGGCGCGATGCTCGCGAGCGAGCCGAACCTGAGGCTGTTCGTTCACAGCCCCGCCCAGCAGGCGGTCGAGTTCACCGCGCGGGCGCTGCCGGAGTTGCGGCCCGAATCAACCCTGATCGATCCGGCGCCCCTGGTGGCCGTGCCGCAGACCGCGCTCGCATCGGCCGGTGTTCCAGCCGGCACGAATCGGATGGCGTGGCTCGCCGGTGCGATGCTGGCCGGAGCGGCCGCGCTCATCGCGGTGATGGCGACCCATCCCAGCCTCGGGCCGATCAGCAGAGGAGCCCCGGCATGATCCGGACCACGGGCGTCACCAAGCGGTTCGGGCCAGTCGAGGCCGTCTCCAGCGTCTCTTTCGAGCTCGACCCCGGCGGCTCGCTCGCGCTCTGGGGCAGCAACGGAGCGGGAAAGACCACGCTCATCCGCTGCCTGCTCGGGGTCGTCAGCTTCAAGGGGCAAGCCTCGATCGGCGGCGTCGACGTGCGACGCCGGGGGCGGCACGCCCGAGCACTGGTGGGCTACGTGCCCCAGGAGCTCGCCTTCCACGACGACGCCCGCCTTGGATCGTCCATGATGTTCTTCGCCCGCTTGCGCGGCGTGGGCCGGGCCAGGGCCGCCGAGTCGCTCGACGCGGTCGGTCTGAGCGGCCACGAACGCAAACGCGTGCGCGACCTCTCGGGCGGCATGAAGCAGCGGCTGGCCCTGGCCGTCGCGCTGCTGAGCGAGCCGCCCCTGATCATCCTCGATGAGCCCACGTCGAACCTCGACGCGTCGGGCAGGGGCGAGGTCGTCGCGACGCTTCAGCGCCTTCGGCAGGCCGGCAAGACCCTCCTGTTCGCGTCGCACCGGCCGGATGAGGTGATCTCGCTCGCCAGCCGCGTGCTGGTCCTGGAGCGCGGCGCGGTGATCCGCGACACGACGCCCGCGCAGCTGTGGCCGACCGAGAAGCCCGTCCAGGTTGTGCGGCTGTACCTGACGATGGCCAGCGAGTCGGCCGCTGCCGACGTGCTGCGCGAGGCGGGCCACGCGGTGCACCTCAACGGCCACGGCCTGTGCGTGGCGGTGCCCCGGGACCGCAAGGCCGAGCCCATCGCGGCCCTGGCCCGGCGGCAGATCGAGGTCCGCGACATCGAGATCCTCGACGACATCAAGACCCCGGAGGCCGGACGATGAGCACAATCGCTGCCCCCGCCTCAGCCGTTGTCCCGACGCGGCCCGCCACGCCGAAGCCGCTGTCGTGCGTCGCGCGATTTGCCGGGCGAGAGTTCCGCGACGCGCTGGCCAGCAAGTGGTTCCTGCTGTACACCGTCGCGTTCACGGTGCTCGCCGTCGGCGTCTCGTTCCTGTCGCTCAGCGGCGTCGGTTCGCACGGGTTTGCCGGCTTTGGCCGGACGGCAGCGGGCCTGCTCAACCTCGTCATGCTCGTGGTCCCGCTGATGGCGCTGACCGCGGGGGCCGGCTCGATCGCCGGCGAGCGCGAGCGGGGCACGCTGCTCTACCTGCTCGCGCAGCCGGTCTCCCGCACGCAGGTGCTGCTCGGCAAGCATCTGGGGCTCTCCGCGGCGCTGGTCTGCTCGCTTTGCATCGGGTTCGGTGTCAGCGCGGGCGTCCTTGCCTGGCGTGCCGGCGGTGTCGGCGTCGGCGCCTTTGCCATGCTCGTGGCCTTCACGTCGCTTCTAGCGGTCTCGATGCTCAGCGTCGGCGTGCTGATCTCGGTTGTCTCACGCCGAACCGCGATCTCGACCGGGCTTGCGCTCTTCGTCTGGCTCACGCTCGTGTTCGTCAGCGATCTGGGCCTCATGGCCAGCTCCGTGGTCTTCAAGCTCCGCGTCCAAGAGCTCTTCGGCCTGGCGTCGCTTAACCCGCTCCAGGCGTTCAAGATGGCCGTGATCGTCAACATGAACGCGTCGCTCGACGTGCTCGGGCCCGCCGGCGCGTACGCGTCACAGACCCTCGGCGGTTCGCTGCCCTGGATCCTCGCGTCATCGCTCGTTGCGTGGACGCTGGTCCCCCTCGGCACGGCCGTGCTGCTGTTCGAAAAGCGAGGCTCGGTATGAAGCAACACACTCTCGTCGCGGCGATTCTGGCTCCAACGCTCATCGTTTCGGCGTGCGGCGAGCAATCGATCGAGATCCCTCCGACCGTCAGGCTCGGCGATTCGCTCTGCGACCATTGCAACATGATCATCACCGACCAGCGCTGGGCGACGGCGACGGTGGTCCGGGGCCCGCGCGGCCCGGAAGCCCGGCTCTTCGATGACTTTAACTGCCAGGTCAATTACGAGGCCAAGCACCCGGACGCCAAGGTGCTCGCCCGCTGGTCGCACAGCCACACGAGCAGCCAGTGGATGCGTACTGAGAAGTCGCGGTTCCTGCTCTCGCCGAACCTCCGCACGCCGATGGGATCCAAGCTCGCGGCGTTCGAGTCGGCCTCGGATGCTGAGCGTGCCAAGGTCGAGGTCGGCGGCGATGTTATGACATTCGAAACCGCGTGGGAGCGACTGGCCGCACCCGTGGCTCCCCACGAGAGCGAGCACAACAGCGACCATTCGTCTCACCCTCGCTAACCGAGAGCCGGAGAGCTCTCTGTCGTGTTCGTCTTCCACGGCGGCGGCGTGCTCGTCGAGTACCTGCTCGTGCAAGGTGGCGGGCACACCATGCCAAGCTGCCCGTCGGCACCGCGACCCGTCCTCTGTAACTTGGCCATCGTCGGCCTCCTTGCCGACAGGCATCAGCCACGATCACGCGGCCTGGCGCAGCCTTGCGTGCGCCGAACAATGCGCTGTGCGAATCCCGCACGATGGATCTGTCAGACGCGGTCCAGCCGCAAGACGCCTGGCGCAAGTGCGATAAGTTTCACCAGGTTGCCGTCACAAGCCACCTAGTTTACCCCATCAACATACCCCAGCGGGTCTCGCTGGAGGAAGGTCCCCGCGGCGGGGTTCATCCAGCGGTGGCGGTACTCGGTGAGGCTAAGCTAGTCATGCCCTTTTATACCAGTACCAAAGTGATCGCAGCTTCGTAACGCTCGCTAAATGCCCTCATATCTTTGATAATTTTGTTGACCACAAGACAAATCGTCCGAACAAAAGGTGGAATATCTGAAGAACCGCTCGTTTGTGTCTGCAAAGCGAAGCGAAGCTACGAGACGCCCTGTCGAACTATCCCACTCTTCTATCGTGTCTCGATCGATCATGGAGCGAAGAGCTTCTGACAACTCTTCGGCATCTTTCACGGTCTCAATTTCCCAGTACAGCCTTTTCCCAATACAAGCCCCCGCTCCATACTTGCTGACTAAAAATTTAATCGGGCAAGTTTTTTGTGGAACAATCAATTCGTACTCCGTCGTGTCGTTGTTGCCGACGTCGAATCGAATACGGCAAGAGGCGATCACGCGTGAAAGTGCATCAAGATCCAATGCGGAATGAATCAAGCTAGCGATGTGTCTAGTGTGCGATGTCTTCACCATATCCATTCCACTACCCACTGCGGAACGCTGATCCAGTCATCGTGGAACCTAGCCGATTGCCATGAAAACCAAATGTATTCAACTTAGTGGCGTCGTTGTATCCCCACCCTATCCGCGGGTTCCCGCGATTAAGGATTCCCGGTGATCCGCCGCGATACCGGCCACGACCAAACAAAAAGCCCCTTACGCTCGTTGCATGGCCGCCAACTCCCAGTGTCAGAATCGGCCCCGTTATCTGTCCAATAGAACAACTTGTCCGCAGATTTGGATCGTTCGGGTCAATGAGGTAGCCGTTTTGAAATGGCACGTGAGCTAAATCAAATAGCCCTAATGTAATTCCATCAATCGTGCCATAGACGGTCGCCACTAGACCATCGTGCAACCCGCCGACCGCGACAGCAATAGTCGGTTCAGTACTTGCTACATTGCTTATCACTGAATCCGCCGCAGCGCTGAGTGCCGCAATTCCGGAGACTCCGAATGCCACACTGCCCGCATCTCCGTAAGCTACCGCCTCATATGTCACATCTGTCGCATCATCGATTGCATTTCCAACAATTGTGCTTTTGAGAGCTCCGCCGATCCATGAGGTTATCCACGAGTAGCTCCCGTAGGGATCCATGTACATCAGCGGATTCCCCTTAACGTACACATTCGGGTTCATCCCATCGACATACCCCAGCGGGTCTCTCTGGAGGAAGGTCCCCGCAGCGGGGTTCATCCAGCGGTGGCGGTACTCGGTCAGGCCGGAAGTAGCGTCGTGGAGTCTTCCAGTGTACCCGTGCCGCAGCGCGCGGCGCTCCCCACAACAGCGATCGTGCCGTTCTTATTTTTTGTTAAGTTCGATGCGAAATCGCAGCAATTCGTTGACAGTAAGATCCCTATACTTTTGACCCACATACTGTGTGATTTCCGCGTCCCCCGCCACGACATCGAATCCCGCGTACTCGTCCGATCGCAGTAAATCTACCAGACGCGTAAAGGAGGCTCTGTGAATATCTATCGAGAAAGGAACAGTAACTCGTTCCCGCATCAAAAAAGCTGAGTAATACTCGCCGTCCTGCGCGGCGTATACTTCCATGGTGGCGAGCATATCGAATTTCTTTCCGCGTATCCCATAGAAATCTGCGCATTGCGCAATAGCAGATTTTTGCTCCTCTCGCTCTATCTCGGTGCTGGACTTGTCTTGAGAATGAACTTCTTGTTTGTTTCGATGTTCGAGTGAGGAACAGCAACTCAGGCATAAAACAGCTACGGGGAAAAGGCACGACTGTCCTAGCCTCGAGCCGCATCGGTAACGCGTTATCTTAGTTGCCATAATCAATGACCTCCGGCTTCTCGAGATCCATACCGTCCGGAGCACACAGATACCCGCAGAATATCGACCACTGACCTCTGTTTGCTCTTGATGGATCTGCGATCGGTTTACCGTCCTCATCCAA